>JADKFE010000020.1 GCA_016717595.1 Deltaproteobacteria bacterium | reverse complement strand
CAGCTCAGCAACACCGCCTTGGCCAGCCGTCTGGGCGGGGCCGCAGGCGACGCCGACGTGCTGGTGAAGATCGGCGGCACCGCGGCCGATCCCAAGGTGAGCCTGTCCTTGGATGGCGCCGGGGAGGCCCTCGTAGACGACCTCAAGTCCGCGGCCACCGCCCAGCTCGACGTCGCCAAAGAGGCCGTGATGGAGCAGGTAGACGCCGCCATCGATCAGGCCCTCGCCGCCGCCCAGCTCCAGGGTGACAAGCTCGTCGCCGAGGCCACCGTCGCCGCCGACAAGCTGCGCGCAGAGGGCAAGACCGCCGCTGACAAGCTCCGGGCCGAGGCCAAAAACCAGGCCAAGAAGCTGCGCCAAGAGGCCAAAGGCGCCGACCCCATCTCCAAAGCCGCCGCCGACAAAGCCGCCGACAAGCTGGTCTCTGAGTCTGAACAAAAGGCCACCCAGCTTGAGCGTGAGGCGAACAAGAAGGCGAAGCAGCTTGAGGACGGCGCCGCGGCCAAACGCGACAGCCTAATCTCCGCGGCCCAGGCCAAAGCCGGGCGCTGAGCCGCGTCGCCGCCGTTAGCCCAACACCGGCACCCGCCCCGAGGGGTGCTCGGCGCTGGTGACCTCGGCGATGCGCGCGGCGAGGGCCACCACGGCGGCGTCTCCGGCGGCGCGGCCCAGCTCAGCGACGCGGCTGGCGGCGGCGGAGACGGCCACGTCGTTCAGATGAACGGCGTTGAGGCCCTCGGCGCAGCTCACCAAGGCGTCTTGCACCTCGTCAAACTTGGCGCGCTCGGCGGCGAGACGGGCGCGCTCGGCCTCGGCCCGCGCCCACCAGCCCGGCCGACCGGCGGCGCGGTGCTCTTCAGCCAGCTCCGTCATCATCCGCTCGGCGGCTTTTACCCTTCCACGGGCGGCCAGGGCACGGGCGAGCCCAAGCCGCGCCTCGTCTGTGGCGGCGCTGCCGATGGCGCGCAGTCGGTCTAGGGCCCGCTCAAACAGGCCCAGGGCCTCCTCGTGGCGCCCACAGAGCGCCGCCAGGGTGCCCAAACCCACGAGACTGTGCGCGATCTCCTGCACCTGCATCGACTGGTGGTAGGCCTCCTCCGCCAGGCCACACAGGGCGAGGCACTCGGCGCTGTCTCCGGCCAACGATCGCGCCGTGGCGAGGCCCTCCAGGCAGTTGCCCAAGCCGAACACCTCGCTGGCGCGCTCAAACACCGTGGCCGCGACACCAAAGAGCGCCTCGGCCTCGGCGAGCTGGCCTTCAGCGAGCAGCTCACGGGCGCGGTCGCGGCGGCACCACGCCACGGCGAGCTCGTCCCCGGCGGCATCCGCCACAGACTCGGCCTCGGCGAGCAGGCGCAGCGCGACGCGGCGATCTCCCACATGGTCGGCCACCCGGGCGCGCTCCCGAAGGGCCTGGCTGAGCCGAACTCCGCCCCCGGCGGCCCGGGCCGAGCGCTCGGCGAGGATCGCGTAGCGGGCGCAGGCGGCGTGATCTCCCAAGCGGCGGGCCACCCGAGCGCGCATCAGCGCGCCCTCCCCGCGGCGCGGATCCTCCAGAGGCAGCCCCAGGGCCTCCACCGCCCGGTCTCGCTCGGCCAAGGCGTTCTCCGCCTCCAAATATTCGCTGTCGATGACACAGCCCCAGGCGCCCCGGGCCAGCGGCGCGAGGCAGGCCTCGTGATCTCCCACCGCGGCGAGGTGGCGTCCTAAACGCAGCTCCAAGGCCGCGCCGCGCCGTGGCCGCGCCGAGAGCATCGCCGCGCAGGCCCGGTGGTGGTCCCCCAGACGCCCGGCCTCTTCAGCCCGGCGCAACAGGCTCTCGCGCAGCCACACATGCACGAAGCTCCAGCCGCTCTCGGGGCCGTCGGGGTCGGGCTCGGCCAGGCCCGCGCCCAGGAGCGCGTCCACGAGGCGATGAGAGGCCCAGGCGCCGCCGATGTGGCAGGCGTCGCGCCACTCCTCTGGGGTGACGGTGACGCCCAAGGCCGCGGCCAGCTCCAGCGCGCGCTCCTCTTTGGGGTCGAGCTGCCCCAGCAGGCCCTCGACGCGGGCGCTCCAGAGGCCGTGCAGGTCATCGGGCAGGCTCGCCTGAGCCTCGGGGCGCAGGCGAAAACCGCCGGGACCGGGCTCCAGAAGCCCACGCTGCACCCAATCCCCGACGAGCTGCACCACAAACAGAGGGTTCCCGGCGCTGCGCTGGTCCACCTGCCGGGCCAGCTCACCGTCTAAATCGAGGAGCTGCTGCACGAGCTCGGCGCGATATCCCGGCGCCAGGGGCCCCAGCGGCACCCGGGCGGCGCCGGGGGTGCTCAAGAGCTGGGCCATCAGGCGGCCTTCGGGGGACTCCGGCGGCACCTCACGCGCGGTCATCAACACGAGGATCGGCGCGTCGGGCTGGGTCTCGATGAGGCTGAGCGCAAAAGCGAGGCTGGCGTGGCCCCACTGCACGTCCTCCAAACGTAGGATCACCGGGCGTTTTCGGGCCAAGCCCGCGAAGAACCCAGCGAGCAGATCAAACCGCTCTTTTCGTGAGCCCAGACGCACGGCGACGAGGCCCGCGCTCAGCTCCTCTTGGGTGGCCGGGCGGATCAGCTCGGCGAGGGCCTGGGCCTGTCGTTCGCTCTCGTTGGATTGGCGGCGCAGCGCGTCACGAACCCGGCGGATTACCAGGCTTCGGGGGTGCTCGACGCAGCGCAGATGGCGCCCCAAACCATAGATCACGCCGTCGGTGGGCCCACCTTGGGGGCTGTGGGTGGCGCTGACCACCTCCACCGCGCCGAGCTCATGCGCCCGCTCACACAGCCAGCGCGCGAGGCGGCTCTTGCCGTTGCCCGCGGGGCCCTGCAACAACGCCACCG
Organism: Deltaproteobacteria bacterium; assembly: GCA_016717595.1. Classification (GTDB taxonomy): domain Bacteria; phylum Myxococcota_A; class UBA796; order UBA796; family CAJQPC01; genus JADKFE01. The sequence goes on along the minus strand of JADKFE010000020.1, from coordinate 107,385 downwards.
TCGGCTGACCGGACTCCGCGCGCAGCAGCGCCCGCCAGAGCTGGTCCCGCTCCCACTCCCGGTCCACGAGCGGGATCTCCCGCAGGCCAAACAGCCCGAGGCCCGAGGCGGCGAGGCCCTTTCGAACGGTCACCTCGGGGCGGCGCCAGTCCAGCGGCGTCGGCGGGCGGTCGAGCTCAATCAGCGCCTCCGCAGAGAGCGTGAGCGGCTCGTGGTCTTCAGCGCCTTTGGGCTCGGCGGGGGTGGTCGGCGTCTCCGACCAGCTCAAGGTCGGCAGGTCCAGCCCGCCCTCGATGGGGCTCACCCGAGCGCGTGTGGGCGCTAAGCCCCGCAGGGCCCAGGCGGCGTCGGCGGCGCGCTGAAACCGGCGTTGGGGCTCCTTCTCTAACAGACGGCGCACCCACGGCTCAAAGCCGTCGGGCAGGAGCACCCGCGGCTCAAAGCTGGGCAAGGCGCCGTGCAGGTGGGCCTCGCGTAAGGTCTGAAAGTCGGACTTGAGGCCGAAGGGGGGCTCACCGCAGGCCAAGGTCCAGGCCAAGGCGCCTAAGGCGTAGAGGTCTGTGTAGGGGCCGCAGAGCTGAGGGTCGCCCCAGAACTGCTCCGGCGCCATGTACGGCGCGGTGCCGAACACGGCCTTGGGGCCGCCCGGGCGCTCCTCATCGGGGATCACCGCCAGGCCAAAGTCCAAGAGCTTGAGCGCCTCGCCGCCATAAAGCGCGTTTCCAGGCTTGAGATCCCGGTGCACCAGCCCCCGGGCGTGGGCGTGGGCCAAGGCGTCCAGAAGCGCGAGGAGCATGCCGTAGAGCTCCTCCCAGCTCAGGCGCCCACGAAAACGCATCAGCGGCTCTCCGCCGCACAGCTCCATCGCCAACCACGGCGATCCGGCGCCGACGCCGCGGCTCGCGAGGCCTTCAGCCTCGGCCTCGCTGACCTCACCGTGATCAAACACCGTGACGATGTGCGGGTGCTGCAGCCGGGCGACCGCGCGCACCTCGCTGGAGAACGCGCGCCGATACGCGGGTTTACGCGCGATCTCACCGCGCAGGATCTTCACCGCCACGGGCATCGCCCGGGCCTGGTGCATCCCGCGCCACACCTCCCCCATGCCGCCAGAGCCGATGACCTCCTCCAGCACGAAGGGGCCCAGCCGGGCGAGGTTCAACGACATCTGCGCGCTCCAGGTGAATCCGACCCTTCTCCTTGTCTTGTGCGGATGAACGCGGCAAGCATTGAGCACCTGTAAGCTCACCGTGAATGCCGAGCGCCGGCGCCTCGTCGCGGGCCCGAACCTGGAGCGACCATGACCAACTTCCGCCGCCTCGTCACCCTCCTCCCCCTGCCCTTCGTCTTTTTGGCCTGCGAGACGAACGAGGTGACCGAGACCATCGTGTTTGACGGCGACTACGCGGCGCTGTTCGCCCAGCTTGACCACTCCGACCTCACCGTCGTCGGAGGCGCCGTCGGCTCGGGGCTTGAGGTGAAGGTCACGAGCTGGGGAACGGCCATCGCCACCGACAAAGCCCAAGACCGCCTCGACGGCAACTCGTACACGGCCACAGCGGAGGGTGAGGTGGTCAGCCTCAACAGCCGCTCCACCGAGAACCGCGCGGGCGTTGACTTCGACGTGCGCTCCCCCGAGTTTTTGAGCCTCGACGTCGCCATCGCCAGCGGCCACGCGCACTTGGAGTATCTGGAGGGCACCCACCTCGTCACCGCGTCGAGCGTTCGTGGCGAAGGGCTCATCGGCGAGATCGACGCCTACGCCGAGTCCGGCGACAACGTCATCGCCATCTGGCCCTACGAGAACGCGCGCATCCGCATCGAGACCTGGTCCGGTGACAACGTGCTCACCCTGCCCTACGGCCTCGACTACGACCTCACCATCGTCGGCGATCCTGAGTACGCCATGGACATTCAGGATCTTGGCTTTGACGTGGCCTACGCCTCGGGCGCGGCCTACGTCGCCCAGCGCGGCGCGGCGACGATCCGCGTGGAGGTGTTCACCTCTGGCGGCGACACCACGATCTACGCCGACTGAGCGGGGCCTCGGTCAGAACCCCAGCCGAGCCTTGAGTTTGCCCCACAGGCCCTCGGGCTCGGCGCTGGTGGCGGTTGTGGCGGCAGCGCCACCCTCGTCCCCTCCCCGGCCCGCGCGAACGTCGGGGGTGCCCGCGCCGGGGGTGACGTCACCAAAGAGCTGCTCGACCTTGGCCCACTCCTCAGGCTGGTCGTACTCCTCTTTGACACCATGCGCGTACGCCACACGGGCGATGCGCACGACGAGCTCGGCGGGCACGACGAGGAGCGGCGTGTCTTGAGCGAGCGCGGCGAGCTTCATGTTGAGCTCGTTGACGGTCTGCAGGGCCCAGAGCTCAAGGTCTACGATGCCTTGCTCGGCGAGATCGACGTCCATCGACGCCGCCATCACCCGGCCTGAGGGGTGCTTTCGCACAAAGATCGCCGGGACCCGCGCGCCGTCCTCGTGCCACTTGTCGCCGACGTAACACTCGGCCAAGGGCCAGGCGGCGGCCTCCTCAACGGAGATGTCGCGCACCTTGTTCATGTGCTGGCGCCGCGACGCCGCGACGCGGTGGCGATCCCTGTCCCGGGCCTTCTTACGCGCCCGAGCCTTCTCCGCGATCCGATCCTGCTTCGACGCCATGCTGAGCCTCCGAGCGTCCCCCCTTAACCCGCTCACCCTCTGACCGCGTCAAGTCGCCGCGCGGTCACCGCGCCGTCACAAGGCGCGCGGCCGACGTCACTTCACGAGGCGACATGGAGAAGGAACCGCCGGAGCCCCATGCACGCCACCCTCGACACCCTCAGAGGCCTCTGGATCGCGGGCGGCGACGTCACGCTGCCCCTGGTGATCGTGGCGGCGCTCTTGTGGTGGACGCTCGGGGAGCGCTGGTTTCGCACTCGGGGCGCGCCCAAGCTGCCCCTGCGCCAGCTCGTGCATCGTGCCCAGCGCGGCGAGGCCGTGCCGGGTGACGGCCCGATCCAGCGCGCCCTCCGTCTCGGCGTCGCCTCTTTGGCCATCGGCCACGACGCCTTAGAGGAGACCCTCACCCAACACTTCGGCGCCCTGCGGGACGCGCTCGGCCAAGGCGCGTCGCTCTCGGCCACCCTCGTCGGGGTCGCGCCGCTGTTGGGCCTCTTGGGCACGGTGACGGGCATGATCACCACCTTCGACGCCTTGGCGACGATGACGATGTTCAGCCGCTCCGGCGGCATCGCCGGGGGCATCTCGGAGGCTCTGGTGAGCACCCAGCTCGGGCTCACCGTGGCCATCCCCGGCGCCATCGCCGCCAAGCTCATGGACCAGCGCGCCGCCCGGCGCCGGGAGCAGCTCGATGAGCTGGAGCAGATCCTGCGTGGGCTCGCCGAGGAGGCCCGATGAGACGCCTGCGTGAGAAAAAAGACAGCCGCGTCGATCTCGACATCTCGCCGCTCATCGACGTGGTGTTTTTGTTGCTCATCTTCTTCATGGTGACGACGAGCTTCACCAAAGACATGAAGCTCGATCTCGAGCGCCCCGGCGCCAAGAGCCAGATCGCCGCCCCGGCGAAGGCCCTGCGGGTGTACATCGATCAGGCCGAGCGGGTCTACGTCGATGAGCTGCCCGTCAAGACCTGGATGCTGGAGAGCCGCGTCCGGGAGCAGCTCAGCGGCCTCGCCGACCCTACGGTGCTCGTCGTCGCCGACCGCAGCATCCCCGCCCAGACCTTGATCGAGGTGATCGACCGCTGCCGCCTCGCCGGGGCCGCCCACGTCGGCGTGATCACCCAGCAGGAGGAAGGATGAACGCCTCAGCTCGGACGATGCTCGCCACGCCCACTGTGCGGGATCTTGCCCTCGCAGACTCCGCCGCGGAGTCCCGCCGCGCCCGCCTGGTCGGTGGTTTGAGCGCCGCTCTCGGCCTCGTGGGCATGACGCTGTTGAACCTCAGCCTCGCCTCGACCGCACCCGAGGCCCCCGAGTCCGCGGCCTCTGCGGTGACCGAGCTCGCGCCGCCGCCCAAAGATCCGCCCAAACCGCCGCCGCGCCCCACCCCGCCGCCCAAAGCCAAGCCCAAGGCCAACGCCGCCCCGCCCGCGCCGGCCTTAGGGCGCCTCTTTGGCCGGGCTCGACCTCTCCCTCTTGGGGTTGGGTGAGGTGGACTTAGGCGCTGGTCAAGACGCCGTGGGCGACGTCGGCGACGTCGTGATGACTGAAGACTCCGTGGACAGCCCGCCCCAGGCCATCGAGCGCCAGCCCGCGGCGTACCCCGCGAAGGCCCGCGCCAAAGGCATCACCGGCTACGTCGTGCTGCGCCTGCGGGTGGGCTCGGACGGCGCCGTGCAAGACGTGCAGGTGCAGGAGGCCACGCCGCCCGGCGTGTTTGAGGAGACGGCGGTGACGAGCGTGCGCGGCTGGCGCTTTGAGCCCGCCACCTACGAGGGCCGCCCGGTGACCGTCTCGGTGACACAGACCGTACGTTTTGAGCTGAGCGGCTGATGCACAAACGACTGTGGCGCTATGGCCTCAGCCTCGTGTTGGCGCTCGCGCTCTCCGGCGGCGCGCTCTACGCCGAGCGCCCCACCGACGACGTAGACCCCCTCGCCTTGGCCGCCCTGCTCATCTCCGATGGGCGCTGGGACAAAGCCGCCGCCGCCTTGGCCGAGGTAGATCCCAACGACAAACACCTCGACCGCGCCCGCTACTTTACCCAGCTCGGGCTCATCGCGCGGCATGAGGAGCGCTGGGCAGACGCCGCGAAGCTCTTACACCAAGCGCTCAAAGAGGGCGCGACCGACCCAAACCTGCGCCTCATGCTCGCCCAGGCCGAGCTCAAGGCCGACGCGCCAGAGAGCGCGCTCAGCACACTCAACACAGACCGAGCGGCCTTAGACACGATGGGCGCGGCGTGGCTCCTGCGGGCCCAGGCGCACCGGGCCTTGGGCGACACCGCCGGGGCCTGGGACGCCCTGAGCCAAGGCGCTGAGGCCGTGCCCGACGATCTCCGAATGGCCGAGCAGCAGGTGCTCTTGCTCATTGAGCTCGGCCTGTCTCAAGAGGCGCTCGCCCGGGCGCAGCTCCTCCTCCGCGCCGAGGGGGCTGGGGCTGATCGCTGGATCCTGCTCTCTGAAGCCCTGCGCGGCGGCGGCCAAGACGCCCGCGCCGCCGCTTTGTTGGAGGAGGCCCGCCTACGTTTCCCCGAGGATGAGCGTGTGCCCCTCGCCCTGGCGAAGACCTACCTCGCCCTCGAACAGCCGCTCTCCGCCGGGCTCGTGTTACAGTCGGCCTCGTCCCGTCGCCCCGAGCTCGCGGTGGAGGCCGCCGAGTGTTTTCGCCGCGCGGGCCAGCTCGACCGCGCGCTGCGTCTCAACGGCGAGGTGCCCGACGGCCCCACAAAGACCCGTCAACGTCTGGGCCTGCTGTTGGAGGCTGAAGATTTTGAGCGCGCGGCGGCCTTGACCCCTCGGGCCACACGGCTCGGCCTCGTCGAAGAGGACGAGGTCGCCTACGGCTTGGCGTATGCCTGGATGCGGCTCGGCGAGGCCAAACAGGCCGAGGCGCTGCTCAAGTACATTCAAGATCCCAAGGTGTTCCAGCGCGCCACCCAGCTCCGCGCGGCCTTGGCCGCCTGTCTCGCGGAGGGCTCATGCGGCTGAGCGGGGTGCTGTTGGGCCTGCTCGGCCTCCCTGGCCTCGCCTGGGCGGATCCCTCTGGGCGGGTGATCGGCTGGGCGTTTGAGGAGGGCGGCGCCGCGGCGGCGGGCCTGGCCCTGACCGTCTGCGGCCAACCCACACAGACAAACGCCCAAGGCGCCTTTGAGGTGGACTGCGCGCCGGGTGAGGTCTCGATCGTGGGCCCCGGCTGGTCCACAATCACCGCCGTCGCCCCTGGACTCGACACAGAGGCGCTGCTCACCGTCTCCGGCGGCCAGATCACCGCCGCGGCGATCGAGGCCCCGCCCCTCACAGAGCGCGCCGCCGTAGACGCCGTGCTGGTCACCGTGAGCGGCGTGATCCTCGACGCCGAGACGGGGCAGCCCGTCGCCGACGCGCGAATTTACGCCCGGGGCCAAGACGCCGAGGGCCTCGCCGACGCCCAAGGCCGCTTCACCCTCACCCTGCCCGCCGGGGAGCACCAGCTCTCCATCGTTCACGCCCGCTACAGCGCCGCGACGCTCACCGTCACCGCCGCCCCCGACGCCGCGCCCCTGAGCCTCAGCCTGCGCCCCGCCGGGCTCAGCTTGGCCGACTGGGTCGTCTCCGCGCCCCGGGTGGAGGGGGGCACCGCCGCGCTCTTGGACGAGCGGCGTGAGGCGGCCACGGTGAACGACGTGCTCGGCGCTGAAGAGATGGCCCGCTCCGGCGCCTCAGACGCGGCCTCGGCCCTGCAGCGTGTGACGGGGCTCACCTTGGTCGGCGGGCGCTACATCTATGTGCGGGGTCTGGGTGAACGATACTCCTCCACCCTGCTCAACGGCTCGTCGTTGCCGTCCCCCGAGCCCGAGCGCCGGGTGGTCCCCCTCGACCTCTTCCCGGCCTCGATGTTAGAGGCGGTCATCGTACAAAAATCCTACTCACCGGACATGCCCGGCGAGTTCGGCGGCGGCGTGCTGTCGCTTCGCACCCGCAGAGCCCCCGCCGAGCCGATGCTCAAGATCGGCCTCTCCGGCGGATTTACCCAGGGTGTGACCGGCCAGACCGGGTTTATGGCCCCCGGCGGCGCAAAAGACTGGACGGGGCGCGACGACGGCAGCCGGGCCTTGCCCCTGGGCATCGCCACGGCGGACAAGGCGCTGACCACGGGCAACATGTTCGTCGAGGGCTACAGCGAGGAGGAGCTTGAGGCCTTCGGGGAGTCCTTGCCCAACCGCTTCGTGATGAACCCGCGCACTTTGCCCCCCGACGCCGGGCTCTCGGTGAGCGGCGGCGACAGCGTGACGCTGGGCGGGCTCACCTTGGGCGGCCTGGCGGCCATCACCTACGGTCAGAGCTGGGATCTCAACCGCTATCAGCGCAGCTGGTACGCCTTGGGCAGCGACGGGCTCCAGGTGTATGAGCGCTACGATTTTGAGGAGGTGGAGCGCAACGTGCGCCTCGGCGGCGTCGTGACCACGAGCGCGCTGTGGGGCGACGATCAAGAGATCGTGATCACAAGCGCCCTCAACCGCAACACAGACCAGTCCGAGCGGCTGCAAGAGGGCTTTGACGCTGAAGAGGGCGCCTTGTCCCGCACCTACCGCTCTCGTTGGATCGAGCGTCAGCTCCTCTACGAGCAGGTCACCGGCCACCACCCCATCGGCGAGGGCCTCATCGTCGATTGGCGCTACGGCTACGCCAAGGCCACCCGCGCCGAGCCCGACCGCCTGGAGTGGTCCACCCTTCAAGAGACCGACGGCGACTGGGTGATGCACCCCAAACAGGGGCGGTTTTTACGGTACTACGGCGGCATGGTCGACGAGAGCCACGACGGCGCGTTTGATCTCACCGCGCCCGTTCAATTGGGCGAGACCGAGCTGACGCTCAAGGGTGGGCTGTGGATGACCAAAAAATCCCGCGCCTCTGAGCTTCGTCGTCTGGGCTACAAGATCGACAACGCCCAAGACCTCGTCGGGCTTGAGTCCGATCAGTGGTTCACCAAAGAGCACATCAACGCCGATCAGATCCGCCTTGAGGAGTCGAGCGCCGAGAGCGACGACTACACCGCCCAGCAGCGCCAAGAGGCCGTGTACCTCATGGCCACGGTGCCCGTGGGCGAGCGGCTGAGCGTCGTCGGCGGCGCGCGCCTGGAGCGCTCTACCCAAGAGGTTCAGTCCTACAAGCTGTTCTCTGTAGACCCGACGGACGCCTCCTCCACCACGACGCTGCGCACGACCGACCTCTTGCCCGCGGTGAACACGGCCTATGATTTGGGTGAGGCGCAGAAGGTTCGTGTGTCTTACGCAAAGACGGTGAGCCGCCCCGACCTGCGTGAGCTGAGCGAGGTGCGTTACTACGAGGTGGTGGCCAACCGCGCGATTCAGGGCAACCCCGAGCTGCAGCGGGGGCTGATTCACCACGTCGACGCGCGCCTGGAGCGTTACCCGGCGCCCGGCGAGAGCGTGTCGTTGGCGGTGTTCTACAAACGGTTTGTGGACCCCATCGAGAGCGTCGTCATCCCCGGGAGCGACCAGACGCGCAGCTTCGCCAACGCGCCTTCAGCGAACAACCTCGGCGTCGAGCTCGAGGCCCGGCGGGCGATCCCCTGGGTGCCAAACCTCTACGCCGCGGGCAACGTGTCCCTCATCCGCTCGCGGGTGGACCTCACGGGCTTAGACGGCACACAGACCTCCACCGAGCGCCCGCTCCAGGGCCAATCGCCCTACGTCGTGAACGCCCAGCTCAGCTATGAAGACGTCGATCGGGGCCTCAACGCCGCGCTTCTGTACAACGTCTCCGGCCCCCGCATCGACCAGGTCGGCGTCGCCGGTCTGCCGGACGCCTATGAGCTGCCCGTTCACCGCCTCGATCTGGTGGCCAGCGCCGGGCTGCCCCGGGGGTTCACCGCCCAGGTGAAGCTGCAGAACCTGCTCACCCCGGCCCTGCGCTCCCGAATGGGCACGGAATACACAACTCTACAGCCCGCAGACCAGTGGTCCGCGAGCCTCGGCCTGAGCTGGGGGCTGTGAGAGCGCGCCGCCGCGCTTGAACGTGGCCGCCCTATCGAATAGTGGGCAGCCCTGCCTTCGAGGAAGCCATGGCCAAAGCCCCCGACCTCTCCAACGTCCGCAACATCGGCATCGCCGCCCACATCGACGCCGGCAAGACCACGCTCACCGAGCGGCTCTTGTTCTTCACCGGGGCGAGCCATCGCATCGGCGAGGTTCACAACGGCGAAGCGCACATGGACTACATGGCGGAGGAGCAAGCCCACGGCATCACGATCACCGCCGCGGTGACCAAATGCCCCTGGAAAGGCCACCTCATCCAGGTCATCGACACCCCCGGACACGTCGACTTCACCATCGAGGTTGAGCGCTCGATGCGTGTGCTCGACGGCGCCGTGGTCGTGCTCGACGGCGTGCGCGGCGTAGAGCCCCAGACCGAGACGGTGTGGCGCCAGCGCTCCAAGTTCGGCGTCCCGGCGATGTTTTTCATCAACAAGATGGACCGCCCCGGCGCCGACTTTGGCCGGGCGATGGACACCATCCGCCAGCGCCTGAAGGCCGAGCCCGTGCCCGTCGTGGTGCCCCTGCCCAGCGAAGGCGCGGTGATTCACCTCATCGAGAAGACGCGCATCCGCTTCGCCGGAGAGAGCGGCGAGCAGGTCATCACCGAGCCCTGCGACGAGGACACCTGGGCGTCCTTGGCCGAGCACCGCGAGAGCCTCTTGTTGGCCTGCGCTGAAGTCGACGCCAAGATCGAAGAGCAGGTGATGATGGAGGAGGAGCCCTCCGCCGAGGCGTTATGGGCGGCCCTGCGTAAGGCCACCCTGCTCGGCAAAGCCAACCCCTGCTTCGGCGGCACGGCCCTCAAGAACCTCGGCGTGCAGCCGCTCCTCGACGGCGTCATCGCGCTCCTGCCCGCGCCGCTCGACCGCCCGGCCTCCCTCGGCGCCACCGCCAAAGGGGAAGAGATCGTCGAGATGGACCCGGCGGGCCCCTTCGCCGCCGTGGCGTTTAAGGTGCAGCTCTGGGAGGGCCGCCGCCACGTCTTCGCCCGGGTGTACCGCGGCCACCTCTCCCCGGGCGACGAGGTGCTCATCGCCGGGAGCGAGCCCCTCAAGAAAGAGCGTGTGGCGCGCATGTTTGACGTAGACGCCGCCAAGAAGACCCGCATCGACGACGCCTGGGCCGGGGAGATCATCCTCATGGCCGGGCTTCGTTACGTCACCACCGGCGACACCATCTGCGCCCCCGCGCACCCCGTGATGCTCACCCGCATCGAGGCCCGTGAGCCCGTGCTCGGCCTGGCCATCGAGCCCATGGCCTCCAAAGATGAAGAGAAGCTCCTCGACGCCTTGGGCAAGATCCAAGAGGAGGACCCGACCCTCAAGCTGCAAGAGGACAAAGAGACCGGCCAGCGGGTGCTGCGCGGCATGGGTGAGCTTCACCTGCAGATCACCTTTGAGCGCCTCAAGCGTGAGTTTGGCCTTGAGGTGCGTGTGGGCCGCCCCGACGTGGTCGTGCGTGAGACCATCGCAGGCGACGGGAGCGCCGAGGCCCTGTTCCACCGCGTGATCGAGGCCGACACCAAGACCATCGAGCTCAAGGCCGGGGCGAAGGCGTCTGTGCGCCCCCTCAACCGCGGCGAAGGCATCAAGTTTGTGGGCAAACCCAGCTTCAAGCCCGAGGGCGCGCCGGTCACCCAAGCCGTCGCCGACGCGGCGATGTTAGGCGCCAAAGACGCCGCCATCGCCGGTGTGGTCGACGGCAGCCCCCTGCAAGACGTCGAGGTCACCCTGCACGAGATCGAGCTCTTCGGCCCGTCGTCGTCGCCCCAAGCCGTGCGAGTCGCCGCCGCCGAGGCCGTGCGTAAGAGCCTCCAGGCCGCCGGCGGCCTCGTCCTGCGCCCGATCATGAAGGTGGAGGTCGTCACCCCCGACGACACCCTGGGCGCCGTGCTCGGCGACCTCCAGTCCCGCCACGCGCTGATCCACGGCACCACGAGCATGGGCGACGTGTCGTCTGTGCAGTGTGACTGCGCGCTGGATCGGCTGTTGGGCTACACCACCGTGCTGCGCAGCATGACGAAGGGTCGTGGGCAGTTCACGATGGAGTTTGCGCGGTATGATGTGGCGTGAGGGTCAGCGGTAGGTGGCCTGGGCCATCACCGCGTAGCTCACCGTGCGCGATGAGCCCGTCCAAGAACGCGCGGTAGGACGGGCTTCGGTCCGGGCGTGCTCGGGCTTGAATCGCTGCGCGAGGGTGAGGTTCGCGAAGTCCTCCACCTTCGTGCACCACTTCACGCCTTCGACCTCATCAAATCCGTGCTCTCCACAGCGCGCGATCAGGGCCTCGACCTCGGACTGTAATCCATGCTGATGGGCGTGGTCACGAAGCACGTCATGGTTGAGGTAAAGCCACGACTCGATCGCGGCGCAGGGCAAGACGAGGATGATGCGGCTTAGGAGGGCTTCGGAGTTCAGGTTGCCACGGCGTCGCGCCTCGTTCTCCAGGCCGAGCCTGACGTTCTCAAGCACGTCCTTGGCGAAGCGCGCGGCGTTCTCACTCTGGGCCCGCGCGCTCCAGGGCTTGTCCGCGTCGACGTGCCAGAAGACCACACAGCGCGGCCCGGGTTGGAGCAAGAAGTTGATGACCTCACGCACGACGGTCGTTAGCGCCTTCCGCTGCCCGGCGCTTCCTTCCGTCGCTTTGGCCTTCCAAACGTTCGCCCGCGCGGCCTGGGCCGCCTCTGGGGTCGCGGGGCTAAATCGCACGGCGTCGCGGCGATATCCCGGCTGCAGCGGCTCCAACGAGCGGGCGAGCACCGCCTGAATCACCCGGCCATCTTTGTCTTCAGTGAGCGCACGAACGTCGAGGACTACGCCGCTCACCACAGCCCCTCCGAGCGTAAGATCTCGCTGACGTGCATAAAGTTCGCCTGACAGGCGCGATAGAGGCGCTCGGCCTCCTCGGTGTTGAGATTCCCCCAACGCCAGCCGCGCTCGCCCACCTCGCAGCGCACCATCGAGCGGGCGGTGTGCTCGGCGGAGGTGAAGTCTAAGAAGTCGAGGATGAGCGGGTTCTGTGTGGAGAGGAACGCTTGACGCTCGCCGATGACCTCAAAACACTTCTGGATCCAGGCGTGGTGGAGGCCGTTCGCGAGCTCATCGACGATGATGGGGCCGTGCTCGTTCGCGGCGGCGTACCAGAGGAAGGTGAGCATACGTTTCTGGCCGAAGGAGAGCTTGTCTTGGTCGAACTCGGAGCCGTTGGGGAGGATGGCCCTGAAGGTGATGCCTTTCATGGTGTCGATTGGTAAACTCCATTCTACTGTTCGTTCGGTCCTGCGGATCGGAAAAACGGAGCTTCGCCAGGCCAAGGGTTTGTGCTGCATCAGCCAACTCAGGAGCGACCTCCGCGAGATCAGCCTCCAACACATCTTCATCTCCGTTCGCCGAGTGAAGCCAGGCTCTTAGGGAACTGGAATCTCACCCGTGAGGTAAGCCATCGGTCTGTCGAATACGAGCCCCACTACGACTACGCCACCGGGGCAGAATCCATCACTCTTCTCGCCATCATTCATACGAAAAAATTGTCCAGTCCTCATCGATTCTACCTCGGCCGCGATAACAGATTTGGCGCATGAACTTGTCTTGGTTCTGGCCGCCATCGTGAAGACGAAGGGGACGAACTTGGGAATCAGCAGAGCATGCACTTCGAGCGCGGCCAGCGAAATTCCGGGCACCCCAATATTGGATTGCTACTTTTGTTCACCCCACACATACTCTGGGCTCCGGGGCGTGAACTTGCCCAAGGTCATTCATGGTTGGAGCCCCTGCGACCACCCTCACAAGCCAATCCTCGTCCGTCTCCTCGGCGATCTTTTCCATCATCCCCACCCGAAACCTCGGCCTCGGCGGCACATTCTTGAGCTCCACCTCCAGCCGCAGCTCCCCCGCCTTCGCCCCATACTTCACATGAAACCGCTCCTTCTCCAGCGCGCTCACGTCCCAGCGCGTCAAGGCGCCGAGCAGCTTGAGCAGGTTGGTCTTGCCGGTGCCGTTGCGGCCCATGATGACGTTCACGCCGTCGGCGAACTCCATGCGGGCGCCAGGCGTCACATGGCGGAACTCCAGGACCTCGAGCCACTCCAGCTTCACGCGCACCTCGGAGCTTGGCCCAGACGGGCTAGCCCCCAGAGCTTAACCGATCTGGAGGGCGAATCACCTCAACCCCCGCCGCCGCCTTAGCCACCAGCTCAGGCTCGTCAACACGCCGATGAGCGTCGGCCACAGCGGGGCGGCCCAGAGCGGGGTCTCCCGGGCCTCACGCACGAGGCGGCCGGCCTCGGCGTCGAGCTGGGGCGGGCCGTAGGCGCCGGGGGTGTAGTGGGTGCCGCTGACGGACTGGGCGAGCAACGCCAAGAAGGCCGCGTCCGGGCTGAGCTCGTCGAGCTCGGGGTCGCGGTCGGTCACGGCGTAGACGGTCTCGCCCTCGCCCAAGGCGCCGCCGCCGGCGCTCGTGGCCTTCACCTTCACGCGCCAGGGGCCGCGGTGCTCGGCGGGCAGGCGGATGAGCGCCTCGCCGGTCTTGTCGGTGACGGTGTCGAAGGTCACCACCTCGCCGCCGGACTGGGCGCTGCCCTCGATGACCGCGCCCTCGACGCCGCCGAAGCCGACGTCGCGCACACGCACCGGAGAGGGGCACGTCTTCGCCCAACAAGAAGTTCTCCCGGGCGGCGGCGACCTGCACACGGTCACCTTCCGGGTCTTTCACCAGCCAGCGCATGGTGTTCTTCCAGAAGCGTAAATACGCCTGGTTTCCTTGGCCCAAGGCGGCCTCTGCCATGATCCAGCGCCAGGTGGAGTCGCCCAAGAGCGCCATCGTGCGGCCACGGCCCACCTCTCGCACGGCGAGCACGGGCATGGGCTCACCCTTCTGTGTGCGCAGCGTGGGGTGGCTCAACAAGACGGCGCTGCCCGGCGCGGGGCCGGCGCTGAGGTTCAGGCCGTCCAACGCCGAGAGTCGGCCCCACAAGGCCTCGTTCTCTGTGGCGTCGCCGAGCAGGCGGGTGACGGGGTGAACACGCCCGGGGCCGGTGAGACGGGGCTGGAAAGACGCGGAGTCTGTGCGGGGTGAGCCCGCGCCTAAGGTGACGGGCAGAATCTCGCTGATGGGGGTGCCTTGGTAGTCGCCCTCGTCAAACGAGCGGTCGCCGCCGATCATCACGAACGCGCCGCCCTCTTTCACGAAGGTGGCGACGTTGCCCAGAAGCTCCCCGGCGAGCTCCTGAAAATACGGTCGATAGTCGAAGTTCTGGAAGATGACGAGGTCGAAGCTCGCGAGGTCTTCGGCGAAGAGCTGCTCGTAAGGGAACTTGATGAGCGAGAGCTCCTTCTCGTCGTAGCTCGACCGTGTGTCTTCGTGGGTGCGGAGGATGAAGAAGCTGACGAGATCTACGGCGGGGTCTTGTTTGAGGAAGAGGCGCAGGAACTTCTGGTCGAAGCTCGGCGATCCGCAGACCTGGAGCACCCGCAGGCGGTCGCGGACCACACGCACCGCCACGGGCATCGTGTTGTTTCCGGGCACCGCGTCCCCTTCCCACACCGGGACGGAGACCTCGTACACAAAACGCCCCGACTTGTTGGGCTTCACCGAGAAGTTGACCTTGCCCGCGCCGTCTTGGCCAAGCGCCACGTCCCGCTGGGCGAGCAGGCGACCGTCTTGGGTGAGGCTCACGGGCACCTTGCGGCCCTCAAAGCCCGGGGCGGCCAGGGTGACGTCCAGGGTGAAGGGGCTGTGCATAAAGCCGAAGCCGCCGGCGTTCACCGAGACCACGCTCACGTCGTCCAGCTCGCCGGGCACCCCCGCTTGGTACACGGTCAAGGGGCCGGGCAGGCGCGGGGGCTCGGGGCTGTCTTCGTTTGTGTAACGTGCGCGCATCCCGCCACGGTCGAGGCCGTCGGTGAGCACGATCACGCCCGCGAGGCGCTCTCCGGCGTAGCGTTCGCTCACGCCCCGAAGGGCCTGGGCGAGATCGGTGCTGCCTTGCTCAAAGCTGGGCTCACCCCCCGCCGTCAGCTCGCGGCCAAAACGGAAGACCTCCAGACGATCTGAAGGCACACGGTCCATCACCTCGGCCAAGGCCCGGGCGCCGCGGGGCTCACCGGCCTCTAACACCCCCATGGAGCGGCTATCATCAATGAGCAGGACCGTGCGGGGTGGCTCTCGGTGACCGGCCTGCTCCACCCACACCGGGCCCGCGGCGGCAAAACAGGCCACGGAGAGGGCCAGCGCCAGACACAGAAGCTCAACGCCGACGGGCGGGAAGCGGCGGGCGTCTCGCCAGGTGACAAAGAGGGTGACCATCGCGGCCGCCGCGGCGAGGCCAAACAGCCAGCCGGGCGTGGTGAAGGTCAAGGCGGCGTCTGGGCCAACCTCACCGCCGAGCCACCACCAGAGGCTCACAGCCGACCCTCCTTCATCAGCTCAGCGACGTGGGCTTGATCTTGTTTGTAGTTGGAGGTGAGCGCGTACATCACCAGGTTCACCGCCAGCTTCACGGCCTCGCGGCGCTGGTTCTCGCCGCCGGGGGTGCAGGGGTAGGTGCCGCGACCGTCGGCACCGCGAGAGAGCGCGCCGGAGAGATCGTTACGAAAGTACACCAGCGGCGTGATCTCGCCCAGGCTCACGGCCTCGACGTGGTCAAACAGCGCCACGCGGCCCACGGGGCGGTTGATGAGGAAGAAGCTGCGGAAGATCGCGTGGTCTGAAGGCAGCGGAAACAGCGACCGTGTGGGGAAGAGCCGGCCGATGAGCTTACGCACGCTGTCGTCAAAGGCTGAACGTTTGAGGCCCGTGGCGTCGTCGATGAGCAGAAACCCGCCGTAGGTGAGGTATCGGCGGAGCTGCTCAATGGCCGCGTCGCTTAAGGGCTTGAGCTCGCCATCCCCGACCAAGGCCGCGAAGGGGTGCTCAAACAGGGCCGGATCTTCAGGGGCGATGCGGGGCACACGGCTCACGGTCTCGATGCTGGTGGTCTGCTCGATCTCAAACAGCAGGCGGCTCCAGGCCTCAGGCCGAGAGATGGATCCGCCGGGCATGTTGATCTCGACACAGTCTACCTTGGAGGCGTCTCCGAAGGCGAAGGTGTCGCGCGCGCCTAAGCAGGCGGTCGCGGCGGCGGCCGCCCCCAGACGGAGCGCGGCGCGGCGGCTGAGCGGGCTCATGTGGCCTCCCGACGGGCGAGCAGGGACTGTGCGAGGAGGAAGGTGATCGCGAGGCCCAGGGCCCAGGGCCCCAGACGCAGCCGACGCTCGGTGAGCGCGGGGTCGATGGCGGCGGCGGCGGCGGTGAGCGGCTGTGGCGCGCGCACGTCGGACTCTTCAGCGGGGGTGTTCACGGCGATGAGCGCGACGGGGGGCTCGTCGCCGACCTGCACCGAGTACGGGCCGGGCAGGCGGGGCAAAAAGCTCAGCTCCGTCTGTTCACCTTGTACAGTCTCCATCGGCACATCGGCGCCGTCGGGGCCGGTGAGGCGTAAGGTGAGGCCGCCGAAGGGCAGGCGCAAGCTCGTCACCTCACCCACGACGCCCTCCGCCCGCACCGCGCCGCCGGCGGACTCGCCGCCGAGGTACGCGACGAGGCGCTGGGTGAACGGCAGAAAGACCGCCTGGAGCGGGGCGCTGCCCCAGCCGAGATCAAAGGTAGACGTCCACAGGAGCACCCGCCCCCGGCCGATGCGCCGCTCGACGAGCGCCGGGGCGCCGCCCTCAAACCGCATCAGCACCCGCACGCCGTCTTGGCTGGTCTCGGTCCAGCCCGTCTCGTTAAACGCGCCGAGGCCCATCACCCGCCGCGTCGTCACCCGGCGAAAGGCTTGGCGGCCCTCCTCCGCGAAGGCCTCAAAGAGCTCTAAGCTGGCGTCGGGGAGATCGAGGGGCACGCCGCCGGACGCGGTGAGGTCGATGAGGTCGCGGGGGCGCTCGATGGGCGCGGGCATGAGCGCGCGCAGCGGCTCGTTGTAGCGCTCGGCGGTGAGGTTGTCCCCGGCGCTGAAGATGACCCCGCCGCCGCCCCGCACGAAGTCCAGGAGCTGCCCCGCCCACGGCGACGGGTCGGCGACGTTCGCCAAGAACACGACCTGATGCTCCTCCGTGCTCAGGGCCGCGAGGCCTGAGGGCGCGACGACCTGGGGCAACACGCCGCCCCGGGCGCCACCCCACGGAGCCAAGGCCCGCTCCAAGAAGTAGACCTCGGAGCGCACCGGCGTGGAGCCCGGATCCCCATCGACGACCATCACCCGGGACGCGCCCACCCGCGGCAGGTGGAAAAACCGTGTGTTGTCGGCCTCTAACGCCGGATCGATCACCCGGGCCCAGGCCACGCCGCCGGGCACGGTCGGCGGCACGGTGACGCGCTCTTCAGCCTCCCCGCCGGCGGGCAGCTCTACAAACGCGGTGATCTCCGAGCCGTCGGGCAGGCCCACGGTGACCGCCGCCTCGACGTCCTCCGCGCCGTAGTTCGCCACGCGCAGGCTGACGCTGCCGCCCTCTAAGCCGTCGCCGTAGCGGGCGTCGAGCACGGTGAGGTTGGCCGGGGGGTCGTTGCGGGTGGGCCGGGGCAGCACCACCCCGCCGCGCTCGACCAGCCGCGCGAGCTCTCCTTGGGCCTCGGAGATCGTCGTGGGGCCGGCCTCGTCGGTGTAGACCAAGACCTCGCCGCGCTCGCCGGTCAGGAGCGCCCGGGCCTCACGAAGCCCACCCTCCAGATCCGTGCGGCCATAGCTCGGCTGAAGGTTGACGAGTGCGTCACGGATGGGGCCGGTCTCGGCGGTCAAGGTGGGGGTGAGCTGCCGGGCCTCGCCGCCGATCAGCACGAGGCCGCACAGCGTGCCCGGCGGGAGCTGGTCCAAGGTGGCGAGGGCCTGGTCTCGGGCGCGGGTGAGGAGCGTGCCCCCGGCGTCTCGTTGGCTCATGGACAGGCTGTCGTCGACGATGAGCACCACCCGGCCAAGGCCGCCGATGGTCGCCGGGTCGCCGGGCCACGAGAGCTGGGGCTGGGCGGCGGCGAGCACGGCGAGGAGCAGGGCCAACACACGCAGGGCCAAGAGCGCGCGGTCTTTGAGGCGGCGGCGCTTCTCTAACCGCTTGACCATTCTGCGCAGGAGCATCATCGCGCCGAAGGGCACACGCTCGGACGGGCGCTGCTGGGCGAGGTGCGCCAAGATGGGGCCGATGGCCAAGGCGCCTAAGGCCAAGGCCAAGGGGGCGATGAGGCCGAGGTTCATACCGCCCCGAGGTCGCGGTCGGGCATGGCGCGCCGCCCGGTGATCATCGGCGCCAAGGCCGCGTGCAGCGGGAGATCCGTCCACGAGGGGTAATAACGGCCGCGGTGCTCGGCGAGGCCACCACGAAGCTCGACCAGCCAGGCGTTGAGCACAGCGCGCAGCTCAGGCGCGGCGCCGGCGGGGTCGATGGGCAGGGCCTCGCCGCCCTCGGGGGAGAAGTAGAGCGCCGGGCGCTCGTAGTCCAAGGTCAGCTCGCGGCGGTCCATGACATGAAACACGGCGAGGTCGGTGCGGCGACGGGAGAGCGCGGCGAGGGACGGCATCCAGCCCTCGGGCTCCTCCATGAGATCGGAGATCAGCGCGACGAGGCCCCGGCGGCGCAGTCGGGGGCCCAAGGTGTTGAGGCCCTCGCCGATGCGCGCCACGCCCCCGGGACGTAGGGTGGCGAGCTGGGCGAAGATGCGCGCGAGCTGGGTGCCGCCGCCCCGGGCGGGCAGGTACACCCCGGCGCCGGGCCCCGAGCCGCCCAAGACGAGCAGGCCCACGGGCTCTTGCTGCTTGATGAGGTAGTAGGCCAAGGTGGCCGTGAGCACCAAGGAGTATCCGAACTTGGTGCCTTCAAGCTCGGGCATGGCGTAGGGGGAGCCTTGACCCGTCGAGAGGTCACCCGAGGCGTCTAAGACGAGCACACACTGCAGCTCGGTCTCGACCTCGTAGCGGCGCACGACGAGGCGGTCTGAGCGCGCGAGCACCTTCCAGTCGAGGTCCGCAGGCTGTCGCCGGGGCTGTAGTCTTTGTAGTCGGCGAACTCGACGTTCGCGCCGACGCGGCGGCTCTTGTGGCCGCCGTGCAACAAGCCCTCCACCGTCTGCACCGCGAGGAGGTGCAGGCGGCGAACCCGGGCGAGGACGTTTGGATCCCAGAGGATCACGAGCGGGGCACCCCGCGCAGGATCTCGGCGATCACCTGGCTCGGCGTCACGCCTTGGGCCTCGGCCTGGAAGTTGAGCAGGACGCGGTGGCTCAAGACCGCGGCGGCCACGGCGGCGACATCATCAACGCTCGGCACCTCGTTGCCATGAAGCGCGGCCCAGACCCGAGCGCCCACGGCGAGGTGCTGAGAGGCGCGGGGCCCGGCGCCCCACTGCACGTAGCGGCGGGTGGCCTCGGGGGCGTCGGGGCCGGGGCGGGTGGCCCGGGCGAGGCGCACGGCGTAGCGGGTGACGGCCTCGTTCGCGGGCAGGCGGCGCACGAGGCTCTGCAGGCCCAACAACAACGAGCGGTCGAGCACCGGGACCACCTCGGCGGGCTCCCCCACCGTGGTGCGGCGCACGATCTCCATCTCTTCGGCCTCGCTGGGGTACCCCACCTCGATCGACAGCATGAAGCGGTCGAGCTGGGCCTCGGGCAAGGGGTAGGTGCCCTCTTGCTCGATGGGGTTCTGGGTGGCGAAGACCTGAAACGGCGCCTCCAAGCTGTGGGTTCGCCCGGCGACGGTCACCTGACGCTCTTGCATGGACTGCAACAAGGCGGCCTGGGTCTTGGGCGGCGTGCGGTTGATCTCGTCGGCCAAGAGCAGGTTCGTGAACACCGGCCCGGGGATAAACCGCAGCGCGCGGCCGCCCGTGGCGCGGTCCTCCTCCAAAACTTCAGTGCCGGTGATGTCGCTCGGCATCAGATCCGGGGTGAACTGCACCCGGGAGAAGTTGAGCCCCAGCGCCTTCGCCGTCGTCGAGACCAGGAGCGTCTTCGCCAGGCCCGGCACGCCGATGAACAGGCAGTGGCCTTGGGCGAAGAGCGCGGTGAGCATCAGCTCCACCACGGGCTCTTGCCCGACGATCACCCGGCCGATCTGCTCCAAGAGGCGCTTGCGGGTGCGGGCCAGCTCCTCAAACAGCTCTACGTCGTTCATCCTCTGCCTCGTGGGTGTCAGCATCCGCTGGGGTCGCCTGCTTCCTCTACCGCGTCGTGCCTGCGCCCGCCGGGGCGTCTTGATAGCGTAAGATCACGAGCGCCCGCTCATGGCGCGCGGCGAGCTCGGCCCGGCCTTGGGCCCGATAGAGCGCGACGAGCTGCTCGTGCAGGGCCGGATCGAAGGGGTTCACGTCCGCCGCCGCCCGAAAAGCGCGCAGAGCCCCGGCGTCTTCGTCTTGGGCGAGGAGCAGCTCACCCAGAAGGCGCTGGTTCTTGGCGGCGCCGGGGTAATAGACGAGGTTGTCGCGCAGGAGCGAGATCGCGAGGTCGGTCTGACCTTTTTGGGCGAGGGCCTCAGCGCGGCGCAGGGTCAACAAGGGGCCCGGGGGCTCGTCTTGGGGCACCGCCCGCTCGTAATAAACGAGCGCCGCGTCGTAGTGCCCACGCTCGGCCATCAGCTCGCCCAGGCGCGTGAGGTTCGCGAGGTCTTGGCGCCGGGCGAGCACGGGATCTCCGGCGAAGTCGGACTCTTCGCCGTCGAGCGTGGTGGGCGTGGCGGCGACCTTCACGCCCACAAGATCTAAGGTGTTGAGGTAAGCCCGCCAGCTCGCCTCAAAGGCCCCGAAGTCGCCGCCGTTGGCGACCTCAGCGACGGCCTGACGGGCGTCTTCGTCCCCACGCACCCGCTTGAGCACCCGCACGAGGGCCTGGCGATCCGTGGCGAGCTGGAGGTGCTCCATCATCGTGGCGACCTGGGCATACGCGAGCCCCGCCATGTCGGCGGTGGGCAGAAGCGCCATGGAGGGGTGCATCTGGTCGAAGGTCACCCACTCGCCGGACTGAATCGCCCCCGCGAGCAAGGACTGGCTGCGGACCTCCAAGACGAAGTTGTCCTCTCGCCACAACATGTCCATCGACTTCGCGATGCCCTCTTGCAGCCACACCGGGGCCTTGTCTTTGGAGTGGTAAGACACGACGCCGTGGATCCACTCGTGTACGACGGTGTCTTTCCAGTCGTAGCCGCCGCCGCGCACCCGGGGGCTGGTGACGAGCAGGCGGTTCCACTTGGAGATGGCCACCACGCCTGTGGTGCGCACGGCGTCTTCAGGCAGGCCCGAGGCGGTGATGAACGACTGGCCGTCGGGGTAGAGCTCTAAACGCACGAGGCCGGGCACATCCCCGCCCAAGCGCGGGGCGATGCGGGCGCGGGCCAGGTTCAGCGCCTCGACGGCCTCCTCGACGAGCACCCGCTCAACGCCGGGGTGATGGCGGATCTCGACGTCGCCGACGCGGCTGACGATGAGGCTCGCGTGGACCTCGGCCGTCGCGGCGTAAAAGCGCCGCTCACCGGCCAGGCCCGCGGCGATGTCCGCGGCGGGCTCGGCGCCGACGTAAGGGTCACGCGGGGGCGTGCCCGCGAGCTGGTCGAGCTTGAGCTGGCTCGCCCGCGGGGCCAAGGCGCCGAGCTTGGCGGCGGCCCCGGCGGCGTCGCCCTCGTGAAACAGCACCCGCCCGGCGAGGAGCTCGGCCTCGGGGGAGCGGTCGCCCTCCTCCGTCAGCTCATCGACGATCCGCCGGGCGCAAGGAAGATCGCCCTCTTTGAGGCACACGAAGCCCTCGCGGGGGCTCGCCGCCTGGGCGAGACCCGCGCAGAGGAGCAGGAGGCTACTGACGAACCAGCTCTTCATAATACCGGCGCTTTTGCGCCTCGTACTCCTCGGGGACCGTGGCCTGCATGCCCTCCAACAGCGCCTTTCGGTACTCATCGGGGGTGCGGAACTCTTCAGGGTTCGGCAGCTCGATGCGCCCGCCGGGGTCGTCGCCGTCGGGGCCATCAGCGGACTCGGCGTCCTCCTCACCCTCACGACCGCCTTGTCCGCCTTCTTGCTGCATTGCAGCGGACATCTCCCCCATCGCCGCGCCAGCCTGGGAGAGCGCCTCGATGGCCTGGCGCACACGGTCGGCGGCGGCCTCTTCAGCGCCCTCGGCCTCGACGACCCGAGCGCGGTCTAAGGCCAGGTCCGCCCGGCGCATCTCGCGGTCGGCGCCCTCTAAGCTCTCGACGAGGCCCGGCGCGCCCATGGGGAGCTGCTCGGCGAGCTCTCGGGCGAAGGGCGTGACCTCCAGAACGTCGTTCCGGAGGGTCTCTTGGGTGGGGGATTGGCGCTGGAGCTTCTGGGCGAGGGCCGGGCTCGCGCGGTTGTTTCGTTCATCGGCGCCAGAGAGCAGCTCGACGAGCTCTTGGGCCACGTTGGCGGCCTCATTCAGGGCCTTGCTCGCCGCGGCGTCACCCGAGAGGCCAGACTCGCCGCGCCAGCCCTTCGCCGCGCTGATCGTGCCGTGGAGGTCCAAGGCGCCGAGCATCGCCCGCTGGGACTCTTGACGGGCGGTGACGGCGTCCCGGGCGCCGACGGCGCGGGCGGCGCGGGACGCTTGGCGGAGCAGCCGCTCGCTGCGGGAGAGCTCGGCGTCAAAACGATCTTCAGCGTTGAGCAGAATCGCGCTGTCGGCCTCGCGGGTGAGCACCTCCAGACGCGCGGCGAGGCGGTCGGCCTCGGCCCACAGGCTCGTGAGGTCGTCTCCGCCGCTGCCGTCCGCCTTCCGCGCGGCCTGGGTCTCGGCGAGGAGCGCCCGCTCGGCGGCCTCGATGCGCTCGAGCTCCTCGATGAACTCCTTGATCTTCTGCTCGTCCTCCTCCGTCGTCTCGTCCATCTTGCGCTGCATGCTCTCTAAGGTCGCGGCGAAGCGGGCGATCTGATCGGCGAGCAACAAGGCCATCTGCTGGGCGGCGGCCTCGTCCCCGGCGGCGATGAGCTGGCGGGTGCGGTCGCTCGCCCGGCCGATGTCGGCCATCCAGTCGTTCACCAGCTCGCTCAAGGCGCCGCCGTCGTACTCCTTCGCGGTGTTTTGCAGCTTCTGGGAGACCTCATCGAGCTGGCCCAGGCGCGTGAGCAGCTCACCCGCCGCCGCGCCGGCCTCCGCCCGGGCCGCGAGATCCGCGCCTTGGGCGGTCATCGTCTCGGCGAGGCCGTACAAGGTCTGAATCGCGCGGTACCGCACGATGCGGTCGAGCATCAAGATGTTGATCTCAAGCTGGCCCACGAGCTCATCGTGCAGCTCGGCGAGGGTGGTGAGATCGGCCTCGCTGAGCTGGAGGTTGTTGCGAGGATCGCCGATCTCTTGTGCGAAGCGCAGCAGCGCAGCGCCGAGACGCCGCAGCTCCTCCACCATGCGGCCCTCCATCGTCCGGGCGTCGAAGCCGTCCCAGTACTGATCGAGGAGCTGCTCCATGGGCTCAAAACGCCCGCTGGACTGCCCCGCCCAGCGCGCGATCCCTTGGCGATCTTTGGCGATGGGCGAAGGATCGACGATGAACCCGGCGAGCACGTCCACGAGCGCGTCGCGGAGATCTTTCCAGATCTTGAGCTGCCGCCGCGCCTCCCCTTTGGGCCCGAGCACGACGATGCGCACCCCACGAGACTCCCCCGCTTTGCTGCCGCTGATCTCGTCGTTGTCATAGGCGACGATGTGTAGGGTGACCTCGTCCCCGGCCTTGAGCCCGAGCTTGTCTGGCGTGAGGCCCAAGGGCTCACCGAGCACCTGCTGGGGCGTGAGCAAGCTGCGCAGCTCCTTCTCGCCGCGCCCGACGCGCACGAGCACCCGGGCGAGGCCGTAGTCGTCACGGGCCTCCCAAGAGAGCGGGATCACCTGATCCCACGAGACCTCCATCCGATCCGCCGCGGCCTCGATCGTCACCGTCGGCGGGAGATCGGGATCGGCGGTGATGGTGAAGTCGGGGGAGCGCTGGCGCTCGGCGCCGCGGTTGAAGAAGAAGCGGTAGGCGCCCTCCCCGGCGATGGCGAAGCTGCCCGAGACGTCGCGCCCGCCGACAAGCTCGCTGCGCTCGGGCGCGGCCTCATAGGCCTGGAGCGAGGCGTCATCAAACACCTCGGCGGTGCGGGCGCGCACGGTGACCCGGGTGCCCGGCGGGCCGTGGGCCTCGCCGTTGGAGTTGGGCACCTCCAAGGGCGGGAGCCCGGTGTAGGCCGGGTACTCGTAGCGCAGCACCATGTCGCCGATGAGCGTCGTCGCCTCGGCGACGGGGGCGAGGGCCTGCTCTGTGGGCGCCGGAGCGGCCTGCCCGCCGAGCCAAGCGAAGGTCTCCATGGGGCCCATCGCCGAGCGCGCGGCGGTGACGGCGAACACCGCGCCCATCATCAGCGCCACGGCGAGGGCCGGGCGAAGCGCGCGGCGGGGGTAGAGCTCCTCAGCCTGAAGACCCTCGACCGCGGCGGCGGCGCGCCGACTCGCCAAGGCCAAGATCAGCGGGGACTCCCCTTGAAGCGCCACGCCGCGCCGCTCCATCACCGTGGAGAGCCGACCCCGAAGCGCGGGGCGCGCGGCCTCTACGGCGGCGATCTGGCCGCCCTCATCGCTCGCCCGACGCCAGGCCCACACGAGCCCCACGAGCCCCAGGCCCAAGAGCGCCAGCGCGCCGAGCCCCAAGCCCAGCCGGGCCTCTCCACGACCGACGCCGCCACCCGCCAAGGCCATCGCGATCGACCACAGGCCCAAGAGCCCGGCGAGGCCAAAGAGGCCAGCCCGCGCCGCGACCATCCACCGCGCCCGGCGGCGTAAGCCCTCGACGAGGCCAACGAGCGGGGTGATGTCGGGGGCGTCCGGCGCGTCTTCGTTGAAGCTCACGGCGACTCCACCGGAGCCAAAGCCGGGACGAGAGGCAGCGCGCGGCGGTTCCCGATCTCCATCGTGAGCCCAACGTAGCCGCGCTCAGGCCCTATCACCACGGCCACAGGTTTTGTCTCATAGAGAAGCATCGTGCGGATCGCCCGATCCCGCACCGCCCGGGACGACAGCCGGTGATCCTGCACCCCGTAGAGCCACCACAGGCACCCGCCGCCCTCAGCGCGCAGGGCCTCAGCCTCGGCGGCGTCCAGCAGGTTGAAGTGGGAGCGCTGCTTGTCTTCAGGCACCACGCGGAAGTCCTCGACGATGAGCGCGCAGGCCGGAAGCTCGCCCACCTCGATCCGCGGCAGCGCCGGATCCAGGGCCTCGGCGAAGCGCTCTTCGCTGGCGTAGTACCTACGTCGCAGCTCCCCAAGATCCTGCATCATCGGCACGATCAACATGAGCGCCAGCGGCCAAGCCCAGCGCCGGGCGGTGAGCCCCCCGGCGGCGACGCCCAGGCCAAACCCCACGTTGAGCAGGTGGCGCACGCCATAGTCATCGAAGGTCGCTGACGCGAGGTGCAGGCCAGGGATGAGCAGGAGGAGCGGCACAGCGAGCTTAGGACGCTCGATCACGGCGATCGCGGCGCCGACCGCCAAGGCCGGCCAGGTGATCGGCGCGTCAAAGGGCGCGAAGTAGGCGAGAATCCCAAGGTTCATCCAGAACGACGCCGCGCGAGCGTCCGCCCCTGGCGCCTCACCGGCGCTGAGCACGAGCGCCATCGCCGCCACGCCCAGAAGGCCCCCCAGAACAAGCCCCGGCGCCCATCGACCCGGCGCGGGCGGCCGATAGAGCCCCAACAGCGCCAAGGCCGCGGGCGCCACCAAGGCCCCCTCCACCCGTGTGGCCACAGCCAGGGCGAAGGCCCCGCCCGCCAAGGCCCCCGCCGCCCCGGGCCGCGCCCCGTCGATGAGCGCCGCCAAGGCCCAGAGGCCCACGGCGAGGAGCGTGTGCGGCAAGATGACGTTGTACGCCGAGGAGGACCAGAACACGGCGTCGCCCCACAAGGCCATCAACAGCCCCGCGGCCAAGGCCGGCCCCGGCGCCCACAGCCGCCGCACCGCGCCCATCGTCGCGGCGATCCCCACCAGGGAGATCCCCGTCGAGAAGGCGATCAACCCCCGCGGATCGTCCAGCACGATCCCCAGCCCCGCGTAGAGCCACTGCATCGCCGGGTACAACAAGGTGCCGCCCCGCGAGAGCGCGCGGGTGCCCAAGAACAGGTCGCGGTACTCCGCCTCGTGGCCATCAAACTCATGGCGCTCTAGCGGAACCCACACCACCCGCACCAGAAGCGCCAAGAGCAGCACCAAGGCGCCCCAACGCGCTGGCTTGAGCTCACGCCGCAGGCCCCACACGCCCCAGGCCACCATCAACAGCGCCGGGAGCGCCGGCCAGGCCGTCTGCCAAGGCTCCAATGGTGCCACCGGGCTCACAGCCGCCCCTCCACGACGCAGAGCAGGTCTCGGCCAAGGCCGTGATCCTCCCCGACCGACACGCAGCGATGGGCGTAGGGCCGCAGCGCCCGGGTGAGCTTGCCCTCGTAGTCGTAGGCTGGGCTGTGGTCGTAGAGCACAAACCACACCCTCCGCCCGGCGTCGAGGTGCCAGCCCAGCGCCGCGTCGAGCTGCGCGGGCCAGAGATCGGTGCTCGTGTGAACGACGCGCCCGCCGAGCCAGCGCGGCTGACCGAAGCCGTAGTCGGTGTACTCAAAGGCCGGCTGATCGCCGTCCCCACGCCAGGGCGGCGCGGGCTCAAGGGGGTCAAAACGCCACAGGACATCGGAGCTCTGGCGCTTGTCGTCATCCGGCGCCAGCCCCGGCGCGAGCAGCCACAGCGCGTCCCCAGGCCGTGAGCCCAAGAGCGCCTGATCGACCCCCCGATCCCAACCACGACGGCTCCAGAGGCCCGATGTGTCCTCGATCAGCGGCCTGAGCTGCGCCGCCGACACCACGAGCGCCCCCACCAACAGCGGTCGCGGCGCCGACCCCCACAACCCCGCGACGGCGAGGCTCGTGAGGAGCCAATAAGGCTGCTGGTGCGGCGCGGCGACGCCCACAGCCATCCAGCCGAGCACGATGAGGCTGTAGCCGACCCCCACGGCGCCAAGCCCCGGACGACGCGCCAAAAACACCAGCGCGAGCGCCCACATCCACAGCACCGGCCCGAGCTTCACCCCGAGGCCCTCGACGATCGGCTCAAACGCCAACCCCGCCTGGCCAAACGTCCCCTCTCCGCCCCCGAGCTGCGCCGCCCGCACCACAACCGCCGCGTCGATGATCGCCATCAGGCCCAAGGCCGTGACCGCCGCCCGGCGATCGCGCCCGAGCACGCTGAGCGCCAAGAGCCCCGCCCACACACCCCCGAGCAGGTGACAAAAACCGCCCAGGCCGCCGACAACGCCGAGCCACACGCCACCTCCGCCCAACATCGCCCGCGCTCGCGCGGCCCAAGCCGCCGCCGCGAGCAGGCAGAGCGTGGGGTAGTTGTTCACCTCCGCCGCGTATTGGAGCTGCAGAGGGTCCAAGGCGAGCACCCAGGCGGCCCCAGCGCCCTCGGCCCGGCCCAGAAGCCACACCGCCCCCGTCGAGGCCAAAACGCTCCACAGGATCCAGGCCGCGGGCGCGCCCCAGAGCCCGTTGAGCGCGCCCAGAATGAAGGAGTGCAGCGGTGGATGAAGCCCGGTGAAGGTGCCCAGGGCCGCCGCCCACTCCCCGGCCGCCGCCCGGTCGAGCCAAGGCTGGGCGTAGGCGACGTACGCCAACGCAAGCTCGTCCCAACGGAGGGCCGCCTGCATCAGCCGCAGGGCGAGGGCGATCAACACCGCCGCCCCGACCGCGCGGGCGTCTGCGGCGCTTTGTGGGAGCGCGGAGTTCACAGCGAGAGCCTACCCCACCCCAGCCCCGCTCAGAAGCGGGTGCGCACCAAGCCGATGACCTTGCCCACCACCTCTACCCCAGGGCCCGGGGTGACGATGATGGGCTTCATCGTGGCGTTGGCGGGCTCAAGGCGCAGGTGGTCACCCTCGTGGTAAAAACGTTTCACCGTGGCCTCGTCCTCAACCCGCACCACGGCGATCTCGCCGTTGCGCACGACCCGCTGCTGGCGGACGATCACCAGATCCCCATCAAAGATCCCGTCGTCGATCATCGACTCGCCGGTGACCCGCAGCGCGAAGCAGGGGGTGTTGGCGGGGACGAGGGACGCGTCGAGGCGCACGGAGGTGTCGTAGTTCTCCTCCGCCAGAAGCGGCGTGCCCGCGGCGACCCGCCCGATCACCGGCACCGCGACCGTGGATTGATCGTGGAAGCTCGTGTTGGAGCGCTCGGTGAGCGAGAGGCTGCGCGCGCTGCCGGGAGCGGTGTGGCGGCTCAGGTAGCCCTTCTTGAGCAGCGCCTTCACATGGTCGGACACGCCGTTCGTCGAGCGGATGTTCAGCGCGTCGCCGATCTCGCGGTAGGTGGGCGCCACCCCCTTCTGATCGATCACGGACGCGATGTACTCCAAGATCTCACGCTGCCGGGGGGCAAGCTCTTCCATGTCGGCTCCACGTCGTCGGGACACCCCACCCTTACTGAACAGACGTTGCTCTGTCAATCCATTCAGGGGCGCGTCCCGACGCGGCGACTCAGGCGCCCAGGGCCAACCGAGCCCTCACGACGTAGTCGTCGAGGCCATCCCAGACCGAGACCTCCTCAGGGAGCTTCGAGCGATCATGGGCCTCGGTGAGCGCGGCGTCTAAGGCGTCTAAGGCCGGGTTGTGGCGCGCGACCTCCTCCGCGGAGATGCCGCCCTTCTCTTCGCCGGTGACCTTTCGTTCGATGAGGGCCTCCACGGCGAGGCGATCGATGGGCGCGGCCTGCTCCCGCAAGAGCGTGGGCAGGTTGGCCTCGATCACCCCCACCCGCAGGGCGTAGATGCCGGTGAGCGCCACACGATAGGCGTAGAGCAGCTCCTTCACCGTCGGGGAGGGCTTGGCCAAGAGCTTCCGCTGCGAGGTCAAGAAGCCCCGATAGTGGAAGTACAACGGCCTCACCATGCAGCCCCGGCCGAGCTCTCGCAGCTCATCCAGCCAGGGGCCGCCGTGAACCACCAAGGGGCTCGTGAGCTGCTCCAAGACGTAGCCGTTGCGGCGGGTCATCAGCCCAACAAACTTGCTCAGGTCGTGGGCCACCCAGTCGAGCTCCAAGCCCCGGACCTCGCCGAGCACCACCCGGGTGTCCTCGAAGGGCCGCAGGCGCAGCACCTCCTTGAGCGGCGCCACGAACGCGCCGCGCAGGTCCACGTCGGAGTCCGGCGAGCAGAAGCCGTAGAGGTGCGCGCCGCTCACCGTCGCGAAGAGCGGCTGAGGACCACGATTGAGCAGCTCCACGAGCGCCGTCCGGGCGTCGTCAGGGAGCACAGCGAAGGGCACAACACACCTCGGTCAGAGTCCGTCAGGGGGCGCCGCGAACACCGCGGCCAGATCTGCGACAGACAGCCTTGCCACGTCTATCCCCCCGTCGTCCACCGCCGCGTGCAGAAGGGCGCGCTTCTGGGCGTGCAGCGCGAGCACCTGCTCCTCTACGGTGCCCTCAGCGACGAGGCGATACACGCTCACCGGCCGCGTCTGCCCCATGCGGTGCGCACGATCCGTCGCTTGATCCTCTACCGCCGGGTTCCACCAAGGATCGAGGTGGAAGACGTGATCGGCGGCGGTGAGGTTGAGCCCGGCGCCGCCGGCCTTGAGGCTCACCAAGAACACCGGCGGGCCGTCATCGGCCTGAAAACGGTCCACGAGGCGCATTCGGTCACGGGTGGCGCCCTCCAGCAAGAGCCAGCTCACCCCGCCACGATCGAGGCGATCGGCGACGAGGCGCAGGAGGCTCGGCCACTGGGAGAACACGAGGCTCTTGTGCCCCTCAGAGATCGCCGTCTCTAAAGACTCCATGAGCACGTCGAGCTTGGCCGAGCCCTCGACCAGCCGGGCCTCGGGGAAGGGCAAGAGCGCCGGGTGACAGCAGGCCTGGCGCAGCCGGGTGAGCGCCTCCAGGACGTGCAGCGTCGCGCGCTCGATGCCGACCTCGTCCACCTGGGCCATCACCGAGCTTCGGTAGCTGTCGCGCACCTGATCGTAGAGGGCGCGCTGGGCCCGGGGCAAGGTGACGCGGAGGGTGATCTCTTGCACAGGCGGCAGCTCCGTCGCCACCTTGGACTTGAGGCGGCGCAGCAGAAACGGCCGCACCCGCTGGCGTAAGGCGGCGACGGCTTCAGCGTCCCCGCGGCGCACGGGCTCACCGTATCGGCGGGTGAACTGCGCGCGAGAGCCAAAGAAGCCCGGCATCAAGAACTGCATCAAGCTCCACAGCTCATGGAGGTCGTTCTCGATGGGGGTGCCCGTGAGCGCCAGGCGCCGCTCGGCCTTGAGCGCGCGCGCGGCCCGGGCCACCTGGCTGTCAGGGTTCTTGATGTTCTGGGCCTCATCGAGCACCACACAGCGCCAATGCACGGCGCCGAGGCGCTCGGCGTCCAAGCGCAGCAGCGCGTAGCTCGTGATGATCAGCTCATCGCCAAACTCGGGGCCGTCCCAGCGTCTTGCCCCCTCGTGAACCCGGGCGCGTAGGCCCGGGGCGAAGCGCTCGGCCTCACGACGCCAGTTGATGAGCACGGAGCTTGGCGCCACGACCAAGGCCGGGCCGGTGCGGGGCTGGTCGGCGAGCACGGCGAGGGCCTGAACCGTCTTGCCCAAGCCCATCTCATCGGCGAGGCAGCCCGCGAGGCCGACCTCGTGCAGCCACGACATCCAGCGGAAGCCGTCGAGCTGGTACGGGCGCAGGGTCGCGGTGAAGCCCGGCGGCAACGGGCGCTCGGGGACGGCCTCGACCCCCTCCAAGCGGCGGAGCACAGCCTTCCAGATGCCGGACTCCCCCTCAGCCTCGTCCAGAAGCGGCGCGGCCAAGGCCACAGCGTGGCCACCCAAGGCTCCACCGGCGCCCTTCCGCAGCTCCTCAAGCTCACCGAGCCGCGCGCCGTGGCGCCGTAGCCACTCTTCAGGCAGCCGCGCCAAGGCCCCAGCGCCGAGCCGCACCACCGAGCGCCCGGCGAGCCAGGACTCCAACACCGTCATCACCGAGACCTCGTCGCCGTCGATCTCAAACAGCGCGCGCAGCTCAAACCAGTCCGTGCCCGAGCCGACGATCACCCGAGGCTTCAGGGTGCCCTTCACGCGGTCCCGAAGCAGGCGATCTTGGCCGTAGATCGTCAACATCGGCGCGAGGCCGGGCACACGCTCGGCCAGAAACGCCGTCGCGGCCTCACCACGCAGGCGCAGGGGCAGGCCCTCGGGCACCAAGGCCGCCACAACCTCGGTGACCTCCGCCTCCCAGGCACGATCCCGCAGCAGCCAGCGGGGCTCATCGTCCTCTTGGGGCAGGGGCAACGCCGCGCGGGGGTCGCCGTCTTTGACGACGATGGAGTGGCTCCCGAGGCCATAGGCGAAGCGCAGCTCGGCGACGAGCTCCGGGCCGTCCTCACGCAGCTCTAAGCGCGCCTCGCGGCCATCCGCGCCGACCAGCGGGCCGCTTTCAAAGGCCTCGATGCGCACCGGGAGCGCGCTCACGCCGACAAATCGCTCCACAAACGAGCGAACCTCAACCTCTGGCACCCGGGGCAAAGCCACGGTGAGCAGCTCAACGCAGTCCGCGGGAAACCGTGGGCTCAGCGGCCTGAGCGCGCCGTCCTCCAACAACAGCCAGGTCGAGCCCCAGACCATCACCCGCCGCACCTCAGGCGACCAGCGCAGCTGCAGCCCGCCCTGCTCATCTTTGGCTTCGGAGACGCAGATCTCAGGACAAACGGGCTCTTTGGAGACCAGGGCGGGCTCACCATCCAGCCACACGTCGTCGGCTTTGGCCAAGGCCCCCATGAGCTGATCTTCAAGCTGGGCGACGAGGCGCTCCATGGGCTCACGGATGCCGCGCCAAGAGCGCCGCAGCGTCTCCATCAGCTCCGTGCGGGCCTCCCAGGCCTCGTGAAACACCTTGTCTTCGGGGCGCAGGCCGCGGAGCTTCGCGTGGAGCTGGGGCCAGGTCTTGGGGCAAGACGTGGGCTGCAGGGGCTCGCCCTTCTTGCTCAGGCGCACGAGGCTGCGCCGAATCTCCCACCGCGACTCGCCGCCGAAGTCGCTCATCCGGCCGATGTCGTAGCGCACCCAGCCCTCTCGATCGGCCCTCTTGACCTGGGGGATGAGCGCTTGGCTGCGCTCCGCCGGGAAGAGCACGAGCTGCCAGCTCGGCTTTAGGAGCCACTCTCGCCCCTCCGCGTCGCTCCAGGCCATGAGCAAGAGCACCGCGGTGATGTGCTCACAGCTCTGGGACAAGGAGAACGAGCAGCTACAGTGGAGGCTCGTCGGCAGCACGGGCTGGTCAGCGCGGCCATAGTAGGTGACCCGGTGCTCCCCGAAGCTCCAGGCGAGCCGCCGGGGATCCCCCTTGGGCGCGCTCTGCACCTGCGCCAGCGCGGCCTCGGCCACGGCCTCGCTGACCACCCGGCGGAACAGCACCTTCATCAGCAGCGTGACCCGCTCCGCCGTCAAGAGCCCCGGAGGGGGAGTGCTCTGCGCTTCACCAGTCAGCTCCATGGGGCCTCCGATCCCCTGCTATGGCTCTGCTGGCTCCAGCGCAAGCGCTTGAGATCACCGCACCCAGATCTGGATCTCGCTGACCACGACGTCCTCGGGGCTGCCCTGGTCGGCGACCTCCCAGCGGAGCTCCTGAGAGGCCGGCAGACGCTCTTGGGCCCACGACCAGGCCCGCTCGCCGTAGAGCCAAGAGTTCCAGTGCATCCCCCACTCTCCGCCGATCTTCGACTCCAGGCGCTCGGTGCCGAACTTCACGTAGCCCCGGCAGTCGTCCGGGGGCTCACCCCAGCCGACCTCGCCGTGCACGTCGTCGTGTTGGCTGGCCTCGCTCGACGCGCCGCCGAGCCACGACCCCCGCCACTCCTCAAAGGTGAACGGGAGCCGCGCGGTGCCGCGCACGGCGACGGTGAAGCAGCCTTCATCACTCACCGGGTCGAGGATGAAGGAGTCGTCACCAAGCCAGCCCACCTCCCCCAGGGCCTCGCCGCCGAACTCCTCAAAGCTCATCCAGCCTTGCGCACGAATGAGCGCGCCGTCGATGAGGGTGAAGCCGCCGGACGCCATGTCGCAGGTGACCTCAAACGGGGCGGCGCCGAGCTCGTCACCATCGGGATCGATGACATAGACGCCGTCTGGGGCGTTGGGACGGCGAACGAGGTGCTCAAGGCAGGTGCGAGGCGTCGGGCACAGGGCGTCGGGGCGTTGGCTGGCGAACGTGCAGTCCAAGGCGGCGTCGCCCAAGGTGTGGAGGGCGGGGCCCTCGACGATGTCCATCTCTTCAAAAGAGCCCCAGCCGGTGTCGTGGCTGACGGGGGCGGTGCGGCAGCCGAGGGCCGCAAACGCGATGAGCGCGAGCATGATTGTCCTCCGATTTGACCCGAAGAACATATCGAGGCACCCAGCCAGAACTTGTCCGCCTGACGGCCTCACCTCGCCTTTTCGTCGAGGTTTAGAACCCAGAATTACTCAGTTTCAAACCGGTAAATCGTGGACCCTGGCGGAGCGACGAGCAGCTCCTGCGCGGCGAGGCGCTGAACGCCGATGCGGTCCTTGTCCATGGACCGGATCTGGCGCCTTAGCGCAGCGTTCTCCCGCTCGATCTCCGCGAGCCGGATCTCGGTCTCGCCGATCTGGGCGCGCAGCTCATGGCGGCGCACGAGGCCGTGATCCCCAAAGATCGCCATGAGCACCACCGAGCCCATGAGCACGAAGGGCACGATCGTCATGACGAGGCGACGAGCGAGGAGAGCGTTCATCGGTGGCAGCCGCAGCGGGGTTCAGCAGGGATAGCCACGCCGCAGGCGCGATCGGGCGGGCGATCCTCAGTATATGAAACGATCGCAGAACGTCAAGGAGGATCCGCTAGTTGCCCGGCGCTTCATCAGGTGTCTTCGAACCCTGCCCTTGCGGATCAGTGGCGATCGCGAGGCGGGAGAGCCCATGGCGCCGAGCGAGGTCCATCACCGTGACCACTCGGCCGTGATCCACGGCGACGTCGGCTTTGATGATCACCAAGGTCGAAGGATCCTTCTGGGCCACGGCGCGAAGGCGCGCGTCGAGGGCTTGGCGGGTCACGGGCTGATCATCCACAAAGACCTCACCCTTGTCGGTGAGCCAGAGGGTGATCTGCTCCTTGTCCGAGAGCACGACCTCCGCGCTGGACCGCGGCAGATCGACCTGGATGCCCGGCGCCGAGATGAACGTGGTGGACACCATAAAGAACAGCACAAGCTGGAAGATGATGTCGATGAGCGGGGTGATGTCTAAGGTTGGCAGCACCCGCCGTGTGGTGCGGAACTTCACTCCGCGCTCCCCGCGCTGGGGCTCGCCGGGGGGCTCGCGGCGGACGCCGCGGGGTTGGGATCCGCCGCCACACGATCAAGGAGCTCCAAGGCGGCCTCCTCCATGTCGAGCAGCAGGTCGTCCACCCGCGCCAAGAGCCAGCGGTGGGCCATGAGCGCGGGGATGCCGACGCTCAGCCCGGCGAAGGTGGTGACGAGCGCTGTCGAGATGCCCCCGGCGAGCTGCCCGACCTGGCCGATGCCGCCCTCTTCGATCACCCGAAACGTGAGGATCATGCCCCAGACCGTGCCCAGAAGGCCGAGCAATGGCGCGATCGCCGCGACGATCCCGACGATCCCCGAGTACCGCTCAAGCTCGGCGGCCTCCCGGCGACCGACCTCTTCAGCGAGCTCCTTCACGTCCGCGCGCACGCGGCCCCGACCGCGCAAGACCGCCTCGGCCACGCGGCCCCAAGGCGACTCGGACTGGCGGCAGGCGATGAGCGCGTCCTCAAAGCGGCCCTGGCGCACGAGGTCCATCACCGCCACGCGGAGGCTGCGCGGCAGCACACGCCACTGACGCAGGGCCCAAAGCCGCTCCAAAAACGCCGCCAACCCCACCACCGAGCACAGCCCGATGGGGATCATCAGCGGACCACCGCTCTTTAAGAACTCGAACAAGACCGGCTCCAGGTGTGGCGCTCGGCTCAACTTCGCCGCTCGTTGGGCGCGTGTCAACCGCGCTCACCGGGCCGCCACGCCGCCAGCCCCGCTCAAGGTGTGTCACGATGCGCGTATGCACCTCCCATCGCCGCGTATCCCGCTGAGACTCCCGCTGACCCTCTTCGCGCTCGGCCTCATGGGGATGAGCCTCACCCCCGGCTGCCGCGTCGGCTACCTCGTGCGCTCGGGCTACTTTCAGGCGGAGCTTCTGCTCTCTCGTGAGCCTGTAGACGAGGTGCGCAGCTCCGGGAAGCTCAGCGAAGAGGCGATGACCCGCCTTGATCTTGTCGCAGACGTGAAGTCTTGGGGTCGGGAGATGGGGCTCAGCGCCACCGACAACTACGAGACCGTCGCGCTGGAGTGGCAACGGCAGATCTGGAACGTGAGCGCGTGTGAGCCCCTGTCGTTCACGCCCCAGACCTGGTGGTTCCCGATCGTCGGGACGATGCCGTACCTGGGCTACTTTCGGAAGGAGGACGCCGACGCCCGGGCGGACGACCTACGCGCCGACGAGCTCGACGTGTATGTGCGCACCGCCGGGGCCTACTCCACGCTGGGCTGGTTTAAGGACCCAATCCTGCCCCAGATGTTGACCTGGGACGACTTCAACCTCGCCGACACCGTGCTGCACGAGCTCGCGCACGCGACCTTGTGGGTGCCTGGCTCGGTGAAGTTCAACGAGAGCTTCGCCAACTTCGTCGGGGAGGCCGCCGCGACGCGGTACCTGCAAGAGCGCCGGGGCAGCCACGATCCCCAGCTCGCCCAGGCCGTCGGGCGCCTGGAGGATCTGCGGATCTACCGCGCGCTCCAGCACACGCTCTACCAAGACCTGAGCGAGCTGTACGAGGATCCCAGCCTCACCGACGCCGAGAAGCTCAGGCGAAAGCAGGAGATCCTCACGGTGGAGTGGCCCGCCCGAGTGGCCGCCGCGCCGTTCAACGACCCCACAAAGTTTGTTGAGGCCGCCACGAAGGGCGTGTGGAACAACGCCCGCCTGATGCAGTTCAAGACCTACAACACCCACGAGGACGTGTTCGCCGCGATCCTAGAGCAAGAAGACGGCGACATCCTCCGCTTCATCAACCGCGTCGGCGAGCTGACACACGACGAGCGCGACCCCTTCGCGGCCCTACGACGTGGAGCCGGATTCCCTGAGGCGCCAGAAGGCGAGGAATAACGGGCATCTTGATCACATCGCCAGCCTTTGTCCCCCACGGGCGCCGATCTGTGGCATAACGGAGGCTGCCCGCTTGGACCGCTTCCATGCAGGAGGGTGCGACGTGCGCCGCAATCGCGGAACGGTAGGCCACTTTGAGCCGGAAGACGGGCTTCAAAGCGCGCTTCTGAGCACCTACCTCCGCCATATGGGCGGCATCCCGCTCCTGTCCCGCGCCGATGAGCTGATCATCGCCACGCGGGTGCAAGAGGGTGGCCTTGAGGCTGAGGTGGCCCGGGTCATCCTCATCAACGCGAACCTGCGCCTCGTCGTGTCCTTGGCCAAGCAGTACAGCTACCGCGGCCTGCCCATGCCCGACCTCATCCAAGAGGGCAACATCGGCCTGATGCGCGCCGTGGAGAAGTTTGATCCTTCCCGCGGCTTCAAGTTCTCCACCTACGCCTCGTGGTGGATCCGCCAGTCCATCGCCCGCGCCGTGGAGTCGCAGATCCGCACGATCCGCATCCCGATCTACAAGCTGGAGCTGGTGAACAAGATCAACCAGACCCAGCGCAAGCTGTTTCAAGAGTTAGGCCGCGACGCCAGCTATGACGAGGTCGCCGAGCGCCTCAACATCGACGTCGAGAAGATTCACGCCGTCCTGCGCCTCACCCGCGAGCCCCTGAGCCTCGACAGCCCCGTCGGAGACGAACAAGAGTCCACCCTCGCCGACTTCATCGAGGCTGAAGAGACCCCTCACCCCATGGACGCCGTCGAGGAGGCCACCATGCGGGAGGAGGTCTACAACGTGCTCGGCGGCCTGAGCCCCCGGGAAGAGAAGGTGCTGCGGATGCGCTATGGCATCGGCGAGCCCAACACCTTCTCCTTGGAGGAGATCGGCCTTCAGTTCAACCTGACCCGGGAACGAATCCGGCAGATTGAGCTCAAGGCCCTGCGGAAGCTCCGTCAAGCGCGCAAGCGCAGATCGAACATCCTGCGCGAGCCTGACTGAGCGCGCCTGATTGAGCGAGGGCTCAGGCCCGGCGGCGGCGGAAGGCGAGAAGCGCCCCGACGAGGAGCCCACCAAGACCCACCCGCCCCGGCGCGGCCGCGCAGCCGAGGCTGGACATCGCCACACGCTCGCCAGGGGTGACCGCCTCATCCTCACCGCCGGGGCTCGGGCGACCGGGATCGTCGGTGTCGTCGGTGGGCTCGGCGCTGTCGTCCGCGGGATCGGCGCTGTCGCCGCCGCCATCGTCCCCGCCGCCGTCGCCGCCCGTCGTCGCAGGCATCAGGGCGACGGAGCACCACCACTGGCCGCTGCCGGAGGTGATGTCTTTGGTGCAGGAGCCGTCGTCGTACCCCTCGGCGCGTACGGTCACCGACCAGGTGCCCGAGCCGAGGCTGTCGAAGCGGTAGAGGCCCGAGGCGTCGGTGGTGGTGGTCTCGCCGGTCTGGTCGAGGGTGACCAAGACGCCGGTGAGCGGGGCGCCGGAGTAGATGTCGCTGTCGGCGACCTTCCCGAGCAGCTCAGCGGTGTCCACCACGCCGCCAGAGCCGTCGATGAGGCCCATGTAGTAGTCCCAGTCCCAGCCCGTGCCCGGATCGGTGTGGGTGGCGCTGGGCACCTCGACGTGGCCGATGATGTGGCTGCGGTCGAGCGGGATGCCGTTTCGCGCGGCGATGTCCGCGGTGAGCTTGGCCGACTCGGTGTACATCGCCGTGGTGTACCAGGTGCCGGGATCATCGACGTAGCCCTCGTGCTCGATGCCGACGGACTGCTCGTTGTACGTCCAGTTTCCCGCGTGCCAGGCGACGTCCTCTTCCCACACCATCTGGGTGATGGCGCCGTCCGAGCTGCGCACGACGTAGTGCGCCGAGACGCTCGCGGAGGAGTTCTGGAACCAAGAGATGCAGCCGGAGTAGCTGCCCTGCACGGTGTGAACGATGACGTAGTTGATGTCGGAGGCGTCGCGGGAGTAGTTGGAGTAGTTCGACGAGCTGGCGTTGACGAAGTTGTCGACCCCGGCGTAGTCGCCGCCAGGCGCGGGCGGGGCCACGCCCAAGGTCACCGCGTCAAAATCGACGTCTCGGGGGAGGTTGTAGGCGTCTTTTACGGCGAAGCCGGAGCTGACGACCTCATAGAGGTACTCGACGTACATCGCCTGGAGCTCAGGCTCTTGGCGACCGGAGAAGCCGCGCAGGGCCGGGGCCCAGTCTTCCAAGGCCTCGACCGGCGGCAAGCTGCCGTCGTCGCTGAGGTTCTTCGCGTGCCAGGCCAACAGCGCCGCGGCGCCGCGAACCTGGGCGCTCACGTCCGCGCGCACGACGTCGGGGGAGACGCCGAGCAACATCGACACCTGCTCGATGCCCGGGCCGTCGGTCTCGTCGTCTTCGCGCAGGTCAAACAGACCGTAGCCACCCCAGGCCGATGTGGCGCTGGGCTCAAGGCGGGAGGCCTCATACGCCAAGGCCATGAGCAGAGGCGCGGGCACGCCGTACTCCGCGGCGGCCTGCTCAAAGACTGGGTTGAGCGAGCCCGCGGCGGCGACGTTTGACCACAGAGCGAAAGTGAGCAGCGCGCTCATGGGAGCACCTCCGAGGGGTAGCTTACACCAACCCGCAGAGGACGGCAACGGGCCGCATGACCGACCCCCGCTACTTCGCCGCGGCGAGCTCCTCGACGGTCGGGCAGGTGCAGACGAGGTTGCGGTCGCCATAGGCGTTGTCGACGCGGGCCACCGCCGGCCAGAGCTTAAACTCGCGCAGCCAAGGCGCGGGGAACGCCGCCTGCTCACGGCTGTACGGGCGATCCCAGACGGCGCTCGTCACCATGTCGGCGGTGTGCGGCGCGCCCTTGAGCGGGTTGTTCTCACGGCTGGCCTCACCACGCTCAACCGCGCGGGCCTCATCGCGGATGCGGATCATCGCGTCCACGAAACGATCAAGCTCCACCAAGGGCTCGCTCTCCGTCGGCTCCACCATCAAGGTGCCGACGACCGGCCACGACATCGTCGGCGCGTGAAAGCCGTAGTCCATCAGGCGCTTGGCGATGTCGTCCACCTCAACCCCGGCGCTCGTCTTGAGGGGGCGGGTGTCGAGGATACACTCATGGGCCACGAGGCCATGGGTGCCGCGGTAGAGCACCTCGTAGTGCCCGGAGAGGCGCGCGGCGACGTAGTTGGCGACGAGGATCGCCACCTCCGTGGCCTTCTTGAGCCCATCGGGGCCCATCATTCGGATGTACATCCACGAGATGGGGAGGATCGACGGGCTGCCCCAAGGTGCCGCGGAGATCGGGCCCAGATCACCGCCGACCTGGATCACGGGGTGACCGGGCCGGAACGGCGCGAGGTGGGCCTTCATGCAGATCGGGCCCATGCCCGGGCCGCCGCCGCCGTGGGGGATGCAGAAGGTCTTGTGCAGGTTGAGGTGGCAGACGTCGGCGCCGATGTCGCCGGGGCGGCACAGGCCGACCTGGGCGTTCATGTTCGCGCCGTCCATGTAGACCTGCCCGCCGCGCTCGTGCACGATGGCGCAGATCTCCTTGATGCCCTCCTCAAACACCCCGTGGGTGGACGGGTAGGTCACCATCAAGGCCGAGAGGTGCGCGGCGTGCTGGTCGGCCTTGGCGCGAAGGTCGGCGAGGTCGACGTTGCCCGAGCTGTCACAGGCCACGGCGACCACGTCAAGCCCGGCCATCACCGCGCTGGCGGGGTTGGTGCCGTGGGCGGAGGTGGGGATGAGGCAGACGTTGCGGTGGCCTTCGCCCCGGCGCTGGTGGTAACGCTGGATGACGAGCAGCCCCGCGTACTCGCCCTGAGAGCCAGCGTTCGGCTGCAACGAGACGGCGTCAAAGCCGGTGATCTCCGCGAGCCACGCCTCAAGCTGCTCAAACATCTGGGCGTAGCCCTCGGCTTGATTCACCGGCGCGAAGGGGTGCAGCGCGCCGAACTCGGCCCAGGTGACGGGCTCCATCTCGGCGGTGGCGTTGAGCTTCATCGTGCACGAGCCGAGCGGGATCATCGCCGCGTTGAGCGCGAGATCTTTGGCCTCCAAGCTGTGTAAGTAGCGCAACATCTGGGTCTCGGAGTGGTTCGCCGAGAACACGGGATGGCGCAAGAAGCTGGATTTGCGGGCGTGGACCGCGGGCAGGCTGGGCTCGTCGCCTTGGGCGAGGGCCTCGACCCGGCCGCCATCGGCGCCGAACGCGGTGAGCACGTCGGCGACGTCGTTGAGGCCCACGGTCTCGTCAAAGCTCACGCAGAGGCTGCCGTCGCCGAGATCACGCAGGTTGATGCCCAGACGAAGCGCCGCGCTCAACACCGCCGCCGCGCCGCCCTTGGCCGGGCGCACACGCAGGGTGTCGAAGTAGTCGGCGTGAACGACCTCGTGACCGGCCTCGGCGAGCCCCGCGGCGAGGATCGCCGTCATGGCGCGCACCCGGCGGGCGATGGCCTTGAGGCCCTCGGGGCCGTGGTAGATGGCGTACGCGGCGGCCATCACCGAGAGCAAGACCTGGGCGGTGCAGATGTTGCTCGTCGCTTTGTGGCGGCGGATGTGCTGCTCGCGGGTCTGGAGCGCCATACGCAGGGCGCGCTCACCGCGGGCGTCTTTGGAGACGCCGATGATGCGGCCGGGCATCTGGCGGCGGAGGTCCTCACCGCCGGCCATAAACGCGGCGTGGGGGCCGCCATAGCCCAGCGGCACACCAAACCGTTGGCTAGAGCCGACGCAGAGGTCGGCGCCAAACTCGCCCGGCGGGCGCAAGAGCGTCAGCGAGAGCAGGTCCGCGGCCACGGTCACCAGGGCCTTCTGGGCCTTCGCGGCGGCGCAGAAGCCGCTGTAGTCGAGGATCGCGCCGTCGGTGGCGGGGTACTGCACCAAGGCGCCGAAGACCGGGGTGGCGGCGAAGTCGAAGGTGCTGTGGTCGCCGACGATGATCTGGATGCCCGCGAACTCGGCGCGGTTCTTCACAACGGCGATGGTCTGCGGGTGGCAGAGCTCGCTGACGAAGTAGGTGTCGGAGCTGTTGCCGCGGGCCCGGGCGCGGTGGCTGAGGCTCATCGCCTCGGCGGCCGCGGTGCCCTCGTCCAAGAGCGAGGCGTTCGCCGCCGGGAGCCCGGTGAGATCGGTGATCACCGTCTGGAAGTTGAGCAGCATCTCCAGGCGACCCTGGGCGATCTCCGCCTGGTAGGGCGTGTACGCCGTGTACCAGCCCGGGTTCTCCAAGATGTTGCGCTTGATGACGCCGGGGGTGACCGTGTTGTGGTACCCCATGCCCAGATAAGACCGGTAGACCTTGTTCTTTTGGGCGATCTGGCGCAGCTCGTCCAGGGCCGCGCGCTCGGTGGCGGCGGCGGGGAGGTTCATCGTGCGGTTGAGCTGGATGCTGGCGGGCACGGTCTTCTGAACCAGCTCGTCCAGATCCCGCACACCCACCACGTCGAGCATGTGCTGGATGTCGGCCTCGCTGGCGCCGATGTGGCGACGGGCGAAGACATCCGGAGGCTTGAGCAGGTCATTGAGGCTCATGGGGTCCCTCTCAACACGGCGCGATCGGTGATGATGACGTGGTGGGCAGGCTTGGCGTCAGGAGCTGGACTTGACGTAGTCCTCGTACTCATCAGCGCTCATCAGCGAGGCCAGCTCGGAGCTGTCGCTGAAGCGGACACGAACCAGCCAGCCGTCGCCGTGGGGATCGTCGTTGAGCAGCGCCGGATCATCGACGACGGCCTGGTTTGTCTCGGTGATCTCGCCGCTGAGCGGGGTGTAGAGCTCACCCACGGCCTTCACGGACTCGATGGTGCCGACCTCATCCCCGGCGCCGACCACCTGCCCGACCTCGGGCAGCTCAACAAACACCACCTCGCCGAGCTGCTGCTGGGCGAAGCTCGTGATGCCGATGGTGGCGACGTCTTCGTCGACGTTCACCCACTCATGCTCTTTGGTGTACTTGTACTGAGAAGGGTAAGACATGGTCACCTCCGGATGCGCTCGGGCTGGGCAGGTTGAGGATCAGTAGTCGCGGTTAAAGAAGGCGCCCTTGACGACCGTGGCGGCGACGACGGAGCCGCGCACATCGACCTGCAGGCGGTTGCCGGGCTTCGCGTTGCCGCGCTCGGCCTTGACGTAGCCCAAGGCGATGTTGGCGTTGCTGCTCGGCGAGCGGGTGCCGCTGGTCACCTCACCCACCACCTCGCCGTCGAGGTTGAGGATCGGCTGGTGGGCGCGGGGGATGCGGCCCTCGACGGTGAGGCCGATGAGGCGACGGGGTGGGCTCTCTTTGTGGGCGGCCAAGGGCTCGCGGCCGATGAACTCCCCTTTGTCGAGGCGCACGATCCAGTTGAGGCCCGCCTCGTAGGGGGACGTTGTCGTCTGAGATGTCGTTGCCGTACAAGACGTTTCGCGCCTCTAGACGGAGCGTGTCCCGGGCGCCCAGGCCGATGGGCAGAAGCCCAAACGGCGCCCCCGCCGCGACGACCCGATCCCAGACCTGGGGGGCGTCTTTCGCGGGGATGAACACCTCAAAGCCGTCCTCGCCGGTGTAGCCGGTGCGGGCCATGAGGCAGCCCTCCACGCCCGCGAAGGCGCCGGGGGTGATGCTGCCCCGGGCCGCGCCGAGCACAGAGACGTCGGTGAGCGCCTGCACCACCGCCGGGCCGTGGCGGCCCTGAACGGCGATCTGCGCCCAGTGGTCACCCTCATCGACAAAGTCGGCGCCGAAGGGGTTGTGGGCCACCATCCAGGCGAAGTCTTTGGCCCGGTTTGAGGCGTTCACGCAGACGAGGTAGTCCTCTTCGCCGAGGCGGTAGATGAAGAGGTCGTCCACGATGCCGCCGTTGTCGTTCATCAGCGCGGCGTACTGCGAGGCGCCGATGGCGACGTCAGCGACGCGGTTACAGACGAGGTGCTCCAACGCGGCGAGGGCCTGGGGGCCACGCACCCGGACCTCCCCCATGTGGGAGACGTCGAACAGGCCCACGGCGCGGCGCACGGCCTGATGTTCGGCGGAGATGCCGGAGTACTGGACGGGCATCTCCCAGCCGCCGAAGTCGATCAGGCGGGC
This sequence comes from Deltaproteobacteria bacterium, assembly GCA_016717595.1. GTDB lineage: Bacteria > Myxococcota_A > UBA796 > UBA796 > CAJQPC01 > JADKFE01. Next base: position 64,452 of record JADKFE010000020.1, on the reverse strand, counting down.
GCCAGCGGCCACATGGTGCTCAAAGAAGGGGGTGCGGAGCAGGCTCATGGGGTGACCTCCAGGGAGCGGCCCCATAACCTAAGCCCCTACGGGCCGGGAGGGGGCGCGGGGCGGCGGCTGGTCAAGTCGTGGTGAGCCGACGCTCGGCGCTCAGAAGCGTGCTCTGCATCAGCATGGCGATGGTCATCGGGCCGACGCCGCCGGGCACAGGGGTGATCCAGGCCGCGCGCTCGGCGGCCGCGTCGAAGGCGACGTCCCCCACGAGGCGGCCGTCCTCCAGGCGGTTCATGCCGACATCCACCACCACGGCGCCGTCTTGAATCCAGTCACCTTGAATGTGCTCAGCGCGGCCGATCGCCGCGACGACGATCTCCGCTTGGCGCACCAGCCCCGGAAGCTCCGCGGTGCGAGAGTGCGCGAGGGTCACCGTGGCGTTGGCCTGCTCCAAGAGCTGGGCCATGGGCCGCCCGACGATGTTGGAGCGCCCGACCACCAAGGCGCGGCGCCCGGCGAGGGGGATCTTCACGTCGTCCAAGAGGCGCATCACACCAAACGGCGTGCAGGGCACAAACCGAGGGCGCCCCTGGCTGAGCCGCCCGGCGTTCTCGGGGTGGAAGCCGTCGACGTCTTTGTCGGGGCTCACCCGGTCGAGCACCCGCGTGGCGTCGATGTGTTTGGGGAGCGGGAGCTGCACCAGCACACCGTCGATGGCGGGATCGTCGTTCAGGGAGTCTACGATGGCCAGCAGCGCCGCCTCGCTGGTGTCCGCGGGCAGGGTGATCTGCCGATGGTGGAAGCCCAGACGACCGGCGACCTCCCCTTTGCGGCCCACATAGACCTTCGAGGCGGGATCTTCACCGACGAGCACCACGGCGAGGCCAGGCGGTCGTGGCAAAAGGGCGGCGCGCGGGCGCACGAGCTCTTGGTTGAGCCGCTTGGCGAGGGCTTTTCCGTCGAGGAGCGCGGCGCTCACGAGCTTGTGCTTCCACCGCCGGACGGCGCCGCCGCCGCGGGGGCCGCCGCCGGGGCGCTCGCCGCTGGAGCCGCCGCGGCCGGGGCCGCCGCCACCGGAGCCGCCGCGCCGCTTGAGGAGTCCTCCGCCTTGGGCGAGGACGGCTTGAGGCCATAGTGGTCGTTGTACCAGCCGCCGCCCTTTAGCTGAAAGCTCGTCTGAGACACGAGCTTACGCACCTTCTCCGCGCTGCAGGCCGGGCAGACCGTCACGGGGGGCTCGGAGATCTTCTGGAGTCGCTCGAACTGGTGCCCGCAGTCGGGGCAGGCGTACTCGTAGATGGGCATGGTGTGTTCCTTGTGCGGCGGTCGTGACCGCCGGGCGCCCGAGACATAATCGCCGAGGCGCCGCGCGGAAAGCCGCCACGCGCCGGTGTAGCCTGGGGGGCGTCGCTGAGATACCGGGGCGCATGGACTGGCTCATGGTGCCCGTCGCGGTGGCGGCCTCGGTCTCCGCGCTGATGATCGGGATCTGCTACAGCATCCTCGCCGTCGAGCGTGGGGAGCGTGTGCGGCTGAGCCGCGCGGCGATCTCCACCTTCGCCCGTGAGTGCGCCGTCCATTGGGCCTACGCGGCGCTCTGGCCCTTCGCCGTGGGTGAGTCTTCGCCGACCCCGTCGGGGCCTACCCTCGACCCGCCCAAATCGAACACCCCCGTGCTGCTCATACACGGCTACGGCGTGAACGCGGGCTGCCTGCTGGTGCTCGCCACCACCTTACGACGCCGCGGCTTTCGTTGGGTGTGGCCGGTGACCCTTCGAGGCCGGGGGCTCGACGCCCAGGCCGCCTCGTTGGCCGACCGCGTCGATCGGCTCCGCCAGGTCACGGGCTTTGAGCAGGTCGATCTTGTCTGTCACTCCATGGGTGGGGTGGTCGCCGCGCTCTACCTCCAGCAGGGCGACAACGCCCGAAAGGTTCGGCGACTCATCACCTTAGGCACCCCCTGGCGAGGCTCCAAGCTCGCGGTGTTTGGGCGGCGGGACGAGGCTGAAGAGATGCTGTACGGGCACCCCAGGCTCATGGCCCTGGGGCCCTTGCCGGTGCCGGTCACGAGCCTCTACAGCCGCGCCGATCACATGGTCATCCCCAGCTCCAGCGCCGTCGTGGACTGGGCGGAGACGGTCGAGGTCCCCTGGTGTGGGCACATGGAGCTGCTCTTCTCCGCCCGCGTCTACCGCGCCTTGGTCCACCTGCTCACACGCCCGGCCCCGGGTGAGCAAGCCGCGACGCCCGTTGAGGTCGACGCCGCGGAGCCCGAGCTTCCCGGCCTCTCCCCCGCTGAGCAGCTCGCATGAGCCTGCTCGACAAACGGATCGTGCTCGTCACCGGCAAAGGCGGCGTCGGCAAGACGACGGTGACCGCGGCCCTCGGCGTGGCCGCCGCCGCCGCCGGTCGCCGCACCCTCATCGCGGAGATCGGCGGCGCCCGCCGGATTCACGCCTTGTTCGGCGCCCCCGAGTCCACCTACAAGATCGCCCCGCTCACCAAAAACCTCTCCAGCCTCTCGATCACCGCTGATGAGGCCATCGAAGACTACGTTCTCCAGCAGATCCGCGTGCGGGCGCTGTTCCAGCTCGTCTTCCGCAACCGCGTCATGGGCCCGTTCATCGACGCCGTGCCCGGCCTGCATGACCTGGTGCAGCTCGGCAAGGTCTTTGACCTCTCTCGGCAGACCAAACGTGGCTCTTTGGAGTGGGATCTCCTGCTCATCGACGCCCCGGCCACGGGCCACGGGCTCACGATGCTCGCCTCGCCGCTGTCGATGATGGAGCTCACGGGCCGCGGCCCGTTCTACGAGAACGCCCGGCTTGTTCACGACGTCTTCATGGACCCCGCGCGCACCGCCCTGGCCTTGGTGTCTCTCCCCGAGGAGATGCCGGTGAACGAGACCTTAGATCTCTTCGCCCGCCTTGGCCCTTACCAGCGCCAGGTGCAGCTCATCGCCTTAAACGAGCTGCACCCCGAGCCCTTTGGCGCGCTGGAGCGCTGGGAGCAGGCCCGCGGCTCCTTCGAGGCCTCCCCCGCCGTCGCCGAGGCCCTTCGTCTCACCGACCGTGCCGTGGCCCGCGCCCGGCGTCAACGGCTGGCGCGTGAGCGCCTCACGGGGCTGGGCGGCGCCCCGCTGCGGGAGCTGCCGTTCTTGTTCCGGCGTGATCTCCGCGAGGCCGACCTCCTCGGCCTGGGCCGCCGCCTTCTGGGAGCCACGACGTGAGCGCCACGCGGCTCTACATCTGCTGTGGCTCGGGCGGGGTGGGCAAGACGACCACCTCGGCGGCCTTCGCGCTCCAGCTCGCCATGAGCGGCCAGCGGGTCGCGGTGTTGACCATCGACCCCGCCCGCCGCCTCGCCGACTCCTTGGCCGTGGGGCCCTTGGGCAACGAGCCGCAGTCTGTGCCCTTAGAGCGCCTCAACCCCGCGCCGGGCGGGCAGCTCGACGCGATGATGCTCGACATGAAGGCCACCTTTGACGACGTGGTGCGACGTTTCGCCCCAGACGCCGAGAGCCGCGACCGCATCCTTCAGAACCGCTACTACCGCTTCGTCTCCACCCGCCTCGCGGGCTCCCACGAGTACATGGCGATGGAGCGCATCTTCGCGCTCTACGAGAGCGGCCAATACGACGCCGTCGTCCTCGACACCCCGCCCACCCGGCACGCCTTGGAGTTCCTCAAGGCGCCAGAGCGGATGTCCAACCTCATGGACGAGGGGGTGATGCACTGGCTGAGCCTGCCCCGAGACTCCTTCGGCTTCAGGGCGCTGGAGCGCGGCTCCGAGGCCGTCGTCTCGGTGCTCAAGCGGCTGATCGGCGGGGAGACGATCGAGGAGATCGCCGAGTTCTTCCACGTCTTTCAGGGCATGTGGAGCGGCTTTCGTGAGCGCAGCGGGCTGGTGCGCGCGCTCTTGCGTGGGCCCAACACCCGCTTCTTGTTGGTGACGACGCCCGCGCCAGCGGCCCGGGCCGAGGCCCAGGAGTTTGTGCAGCTCCTCCGGCGCGACGGCCTGCCCTTCGGCGGCTTCTTCGTGAACCGGGTCTTGCCGGCGCCTACCACAAACCAGGCCCTCTCCGCCGAGCTGCTCCCCGATCGCCCCGCGGCCATCCCGCAGGCCGATTGGGCCGAGATCTGCGCCGGGGTGCGCCAAGCCACGGTCAACCAGGCGCGCCTCGCGGGCTCAGAGGCCCCTGCCCTCGCCGAGCTTCGCCGCGAGGCCGGGGACGCGCCCTTGTGGACCTTGCCCGAACAAGACACCGACGTGCACAGCCTCGACGCCTTGGCCGCCGTCAGCGCCTTGCTCGCGCCCGCCGTGGCCCAGCTCTCACGCCGCTGAGCTCACCGACCGCTCACTCCGTGGTCGTCGCCTCGTCCGGGCGCTCGCCGCCGTTGAGGACCTCGTAGGTGATGCTGATCGTCGTGCCGCGCGGGGGGCACGTAGCTCCCGTCAAACCGCACGATCCAGTACACCGCGTCATACGTCCAGCCGGTCGCGGCGTCTTGGGGGATCTCTTCTTCGCCCACGAGCACCTGGATCGTCTCCTCGACGGCGGCGTTGGAGAGCGCGAAGGTGCTGAGGATGCCGGAGGCCTCTAAGCCCAGCTCCTCCATGAGCCCGCTGTAGTCGGTCTCACAGATGTCGCCGACGATGCCGCCGGTGCCCTCAGCGATGGACCAGTACCGCGCGCCGGGCCAAGAGTCGGAGCAGCCCGCGGCGACCTCGGGGCCGACGATGGCGGAGGCCAACACGCGGGCCTCGGTGCCATCCTTCAGATCCTTAAAGTCCTGAACAAAGTCAGCGACGGGGAGGAGCTGGTCACGCTGATCGTAACAAGCGGAGCCCGGCTGACCGGCGAGGGCGTCACCATCGGAGCAGTCGTTCTCGTCAGAGACGAAGATGATCGAGAGGTGCGCGTCGGGCCGCAAGAAGCCCGCGTTCGCGCCGGAGACCATGGGCTCGGTGACGGCGCGTAAGGCGGCGGAGAGGCCCTTCTCTTGGTCAGCGCCTTCAGTGCCGACGGTGACGCGGTCTCGGAAGGCCTTCACATAGTCATCGTCGCCGGTGATCACCTTCGGCTTGCCCACCAGCTCACCCCGGTTGGGGTTGTCGGTGTCCATGTCGGTGGTGATGACGCCGAGGTGAAAGTCGATGTTGGCGTCAGCGATGGAGCCGATGAAGGTCTCAAATGCGCTGGAGACCCGCTCTTGCTCTTGTTGCATCGACACCGAGTCGTCGATGACCCACAAGATGTCGACCTGGTTCACCGGCTCTTGCAGGAAGGTGTCGGTGTTCGAGTTGCGCGCGACGTTGTAGTCCTGCTCGCAGCCAAAGATCGAGAGGAGGGACAGGAGCGGGAAGAGAGGCAGCATAAGAGGCTCCCAGGTCGAGACCGAGGTGTGACGCCGTTACTATAGCCGTGAGCGTGGCGGCTCCACAAGTGAGAGCGTCTCGAAGGCGCGCTGGATCACCCCCAGGCCCAGACGCGCGCTCTAAGGCTTAAACGAGGCCTCGGCGATGCAGAGGTCGTTGAAGTCAGAGCCGGGGTAAGCCTTGGTGAAGGTGACCTTCACGGAGCTGGTGCTCACCGGGGTGAGCTTGATCGTCTGGGGCAAGAAGAAGTCTTTGATCGCGACCTCTTGGGTGCTGCCATCGGAGAAACGAAGCGTCGCCGTCGCCGCCCGGTTGCCCTTCTTGTGGTAGGCCGGGCTGAAGGCGTTGCCGTTCACCAGCACGAAGCTGCCGACGGTGGTGGGCTGGGTGAAGGCGAACTCAAGCCACTGGTTCGTGCCGTCGCCCTTGTCCCCTTCGCACCACATCGAGTCGAGCACGCCGTCCTCGACGTTCTTGGGCTCGTAGTTGCCGTCAGCGTCCGCGGGGTAGACCGTGCTGGCCTTGACCGCGCTCACGGCCACGGTCTCGGCCGGGCTGTTGTCGTAGATGATCAGCTCGGAGATGACGGTGTCGTTGAAGGTGCTGCCCGAGTAGATGCCCTTGACCTTGACCTTCACGAAGCTCGTCGCCACGGGCTTGTCGATCTTCACCACCTGGGGGACCATCTCGTCCTTCAAGGTGACGGTCTGGGTGGAGCCGTCGGAGAAGCTGATCTCCAGCTCCTTCACCCGGTTGTGCCGGATGAAGTAGTCGTAGGTGTACCAGTTGCCGTTCCAGATGCGCAGCTCGGTGACGACGGGGGTGCCGTCGAGGTCGTACCGAATCCACGAGCCCAAGCCGGACGAGCTGGTGTCGCCCTCTACCCAGACCGTCGATTGTTTGCGGTCGAAGCTGTTCTTGACGTCGTAGCTGACCTCGGCGTCATCAGGCAGCGAGGTGGAGGCCTCAGCGCCGGTCGGCTTGAGGGGCTTGGCCTCGGCCCCAGCGCTTACGAGCAGAAGCGCGGCGGTGAGGCAGAGCTTGGGTACGGACATGGGGCGTCTCCTTCCGAATCAGCGAGAGGGGGTGCTGCCGTGGACCCGCGAGGCGGGCGACGGCTTCCAGGGGGCGCTCAGAAGTTGATCGTCGCGCTGAGCCGCGCGCCGTCGAACCCGGGGAGCATACGACACTGGCCGCCTGCGCAGCGGATGCCCGCGCGGTAGGCGCCATAAAAGAGCTTAAACGTCATGCCGTCGGCGGGCTGGAGCTGGAGCTCTCCGGCGGCGTAGAGGTTCTCATTGATGTTGCCGACGCTGTCGATGAGCGGGTCGTCCGTCCAGTCGGTGTAGCCGACGATGGACACCCCGTGCCCAAGGTGTACCGCGGCGTTCGCGGTGAGCAGCGTGAAGTCGGTCTGCTGGTTGAGGTTCTCGCCCCACATGAAGTAGCGGAGATCGCCGCCGATCTCGCCGTGCGCGCTGCCGATGGGGAAGCCCAAGGAGAGGTCGAGGTGCGCCATGCGGTCGGCGCCGAGGCTCACGCCACCGGGGAGATCGTCGCGTTTATCAACCCGGAAGCCCGCGTTGGCCAGCACATGCACCGAGTCGGCGATCCAGTCCACGCCCGCGACGGGGTGAACGATCGTCTCCGGCGCGCGGTTGAAGTGCAGGCCGCCCAGCTCGCGGTCGCGGAACAGGCCCAAGGTCAACGACGGGGTCAACACGCCGGGCTTGGCGGCCACGTCGGCCCGCACCCGCACGCCGCTGATGTCGTTTGAGTTCACCGCGGCGCCGGAGTCCTCCGTGATGACACGCTCGTACTCAAGGGTGGGGCCGACGGCGACCTCGTAGAGATCGCGGCTCACGACGGCGTTCACGCGCTCGACGTCTTTGTAGTGTTTGCCCTCGACGAGCAGGGCCACACGCCCGGGGTACGCCGCCGCCGAGCCATAGACCGCGTAGCCGGGCTCGTTGTCCTCGACGCCGAGCACGTCCCCGCCGGGGTACAAGAACAGGTCCCCTTCAGCGAAGAGGTCGAGGCCGAGCACCCCGAAGGCCTCGACGCTGGCGCCGGTGATCGCCGCGTCAACGCCCCGGGCGTAGCCCTCCCAAGGCTGGGCCTCTAAGTCGGCGCGGTCGGCGAAGGAGTACACGACGCTGTGCGCGCCGAGGTTCAGGGGGCCTAAGCCGTACCGATCCACCCGCAGGCCGCTGACCATGTGCCACTGATCAGGGCGGATCTGCTGCTTGTTCGGGTTGTCTTGCCAGACCTGCTGGGCGTTGGTCACGCCGCTCACCGCGGTGAGATCCCAAGATCCCAAGGTGACCTTGGCGTGGGCGCCGCGCAGGGAGGAGTCGATGTCGATGTTCGTGTTCTTGACGAGGCTCAGCGCCAAGCCGCGCCCGAACGCGATGTAGCCGTCGCCGACGAGGAGCTGGGCGGAGTCGCCCTGGTAGCCCAACCAGAGCTTATCGACGTTCGCGTACGCCAGCGGCAGCGGGAAGTTGACCCCTTCAGCGTGCAGGTCAAACTCGTTCACGCGCTCGTCGTTGAGGTAATAGTAGGCGCCCAACATCCCCACGGCGTCGAGCTGCACGCCGAGCTGCAGCGGGCCCCGGTCAACCTTCATGTTGATCCGGTTCACCAGCTCCCAGTAGTCGAAGAGGTGGTCCTCTTCGGGGAAGTCGGGCAAGGTGCGGTCGTCGCGCCAATACCGGAACTCCAGATCGTCTTGGCCGCTGAAGCTCAGCTCGGGGCGCCCCTCGTCCTCCTCAGCGGCGGCGAGCCCAGAGCTGAGCGCGCCCAGGACCATGAGCAGGGCCTGGGCGGCGAAGGCGGAGGTCGTGGCGCGCGGCGGCATCGGGTCAGGGCGCGACGGGCGCGGCGGGCGGAGCGACGGTCTTGGCGGCGGCGAGGGCCTCAATCGCCAGCTTCACCCGGCGCTCGGTCTCAACCTCATCCCCGGCGGTGTAGCCCTGGTGCTGCCAGAGCACCTTTAGATCAGGCCCGATGAGCTCGCTGTAGGGCAAGGTCTTGTTCGGGTTGTACTGGCTCACCACCTTGGTGTCGGTGTCGAGCAGCACGGGGAAGGAGTAGCCCTTGGACTTGATGAGCGGCTTCACCCGCGAGACCGAGCGCGCGTCGTCGGCGCTGATCATCAACAAGACGAAGCCTTGGTCTTTGTAGGCGTCGTAGAGCTTCTGCAGGTGGGGCATCTCGACCTGGCAGGGCGCGCACCAGGTCGCCCAGAACGAGATCAGCGTCACCTTGCCCGCCATGTCCTTCAAGCTCACGGGCTTGTTGTCGATGTCTCGAAGGGTGAACTCGGGGGCGGTCTGGCCCTCCCCGGCTTGGGGGTTCGCGCCGGGGGCGGCGAGCGCGAACATGAACACGAGCACAAGGGCGAGCCAGCGACGCATGGGGACTCCTCTCAGGTTTCCCTCTGAACAGGCGACGTGCATATCCTATTCGACCCGGGGCCGAGTTGACGTGAAGTTCCCGTCCAGGCCACGGCGTGACCGTGGGCCCGCGCGGTGTGTTAGCTTGCGCGCCATGAGCGCCAAGATCCTGATCGTTGATGACGAGCCGAACATCCGCAAGGTGCTCCGCGCGCTGCTGATCTCCGATGGGTACACCGTCGAGACCGCCGCTGATGGCCAAGAGGCCATCGAGCTCATCCAGCACCACCGCTTCGACGCCGTCATCACCGACCAAAAGATGCCGCGTGTTGACGGCCTCCAGCTCCTCAACTGGGTGAAGGGCCACGACGCGGCCCTGCCGGTGATCCTGATCACGGCGTTCGGCACCGTGGACGCGGCGAAGGAGGCGATCAAGCTCGGCGCGCACGACTACCTCACGAAGCCCTTTGACCAGGACGAGCTCAAGCAGATCCTCGCCAAGGCCGTGCCGACGCGCCGCGCCCGCGCTCGCACGGAGCTCGCGACGTCCAGCGGCCGCTTCGACATCATCGGGCGTGTGCCCTCGATGCAGCGCGTCTTTGAGCTGATCACCCGCGTGGCCGACACCCCCGCCACGGTGCTGATCTCCGGCGAGAGCGGCACGGGCAAAGAGCTCGTCGCCCGCGCGCTGCATGACCAATCCGGCCGCCGCGACGGGCCGTTCGTGGCGATCAACTGCGGGGCGATCCCCAAAGATCTCTTCGAGGCCGAGCTGTTCGGCCATGAGCGCGGCGCGTTCACCGGCGCACACACCACCCGTCCCGGCCGTTTTGAGCTGGCGGACGGCGGCACGCTGTTTCTGGACGAGGTCGGTGAGCTGCCCGCGGATCTTCAGGTGAAGCTCTTGCGTGTGCTCTCCGACCGCTCTTTTGAGCGTGTGGGCGGCGGGCGCTCGATGACCGTGGATGTGCGCCTCATCGCCGCCACCAACCGCGATCTCAACGAGGCGACCCAACAAGGCGGATTTCGCCAAGACCTCTACTACCGGCTCGCGGTGATCCCCGTGCAGCTCCCGCCCCTGCGCGAGCGCCGGGACGACGTGCCCCTGCTCATCCAGCACTTCTTGGAGCGCTTCGCCCGCCGCCTCAACCAGCCGGTGAAGACGCTGGGCGACGACGCCCTCGCCGCGCTCATGGCTTATCGTTGGCCGGGGAACATCCGCGAGCTAGAGAACCTCATCGAGCGCGCCGTGCTGCTCAGCGACGGCGAGAAGCTCACCCTCGCTGACTTCCCCTTGCTGATGCCCGCGCCCCAGGCCGAGCCGACCCTCACCGTTGAAGGCGAAGACCTCTGCCTGCGCGAGTACGTGCGCGTGCACACGGTCAAGCTGGAGCGCGATCGGATCCGCCAGGCCCTCGAGAGTGAGCACCACAACGTCACCCGCGCGGCGCGGCGCCTGGGCATCTCTCGAAAGAGCCTCCAGACGAAGATGAAAGAGTATGGACTGAGAGAGGAGCCAGGGACTTGACCCGCGCGCTATCACCCTCTACCCTCTGGCCTATGACTTCCCTGCTGATGCTCGCCGCGACCTCTGCCGCGCTGGCCGCCGAGGTCACCGACCTCCCGCCCCAGCTTCGTGGCAACGTCACCATCGCTTACACCCCGGTGATTCAGACCGGCTCCCTCATCGAAGACGACGTCTCGGTGGGGCGCATGACGACTGAAGATCACGTCCTGCGCATCGGCGGCGCCTTCGCCCCGGCGCCAGGGGTGGCGATCTGGTTTCAAGCCCCGATCTACCTCAGCTCCCGGGTCGGGTTCACCGACACCCGCGAGATGGCCTACGACCCGACGATCGGCAAGGGCTCCCTCGCGTACGGCGAAGAGACCGACGCCGACCCCTTCCGCGCCGGCAGCGGCGCTGGCGGGATCTGGCTCGGCGCCCGTGGCACGCCGTTTAGCGAAGAGTTTGTCGGCCGTGGCAACCGCGCCACCTGGCTCATCGACGTCGGCCTGCGCACCAAAGACGAGACGAGCATTTATTCTGCCGACCCGGCGACGGATCCCCCCACCCGCGGCGGCGGCCCCGGCGCGGGCGCGTTCATGCTGCGCAACGGCTTCTCCACCACCCGGGGGATCTCCCAGCCGTATCTCCAGGTCACCTGGCTGCGTCAGGGTGTGGTGCCGGTGAGCCTCTACGACGACGCTGGCGCCTTGGTCACCACCGACGCGGCCGTCGCTCCGGCGGATCTTGTCGACATTCGTGGCGGCGTGCAGGTGCGCGTGGCCGAGAACGAGGTCAACTCCTCGTCCCTCGATCTCGACTTCCGCCTCGGCTTTGACTACAACTCCCCCGGCCAGATCCCCTCGGGGCTCTACCTGCCTTCAGTGCTGCCTGTGACCGCGGGCACGCTGGTAGACACCGGCGAGTACTCCAGCGCCGGGCTCGGCTTTGGCATGTACTGGCGCATGTTTAAGTACCTCAAGCTCGACGTCGTCACCGACGTGTCCTACGTCATGCCGCGCCAGCTTGAGCAGCCTTACCCCGTCTATACCGGCCCTGACACCCTGCTGATCAGCGGACAGGTGCGGCTCAACGTGCTCGTCTACTGATCGGCGTTCTGCTGGCGCTCTAGCTTGAGCAAGGCCGAGTAGGCCTCGTTTCGGCTCACGCCCCAGCGCTGGGCCAAGGCGGCGGCGATCTCGCTGAGGCTGGAGTCTTCGCCTACGCTCAAGGCCTCGGCTTTGGGGGGCTCTCCGGGGCCGACGACGAGCGCAACCTCACCCAAGATCGGCGTCTCACGAGCGCGCAGCGCCGCCGCGAGGGCGGGCGCCGGGGCGAGGCGGACCTCCTCGTGGAGCTTGGAGAGCTCCCGGCAGAGGCAGACCTCCCGATCGGGCATCAGCTCGGCGATGGCGGCGACGCTCTCCACCGTGCGGCTCGGCGCTTCAAAGTAGACGAAGGCGCCGGGCAAGGCCTGGGCGTCGCGTAACCAGCGGCGCAGGGGCCCGGGCTTGCGCGGCGAGAAGCCCAGAAACGTCGCGGGGATCGCCTGAATGCCCGAGACGGAGAGCGCCGTGGCCATCGCTGAGGGCCCCGGGGCGCTGAGCACGGGCACCCCTTGGGCGTGGCAGAGGCGCACGAGGTGAACGCCGGGATCGGAGATCGCCGGGGTGCCCGCGTCGCTCACCAGCACCACCTTGGCGCCCCCGGTCAGCTCCCCCATCAGGCCCTCAGCGCGCTGGGCCTCCTCGTGGCCCCGATAGCTCACGATGCGCGGCGCGGGGATCTTGAGCGCCGAGAGCAGCTTGCGGGTGACCCGGGTGTCTTCAGCGGCGATCAGGTCGGCGCTGGCGAGCAGCTCACGCGCGCGCACGGAGAGATCGCCCAAGGTGCCGATCGGCGTCGCGAGCACAAACAGCGGCATCGGGCCCTCCGCGCGTGGCGCTAGGCGGGATCGTCGAGGAAGGTGACCCGGAACCCGTCAGGGCCGGGCTCCACGAGGGCGACGAGCAGGCAGACCTCGTCAAACGGCGCCTCGTAACGCTGCAAGAACGCCTCCGTCGCGGCGTCGATGCGGCTGAGCTTCACCTCGTCGATGGACTCCAAGCCGGAGTCATCGTGGGGCTCACGCAGCTTCACCTCGACCACACGCAGGCGATTGTCCTGGCGCACGACCAGGTCAAGCTCACCGCCTCCCTCCCGAAAACGACGCGCCAGGATCTCCCATCCATCGGACTGGAGGACCCTGGCGACGTGATCTTCGGCTTGAAGACCGGCGAGGTTGGCCTGACGGCGAGCCGCCGAGGCGTCGCTCACGCGGTGCGGGGGCCGGTCTCGCGGATCTCGCGGAGGCGAGCCTTCTTGCCCTGGAGCGCGCGCAAGTAGTAGAGCTTGGCGCGGCGGATGCGGTGGCGGCTCTTGACCTCGATCTGCTCGACCACGGGGGCGTAGAGCGGGAAGATACGCTCAACACCGACGCCGTTGGAGATCTTGCGGACGGTGATCGTCTCGCGGATGCCGCCGTGTTTGCGGGCGATGACCGTGCCCTCGTACACCTGGATGCGGGTCTTGGCGCCTTCGACGATGCGCACGTGAACGCGGATGGTGTCGCCGATCCCGATCTTGGGGTGGGTCTTGGGCGGGGTGAAGGTTTGCTCGATCTGGGCGATGGACGGCATGAGTAGAATGCTCCTAGGGCCGCGCGCTGAAGGCAGGCGCAGCAGACAGGCCCAAGTAACGAAGTGAGGTCAGGTGAGCAAGCTCAGTTGCCGCCCTCGGGGAGGAGATCGGGTCGGCGAGCCCGCGTGCGGGCCTTGGACTGGGCGAGTCGCCAACGCTCAATCTCCGCGTGATGCCCCGAGAGCAGGATCTCCGGGACCTCCATGCCCTCGTACTCCCGTGGCCGGGTGTACTGGGGATACTCGATGAGCCCGTTGGAGAAGGACTCATCCGCGCTCGACGCCTCGTTGCCGAGCACGCCGGGCACCAAACGCGCGACAGCCTCGATGATCACCAAGGCCGCGAGCTCTCCGCCGGTGAGCACATAGTCACCGATCGAGAGCTCCTCATCGACGAGCTGCTCGATCCGGGCGTCGATGCCCTCGTAGTGCCCACAGACAAAGATGAGCTGGGGCATGGTGGAGAGCCGCTTGGCGTGGGCCTGGTTGAAGCGCACGCCGCCGGGGCTCATGAGGATCACCCGGGCGCCCTCTGCGGCGACGCTCTTGATGGCGTCGTGAACGACGTCCACCCGCATCACCATGCCCGCGCCGCCGCCGTAGGGGCTGTCATCGACCTGCCGATAACGACCCCGCCCGAACGTGCGGATCTCATGCACCTGGGCCTGGATGAGCCCGGCTTTTTGAGCCCGCCCCAAGATGCTGTGCTCAAGCGGTGAGCGCACCAAGTCGGGGTGAAGCGTCAGGAGGTCGAAGCGCATCGATCGGCGACCGTGACCTGCCCCGCGGGCACATCGACCTTGAGCACATAGGCGGCGATCGCGGGGATAAACCGCTCCTCGACGCCGTCAAACACCACCCACACGTCTACCTCACCGGCGTCCTGGATCTCGGTGACGCGCCCGAGGGCTTGGCCCGAGGCGGTGGTCACGGCGAGGCCGATGAGATCGCGGTGGTAGTACTCGCCGGGGGGCGGCGGAGGGAGCTGAGAGGGGTGAATGGCGATCTTCCAGTCCCGCAGCGCGGCGGCGGCGTCACGGTCGGTGACCCCGTCGATACGGCACAGCACACGACCGCCGGCGCCAGAGCGCGCGATGACCTTGGCTTCTCGACGCTCCCCTTGCGGGGAGGTCAAGCTCACCAACCGCGAGACCCGAAGCAGATCGGACTCACGGTTGTAGAGGTGTAGACGAACCTCGCCGGTCACTCCGAAGATGCCGACGACGTGGCCGAGGGGGACCTCCTCCGTGGAGGCCTCACTCTTCGCCGCTGGACTCCGATCCGCCATCCATCAGCTCCAAGATCGCCTTGCGGCGACCGGACGCGGCAGAGACGACCGCCTTGAGGTGACGTAAGGTCTCGCCGCCTTCGCCACGCACCAGCTCGACATCGTCGGGGTGAACGACGAGCTCCAGCATGATGGTGGACTCGCCCTCGACCTTGTTCACAAGAACGTGATCGGGGCTGTCAACGAGCCCCTTCACGATGTAGGAGACCAGCTCTTCGACGGCCATGATCAGGCCTTCGCGCTGTCAGCCGCGGTGGCCTTGCGGGCGCGGGTGATCAGGTTCGCGACGGTGTCGCTGGGCTGGGCGCCGACGCTCAGCCAGTAGTCAACGCGGGAGAGGTCCAGCGTGACGACGATGGGGTTGGACTTGGGATCGTAGAAGCCGAGCTTCTCGATGAACCGCCCGTTGCGGGGGCTGCGAGAGTCAGAGGCGACGACACGATAGAACGGGTTCTTCTTCGCACCAAGACGGGCGAGGCGCAGGCGGACCATTCGATGAACCTCAGGGCTTCTGCGAGGACGCAGGCGTAGAGCGTGAAACAGGGACGCGGACTATCCGAGGAAGGTCGGGACGTCAAGCGGAGGGGCGGGGTCAGAGGGGGATGTTGCCGTGCTTCTTCGGCGGGTTGCTGTCGCGCTTGTTCTCTAAGCTGTTGAAGGCGTCGATGAGCCGGGCGCGGGTGTCCCGGGGGAGGATCACCTCGTCCACATAGCCTAAAGAGGCGGCCTGGTAGGGGTTCGCGAACTTCTCGCGGTACTCCTGGGTCAGCTCGGCCTTCTTGGCGACGGGGTCGGCGGCCTGGGCCAGCTCGCGGCGGTAGATGATGTTCACCGCGCCGTCGGGGCCCATCACGGCGATCTCGGCCGTGGGGTACGCGAAGTTGAAGTCAGCGCGTAGGTGTTTGGAGTTCATCACACAATAGGCGCCGCCGTACGCCTTGCGGGTGATGAGGGTGATCTTCGGCACCGTGGCCTCAGCGAAGGCGTAGAGCAGCTTGGCGCCGTGGCGGATGATGCCGCCGAACTCTTGTTGGGTGCCGGGCAAGAAGCCGGGGACATCCTCCAAGACGAGCAAGGGGATGTTGAAGGCGTCGCAAAAACGCACAAACCGCGCGGCTTTGTCGCTGGCGTTGATGTCGAGCGCCCCGGCGGAGTCCGCGGGCTGGTTGGCGACGACGCCGATGGAGCGGCCGCCCAAGCGCAGATAGCCGATGACGACGTTGCGGGCGTAGTCGCTCTGCACCTCGACGAAGTGATGATCGTCGGCGATCTCCGTGATCAGGTCCTTGATGTCGTAGGGCTTGTTGGCGTTGACCGGCACAAGCTCATCGAGGCTCGGGCAGAGGCGATCGGAGGCGTCGTCTGTCTTGCGGCGGGGGGCCTCCTCCATGTTGTTCTGGGGGAGGAACGAGAGCAGCTCTCGCAGGAGCGCCAGACACGCGGCCTCGTCAGGCACGGCGAAGTGCGCCACGCCGCTCTTCGTGGCGTGGGCGCGCGCGCCGCCGAGCTCCTCCTTGGTGACGTCCTCGTGGTTGACGGTCTTGATGACGTCGGGGCCGGTCACGAACATGTAGGAGGTCTTCTCGACCATCACGATGAAGTCGGTGATCGCCGGGGAGTACACCGCGCCGCCGGCGCAGGGGCCCATGATCGCGCTGAGCTGGGGCACGACGCCGGAGGTGAGCGTGTTGCGCAAGAAGATGTCGGCGTAGCCCGCCAAAGAGGCGACGCCCTCTTGGATACGGGCGCCGCCGGAGTCGTTCAAGCCGATGACCGGCGCCCCGTTTTTCACCGCCATGTCCATGATCTTGCAGATCTTCTGGGCGTAGGCGCCGGAGAGTGAGCCGCCGATGACGGTGAAGTCTTGGGCGAAGACGTAGACCAAGCGGCCGTCGATGCGGCCATAGCCGGTGATGACGCCGTCGCCGGGGACGCTCTCGACCTTAAAGTCGGTGCATCGGTGGGTGACGAAGCGGTCGAGCTCGTGGAAGGAGCCTGGGTCTAAGAGCGCGTCCACACGCTCTCGCGCGGTCATGCGCCCGCCCTCACGCTGCTTCGCGCCGCGCTCGGCGCCACCGCCAACGAGGGCGGCCTGGTTGAGATCATCGAGGCGCTTGAGAAGCTGAGAACGGTCCACCGTGGGCTCCGCGAGGGGGTTCAGTTGAGCGCGACTTAACCCAGAAGATGCAGATTCGCTTGAGACACGGGCGAAGCGCGGCTAACCTCACCACAAGCCGATTCACCCTCTGAGGCACCCCCATGCGCGCACTGCTGGTCCTGACCGCTCCCTCCCTGCTCTTCGTCGCTGGCTGTGTCGGCGAGAATAAGGACGACGACAGCACCACAGAGACCGGCGAGACCGCCGAGCCCATCGTGTACGAGGAGGGCTGCATCCTCGTCGATGGCGACCAAGGCTTCGCGTACCTCGCCGACGCCTACACCGTCGTCCCCGAAGGCGGCGAGATCACGCTCTGCGAGGGCACCCTCGACGAGACCTTGGTGATCACCAAGTCCGTCAAGATCGTCGGCCCCGGCGTCGACTTGTTGACCTGGAACGCGCCGGTCAACCAGGCCGCGATTCAGGTGCAGGGCGCCGCCCAGGTTCAGATCAGCGGCGTAGGGTTCACGTCTACACGCAACGCCGTCGAGATCGAGGGCTCCTCGGGCGTCACGCTCAGCGACGTGTCCTTCGACAGCGTCGGCAACACGGCGATCAAGGTGATCGACAGCGAAGACGTGATCATTGAGAACGCCACCTTCACCACCCCGGCCTACGGCGCTGTCTCCGTCGAGGGCGGCTCGGCGACGGTGCGTGGCTCCGTGATGGAGTCCCCCGTCGGCTTCGGGGTGTACGCCCAAGACGGCGCGAACGTCACCGTCGAGACCAGCACGATCAGCGGCACGGTCTACACGAACGCCGATGAGGGCCTCATCGACGGCTTCGCGCTGTGGGCCGTCGGAGGCTCCACCCTGACCACGAACGGGAACACGCTCACCGACAACGTCGTGCAGGTCTGGGGCGACGACGCCGACATCTCGCTGAGCGGTGACGTGCTCACCGGGGGCTTCTACGGCGTCGTGCACACCCTCGGCGCGTTCTCCATTGAGGGCTCGACGGTGCAGGACGCCTACTGGACGGCCCTGCGCATCATCACCCCCGACGACATCTTGATCGCCAACACCGAGATCATCGGCACGCCGGAGCTCGTCGCCGCCGACCCCTACAACTTCACGAACTACATCGGCGGCGGCGCCACCTTGGCCACCGACGGCACGATCACCATCAGCGACGTGAACCTCACGGGGTACAACGCCTTGGGCATGATCGTCCTGGGCTACAACGAGGCCCCGACCATCGTCGCCGAGCGGCTGAACATCGTCAGCCCGGGGCGCTACGGCCTGCGGATGCACGGCGCTGACGCGACCTTCACCGACGTCTCAGTCATCGACATGCGCCTCGTGGACGACCCCGCCACGGTGAACGCCTCGGGCAACTACGACACGGGCTTCGCGGTGAGCCTCTGGGAGTGCAACACCCGCTGGACCGGCGGCGCGGTGACCGGCTCTGAGCTCATCGGGATGCTCAACTACGCGGGCTCACTGCAGCTCACGGGCACCACCCACGGCGATCACGGCGCCTTCGGCCTGTGGAACTACGAGGGCACGGCCTATGTGAGCGGCGCCACCTTCACCGACAGCCCCTCGGAAGGCGGCGTCGCCAACTACACCGGCTCGCTCACCCTCGACTCCAGCACCTTCATCGACAACATCGCCTCGTACACCTACGAGTACAGCTACGACGACGGCAACGGCGGCACGGTCACCTACGCCTATGAGTACAGCCACCAGTCCCAAGACGTGATCTGCTACTCCGCCACGTCCTGCGAGCTGACGAACAACACCTTCTCCAACGGCTCCGCCGGTGTTCAGGTCAGCTACAGCTCCAACGTGCTCATCGAGGGCAACACCTGGACGGATTACCAGCGGTACCCGGTCTACCTCTACTCCCAGACCGATCCCGTGGAGCTGAAGGACAACACGTTCAAAGACATCGGCTACTACGCGCTCTATTGCTCCAGCGGCGCCGTAGAGGCCGAGGGCCTGCTCATCGACGGCATCGTCTCGTCCATGAGCGAGGTGGTGTATTACACCGACGGCGTCGAGACCGGCGGCTACACCTACTCCAGCTCTGGCCAGGCGCTCTACTTGAACAACTGCTCGTTCGCGATGCGCGACAGCGCGATCACCGGGGCCAACTACCACGCGATGTACGCGTATGACTCGGCGATTGAGCTGATTGACGTCACCGTGCAGGATGGCTCCTCCGCGGGCTCTAGCTCCTATGGGACGCTGCGCGCGCAGTGGTCCGCCACCCAGCCGAGCTTCTACGCCGCCGGGCTCACCGTCTCGGGCACCACCTACGGCGACGGCCTGCAGCTCTATGGCGCCGGCCGCGGCGGCGTGGTGGAGCTCTCGGATCTGACGCTCACCAACAACCAAGGCCGCGGGATGTTGATCCAGGGCTTGCCCGACGCGAGCCTCTCCGACGTGACCGCCACGGGCAACGGCAGCGACGGCGCCTTCTTGGAGGCGATGTCCGGTGAGCTGTTCGGGGAGAACACCTTCTCCTCCAACGGGCGGTATGGCCTGTACGTCGATGGGCGCCTGGACTACGACAAGGACGGCTACACCATCGGCGAGGGGGACTGCGACGACACCTCCGCCAGCCGTTACCCCGGCGCGACGGAGAGCACGAACCGCAAGGACGACGACTGCGACGGCATCGCGGACAGCGGCACCGACGCCACGGACTACGACGGCGACGGCTACAGCGCCGCGACAGGCGACTGCGACGACACGACCACGACGACCTACCCCGGCGGCCCAGAGACCACGCTGGGCGTTGATAACGACTGCGACGGCCTCGCCGACGAGGGCGAAGACGGGACGCTGGAGATCATCGGCGTCACCGCGTCCTCCAACAAGGCCGACGGCGTCTCGTTGCTTCGGGTGATGGCCAGCGTTGAGGATGGCGTGATGGACACCAACGTCGGCTGGGGCCTCGCCTGCGCCGTCGGGGATGAGCTCGAGGGCGAATGTGGCATCACCACCTCGGGCAACGGCTCCGGTGGATCGAGCTGCGACGTCTGCGAGTGAGCGCCTAGGGCCTCGACGCTCAGCCGAGGCCCTCCAAGGTGAGAAGCAGCCGCGCGCCGCCCTCGGGGACGCTCGGCGAGCGATGGACGGCGGCGTCGTGGCCGTCGTCGGAGGCGCTCGCCCCCTTAAACAGCCCAACCCAGCCTGGAGAGAGGCGGTGGTCGGGGGCGAGCGATGAGGAGAGCCCGAGGATCCGGGGGGAGGGCGACTGTTCGACCCCGTCGACCACCTCCAGCCACTCGGTCCCCGGGCCAACGTAGGTGCAGATGAGGCGAACCCTCAGCCGGTCGACGTGCCATTTGGGGCACATCGTCCCCTCCAGCGCACGAAGACGCAGGCCGAGCTGGTGGTCGCCGGTCAAATCCGCGAAGATCTGGGTGAGCTGCTGAACGTCGGCCAAGAGCGCCGCGCGGCCTTCAGAGAGCTCTCCGGGGAGATCCAGCGCCGCGGCGAGGGGCTGCCCCGCATAGACGGCGCAGGCGCGCTCAAAGCTGGGGCGCCGCCTCGCGAGCCCCGCGGCGAAGGGGGTCAAGGGCTCGGGCAGATCACGGCGCCAAGCCACCACCCGAACGCCGGGGGTGTAGATGGCGCTGAGCCCGACGATCTCGTCGGTGAAGACGCTTGATGGAGCGGCGGAGGAGCGGGGCGCGTTCATGTTCGCAGCTTTATCGTTATTACATATTAAATGCAATAACGATTTAACGACAACATTGACCCAGACCCCCTCCCCTCACCCCGCGCCCTCCAGGGCGCGCTACATTGGGAGGGCCGGACGCCGGACGGAGTGGAGATGGACACGCTGCCCGCTGACCAGATCGAGGCCCTCCGTGAGCGCATCCGCCGCGCGGGCAAACGCGCCACGGGCTCTCGCCTCGCCGCGCTCTCTTGCCTCACCCAAGCCGCCTCACCGCTCAGCCACGGCGAGGTGATGGAGCGCCTGGAGCCCCAAGGCTGGGACCGCGCGAGCATCTTCCGGGTGCTCAATGACCTCGCCGACGCCAAGCTCCTGCGGCGCCTCGACCTCGGCGACCACCTCTGGCGGTTTGAGCTCCTCGCCGATGAGCCCCAAGGCCACGCTGAAGACGAGCACGCCCACTTCATGTGTGTGGGCTGCGGTGAGGTGCAGTGTCTGCCCGAGCTGAGCCTCGTGCTGCCCAAGTCCGCCCAGGTGCCGCGGTCTTTGCGTGAGGACGCCGTGCAGGTCCGTGTTCTGGGCCGCTGCGACACCTGCGCCTGAGCCGCGCCCCCCGACCCGAACGCGCTGAGGGCTGCGGCCCCCTCGTGACGTCCTGCGCTGGCCTCGTCGCCAAACGCTGACCGCGTGTCGCGCCGCGACCACACGCCGTCCGCCGTCACATCAGAGATCGCCGTGAGGGGCGGCGCAGGTCAAGACATCGCCGAGAAAACCTCAACAAACTCCGTGTTGAGCGCGACGCTGACGCCCCTGCGACTGCGACAAGTTCGCGACGAAGATCAAGCCTTCAACGGCTTCGGCTGGCGAAGCGCGAGAGGCTGTGGCATGAAGGAGGTCCCAGCGAGAGGTGACCGATGCGGCATGTCCTCCCACTGGTGGTCCTCGTGACCGCCTGCTCAGAGACCGACATCAAACGGATCAACGAGCCCCCTCGGGCCGTGATCTCCGCGCCTTTGGCCGACGACTTGATCTGGCAAGGTGAAGGGCTGTTGGTCGCCTCGGGCCTGGTTGAGGACAGCCACGACGCCGCGCCGCTGCTCACGGTCACCTGGACCCTCGACGGCGAGACGATCGACACCACCGCCAACGACGCGGGCGAGGTCTTCTTAGACATCGACCCTGATGTGTTGGCCTGGGGCGCCCACACGCTCACGCTCACCGCCGTAGACAGCGACGGCGACATCGGCGAAGACAGCATCGAGTGGGCCGTGCGTGGCCCCGGCGGCCCGCCTGAGGTGGCCATCACCTCTCCCGGCACGGGCACCCGGTTCCCCTTCGGCGAAGAGATCTACTTCCAGGGCACCGCGAGCGACCTCACCTCCGACCCGCGCGACCTTGAGTTCGTCTGGATGTCGGATCTCGACGGCAACCTGAACGACGTCTACCTCGACGGCAAAGGCAACACGAACCTCTCGCCGCAGCTCCTTCGTGAAGGTGAGCACCTCATCACGCTCATCGCGACGGACACCGACGGCGAGTCGGCCATCGCGGAGATCACCGTGAAGGTGGGCGAAGAAGAGATCGAGATCATCGACGACCCCAAGGTCGGCGACCTCATCTTCTCGGAGATCATGGTCAAGCCCACCGTCGCTGAAGACGTCGATGGTGAGTGGGTCGAGCTCTACAACACCTCGGGCTATGGCGTTCAGATCCATGGCTACAGCTTCCACGACGACGACTTCGACTTCTACGTCATCGAAGACAGCTACGTCGTGATGCCGGGTGAGTACGTCGTGCTGTGCGCGAACGTGAACCCCTCCCAGAACGGCGGCGTGCCCTGTGACGTCGGCTTCAACCGCACCGAGATGGGCGGCGACGGCGCGATGGCCTTGGGCAACAAGGGTGATGAGGTCGTGCTCTCCCTGCCCGACGGCACCGAGATCGACTGGCTCTACTACGACGCCGACTGGTACGTCGAGGGCGTGGCCACCGGGGTTGACCCCGACCACCTCAACGGCACCGACAACGACCAGCTCATGTACTGGTGTGAGCAGCGCACCGTCGTCTCGACGGGCGGCGAGCCCGGCACGCCGGGCATGCGCAACGACGAGTGCTGAGGGCCGCGTGAGGGCCGCTCAGCCCCCGACGCTGGCGACCCAGGCCTCGTACTCATGCACGCCCCAGCGCTGATAAAAGCCCTGTAGCGCCTTGTTGAAGCCGTCGAGGGACCGCTGCATCTCAACGTTCGCGGCCTCGGCGACCCGATTGGCCTCGTTGAGCTCCGCGGCCTTGGGGCGCTTGGCCTCCACGGCGGCACAATAGCGGGCGTAGTCGTCGTTGAGCTGCTCCTCGACGAGGGCGCCGAAGGCCACGGTGGCCTCAAACAGCGCCTTGTCCCCTCGCCAGTCCCCGACGGCGCGGGCCTGCAAGAGCGGGAGCTCCAGCTCCGCCACGGCGCGTTGACGAGCCTCAGAGCACTGGAAGTCGGGGCTCGCCGAGGCCGTCAGAAACCTGTTGAGCACGTCCACCAAGGCGTTCTGGCGGGCGAGCAGGTGGTTGGCGTAACGCACGTTGAACGAGATGTGTTGTTCGGCGGTGAGCCCGCTTCCTTCTGGGACGAGGTGAGGGGCCACAAAGACCGGGCCGGAGTCCAGGGGCGGAACCTCTGGATACACCAACAAGAACCGATGTTTTTTGGCGAACTCAACCTGGGCGGCGCGCTGCTCGGCGACGAGCCGCTTGGCCTCCTCGGTGTACCGCTTCACGAGCAGCTCCGCCCGGTCGAGATCCCCGTTGACCACGTCGGTTTTGGTCATCAGCTTGGAGAGCTCGGCGAGATCAAGCTCCAAGGCGTGAACGAACCACTCGATGGGCTTGATGGTGGTGTCGATCAGGGCCGAGTCCCCCTTGTACGGGGGGACGCGGCGAAGCTCGCCGAGATCACGGGTGAGGGTCTGGATGGTCTGCAGGCGCCAGGTCTCAAAGGCGGCGGGGTCGTTGGAGCGCATCGCGGCGCCCAAGGCGACGGCGAGCTGCTGCCCCATGGCGTAGTCCATGCCCGCGATCAGGTCGTTGTACTGCACCGGGGTCATGCCCGTGACGTTCACGCTGGGCGGGCTGGGGGTGTCCTCGGCGTAAGCGGGGCTCAACAGCAGAAAGAGCGTAAGCAGGGCGCGCATCGGGGCTCCAGGGATCGGCGGCACAGAGGAGCGTGGCATGAGGCCGACGCCGCTGTCAACCGCCGCCCCAAACCCGCCTCAGAGCTTGGGCTCCAACAGAATCTGCGCCAGCGTGTGCTGCACCTTCACCGCGATGATAGAGCCTGTTCACTGAACGCAGTCATTGAACACGTTCAATCAGGAGTCCCCCATGTCCCGCGCCGACCAACGCGCCCAGACCCGCCAACGTATCCTCGACGCCGCCCGCGCCCGCTTTGAGCAGGACGGCTTTGAGGGCGCGAGCGTCCGAGAGATCGCCCAAGAGGCCGGCGTCGCCGCGGGCACGGTGATCATGCACTTCGACGGCAAGGCGGAGCTGCTGCACGCCGCGCTCTTTGAGGAGCTTGAGCGCGCCTTAGACGAGGCCCTCGCCCCCCAGGCTGACGGGGTGCCGTTCGTGGACGCGCTCGACGCCGTCGGGGAGCGGATGTTCGCGGCGTACACCGCCCGACCGACGCTGTCCCGGGTGCTGCTCAAGGAGTCGCTCTTCGCCCCCGCGCCTTGGGCCGAGCGGTTTGTCGGGCAGCACCAGCGGGTTCACGCCTGGATTCAGGCCCGGGGCGCCGGGGAGCTCCCCGCCGACGCCTTGGCGCTGTTCGGCGTGGCTTGGCTCTCGTTCTTCACCTACGCCCTGCTCGCCTGGGCTCAAGGCGCGCATCCTTCGCCTGTGGGCCTCTTGAGCCGCTTGAGCCGCCAGCACCTCGCCGCCGCGGCCGCCCCCTCTGCGCCCTGGCGCCAGGGTGAGCTGGGCTAGGCCAAGCCTCGGGGGATCCTCCTCCGGGGGGTCTGCGGGGGCGCATCAGCGAGCCCCGCCTCGCTAAGTATTTGAAAATGCTACATTCACAAATATTGTTGTCACAGATTGAGCTTCCTGGGCAATACTACGCTTCCTCCGCACGCCCCCCTGCCTTGAGGTCGCTATGTCTGGACTGTCCCAGGAACACCGCACCACCACCGCCGCGCCCGCGAAGAGCACGACGGACAACAGCACCAACACGAGCGTCGCCGAGAGCAACTCCGACCGCCTCGACACCCTGAGCGCGGGCGACGAGGGCCTCACCACGATGGAGGACTTCAAGAAGCTCGGCGCGTCCACACGCGGCGGCTTCACGGCGCGGGCGATGCAGGCCGCGGGCCTCCCCGGCACCCCCAACGACGTGCTGAAGAGCGGCAAATACAAAGACATCATCACCCGCGTTGAGGCCGCCGCCGTGGTCTCCCGGGTGCTGAAGTTCGGCTCCAACCTGGAGGGCCAGCCCGGCATCTTCAACGACGTGCCCCTCACCCACTGGGCGGCCACCTCGGTGTACCGCTGCATCGAGGAGGGCATCTTCGCCGGGAAGTCGAACAACACCTTCTCCCCCGACGAGGCCCTGAGCGAAGGCGCCTGCACCGTGGTGCTCCAGCGCGTCGCCTCGCCCTCTGACCGCGTGAAGTTTGAGCGCAGCGCCGTGCTCAAGCGCTCTGAAGAGAACCGCGAGATCCCCGGCGGCGGCGGTCAGGGGGATCTCAGCGACCACAAACGCACCTTCACCGACGCCAACTACAAGAAGCACCAGAAGGCCGTCGCCCAGGCCGATGTAGACCTCTCCTACGCCAACCACAAAGGGGAGATGGCGGCCTTCAAAAAACACTGGGAGGCCAACAAGGCGCGCTACGCGGCGGTGGCCGCCAAGACGGGTGTGCCCGCGAACCTCATCGCCGCCCTGCATTGGCGTGAGTCGAGCGGCAACTTCGGCACCTACCTGCACCAGGGCGATCCCTTGGGCAAACCCGCGGTGAACTGGCCGAACAACATCCCCGTGTTCCACAAGTGGGAAGACGCCGCCGTTCATGCCTTGGGCATGAAGAGCAAGCTCGCCAAAGACCTCGGCATGGCGTCGAACACCACGGACATGGCGGCGATGGCCACCTACGCCGAGCACTACAACGGCCTGGGCTACGCCAACAAGGGCAAGCCGTCGCCGTATGTCTACTCGGGCACGGATCAATACGACAAGGGCAAGTACGTCCGCGACGGCGTCTACGACCCCAACACCAAAGACAAGCAGCTCGGCGTCGTGGCGATGATCAAGTCCATCGGCGGCGGCGGCGGCGGCGGCGGCGGCACCTTGCTCGAAGGCCAAGCCACCGACGGCGACAAGGTGATCAGCAACGCCGAGGTGAAGCTCACCGACGCCAAGGGCCAGAGCTTCGCCTCAAAGACCAACAGCGCCGGGTTCTTTAGCTTCACCGGTGAGCTCGCCACGGGCAACGCCAAGCTCTCCGTCGGCGGCGCCACAAAGACGGTGAACGTCGCGTCAGGCAAGGCCTCTTGGGTGAGCGTCGACGCCAAAGACAAGGCCCCGGCCACCACGGAGACGTCCACCAAGCCCACCACGGGCTCCACAGACAAGCCCACCACCACCGAGAAGCCCGCCACGGTCACCTACACCGTGCAGTCCGGGGACACGCTCTCGGGCATCGCCAAAAAACACTACGGCGACGCCAACAAGTGGGAAGACATCTACAACGCCAACAAGAGCGTCATCAAGAACCCCAACGCCCTGAGCGTCGGGATGAAGCTGACCATCCCCAACGTGAAGACCTCGGGCTCCTCCGGCGGCTCGACCACCGCGCCCAAGCCCACGACGCCCACGGTGCAGACCGTCACGCACACCGTGAAGTCTGGCGACACGCTCTCGGGCATCGCTCAGAAGTACTACGGCGACGACAGCCGGTGGGAGGAGATCTACGCCGCCAACCGCGACAAGCTCAACAACCCCTCGATGATCAGCGTCGGCATGGCCCTGAAGGTGCCGAACGTGAAGACGAGCGGCTCGACGGGCTCGACGGGCTCGGGCCAAGGCACCACCACCACGCCCAAACCGACGACGACCACCCCGCCCAAGCCCACGAGCGGCGGCGGCGGCGATCAGAAGTACGACAGCGTCGCGGCCGAGCGCGGCGCGGCGGCGGCGAAGTCCGCGCGCATCGCCTACACCGAGGGCAAAAAGACCCACGGCTCTGGCTCTTGGGAGACGACGAGCTCCAACCGTGGCCCCTGGGTCGACAAGTTCAAGTCGGCGAACAACGCCGGCGGGAACAACGCCTATGAGTGGTGCGGCATGTTTGTGGGCTACAACTTCGCCAAGACCGGGATCCGCAAAGAGATCCTCAAGAACCTCGTGTTCTGGTCGGGGTATCGCCTGCACCAGTTCTTCACCGCCGGGAAATACGTCGGCGGCGCGGGCAAAGCCGGGAGCTGGTGGCAGGGCCACAAGACCAAGCAGCTCGGCAGCGCCACGGGCTCCAAGCGGAAGCAGATGTTGGCCGACTTCAACCCGCAGCCCGGCGACATCGCCTTGTTCCGCTCGGACTACTCCCACGTCGCGATGGTCGTCGGCTACGACAAAGAGACCGGCGAGCTGGAGATCATGGAGGGCAACCGCTCCAACAAGGTCCAGGCCACGGAGTACCTCACCGGCGACAACCAGATCACCTTCTTGGGCCGCTTCAACGACTCGGACTACGAGCCCGGCGGCAAGGTGGACTCGGATCTCGCCGCGGCGAAGGATCCCGCGGTGAGCCACACCACCATCGGCGCGGGCGCCGGCACACGCTGAGGCGCTGAGATCTTGCCCTGCCCCTGATCGTTCGCAGATTTTTCACGCCGATCAGGGGCGTCAGCAGAGGCAGTACGTTACGTCGCGAGGCCCCGAACGTTCGGGATCTTCACGATGGAGCCTTCTATGCTGTCTCGCTTCGCCCTCGCCGCCCTCGTCTTGTCTTCCTTCGTCGCTTGTGGTGTCTCCGAGGACGAGTTCTCTACGGAGTTCACCGGTCACTCCTGCGACCTGATGTTCGAGTGTACGGCGACGAGGCCACCCTCCCCCCTCCCCTACACCGACGCCGCTGACTGCAAGGCCCAGCTCGCCGAGGCCGAGGAGGTTGATGAGGCCGAGGACACCTGTGACTTCGACAAGGGCGTCGCCGCCGAGTGTCTCGACGCGATGGCCGTGCTGACCTGCGAAGACTACACCGGCGGCAGCTTCCCCGCGTCTTGCAGCAACGTCTGCGGCGACGCCGCCTGATCCGCTGCTGAACATGATCCTGGCCCCGTGACTCTCTCTTTGAGTCACGGGGCCTTGTCGTCTCTGAGCCATGTCATCTCTGGGCGACGCCGGAGGCTTGGGGGGAGGTTACTTGGGCGGGATGCCCGTCAGCCTCATCGTCGCCGAGAAGCCCAGCGTCGCGAGAGACATCGCGAAGGCCCTCGGCGTGCGTGGGCGCCGCGAAGGCTACTTTGAGGACGAGGGCCTAAGGGTGACCTGGTGTGTGGGTCACCTCGTCGAGCTCGCCGAGCCCGGCCGCTACGACCCGGCTTGGGAGTCCTGGCGCGCGGACACCCTGCCGATGTTGCCCGAACGTTTCCAGCTCCAGGTGCGTGAGGGCGGCGAAGAGCAGTTTAAGGTGGTGAAGGCGCTGATGCGCGCCGCCGACGTGGGTGAGCTGGTGAACGCCTGCGACGCCGGGCGTGAGGGGGAGCTGATCTTCGCCTACGCCCTGCAGCTCGCCGGCGCGAAGGCCCCGGTGAAGCGGCTGTGGATCTCGTCGATGACTGAAGCCGCCATTCGGGACGGCTTTCGCCGCCTGCGCCCCGGGCCCACCCTGCGCCCTCTGGAGGACGCCGCGCGCTGCCGCAGCGAGGCCGACTGGCTCGTGGGCCTCAACGCCACCCGGGCGATGACGCTGCGCGCCCGGGAAGGGGGCGGCGGCGCGCTGCTCTCGCTGGGCCGCGTACAGACGCCGGTGCTCGCGCTGATCGTGGGCCGTGAGCAGGAGATCGAGGCCTTTGTGCCTCAGGACTTCTGGCAGGTGAAGGTGACCTTGGCCTTCGCCGCCGGGCTCCTGCCCCTGCTGTGGACCCGCCGGGACGACGGCAAACCCACCGTGGATCGCCATTGGGTCGAGGCTGAGGCCCGAGAGATCCTGCGCCGGGCGGCGGGAGTGCCCGGTCGAGTCACCCGGGTCGAACATCGGGACAAGGCCGAGCCCCCTCCCCTGCTCTACGATCTCACGACCTTGCAGCGAGAGGCCAACCGCCGCTTCGGGCTCTCCGCCCAGCAGACCCTCGACACGCTGCAGGCCCTCTACGAGCGCCACAAGGTGCTCACCTACCCCCGAACCGACTCCCGGCACATCGGCGCGGCCTTGGTGCCCACCTTGCCCGGCCTCGTGGAGAGCCTGCGTTTTGGGCCCTATCAGCTCGTCGCCGAGGAGATCTTGGCCCGCTGGCCCGTGCCCTTGGACAAGCGGGTGGTGGACGATGAGGAGGTGTCTGACCACCACGCGATCTTGCCCACAGGCGTAGACCCCCGCGAGGCGCCGCTCACCCCCACCGAGAAGCGCCTGTACGATCTTGTGGCCCGGCGCCTGCTCGCCGTGCTCTCGCCCCCGGCGCGGTTCGCCTTGGCCGAGGTCCAGGTCAACATCGGCGGCGAGCCCTTTGAGGCCAAAGGCCGCGTGCGGCTAGAGGCCGGCTGGCAGCGCATCGACCCGCCGATGACCACCCGCGGCGACGAGCTGCTGCCCACGGTGGTGGAGGGAGAGCTGGGCCAGCCTCACAGCGCCGAGCTTCACCAGGGCCAGACCCGCCCGCCCAAACCCTACAACGAGGCCGCGATCTTAGGCGCCATGGAGCGCGCCGGTGAGGGCCTGGAGGAGGCGGAGCTTCGCCGGGTGATGAAGCGTGGGGGCCTGGGCACCCCGGCCACTCGGGCGGCGATCTTAGAGACCTTGCTGCGCCGGGGCTACATCCACCGCGTCGAGCGGGAGCTGCGGCCCACGCCCCAAGGCCGAGCGCTCATCGAGGCGCTGCCCGTGGAGGAGCTGCGCTCGGCCAAGCTCACCGGCCAGTGGGAGGCGCGGCTGGCGGCGATGGCTGAGGGGGAAGGCGGCCGCGACGACTTTATGCAGGATCTCCGAGCGTTTACCGCGATGCTCGTCGGGCGTATCCTCGGCGCCAGCCTCAGCGCCGGGGTGCTGCGCGCCTTGGCCCCGCCAGAGTCGGCTGAAGGCGGCGGCGGAGAGCTGCTCGGCGCCTGCCCGCTCTGCCAAGGCGAGGTGCGCCTGCGCGGCCGCGGCTGGCGATGTGGCGGGTGCGCCATGTTTATCCCCCAGACCGTCGCCGATCGGGAGGTGAGCCAGCGCATGGCGAAGGCGCTCCTCAAAGACCGCCGCACCGCCCCGGTGAAGGGGTTCCGCGCCAAGACCGGCAAGACCTTCACCGCGGCCTTGACCCTGGACGACGAGGGCAAGGTGCGGTTTGAGTTCCCCGAGCCCGAGGCCTTGGGCGTCTGCCCGCTGTGCCAAAAGCCCGTGCGAGATCGGGGCAAGGTCTACTCTTGCGACACCGGCCGAGAGTGCGCCTTCGTCCTGTTCAAAGAGATGAGCGGGCACAGCGTCACCGAGGCCGAGGCCCAGGCCTTGCTCTCCACGGGCCGAACCGGGCTCATCGCCGATCTCAAGGACCGCGACGGCAAGGCCTACTCCGGCGTCCTGCGCTTCGACGGCCAGAAGGTGCGCGCCGCGGCCATGGATGAGCGTGAGCTAGAGCCGCCGATCCCCTGCGGCCGCTGCGTCGTCGGCGAGGTTCGGTTTGAGCGAAACAAGTGGCGCTGTAGCCATTGTTCGGTCAAGATCCCCGGCGAGGTCGCCCACCGGCCGCTGCGCCGGGCGGAGGTGGAGCGCCTCGTGCGTGAGGGCCGCCTGCCCAAGCTGCACGGCATGAAGCAGGCCAGCGGCGCGGTGTTTAAGGCCGGGCTGGTGCTCGACGAGACCGGCACGATCCAGCTCGACTACCACGCCGCGGAGGATCCATTGCCGCCAGAGGGCCCGCCCCCGGCCTTCGGTGAGCGGGTGGACTGCCCGGCCTGCGTCGCCAGAGGGGCCTTGGAGCCCGGCTACATCGTGCTCGGGCGTGAGGCGTATGGCTGCTCCCGCTGGCGGCTGGGCTGCGGGATGCGCCTGCCGCTGGTGATCGAGGGCCTTCGTCTGCCTGAAGACGAGGCCCGGCGCCTGTTCTCGCGGCACAAAGAGACGACCTACCTCAAGGGGTTCACCGGGGCAAAAGCCGCCGGGCGGGCCTGCCGGGTGAGCTTCGTCGCAGACGCGCCGCCGCATTGGACGCTCACGCCAAAGTCCCGGTGATCCGGGCGAAGACAGCGACGCCGCGGCGGGTGTACACTCCCCGGCCATGAAGCTCCTCCGCCGCACCCCGCTTGGCCTGGCTCTCCTCACCTTCGCCGCCTGCGATCCGCCGCCCACGACCGTCGCCGTCGAGGCCCCCGCCGCCGCGCCGTTCAGCGCGTCAGGCGGTGACGCGCTGCGCTACACCCTGAGCTTCCCCGAGGCCGGGGCGCACATGATCGACGTGAGCGCGGAGCTGCCCACGGGCGGCGAGGCGCAGCTCACCTTGTTCATGGCGGTGTGGACGCCGGGCTCGTACCTCGTGCGTGAGTACAGCCGCCACGTCGAGGGGGTGCAGGCCACAGGCCCCGACGGCGCGCCGCTCACCGTCACCAAGACCAGCAAAAACCGCTGGGTGGTCAACACCCAAGGCCTCGACGCTGTGCAGGTTCGTTACCGGGTTTATGCCCGAGAGCTCGGCGTACAGACAAACTTCGTAGACCCCGAGATCGCCGTGCTCAACGGCGCGCCGACCTTCTTGAGCGTCGTGGGCAGAGGTGACTCACCCCACACGGTCAAGCTGAACCTGCCCGCGGCCTGGGCGTCTTGTGAGACGGGCTTAGACGCCCACGCCGACGGCCAGCCCTGCCACTTCGCGGCGGCGAGCTACGACGAGCTGGTCGACAGCCCGATCTTGCTGGGCAACCCCACGGTGCTGCCGTTTGAGGTGATGGGCGTGCCCCACCGCCTGGTGATCGCCGGAGATCAAGGTCTGTGGGACATGGACCGCGCCGTCAAGGACGTGCAGCGGGTCGTCGAAGAACAAGCCGGGTTTTGGGGCGGGCTGCCCTACGATCATTATCTCTTCTTGACCGTCGCCGATGAGGGCAGCGGCGGCCTGGAGCACCTCGACTCCACCTTGTTGTTGACCAGCCGCTGGCGTGGGGCCGATGATGAGGAGTGGAAAGACTTCTTGGGCCTCGTGAGCCACGAGCTGTTCCACGCCTGGAACGTCAAGCGCCTGCGCCCGGTGGGCCTGGGACCGTTTGATTATGAACAAGAGGTCTACACCGAGAGCCTGTGGGTGGCCGAGGGCCTCACCGCGTACTACGACGATCTGCTGTTGGTGCGCGCCGGGCTGATCACAGAGAGCGACTACCTCACCCGGCTCTCTCGGGCGATCAACGCCTCGATGACCCCGCCCGGGCGCAAGGTGCGCAGCGTCGCCTTGTCGAGCTTCGACGCCTGGATTCGGCATTACCGCGCCGATGAACACAGCACAAACAGCGCCGTGAACTACTACAGCAAAGGCACCGCCGTGGGCTTTGTGCTGGACATGGAGATCCGCCGGGCCACGGGCGGCGCGCGGTCTCTGGACGACATGATGCGCCTTCTGTGGGCGCGGCACCACGCGGGCGCGGGCTACACCCCGGCGGACGTGCGCGCGGCGGCGAGTGAGGTGGCCGGTGAGGACCTCGGCCCGCTGTTTGACCAGATCGTAGACGGCACGGCGGAGCTTCCCCTAGAGCGCGCGTTGGACTGGGCGGGCCTCAAGCTGCCTGAGCCTGAAGAGGAGGTGGACGCCTGGCTGGGCGTGAACACCAACGAGAGCGGTGGGCGCCTGACCATCTCCACCATCGTGCGGGATGGCCCGGCCTGGACCCAGGGCTTGAGCGTTGGGGACGAGCTCCTCGCCATCGACGGCCTGCGCGCCAGCGCCGACGTGCTCAACCGCGTGATGAAGACCAAGGAGCCCGGCGAGGCGCTCACCGTCGTGCTCGCCCGGCGCGGCGTAGTGAAGACGGTCGAGCTGACCCTCGCCCCGCGCCCGTTTGACGCCTGGACCCTCTCCGTGGACCGTGGCGCCGTGGGCCCGGCGGTGAACCACCGCGAGGCGTGGCTGGGCCTGCCGTAAGGGGGCCATCTCCAATTGAACACTCTGGGTGAGGGCCTCTAGGGACGCTGCGCAGAGGCTGCCAGAGGTGGTCGAGTCCGATCCGGCGATACCGACGAGGACGTCCCGGGATGGCGGGATCACCCGACAGTCAGCAGCCGGCCGTCCCGCCCCAGGCACGGGCGCCCACACAAAGGCGCCAAAGTCGGCATCCTGTAGGCTCGACCCGTCGTCCACGCTCCCGCAGAGGCCAACATCTTTAGGTCCCCACACACGATCTCTTGGGGCAGAGGCAGACGTTCACGAGCCCCGGACCCCCGCCCCGCCGCGCTCACCCGCCAACCCGCTGGAGCCACTCATCAGCCAACACCACCACGCATTCTCGTCCTGTGGCGCTGTCCACTCCTCCGCGACGATGTCGCGAAACTCCTCGGCGGTCTCCGCCTCGCAGCCGTACAGCAGGTTGTGGAGCATCGGGTCGATGATCGGCTCAAGCGTCGGCCCGGGCAGCGCCGCCTCAAACGCCAACAGGCCGAGCGAGACGAGCGCGGCCCCGGCCACGACGCCCTTGAGCGCACGTTTGCCCCACAGGCGGAGGGCGCTCGGCGGGCGGCTCAATGGGTCCATGGGCGCTCCTCGGGGAAGCTCCATCGTACCCACAACACACGCCGCCGAGCGCCGTTGACCAACAGTTGACCCGTCGCCGGTCAGAGCTCCAGGAGCAGCTCGTCCAAGGCCGCGTAGCTAGAGACGATGCCCCGGGCCATGTTGCTGGCGACGATCTCATCCCGAGTCCGCTGGCTGTCGTAACGAAGCCGCATCGAGACCGTCGTGACGCCGTCTTGTTCGGCGAAGGTCACGGTGCCGACCACGTCGCCCTCGTGCCAAGGATCATCAAACTGCTCGGTGGTGACGATCTTCTCGTTGGGGACCAGCTCAACAAACTGGCCGTTGACGCCCATGGTGCGGCCCTCGGCGTCACCCCACACATAACGGTAGGCGCCGCCGACCCGCGCGTCGATCTGGCAGTCCGTCATCTGCCAGGTGCGCAGCTTGCCCAGCCAGCGGGGCACGAAGCGTAGGATCGGTCCAGGCGCGGTAGACGAGGCGCGCCGGGGCGTTGAACGCACGGACGAGGAGCAGGTCGGTGTCGTTGGGGGTGGTCACTTGCATCGGGTTGGGGCTGTTCATCGTCGTCTCTCCAGATTTTTATTCGGTGTTGTTTGTGTTTTGTGCCGCTGGGCTCAGCCGAGGACCTCGATCAGCTCGTCTAAGGCGGCGTAGCTGACCTCGACGCCCCAGGCCACGTCGCTCTTGATGACGTCGTCGCGCACCTGCTGGCTGTCGTAGCGTAGGGTGGTGGTCGCGGTGGTGACGCCGTCCTCTTCAGTGAGCTCGACGGTGGCGATGACGTCGCCCTCGTGCCAAGCCTCATCAAACACCTCTTTGGTGACGATGCGCTGGTTCGGGACGAGCTGAATGAACTGGCCAGAGATGCCCATGCTGTGGCCTTCGGTGTCACTCCACACATAGCGGTAGGCGCCGCCTTCGCGCGGGTCAATCGTACACTCCACCATCTGCCAGCCGGGGAGCTTGCCCAGCCAGCGGGGCACGAGGGTGGCGTCGGTCCAGGCGCGGTAGACGAGGCGCGCGGGGGCGAAGAACTGCCGGGTGAGCACCACGTCGGTGTCGCCCTGGAGGGTCAGGCGCAGAGGTTGGGGGCGAGTCATCGGTTCGGTCCCTGTTTTGGGTTGAGGTCTGTGTTTGAGCCACCGTCTTGGGCGGCGCCCTCTTGGGCCTCGGCGTCTAAAGCCTCCTGGGCCATCAGCTCGGCGAGCACGTCGTCAAGCCGCTGGAACTGCTCCTCCCAGGCGCGGCGATAGCCCTCTAGCCAGTCGTTGGCCTCGGCCAGGGGCCGCGCGACGAGGCGACGAGGGCGGCGCTGGGCGTCTTGCCCCACGGCGATGAGCCCGGCGCGCTCCAGCACCTTGAGGTGTTTGGAGATCGCCGGCTGCGACATCGAGAACGGCGCCGCCAGCTCAGACACCGTGGCCTCTCCTTTGGCCAGACGGCTGAGGATGGCGCGGCGGGTGGGGTCGGCCAGGGCGTTGAAGGTCAGGTCGAGCTGGACAGCGTTCATCGTTTCACCATTCGGTTATATAACCTAATGGTTACTTACCAGCTCCGACAAAGGCCGTCCAGGGGGACGGCCTAAGTTTTACACTCCCCCCAGCTCAAGTTGAGCGTCAAATCGCGCCCATGCGGCGTCAGGTAACCTGCCCGCGGGGATCTCACAGCCATCGGGGCCGCAGACCGGGGCGTCCTTCGACACCTTGGGTGTGGGCTCTAAGGCCCAGGCGCGCTGCATCGCCGCCAAGAAGGTCTCCACGGGCTGGGCCCCGGAGACCCCGACGCGGCCGTCGATGACCACAAACGGCACCCCTCGGGCGCCGAGCGCCTGGGCCTCGCGGCCGTCTTGCTCGACCTGGGCCGTGTAGCGCCCCGAGCGCAGGGCCTCCTCGGCGGCCTGAGACGTCGAGGCCGAGCTCACCCGCCAGCTCCAAGAGCGCCGGGAGGGTGAAGATGGAGCGGCCCTCGCCGAAGTACGCGCGGTACAGGCGATCCCAAGCGGCGGCGGCCAGGCCGGCCTCGGCGGCGAAGGCGAGGAGCTCATGGGCGCGGCGGGTGTTGCCGACGTGGTTGTCGCCCACTCGGTAGGGGCTCAGCCCGTCGGCGGCGGCGAGGGACTCAATGTGCTGGAACATGCCCGTGAGCTGGGCGTCGCTGGCCCGGATCTTCTTCTTGAGCATGTCCCGGGCGGGCTCGGTGCGGTCGAGGGGGTAGCTTGGGTCGAGCTGAAACGAGCGATGAACGATCTCAACGTCGTCCTTGTGCTCAAACCGCCCCAGCGCGGCGTTGAGGCGCGCGGCGCCGACACCACACCAGGGGCAGATCACGTCCGACCAGATCTGAATCTTCATCACGGGCTCCAGGCAGAAGCAGTGAGCTAATCACGGCCAGGCGCCCGGCGAGGCTCAGTCAATCCACTCCTCTACGAGCGCCGCGCTCTCCTTCTTGAGCGGGATGGTGAGCGCGCGCAGGGCCGCCTTCGAGCCGACGAGCCACGGCTCGGGGAACGTCCGGGCCTCGCCAGCGTCGCTCAAGGACAAGCGCCGCATCGCCTCCTGGGCCGCCGCCTCACCGAGGCCCTTGGCGCTGGACTCCAGCACAAACGGCGCCGGGTTCGCCGCGCGAAGCCAAGACCGGTCAAACGCGATCACCGGCACCTTGGCCAAGCTCGCGTCGTAGAGCAGGCGACTCGCCACAGACGGCGCCCAGAGCTGGGGATCGGGCTGCACGAGCACACCTCCGCACTGGGCGAGGAGCGCGGCGCTGGCGTTGGCGACGTCGGCGCTGGCGTTCACCTGCCGCAGATCGAGCTTGAGCTTGAGCGTCTCACAGCTCTCTTTGAGCTTGTCCCACCACAAGGTCTCTGGGTCTTTGAGGCCGCGGATGGCGCCTAGGGTGGTCATCCTCGGCAAGAGGCCCACGAGCCGGGTGAGCGCGGCCTGGGGGTCAACCCGCACAGAGAGCCCCACGGCGTCCTCACGCCCTGAGACGGCGGAGGTGTCGGTGACGTCGGTGTAGAGCATCGGCACGTTGACATATTCCCGGGCGGCGGCCAGAAACGCCCGGTCACCGATGGCGAACACGAGGCTCACTTGAAGCTCACGCAGGTTGTCGGCCAAGAACGCCGCGGCGTCTTCCTCGGCGCCAAGCTCATACGAGAGCCGCGTGACGTCGGTGACGTTGGCCTTAAAGCTCTCAACGAGGGTCTGGGTGCGCGCGCTGGTGTCGGAGCTGAGCACGAGCACCGTGGGGCGATCGGCTCGGGCCACGGAGGGTCGCAGCGCCAAGGCGCCGAGGCCCACCAAAAACGTGCGTCGTCCTAAGGTCATTCTCCACCTCCTGAAGACCACAACACCATCACGGTTGGCGGCAGGCTGAGGTCGCCGGGGACGACGCCGATCCCGCCGGGATCGTTCGCGACGGCGGCGATCACCTCCGTCGCCCCGGGCGTACGTTTGTACATCAGGCGCGCCATCTGGCTCTCGATGATCGGCATCTGGCGCTCAAAGTTGGACTCGGTCCAGCCCATGATCTCCTCCAGCGCGATGTTCTGGGCCTCGCTGTGGGCGGGCATCAGGTAGAACAGCGTGCGCTGGCCGGCGGGGGTGGACTGCACCATGCCCCGAAACAGCGCCTTGAGGTGTTTCTCAGGCAGGGGCGCGACGAAGCCGGAGGCGGCGTTGGCGATGAGCACGGCCTTGGGGCCAGCGGCGGGCGCGGCGGGCGCGGCGGGCGCGGCGGGCTCCGGCGGCGACGCGGGCGGCGTCTCCTGCGCGGAGGCGGTGGGCAGGGCGGGCACGATGGCCACGGCGGCGAAGGCGCCGATCAAGAAGCGACGGCGATCCATCTCAGAACCCCGCCGCGAGCTGGCCCTGGAGGCCCCAGCCCCAGGTCTGACTGTCGAGCTCATAGGCCACCTCAAGCTGCGACTTGAGCGCGAGGTGTAAACCCAGCTCGTGCCGCACACCGACGAAGCTCTCAAGCTCGGGGCCAGTGGTGTTGAACCATGCGTAGACCGGATCCGCCGGATCCACCTGGATGAAGTCCACCATCACATACGGCGTGGTCTTGTTCACCGGCACGCCCAGAATCGCGAAGGCCGTGACGCTCTGGTAGGTCTCGCCCTCGTAGCCATGAACGGTGAGGTACGCCTCGGCGCTCAGCTCCACGGGGCCACCTTGCCACACGGCGGAGGCGCCGAGGATCGTCTCTCGGGCGTCGTCGATGACCGTCGCCGCCGCGATCTCCTCCTCATCGTCGTTCTCGCCTCCGGTGAGGCGGTGTGGTCATGCACATCCACGAGGTCGGTGTAGCCGCCCACACCCACCTGAAATCCCGCTGGAGACTGGAGGGCGACGCGACCGAGAAGCGCCTTGCCGTTGCCAAAATCGAGCTGCTGGGGCGAGACGCCGGGGTCGGGCGCGCGACCGTTCGTGGCCGCAAAAGAGTAGGAGAGCTGCCAGAATCCAACGGGCACGAGACCGCGGAGCTGTAAACCGGTCTGGTCAATGGGGAGCTGCTCTTCGCCGGGCTCCTCCTCCAAGGCCTCGGGCACCGCGGTGGGCAGGTAGCGGTACGCGCCTTGGCTCGCCGTGACCGCCCAAGGGGAGAGCGGCAGATGGAAGGCGCCAGCGCTCACCTGAAAATAGGGCTTCGGCGCGAGGATCAGCTCAAGCTGCTCGATGCCGATGGCGACGCTCTCACGCTCGGGCTCAAACGAGATCTCTGTGTTTACGGTCATCTTGCGGTCAAGGTTGGCCGTGTACTGAAAAACCACCTCATCCAGCGCAAACGAGAGGACCTTGTACTCCTCCAGGTAATTGAGGTTCACCGCGCCGTACCCACGAAACCGCGTCTGGAGATCGAGGGGGATCTCCGACGGCGCTACCTCCGCGGCGCCGCGCAGGTCATCCACAGAGCGCTCCAAGAGCCGCACACGCTCCCTCAGCTCGCCGAGCTGGGCCTCCTCAGCGCTCGACGGTGTGCCGGGCTCAGCGGCGGCGGCCTGCTCGTCTTGGGCGAAGGCTTGAGACGATAGGAGCAAGACTCCAACGGTCAAAATCGATGACATCAGCGGGGGGCCCGGGGGGGGGCCCCGCCCCCCGACGGGGCCGGGGGGGCCCCGGCCGCCGGGGGGCGCGGGGGGGCGCCCCCCGGGGGGGGCGGCGCCGGGGAGCCGGGCGCGCCGGGGGGCGGGGGGCGGAGGCGGCGCGCCGCCCCAAACGCGGGGCGCCGAGGGCGGCGGGCCGCGCGCCCGCCCCGCACGGGGCGCGCGGGGCCCGCCCGCCCGCCCCACCCGGTGTCCTCGTGGTTTGTGTGGATGATCGGCGGGGGTGACTGGAGGCCTTATTTGGGCGCGAAGGTGAGGGTGAAGCCGGTGGCGCTGGCGCTGAGCTGGGGCTGTCCGGCGCCGGGCGTACAGACGAGGGTGACCGTGGTGTTGCCGTCGCGGGCGCTCACGTTCAGGCGTTTGGCGAGGGGGGAGGCCACGGGCATTGAGCCGATGCCAGCGCCGAGATCGGTGCGGGAGAGCTTGATGCGGTACTCACAGACGCCGTCGTCCTCGACGAGCAGCCCGGCGGCCTTCTGGCCCGCGCCGCTCACGACGCCGCGCACGACGATACGACCGCCGGAGACGGAGATGTCGAGATCGCTCAGGGTGGAGGGCGCGGCGATGGGCGCGGCGATGGGCGCAGGGGCCGGGGTGACGGTGGGCGTGGCAGTGGGCGTGACGGCCGCGGTGGTCGGGGGCGGCGTTGGGGCGGGCGCGGGCGTCGTCACCCGCTCCCGGGGCTCAGCGTCGCGTGACGCGGTCTTGGGCTCGGTCCACCTCTCTCTCTCTGGTTTGGACGGCGCCACCTCGGCGACGGCGGGCTCCTCAGGCGCGGGCTCAACGGCGGGCGTGACCTCGGCGGGCGCAACGGCGGGCTCCACGGCGGGCTCCACGGCGGGCTCCACGGGCTGAGCCTGCGCGACCTCCGCAGGCGGCGCCGGGTTCACCGGAGGCGTCGGGTTAAACTGCCCGTTCATCCACGCGCCGACGCCCATCGACGCCAGGATCAGCAGGGCCCCGGCGAGCACAAAGCTCGGGCGGGTGCGCGGCGGCTGGGGCGCGGCGGCGGGGACGAGCGCCGGCGCGGCGACAGGGCGCGGCGCGGCGCTGAGCAGAGTGACCGGGGTGGATCCCGCGGGGCCGCGCAGGAGCTCGATCAGCGCCACGGTCTCGGACTCGGCGGCGGCTCGGGCGCTGGGGTTGCCCTGGGCGCTCAGACCTTGGGTGAGCGACTGAAGCTCGGCAAGGCGCTCGGCGGGGCCCACGGGGGGCAGCTCCGCCGCGGCGGCGCGGAGGGCCATCCCCAGCTCCTCCAAGGTGGGCCGCTCGAGGGTGCTGCGCCGTAAACACCGCTCGACGATGGCGCACAATGAGGCGGGCAAGGTCTCGGGCAGACTCAGCTCTTCAGAGAGGATCGCCCGCTGCACCCGCTCGGCGGACACCCGCTGGAAGGGGTTGCCCCGGCTCAACAGGGTCACGAGCAGGAGCGCGAGGTGGTAAACGTCCGTCGCCGGGCTGGCGTTGAGGCCGTCGAGGCGCTCGGGGGCCAGCTCCGCCATGGCCGTCGGGTTGTTCAGGAGCGCCGAGGGGCGAGGACCGAGGTTCGGCGTCGTCCAGCCGCAGAGCGCCACCTCGCCGCTGGGGGTGATGAGCACACGGGACGGGCTCAGGCGCCCGTGCACCCGCCCCGAGGCCGCGAGCACCGCGAGGGTCTCCCCGATCTCTTCACACACGCCGATGGCGAGGCCCGGCGAGAGCGGCTGCCCCCGGCCCCGCGCCCGGGTGATGAGCGTGGCGAAGCTCCAGCCCTCGCAGAGCGCCATCACGCGCCAGACGACGCCGTTGTTGCCTCCGTCGATGATCTGGCACAGGCCATCGAGACCTTCACCGCCATGCCGCTGGCGGTCTCGCCGAGATACTCCTCACGAAACGCCGCGTCCGCCTGCAGCCGGGCGAAGGGCACATGCACCGCCACCGGGGGCCCGTCGAGGCCCTCCTGGGTGGCCTCAAACACGACCCCACACGCGCCGAGGTTGAGGGGCGCGCCGAGGGTCCAGGGACCAAGGCGCAGGGCGTCATCTGCCGCGCGCTCGGGGCGCGCGACCTCGTGGGAAGCGGTGGGTGCCATCTTGGTGCTCCGAGGCCGTCTTGGCCTTGCCACGAGGGCAAGGGAGCGATCTTACCAAGGGGCCCGCAGAGTCCAGCGCTCGATGCGTAACGACAAATAGTCGTGAATCCTAAAACATCGTTGTAAAGCGAAAAGTTCTATCTTTGTAGATTCTTTGATCTGGGCGATCCTTGGCGCAAATGCCTCGGGCGCGCCAGGGGGGCGCCTCGGCGCTGAAGGGTTATGTGGATGGGCTTCACACTCTGCCCCGGAGCCCCCATGGCCAGCTCACGCCGCACCTACCACCACGGCGACCTCCGCAGCGCGCTCTTGGAGGTGGCGCGATCGTTGGTGCTCACCAAGGGGCCCCGGGCGTTCTCGCTCACCGAGGCCGCGCGCCTGGTGGGCGTCACCCACGCCGCGCCGTACCGGCACTTCGCCTCCGCCGACGCCATGCTCGCCGCCTTGGCGCAGGACGCCCTCGCCGAGCTTCTGCCGCTCCTGCGCGCCGCCGCCCAGGCCCCAGAGCCCGCCCCCGCCTTGGCCGAGGCGCTCATGGACTTCGCCGCCGCGCGCCCTCAAGACCTCGACACCTTCAACCTCGCCGGTTTGCAGCACACGGATCACCCCGGCCTCAAGGCCGCTG
Organism: Deltaproteobacteria bacterium; assembly: GCA_016717595.1. Lineage (GTDB taxonomy): Bacteria > Myxococcota_A > UBA796 > UBA796 > CAJQPC01 > JADKFE01. Next base: position 23,702 of record JADKFE010000020.1, on the reverse strand, counting down.
GTGCCGCCTGCTTTGGGGTGATCGTCGAGGCCTTGGGCGACGCGGGCCGCGCGGCGGCGTTGTGGTCCCTCGCCCACGGCGCGGCGACCTTGGCCCGCCGAGGCGCCTTGGAGGGGCTCGTGCAGAACGACGCGCTCCTCAGCGCGGTGAGCGCGGCGGCGCGGCGGATTTGACCCCTGCGCCAGCCCCCGCGGGGCGGCCCCTCGGGCCCGTCGTGAAGCTTGGCGGATTCGGATAAATCCTTGGCTGCTGTGCAGAGGTTCGCCACGGTGGCCGCCGATACGGTGGGGGTGTTCACGGGCCTCCCGCCCGCCGCCCTGGAGTCACCATGCGCCACCTCCCCTTCGTCTGCTTGTTCGCCCTCACCGTCGGCTGCGCGCCCGCGCCGCTCACCGTCAACACCTTCACCAGCGGCGCCGAGGGCTTCGACACCCACTCGTACTGGATCGACACCGGCGCCGAGGTGGTCGTGTTTGACGCCCAGTTCTTGCCGTCCTCCGCCGAGCAGCTCCTCGCGGAGATCACCGCCGCGACGACCTCTCCGGTGACACACGTCGTGGTCACGCACCCAAACCCCGACAAGTTCAACGGCGCCCCGGTCTTTCAGGCCATCGGCGCCGAGGTGATGATGAGCGAGGCCAGCGCCGCGGCCCTGGCCGGCGTACACGCCTACAAAGAGGCCTACTTTGTGGGCGCGGGCATGTTCGCCGAGGGCGAGTACCCGGCGCTGGTCACCCCCGACGTCACCTTCACCGGCGCGCTCAGCCTCCCGCTGCAGGGCGGCCTCACCCTCACCCTCACCGAGCTGTCCACGGGCGGGGTGACCACCACACAGACGGTCGCAGCGCTGGACGGCGCGGTGTTTGTGGGGGATCTGGTGGCCGGGGAGGCCCACGCCTGGCTAGAGGGCGGCATCGTAGACGGCGTCGCTACGCCGGATCTGCCCGCTTGGGACGCCGCCCTGGTGGAGCTGGGCGGCCTGGTGCCCGCGGAGACCACGGTGTACCCGGGCCGGGGCCAACCCCAGGCCGTCGCCGACGCCGTGGCCCAGCAGCGCGCCTACCTCACGGCCCTCGACACCGTCGTCGCCGACGTGCTCGCCACCCGGGCCGACCCCGTCGCCGCGCTCTCGGGTGAAGACGCCGCGAACGTCTACGCCGAGATCACGGCCCTGGGTGAGCTGGCCTACCCCGACCACAGCCTGAGCTACCTGCTCACCTACGGCGTCTATGGCCTCGCCTGGCAGCAGGCCCTCGCGACGCCGTGATCGCCCTGCGCCGTGATCGCCCTGTAGAGTGTGTGGATGAGAGCTGTCTCCGTCGATGACGCCCCCGCGCCCGCCTTTGGCCTCGCCGAGCGTTTGACGCCTGGCGAGGGCCCCTGGCACCAGCACCGCCGCCACCAGCTCCTGTACGCGGCCTCGGGGCGATTGACCTTGGAGCTCGACGACGCGGCGTGGACCTTACCGCCCCAGCGCGCCGCCTGGATTCGCTCGAACACCCTTCATCGTGTGTGTCTCACCCGCCCCGTCGAGCTGCGCGCGGTCTACCTGAGCCCGGAGTTCTGCCCCGCGCTCAACACAGACGCCCGGGTGTTCGCCATCGACGAGCTCACCCGCCAGCTCCTCTTGGCCTCCGTGCGTTTTGGCCCCGCCCGTGACCCCGACGACCCTTTGGCGAACGATCTCTTGCGCACCTTGGCCGGCCTCGCCCACGAGCACGCCGCCCGCGCCGAGCCCACCAGCCAACTGCCCGCGCCCCCGCGACCCGCAGCTTCGCCCGGGCCGTCCCTACGCTCAACCTGCACGAGCGGATCGCCGTGTCGGAGATCGCCCGCGCCGCGGGGCTCAGCGAGCGCAGCCTCCACCGGCAGCTCGTCGCCGACTGCGGCCTCAACCCCCGCCAGCTCCTCCACACCGCGCGTATGCTCCGGGCGATGGAGCTTCTGGAGGACCCGACCGTCTCCGTGGGTGAGGCGAGCCTACGCGCCGGGTTCCTGAGCATGGGGAGCTTCTCGTTGGCGTTTAAGGCCTTCGCAGGCCTGAGCCCCTCGGATTGGCGTCGGCGAGAGGAGACGCCGCGGCGGTGATCTCACACAGTGGATGGGCGGGGCGTCCTGCGCCGGCGCTCGGACCGGTCGACGCCCTTCTCGCGGGCGGGGTTGAAGAGACGGCGGGGTCGTAGGCGGCGCGCTGAGGATCTTCTCGCCGCTCCGGGCGCCCTGGAGGGCGGTCGCCTCGGCCTCGCCGCGGACCGGTCGATGGGGGCGGCGCTTGGGCGCGCCAAAGGACGGCCCCCTCGCCGAGCTCCCTCCGAGGTGACCCGCTCCACGCCCCGCAATGGGACGCGGGAGCCCTGAAGAGCCCCACCGCGATGGTCTGGAGGAATCAAACGGCGCGCCCTGAGTGACGCGGGGCGGCGCGCCCCGCGGCCTGCCCTGTGCATCCCCCGCCGCGCTGTGGCATGCTCTCGGCGTGACCCGCGCTCCTGCCCCCGCCGTGATCGTGCTGCTCTACGCCCTGCTCGCGGCGGGGGTGTGCGCGCCTGCGCTCGTGAACCCCGCCGGGCGCGCCCTGGGACACGCCGACGCCGACACGTTCAACCACGTCTGGGGGTATTGGCAGGTCTTCCAGGCCCTCGCGGCGGGGCGCTCACCGCTCACCACCGAGCTTCTGGGCTATCCTTCCGGCGGGGCTCTGTACTTCATCGACCTGTTCGGGGCCCTGCGCACCTTGCCGGTTCAGTGGGCGTTTGGGCCCGTGGTGGCGTACAACGTCGCCTGCTGGTCAAACCTCTGGCTCGCGGGGCTCGGCGCGCACCTGCTCGCGGCCCGGGTGAGCGGCTCGTCCTGGGCGGCGTTGGTGGCGGGCGTCGGCTTCGCGGCCAGCCCGCACCTCTTGGGACAAGCGCACAACGGCATCTCCGAGACCTTGGCCGTGGGCTTCTTGCCGCTGTTTGTGTGGGCCGCCTTGGGCCTACGCGCGGCCCCGGGGCGTGTCTGGGCGGTGTTGACCGGCGTGATGTTGGGGCTCTGTGGGCTCTCAAACTGGTATTATGGGCTGTTCGCGGGGCTCGTGGGCCTCACGTTTGTCGCCGAGAGCCTGGGCCGAGGCCCCCGCGCCGCCGCGCTGCGCCCGGTCTTGCCTTGGGCGCTGCTGCCCGCCGCGCTCTTGGTGCTGCCAGCGCTGTGGGCGTTTCGCGCCACGATGAACACAGACGCCGCCCTCGTCGCCCGAGACGCGGACTTCGTGTTGGCGAGCCTGATTGGGCACAACGTCGTAGACACCCTGAGCTTCTTCCGACCGGGCGACCACCACAGCCCCGATCTGCTGAAGCTCTATGACGAGCGCCTGCGCGCCGTCGTGTACCTGGGCTGGGTGAGCCTAGGGCTGGCCGCGCTGGGCGCGCGTGGGGAGGACGGGGCTCGCCGCGGATGGGTGGCCTTGGCCGTCGTCTCGTGGGTGCTCGCCTTGGGGCCGTTTCTGTACATCGGCGGCGACCATATGCTCCTGCCGGGCTCTGTGTTTGTTCCCCTGCCCTTCTACGCGCTGTGGGCGAGCCTGCCGCTGTTCTCAACCCTCTCCCACGCCTATCGTTTTGTCGTGCTCACCCAGCTCGCCCTGGGGGTGCTGGCGGCCTGCGCCTTGGCGCGGCGACCCCGCCTCGCACCGGTCCTGGCGCCGCTGGCCGCCTTGGCCGTGCTCATCGACAGCGCGCTCCTGAGCCCCGCGGACTGGCCAGTGCCCGCCGCAGACACCGCCGTCCCCGCGGTGTACGCGCAGATTCAGGGCGAGGGCGCGGTGATCGACCTCCCCGTGTCCTTGCAGAGCTTGGCCCAGGGGCGCTACGCCCTCTATCAAACCCAGCACGGTCGGCCCATCCCCTACGCCCTGAACAACCCCACGCCGCCTGTTCTCGACGCGCGCCGCCTCACGCGCCTCGTCATCGACCTCGAGCGCAGCGCCGTAGCGTCCCCTCCGCCGACCTTGCCGATGTTCGACCTGCTCGTGTCCCGGGATCTGCTGGCGTCTGAAGGCTTCACCGCCATTGTGCTGCATCAGGGGCTCTACCCGCAGGCGATGGGCGAGAAGCTGCGGGTGACCCTGGACCGCGTGTTGGGCCCTGGCGTAGAGGTAGAGGGGGCGGTGCTCTACAGGCTCAGCCCGAGCCCCGCAGGGCCGTGAGCGCGGCTTGAATCTCGCCCCGCCGAGGGTCGGCCTCGGGCAAGGCGGCGAGCAGCTTTTGGAAGGCGGCGCGGGCGCCCGGGAAGTCAAACAGCGTGTTCGCGCGCAAGAGGCCGAGCTGGGCCAGGGCCTCTAAGTGCCCGGGCCAGCGAGACTCTGCCTCCACGAACATCCCCTCGGCCTCTTTGGAGTGGCCTTGGGCGTGGCGCCAGATGCCACGGTTCACGAGGCGCTCGGCGTGGAGCTGGGCGTCGCTCGCCGGGGCCTCGGCGTTCATCGGGCCGATGTGGCCGCGACACCCGGCGAGGGCGGCGCGCACCTGGCGCAGCAGGGCCCGGGGCGCGGCGGGGCGACTGTACACGACGGGGCGCACAAACGTCTCGTCGATGGGCTGGCCGGGCAAGGCGTACAGATGGGGGCGCGCCGCGTCCCAGTCTTCAGCGATCCAGTCCGCCAGCCGCGTCTCGGGGTACACGCGACCGCCACAGGCATAGCTCAGGCCCAGGCCGTCGGGGAAGGCCGCGTCGAGCTGCCGAGCGAGGTCCAAGGCCCGGCCAAGGCTCGTGTCGTCCTCTTGGGGGTGGGCGCCAAGCAGCACAGATCCGCCTAAGGTGCGGTACCCCCGCTTGAGGTAGAGCTCCGCGAGGCGCTCAATGGATCGCCGCGTGGCGGGGCCGGCCCCGGCGCGCAGGAGCGTGTCGTCTAAGTGCCCAAACTCATAACTCAAGGCCGTTGGATCCAACCCCGCGCCCTCGATGAGATCCAGGAGCTCGTCGTCCATCGGCGCGGGCTGCAGGAACACGGCGAGATCGAGGCCGCGGCCTTGAAGGGCGCGGAGCACGGCCTTGGCGTGGCGGGCGTCGGGGGCGTTGAGCTCGGAGCAGCCCAACCACAGACGTTTGACCCCGGCGCGCTCCAGGGCCATCACCTCGGCGACGATGTGCTCCACAGGGCGGGGCTTCACGGTGAACGCGGCGAAGCGGGCCTCGACACAGAAGGCGCAGCGGCGATCACAGCCCGTCGAGATCGAGACCGGCACCCGCCCACCCCGGGCCAAGGTGAGGCGCAGGTACTCCGCCATCCGCGGCGTCGGCGTGGGCCAGGCGCCGGGCATCTTCGCGCCCGCGCCCCGGGGCATCGGCGGGCTCTGGTGATTTGTCTCCGTGACACGATCTAGCTCGACGACACGGGGATCGTCTGTGGGCAATACCGGGCCCATGCCCAAGACGAGGCCCCGGGCCATGCCGTACATGAGGTCTTCAGCGGGCCCACGCACGGCGCGGGTGGCGCCGAGATCCCGCAAGATCGGCGCGGCCCCAGCGCTGAGCCCCGCCCCGCCGAGGATCACCCGGGCGGCGCCGAGCGCCTCAACGGCGCGCATCACCAGGGGCCGCACCGCGGGGAGGTAGTCGTTTGTGTCGATGTCGCCCGCGCCCACCTCACCACGCACCACCAAGGCGTCGTCGATGTTGCGCACCGAGAAGCCCACGAGGTCCGCGCCTTGGGCCAGCGCCTCATTCAGCGCCGCGAGGGGATCCTCCTCGATGAACGGCGCGAGCAGCACCACCTCACAGCCCGCGAGGCGCATGACCTGGGCCACCCGCTCCATGCCGTAGGGTGGCACCGGCGAGGCCGTGATGGCGGGGTTGGCGTAGACGAGGAGCGCGCGGGGCTTGGGGGACGTGTCGGGCATGGGGGGCATTGTACAGGACGCGGGGGAGCTAGGCGCCCGCCCCTACCCCCGCGCCCCCATCCACTCATGCACCCGCGGCCACACAAAACGCGGCGCCTGGGTGCCCAAGATGAGGTCGAGGTGGCCCCAGTGCACCTCGTGGTCGGCGTGGTTCAGCACCTCGTACTGTTTGTCGGCGCTGCCGGAGCGATCAAACGCCACCCGGGCGTCGTCGGGGGGCATGAGGTGATCCTCGTCCCCGGCCAGCACCAACAGGGGCAGGTTGAGCTTGCTCCAGGCCTCTTCGTACTCAAACTTGCCCGTGGCGGCCCAGCGGCTCATGTCGAGCCACACCCGCAACGACGTCCAGTCAAAGCCCTTCACCAGACGCTCGTGCAGCAGCGGAGGCTCCACCGACCCCGGCCACCAGCCGGAGATCGGGAAGGCGTAGCCCGCCACGTCGGAGACGGCGTACAGTCGGGCGAGGAGCTGGCCCGCGGCTTTGGTGCGCAGGGTGAGGCCTTGGCCCACGATGAAGTCTTCAGCGCCGTGGCTGATGAGGCCCAAGAGCTTGAGCAGCCAGTTGGCCTGGGCGAACTGGAACAGGGCCCCGATGCCCACCACGCCGCGCATGGGGGCGATCGTCGCCGCGCCGTAGCTCGCCGCGCCGCCCAAGGAGTGCCCCACAAAGAACGCCTGGCCGTCAAACGCCCGCGCCACACGCGCCACGTCCGTCACATAGTCGGCGAAGCGCTCGCCGGTGAGGCCCTGGGGCGGGCGGGAGAGGCCGTGGCCGCGCAGCTCGAGGTTGTACACGTCCCAGCCTTGGGTGGCGAGCCAGGCCGCCATGCTGCGATCGGTGCAGTCCCAGGTGTAGCGGTTCTGGGCGAAGCCATGCACGAGCACCACGGGCCCCCGCGACGCGCCCTCGGGGGACACGCGGCGGGCCAGGGCCAAGGTGGGGTGCTCGCCGTCGCCGGGCAGCTCCACCGCTTGGGCGAGGAGCTCGGCGTGGTCGTCGAGGTGCACCCGCTGGCGCAGGGGCTCGGCGGGGGCGGCGGTGAACGGGGCCGGAGGAGGGGTTGGGGGCATCAACCCTAGTCTACCCCTTGGCGGGCGCGTCCGCGCTCATCGCCGCCGTGGCCTCAGCGACGATGGCGGCGTTGCCGATCACCAAGGGCGTGCGCTGGTGCAGGCCCGTCGGCACCAGATCGAGGATCGGCGTCTCCCCGTTCGTCGCCGCGCCGCCGGCGGCCTCGGCGATAAACGCCAGGGGGAAGGCCTCATACAGCACCCGCAGCTTGCCGTTGGGGGACTTCTTGGTGCCGGGGTAGATGAACAGGCCACCTTTGAGCAGGTTTCGGTGGAAGTCGGCGACGAGGCTGCCGATGTAGCGGGCGGACAGGCCCCGGGCGGGATCCTTGAGCGTGCGGACGTAACGCACGAGGCGCTCGTCCCACTGGGCCTCGTAGCCCTCGTTGATCGAGTACAGGCTGGCCTCGTTGTTGAGCTTTAGGTCGCGGTGCGACAAGAAGAACTCACCCACGGAGGGGTCCAGGGTGAAGCCGTTGACGCCGTGCTCTTGGGTGGCGAGCACCAACAGCGTGCCCGCGCCGTAGATGATGTATCCGGCGGCGACGAGCTCTCGGCCCGAGCGCAGCACGTCTTGAAGCTCACCGGGCCCACCTTCAGGGCTCACCCGGCGGTAGATGCCGAAGATGGTGCCGATGGTGGCGTTCACGTCGATGTTTGACGAGCCATCGAGCGGGTCCATCATAAAGACGTAGGCGCCGTTCTGGTACGGCTCGGGGATGTGAATCGGCGCCTCTTCTTCTTCGCTGACGATGAGGCAGCACACCCCGGCGTGCTCCAAGGCGCGCTTAAACGTCTCGTTGGCGTAGACGTCGAGCTTCATCACGAACTCGCCCTGGATGTTCTTCTCGCCGGTCTGGCCGATCATGCCCGCGAGCCCGGCGCGGTTCACCCGGGCGGAGACCATCTTCGCGGCGAGCATCACCTGATGCATCAAGGCCACGAACTGCCCGGTGCGCGCGGGGTGGCTGCGCGCGGTCTCCATCAAGAAGCGGTCGAGGGTCAGGCCCTCCTCAAACTGTGGGCGCATCGGCGGGCTCTCCGGTCCAGGGGGGAGTGCCTCTTTAATCTAGCGCGGGGCGTCCTGGCTACTCGGCGAACCATCCGCTATGATGGCGGCTCTCTCCGCGAAGGAGCCGACATGCGCACCCCCACGACGACCCTCCTCCTCCTCTCGCTGGCGCTGCCTCTGGGCTGCACCGAGTACGACATCTACCGTGAGCCCGAGAAAGAGGACGATCCCGTCGTAGACTCCGAGCCGCCTGAAGAAGATCCGGTCTTGGAGCCCGACATCGAGGTGAGCCCCAAGACGCTGACCTTCGGGTCATTGCCCAAAGACTGCACGTCTGAGGCCCAAGAGGTCGTCATCTCAAACGTCGGCGACGCCACGCTGAACGTGAGCGAGCTGGCCTTTGATGGCTCTGGCACCTCCAACTTCGCCCTCGACGGCACGGTCACGGCGCTAGAGCCCGGCGAGTCGGCCACGGTGCTCGTCACCTTCACGCCGCTGGCCGCCAAGACCTTCTCCGTGAAGCTCGTCGCCACCTCGGACGATCCCGACGAGCCCACCAGCTCGGTGAAGGCTGAAGGCACCGGCGCTGAAGACTCCACCTACGAGGAGGCCTTTGAGCAGTCGGCCTTTGAGAGCGTCGATGTGCTGTGGATCGTCGACAACTCGGGCTCGATGTCGGCGGCGGTGGGTCAGGTGAAGTCCAACTTCCAGTCGTTCATGTCCGAGTTCTCCAAGCTGAACCTGGATTATCAGCTCGGCGTCGTGACCACGGACATGACCAACCCCACCGAGTCCGGGCGGCTGCAGGGCGCGGACGGCATCACCTACGTCACCCCCACCACCCCCGACGCCGAGAACGTCTTCGCCGAGATGATCGACCAGGGCATCATGGGCTCTGGCGACGAGAAGGGCCTGGCCGCCGCCCGCGCCGCGCTCACCGACCCGCTCCTCACCGGCCACAACGCCGGGTTTATGCGCGAGGACGCCGCCCTGGCGGTGATCGTCGTCACCGATGAAGACGACTCCAGCCCCTTCGGCGCCGCCGACTTCTCGACCTGGCTTCTGGGCCTCAAGGCGGATCCCAGCCGCGTGTCGTTCTCGGGCATCACCGGCCCCGACCCCTTGGGCTGCAGCGAGTGGGTGGGCGTCGACTTCATCACCGCCGTCGCCGGCAGCAAGTACAACCAGGCCGTCACCCTGACCGGGGGCATCCAGCAGTCGATCTGCTCGTCCACCTTCGACGACGCCTTGCAGTACCTCAGCCTCACCGCCGTGGGCATGGAGTACCGCTTTCCGCTCACCCAGGTGCCCTCCAACATCGGCGCGATGTTTGTCTCCGTGGACGGGGTCGAGGTGGACTACTACGACGGCTCAAACGGCTGGACGTACGACCCCAGCGACAACCACCTCGTCTTCCACGGCGAGACCATCCCGCCGCCCGAGTCCGACATCAGCGTGAGTTACCCCGTCGCTTCAGAGTGCCCAAGCTAAGCCTCCTGGGGTAGACTGCGGCCCCATGACGCTCCTCCCCGCGCTGATCCTGCTCGTCGCCTGCCGCCCTGATCCCGAGGATCAGTCCCCGTTCTTGTTGCCGCTGGCCGATCTGGGCGCGGCGATGGCCCAAGGCGGCGGGTACGACATGACCAACCCCCAAGACGCCTTCTTCGCCGCGCGGCACGTCGCCCCCGGCGTCGAGGAGCGCTGGGTGCTGCCGCCGTCGAACATGCCCCTGTTGTTGTGGGAGGAGCTGCTCCAAGGCGAGAACGTCGCCGACCCCGGCTCTTGCCCCTATGTGCAGGCCGACGGCGCCAAACGGATCTGGGTGTCAGGCTGTCGCAGCGAAGACGGCTACGACTGGGAGGGCACGGTGAGCCTGGAGGAGACGAGCGACGAGCTCGGCGACTGGGAGCGCTGGCGTTTTGACCTCGACGTCACGAGCGAGGTCGAGGGCCGGTCCTTCGACTTTGTGCGACTGCAGGGCGGCTTTGACTACCTCAGCGCCGACGCCACCGTAGACCGCTGGGTGCAGGCGAACTGGGCCGTTCAGTCCCAAGGGTACTGGGCGAACAACTTTGAGGAGGAGCTGGAGACGGCCTGGGCCGACCTGGCGCTCACCGGCGTGTTTCAGGGGCAAGAGACCGAGAGCGGCGCGCTGCGGTATGTGCTGGAGGCCACCGTTGATTTAGGCGACAACGGCGGATTTGATGCGACAGCCGACACGCTCACCGCGGGCGCCGCCACGGGCTGCCCTGTGGAGCCCGACGGGGTGCTCACCCTCGTCGGCGCCCAGACCGCCGTGCTCACCTTTGAGGGGCCTGACCGCTGCGACGGCTGCGCCCAGCTCAGCGTCGACGGGGAGCGCCAAGCGAACGCCTGCCGAGGGCTGTAGCGTCTTTAGCCCTTCGCCCGGAACGAGAAGCGCCCCACACGAGGGCACCAGCGGCGGGCCACGGCGATGGCCTCCTCGATGTCCGCCGCGCCTTTGGCCTTCTCCCAGCGGTCGTGAATCTCAAGCCAGCGGGGGTCACCCTCGGCCCGTTTGCTGTCACACAGCGCCGAGAGCTTGGGCGCGACGTCCCCTTCCGGGCCCATGAGCGCGTTGAGCAAAAGCTCACCGTGGTCGGGCTGGCCCACGTTGAGCGCGAGCAGCCACATCAGCAGGCGGATCTCTTGTTCGGAGCCGGTGATGAGCGCGTCGCGCTCGGCCCGGGGCATCGAGGCGCGCAAGAGGCGGTAGATGTTCACGAACCGTTTGGCCGCGCGGGGGGTGCGCAGCAAGACGCCGACCTCTTGTAAGTGGCGCAGCTCACGCTCGGTCACCCGCAGGCGCTCGGGATCTTCGTGAACGGGCGCCGGCGCCGCGACGAGCGTCGGCTCAACACGCTCCGGGATCGTGGGCTCGGCGAGCTCCGGGGACTCCGAGACCAAGAACGCCTGGGGCTCCTCCTCCGTGGCGTCCCGCCAGCGCTCGGCCTCGTCGCCGACGATGTCGCTGATGAAGCGGCGATACCCCGCTGGGTCCATCGGCGGGATGGCGTAGGGGATCTGGAAGATCTTCTCGAGGTAGTTCAACGCGCGGCTATCCCCGGCGCCCTCTCCAGCCCCCTCTCCCAGGATGGCCTCGCCGAGCTGGCTGTCCAGAGAGCTGTGTAACCACCGCGCGTCTACGCCGACGACGACCACAAACAGCGGCAGGGCCAAGAGCAGATGCACGGCCTGAAGCACCTCATACACCCGCTTGGGCTCACAGCGGTCGAGGTCGTCGATGTACAAGACGATGCGCTCGACGCCGCCGTTGTCGTCGTGGCCGGCGGTCTGTCTGTAGTCGCGCAAAAGCGACTCCAGGCGCTCAAAGTCTTGGCGGATGAGGTTCAGCAGGCCCAGGCGTTTTTTGTAGTCTTCGCTGCCCGCGCGGTCTTGGATGAACGAGAAGAAGCGGCGACCGGCCTGGGCCTCCTCCAGGAGCCGCTGGGTCTCCAAGAGGCGCGACTCGGCGTCGCCGAGCTGGGATCGGGCGGCGGCCTCGGCGGCTTCAGCGGCGGCGAGCTCGGCCTGGGCGGCGCGCAGCTCGGGGGTGTCGGGCAGAGTGTTGTCGTCGCGCTCAAGGGCCTCTTTGACGTGTTGGCGGGCGAGCTCGACGGTGTTCACCGCAGAGACGAGCTTGGCGATGCGCTGGTGGGCGAGGCCCAAGAAGGCGGAGAGGGTCACCCAGGTCTGGATGAGCGCGGCGCCGATCATCGACACCAGGGGCTCGTTCTCGAGCTTGACGTTCAGCACCCAATAGAGGCCGTAGAGCAGGAGCGGCACGCCGACCAACAAGGCGAAGATCGCGAGCACCACCCACCACTTGTTCTCGTCTCGCAGGAGCGAGGCCATGAGCGCCTGCACCCGGCCGGAGAAGGTCTTCACCTCACGCAAGACCTCGCCGAGCTGCTCGACGGTGGCCTCACCCTCGGCCACGCCTAGCTGGGTGAGCGCCTTGCCCAGGCCCTCCCGCAGCCGGGGGTCGTTGGCGACGAGCTCAAAGAGGCGCTCGGACTTCTTCTTCTGCAGAAACTTGCGGGCGACTTCAGCCCGGCGGCTCTCTTCAGCGAGCTTCTTGCGGGCGTCTTCAGAGACCTTCTGCGCGACCTTGATCTCCTCGTTCAGCTCGTCTTGCAGCTTCTTCGTGGCCGCCAAACGTTGAATCAGCTCGGCCCGGGCGGAGGCGATGTCTTGGGTGCCGGGGTTCAGGCGCCGGGCCAGCTCATCAAAGATGTGGGTGACGAGGCTCGCCCACAGATCGGCGTCGCTGTAGTGCCATGCGTTGAAGCGGATCTGCGCGACGCGGCTGTGCCACGCCGAGGGCTCACCGGCCTCGGCCCGGCGGTGCGCTGAGGCCGCGATCTCGTCACAGCGCCGCTCAAGCTTCTGCATGAAGAAGGTCTTGCCCGCGCCCCAGTCGCCGAAGAGGCCGATGGAGAGCGGCGGCGCGACGCTCTTGGCGAGGATGACCGCGGCGAAGGCGTCGACGTCGGGGGCGATGTTGAGGCTGTCCTTCTCGTGGCCGGAGATGTGGTCGGCGGTGTAGCTCGGCACGGCGAGGCCGTTGGATGCGACAGGTGCGACAGGTGCGACAGGTGCGACAGGGGCGAGAATCGAGGTGACCGGCCCACGAGGCTGGGCCTGGGCCTTCGGTCGGACGCCGCGTCCACCCTCGCCAGAAGCCGGGGCGCGGTGGAGCGCAGGTCGGCGGCGAGGGCGGCCAGCGCCGCGTCGAGCTCAGCCCCCTGCGGCGACACCAAAGTGAGCGAGGTGCTGTCGTTGATCATGCTCGCGGCGGTGATCACGACGTCCCGCTGATCGCCGATCCCCCCGGGCCCCGCCACCACGACCAAGGCGCGCAGGCGGTCAAAGGGCAAGAAGTCCAGCGCCAGGGCTTGGCGGGCGACCCCTTGGAGCCCCCGAGCCGTGAGGGCCGCGGCGAGGGCCGCGCCGCCGGGGCCCCCGGAAGGATCCAGCACGAACGCCAAAGGCGGCAGAGGCGGCGGAGGGGGTGCAGCGGCCATGATCACTCCTGCGACAACACCCTATTCTCTCACCTCCGGCGCCAAAGGCCAAGTCTCGGCGCCAAGCGGTCTTGGGCTTGGTGTATCCTCGGGCTCCGAGGCGCCCAAGATGGTGTGTTCCCGCCTGCTTACGCTCCTGCTCGCCGTCGCGTTAAGCGGCTGCGCCCACACGCCCAAAGGCCGGGAGGCCGCGCAAATGCAGGCGCTCACGGGCACCACCTGGCGGATCGTCGCCAACCTGCCCGACCTGGGCACGGTCACCTACGACGTGACCTTTCACCCCGACGGTCGGCTAGAGAGCCACAGCCCCCGAGACACCACCCCCGACGATGACCGCTGGGCGCTTGACGAGGGCCTGCTCACCCTCACGATGAACGAGGGGCGCATCCGCTACGAGTGTGAGCGCCTGCCCGATGGCAGCTACGCCGGGGGCGGGTTCAACCTGCGCGGCGAGCGCTGGGGCGTGACGATGTCGCTCGCCGATCCCGGCTGAGCCATTCTTGCGACAGATGCTTCAGCCGCCGAAGCTCACGTTCAGGGTCATGTTCACCGTGGTGCCGTCGGAGTCGGTGAACGACTCGGTGTACTCCGTGGAGAGGTCGCTGGTGTTGATCGGCGAGGCCATGTCCCACATCGGCCACTTGTTCTTGAGGGTGTTCGCGACGTAGTCCCCCTCGTCGCGGTGCACCACCCACTTGTCGAGGAACTTCACGCCGTCCTTAAAGATGAAGGTGTGAAAGCCCGTGCCCGCGCTTGTGTGCCACACCAAGGTGTCGTAGTGGCCCTCGCAGGTGGTGCTGGTCTGCACCCAGGTGCCCGACATCTGCACCGTCGAGCCGCTCACGCTGAGCCGGCTGGCCGTGCCTTCGTACACGTCTACGCAGTCCACCAGGCCGAAGACGCCGTCGATGACGTCAAACTCCATGTTCAGGCGCACCGTGGCGGTGAGGATGTCGCCCACCCCCTCAGGCACCGAGGTGTCTTCAGGCTCCGTGGTGTCTTTGGGGTCGCTGGTGTCTTTGGGATCGCCGGTGTCGTCGCCGCCGCCGTCGCCGGTGTCGTCGCCGCCGCCGTCGCCGGTGTCGTCGGTGGGGTCGATGTCGCCGTCGCAGTCGGGGCTGGCGGTGCAGCCTGGGTCTTCGCAGTCAAAGAGGCCGTCTAGGTCGTTGTCGGCGCCGTCGCGGCACTCGCCGCTCTCGTCGCCCTCGGCCACTGCGCAGTCTGGGCTGGAGGCGCAGGCGTCGTCATCACAGTCAAAGAGACCGTCGCGGTCGTTGTCTGCGCCGTCGCGGCACTCGCCGGGCTCGTCGCCCTCAAAACGATCCCCCGCGCAGGCGCCGAAAAAGATCAGCAGGGGCACGGTGATGAGGCTGGGGAGCGAGGGGGTGCGCGGCATGGTCTACCTCCGGTCCTTGCAACTCTATCGCAAAGTGGGCAGGATCGCGCGCACGTCGGCGCTGGCGTCCGAGATAGGAGACTTCATGGCTCGCCTCATCGTACATCGTGGTCCAAACCGCCTGTTGGAGTTCCGCATCTCCGCCCAGCGCGCCTTGATCGGCCGCGCCGACGCCGCCGATCTTGGCCTGCCCGGAGACACCATCTCCCGGTTTCATTGCACCGTGCAGCGTGTCCCCGATGGCGGCTGGGAGGTGCTCGACCGCAGCCGCCACGGCCTGCGGGTGAACGGCGCGCCGGTCGTCGGCTCAGCCCGGGTGGATCACGAGGACGAGCTGACCTTAGGCGAGTTTCGCCTCGTGTTTTACACCCGCGACGCGGGCCTCGCCACGCCCACCGTGGCCGCGCGGGGCGTCGCCGCGCCCGTAGAGCAGCTCTTGACCGCCGATGACACCCTCTCGGTGCAGCGCCTGGTGCTTGAGGTGCGGGAGGGCCCCGACGCCGGGCGCCGTGAGGTGCTCAGCCAGCCCGAGCTCAGCATCGGCGGCCCCGGCAGCGACATCGTGCTCAGCGACCCCTCCTTGTGCCCCGAGCATGTGCGAATCAGCGTGAGCCGAGGCCGGGCGCTGATCAAGCCTGGGGCGGGCTTCGCCGTGCTCGACGCCAACCGCGTAGACGAGCCGACGCCGCTGTATCTCGGCGAAGACGTGCGCATCGGCGACACCTTCTTCCGCGTCGAGGCCGAGACGACCACGGCCACCCCCCGCGCCGAGCGCTTCGGGGCGATGGTCGGGCGCGCTGAGGTCACCCGGCAGGTCTTCGGGCTGCTACACAGCGTCGCCCGGCACACCACGACGGTCTTGCTCACCGGGGAGACGGGCACCGGCAAAGACCTCGCCGCCCGCGGGATTCACGAGGCGAGCACCCGCGCGGACGGCCCCTTCGTGGCGATCAACTGCGCGGCGCTCTCCGCCAGCCTGTTTGAGTCTGAGCTCTTTGGCCATGAGCGCGGCGCGTTCACCGGGGCCAACAACACCCACGCCGGGCTCTGGGAGCAGGCCGATGGCGGCACCTTGTTTCTGGACGAGGTGGGTGAGCTGCCCGAGCCCGCCCAAGCGAAGCTCCTGCGGGCCTTGGACTCCGGGGAGATCCGCCGGGTCGGCGCCAGCCGCGCCATCTTCCCCAAGGTGCGCCTCGTCGCCGCCACCAACCGCGATCTGGTGCAAGAGGTGAGCGCCGGGCGCTTTCGCGCCGACCTCTACTTCCGCCTCGCCACCATCGTCGTGAAGCTGCCGCCCCTGCGGGAGCGTGTGGAGGACCTGCCCATCGTCGCCGAGGCCATCTGCGACGCCCTGGGCCCCGACGTCAAGATTCAAGACGACGCCATCGCGCTGCTCGCTACGCACCACTTCCCCGGCAACTTCCGCGAGCTGCGCAACGTGCTCACCCGGGCGGTGGTGCTCGGCGGGCCCACGATCTCCGCGCGCTCGATCTCGTTCTCGGCCTGGGCCGCAGACCCCGCGCCCCGCCTGCCCTTTGAGAGCGCCGCGGCCAGCCCAAGCCCCGCCGCGGGGACTCGAGCCGTCGATGAGCTCGACCGCGAGCGGATCCGCGCCGCCTTGACCATTCACCGCCGCAACCTCTCCGCCGCCGCGGCCGCCCTGGGTGTGGCGCGCTCAACCCTCGTGCTCAAGATCAAACGTTACGGCCTGGATTATTAGGCCCTCGTCCCCTCTCCCGGCCCGCCCCGCGGCGCGCCTCGTGTTCCCTGGAGCGACCCTCTGATGACCTTAACCCTGCTCCTCACGCTGCTGATCGGCCCGACGGCCTGGGCCCAAGACGGCGGCTCCCCTTGGGGTGATGACGAGAAGAAGGACAAGGAGCCGAGCGGACCCTGGGGCACGACCCCGCCGCCCGCGCCCGCGCCAGCCCCCGCGCCAGCCCCCGCTGAAGGCTGGGACACCGGGCCCGCGCCGGAGACGCCCGCCTGGGAGACGCCCCCTCCACCCACCCCGCCGCCCTCGGGCACGCCGGGCTGGGGTGAAGGTGAGGCGCCCCCGGCCCCCATCCCCACGACCACCCCGCCGCCAAGCGCCGCGCCGCCGCCACCTCCGCCCCCGCCGCCGCGGGTAGGCCCCACCCGGGACTGCCTCTCGGACATCTGCGCCCGCAGCGACCGCGGCGGCAAGATCCAGCTCGACGGCCTCTTGATCGTGGCCGATCCATTTGTGGGGCTCACCCACTACACCGGCACCGCGGAGCTGGCCTGGGACTCACCGGCCCCCGTCGCCGGGGTGGCGGCGGTGTGGATGGTGCCCGTGGGTGACCTTCAGGTCCCCATCGCCCCGACCCTGTTGATCGGCGCCAACCAGACCTGGCGTGACTACGGCGGCAACGTCATCCACTCCCACGGCGGGGCCCTGGCGCTCAACGTCGGCGGGCTGGTGTCGGGCGGCGTCGGTTTTGGCCATCACAACACCCTGCCGATCAACTTCTACGATCTGGACGGCGACGGCGCGTTTGAGCAAGGTGAGCTGCGTCTGGGCAGCCAGCGCGTGAGCCCCTACCTCTACGTCGGCATCACCCCGGTGACCTTTGTCCGGCTGGTGGGGCGGCAGTGGCTGCAGCGCGGACGTGGTGGGGCTTAGTCTGCTCAGTGAACATGCTCATTGAACCAGTTCACTGAACACGTTCAATCCTCGGGGCGCCACGCCAAGGCCGCGGCGCCGCCGCCCTCCATCGGCAGCCACACCTCTGGGCCGACGATGGCCGGGGCGCCCAGGCGCAGGGTGCCCTCTCGCTCACGCTGGGGGAGGCCGTCGATCACCAAGGTGGCGCGGCCGCCCTGCTCTTGCGCCCAGGCCGTCGAGGCGCGGAGCGGACGTGGCGTCATCGGCAGCGCCCCGGCGGGCAGGTAGCTGCGGCGGTCACCCCGGGCGACGGTGGGCGTCGGCGCACGAAGCGTCGTCAGCAGCTCTTCCCCAGCGAAAAACGGCGCGTCGGAAAAACACGGCGCCGCGTCCTCTAGCCAAGCGCCCCGGGGCGTCCAGCCCTCCTCCCCGCGGGCGAAGGTGCGCACGCCGCTGCCGGCGTCACGGCCAAGGCGCGCGGCCACGGTGAGCGCGCCGTCCACGACGCCCAGGGCGATCGGGCCGTCACAGATCGGCACGTCTTGAAGGATCAGCTCCTCTTCCCCATCCGTCCAGGCCCGCAAGGTGGGGCTCGCGGGGTCGCGGTGATCCACCCAGGCCAGCCAGATCGTGCCCTCGTGGTCAACGGCGGTGACGTGGTGGGCCACAGCGGCCTCGGCGGGGGACGAGGGCACAAAGCCCCGGTCGGTCATCACCAGACGGGTTGGGCGGCCGTCGAGGACAAAGGCCAAGGCCAGGCCCACCGGGGAGACCAAGAGCGTGGGCGGCGCGTCGCCTGTGGGCGCCGGGCCCAATGATCGGGGGGTCGTCCAGGCCGCCCCGGCGTTGAAGGTGCTGGAGAGCCAGAGCTGACCCTCCCGTGTCCAGGCCGCCATCGCGACGCCCGCGCCGCCAGGCCCGGCCTCGGCAGAGAGCGCGGTGCCGCTGGCCAAGGCGAGGTTCGCGCCGCCGACGCTCCACGGGCCCGCCAGCGGGCGGATCGTCTCGTCCGGGGCGACGGCCAGGGGGTCGGGCTCGACGGGTTTACACGCCGTCAGGCTGAGCAGGGCGAGGGCCAGGGCGAACATCCGCGCACCTCCAAGCCTCACAGTCTGCCCCGTCCCGCGGCGACGCGCACCCTCAAAGCGCCAACCCAGGACGCGACTCAAGCGCCAACAACCAAGCTCGGCACGATATACTCGGCGACATGCAGCCCATCACCATCCTCGTCGCCGATGATGACCCCAACCTCCGTGAGGTCGTTCGATACGCCTTGTCCCGAGAGGGCTTCTCGGTGATCGAGGCCAACAACGGCGTCGAGGCGCTCACCTTGGCCTTGGCCCGGGCCCCGGACCTCGTCGTGCTCGACGTGCTGATGCCTGAGCTAGACGGCCTCGAGGTCTGCCGCCGCCTGCGCCGCGATCGGGAGTCTCTGCCGATCCTGTTCTTGTCGTCGCGAGATGAAGAGCTCGATCGGGTCGTCGGGCTGGAGATCGGCGGAGACGACTACGTCACCAAACCGTTCTCCCCACGAGAGCTGGTGAGCCGGGTGAAGGCGCTCTTGCGGCGCGCCCGGGCCACGAGCCTGCCCGCCGCCCTCACGCCGCCTGTCGCACTAGTCGCGCCTGTCGTTTCCATCGCGCCTGTCGCATCCATCACGCCTGTCGCATCTTCTGATGAGCTTCGTGTCGGCCCGCTCCGCCTGCGGCCCTCGGAGCACCGGGTCTACGCCGGAGATCACGAGGTGGAGCTCACCGTCACCGAGTTCCGCATCCTCCAGGCGCTCATGTCTCGCCCGGGTCGAGTCTTCACCCGAGATGAGCTCACCGAGCGTGTGTACGACGGCCCCCACCACATCTCCGACCGCACCTTAGACTCCCACATCCGCCGGGTGCGACAGAAGCTCCGCGAGCGTGACATCGACCCCATCGAGACCGTGCATGGCCTCGGCTTTCGCCTGAGCGCCGCGCCCTGATGGCCGATCGCCTGCGCCTCATCCTGCCCCTGCGCCTGTGGCTCGTGCTGTCCCATGGTCTGGTGCTGTGCCTGCCGCTTCTGGCGGTGCTGGGCACCGGCGCCTTGGCGAATGACCTCCAGATGCAGACCAGAGGCGAGCTGGTGAACCAAGCGGCGTGGGTGGAGGTGCTCGCCGTGGAGACGCTGCGCGACGCCCGGCGCGGCCGTCGCAGAGCCACCCTAGACGACGTCGGCCCCAAGCTCACGCCCTTGTTGACCCAGGCCCGCGAGGCCACCTTGGCCGGGGTGCGCCTGCTCAACCAAGACGGCGTGGTGATCGCCACCAGCGGCGACGGGCTCGGCGAAGACCTCTCGGCCTTGGACGAGGTGCAGGTGGCCTTGGCCGGAGAGATCGCCTCCACCGCCAGGCCCCGGCCCCCGCCGAGCACCCGTCAGCCGTTGGACAGCGTGAGCCGCCGGGCCCCGGTGCGGCTCTACGTCGCCACCCCGGTGCGCCTCGACGGCGACATCATCGGCGCCGTGCTGCTGATGCGCACCCCCCGCGAGGAGCTCCAGGCGCTCTACCACATGGCGCCCACCTTGGGCCTCGGCCTGCTCGCCGCCCTTGGCGTCACCTTGCTGCTCGTGCTCGTCTCCGCCCAGGTGCTCAGCCGCTCGTTGAGGCGCCTCAGCCTCGCCAGCCAGACCATCGCCCAAGGCGGCCGAGACGCCGTCTCCGAGCTCGTGGAGGTGCAGCGCAGCCACGTCGCCGAGGTGGGGCAGCTCGCCGTGAGCGTCACGGAGATGACCCAAGCCCTCCAAGCCCGGCTCAGCTACATCCGCGAGTTCGCCGGGAACGTGTCGCATGAGTTCAAGACGCCCCTGTCCACGCTCAAAGGCAGCGTCGAGCTGCTGCGTGATGACGACGGCATGCCCGCCGAACAACGCGAGCGGTTCTTGTCAAACGCCCACGACGAGCTGAACCGCCTTGAGCGTCTCGTGAGCGGGCTTCTGGCCTTGGCCCGGGCTGAAGAGGCCGGTCAGCGTGAGCCCGTAGACCTCGACGCCTTGTTGGGCCGCGTCGCCGCGCGCTGGCCCCAGGTGAGCCTCGGCGGCGCGGCGGGCACCCTGCCCGGCGCCGCCTCCCAGCTTGAGTCCGCCGTAGAGAACCTCGTGCAGAACGCCGTCACCCACGGCGGCCCCGAGGTGAAGGTTCAGCTCAACGCCTGGCGCGAGCCCGGCGTCGTGGTGATTGAGGTGCTGGATGACGGGCGCGGCATCTCCCCGGCGAACCTGCCGCAGATCTTTGATCGATTCTTCACCACCGACCGCGCCCGGGGCGGCACCGGCCTCGGCCTCGCCTTGGTGAAGGCCGTGGTCACCGCGCACAACGGCGTCGTGCGTGTGGAGAGCGTGCCCGGCCGCACCTGCTTCACCCTGCGGCTCTCCACCGCGCCCCGGGCGGCGCTCACATCCCGCTGAGCCCCGGCGACCAGGGCAAGGTCATCGACTCCCCCACCGCGGGCAGCGCCAGGGGCACGAGCGCGCCGTCTCGCCACACCATCACCCGCAGCGGGCTCTCCTCCCAAGGCTCAGAGACGCTCAGGTCGATGCGCCGGGGGCCCGCCGGTCCCGGCTCAGACAGGGTGATCTGGAGCGGCCCGTGGGAGAGGGTGTCCCCGGCTTGGGGCCCCGAGCCCGCGTGCCCGAGCAGCTCGGCGAACATGCCGTCGTAGATCCCCTCCCCGACTACGTCGAGGCGCAGCGTGTCCACGTCGGGTCGGCTCAAGACGTGGTCCGCCCGCGCCGGGGAGCCGACGAGCCAGCGCCGAGGCGCGCCGCGCCGGTGAAGCTGCGCCCACCACGGCAGGTACATGCCGACGGCCAGATCGGAGCTGGTGACGACGAGCACGTCTTGGTCTTGGAGATCCTCCCCCTCAAACGAGCGTGTCCACAGGGTGTCGGTGACGCCGTCAACCTGAGAGAACAGCAGCGGCATGCCCAGCCACAGCCCCGGCGGCATCGCGACATGAACGCCGAGGATCCCCAGCAGCACGAGGCCCCAGCCCCGTCGGCCCTCGCCCCAGGCCGCCGCCGCGCCCACCGCCAACGCGCCCAGGGCCGCCGCCGCGCCAAGGCCCATGGCCAGACACAGGCGGCCCATGGGCAAGGTGGCGAGCACCGGGGCCGTGGCGAGGAGCCCCCCGGGCAAGAGCCAGCCAAGCCCGCGGCGATCGGCGTCGTCGAGCCGATGCCAGACCCGCCGCAGGCCCAGGGCCAGGCTGAGGGTCAACACGCTCCCCAGCGCCGCCGCCGGGAGGGCGAGCTGGGGCGCCGCCGTGGTGACCTCCCCGGGGATGGGCCCCAGGGCCGTGCCCAGCAAGATCGGCAGGCGCTCGGCGGCGGCGGCAAAGAACATCCCCGGCTCTCGCGCTGGGTCGATGTAGACGAGGCTGCCCGAGGCCCCGTACCCTTTGGCCTGGTAAAACGCCGCCCAGAGCAGGCCCAAGATCAGGGCCGGCGCCAAGGCCCGCGCCCGCTCCACCGGTCGCCCCGGCGCGCCGAGAAGCTCGTAGCTCCCCAAGAAGACAAGCGCGCCTAAGCCAAACTCCCCGGCGGCCAGGGACGCGGCGAACAACAGCAACGAGAGCGGCGCCCCCGCTCTCCACCCATCCTCACGCCAGCGCAGGTGCGCGAGCAGCCCGAACAGGCCCAGGCTCAGCGCAACAATGGCGTTGCGATTGGAGAGCCAGCCCACGGCCATCCAGCGGTTGTCGTCCAAAAGGTAGAGCGCAGCGGCCAGAGGCCCCACCGAGCCCAGGCTCTTTCGCAACAAGAGCGTTGCCGCGACGATCAGGGCGCTGTTCCAGGCCAAGGAGTGCAGGTGATAGCCCAGCGGCGCGCGACCAAAAAGCGACACGTCGAGAAGCCACAACAGGCTTGAGAGCGGCCTCCAGAAGCTCAGGCGCAGATCGGGCGCGCTCCACCACGGGCGCTCACCCTCCGCCCGAAGCTGGAGCTGCTCGTCAGCATCTCCGTTGAAGAAGGTGAAGACGTTGGGCACACCAAACAACGGCTCCGTCGCGGCGTGTACGGGGATCTGCGCCGCCTCGGCCTCGGTGAGCCGCCCGAGGCGCTCCTCAACGGCCATGACCATCATCAGATCGTCGGTGATGAAGCCGAGCAGCAGCGTCGGCGCGGCCAGGACCGCGGCGAAGATCGCCATCTTGGCCGGGCGGGTCAACGACTCCAGCCGCCCCAGCCAGCCCGGGAGCGCCGTCATGGCGTCTCGGCCTGAACGAACGGGGCGAGGGGCCGGTCTGCCCGGGCCTTCACCGCGACCATGGTGAGGTCAAAGGCGAACAAGAAGCCGCCTTGAACCAGGAGCGCGTCGCCATATCCTTGAAGCTGCGGGCTCTCGACGCGCGCGCCCCGCTCTCGAAGCCACAGCCCCGCCGCCATGTAGCCGACGTCTAAGCCCGCGTTGAGCAAAAACACCCCGCGGCTGCGCTCCCCCTCTAAGGCCAAGCTCGGCCAGCTCGGCGCCACCCCAGCGCGACGGTTGGCGGAGCGCAGGCCCCCCACGGCGAGGCCGGCGTTCACCACGTTCCACGCCGCGCTGCCTTGGGCGAAGGCCCGGGCCCGCGGGTCATCCAGGGCGAAGGCCCCGGCCGTCCCGGCGACGAGGTTCACCGCAGCCCAGCTCCCCAAGGTGCCCATCGCCACGCGGTCCACCCGGAGCTGCGCCGCCGCCACGTCCTGCACCACCGCCGGGGGCGGCGGCGGCAGAAAACGTGGGTCCAAGGTGGGCTCCCCCCAGGCGATCGAGGGGAGGAGCCAGCCGAGAGACATGCAGAGCGGCAGGGTCGGGCGCATGAGAGCGGCCCCTCGGGGTGCCTCAGAAGTTTAACAGCCACCAGCCCGCGTTCGCGGCGAGCACCTGCAGCTCGGCGAGCCCCGCGGCGTCGCTGGTCACACACACCCCCGAGCGGGTGTGGGAGTTGTTGATGCTCGGCAGGGTGAACACCATCCGTTGCCCCGCGGACGACTCCGCGGCCCACACCGCCGGGTAACCCGTGCTGGAGCGCATCAGCTCCACCTCACCCGCCCCGGCCAAGGTCGTGTAGTCGAGGTCCGCGGTGTAGGAGAAGGCCCCCACCGTGCCAAACGGCCCGGCGATGACCGGGTGGCTCGCCCCGGCGCTGGTGGTGGTCACCGTGCCCGCAGCGCCGTTGCTCACGAAGGCGCCGACGTAACTCAGGCTGTACATCGTCGTCTTGCCCGTCGCAGACGCCGTGTTCTGCACGTTGTAGCTGCCGTCATCCCCCAGGAACCACAGCGCCTTGCCCGCGGACGCCGCGCTGCTGAGCAAGGTCTCCGTGGAGGCCGCCGCGGCGTCCGACCAGCCGCCGTTGTGAAACGCCACGCCGGCGTACGCCGAGACGTCAGCGTAGGTGAGCCCACCGGAGGAGGTCTCGTTCAGGCGCACCGCGCCCAGCCCCGCGCTGTTGAGCGCGCCCTCGATGGCCTCAAACTCGTACTGCACGGTGTCTACGCCGTCACAGTCCACCCCGCCCGAGCGGACGTTGAAGCCATAGCTCATGATCACCACGATCTCTTTGCAGTCGGCCAGGCCCGAGGCGTCGCTGTCGGTGAGGCCGTTGTCCACCACGCCGTCGCAGTCCTCGTCTACAAAGTCGCAGGTCTCGACGCT
>JADKFE010000019.1 GCA_016717595.1 Deltaproteobacteria bacterium | reverse complement strand
GGTTTGTTGGGCCGGAAGCCTGACTCTCGGACGCTCGCACAGCAGCGATGGTGGTCAAGGCAGCTCGTCAAGACCACCGGTAAGACGCTCTTCGTCGGTGTGTCGATTGAGCCTGATCGGTCAGGGGCAAGGTACGCGCTCTACGCATACATTGAGGCGCCGGAGGTCCACCTCGACGCGCTTGAGGCCCTGCTTGACCCGGAGCCTCGTTACCGGCTCCGTGACGAGACCTACCTCTACCTCTCAGAACAGGTCTTGAACGAAGGAGACGCCTACGAGGATCTCGCGGCGCGGCTCGTCGAGGAGGCTTGGCCCGTGATCGAGCGCGCAAGCGTCTTGCTGTCACCGCGGCGCGGCGCGAAGGCGAAGGACGAGTGAAGACGTTCTCCCGTACAAGGGGGCGCCGCGAACCACTCCCGGCGTTTGTTGCGTCTCAGGGCATCGTGATGTTGGCTCATCGTCTGCCCTCAGTACAGGTCGCCCTGGGCCCAGCGGTGTCAGATCAGAACATGCCGAGAAGGTCTATTACGACGCAATAGAGTCACGCCCTGCGTTCGCTTGGTCCCCGCCCTCATCGGCGCCGCCTCGGTCTTTGTTGTTTTCCAGCGCCCATCTCCCCTTGGGGCTGCGCCGCCAACATGGTGCCGGGATGGCTTGAGGCGACACGCTGCTCACCTCAACCATCAACGCTGCCCAGTCCTTGCCCCCCTCACGAGCATCAGGGCACCAACCGTCGCTTCACGGCCTCGATGTCCGCCGCGCGTCCCGGGCGCTCACCGAGAAGTGCCTTGAACAGCCCGTCCCCCAGATGGCCACGTTTGATGAGGAGCTTGCTGGCCTCATGGGACAGCTCAGAGAGGGGCGTCACAGCGCCGGGCAGGGCGTTGTCCAGCTCGCGTCCGCCCGGGAGATGGTAGAGGAAGATACGAAGCTCTGCGGCGGAGAACAACGAGCTGAGCAGCGCGGCGAGCTCCACCGGGCGCCGCCCTTGCGGGGTCTCCGCCTGCGTGATGACCGGCGCCTGTTGAATCTTCGGGACCGTGAGCAGCGCGCCCTTGAGGACCGCGTTGTTTTCGTTGTCCGCCAGCGCCGCCTTCAGCAGAGCCTCGGGCGTGACCGAGGCGCCTTGGCTGCTCTGTCGCCAGAGCCTCTGCCAGAGGTCTCGGGCGTTGGGGTTGCTCTCGACCTCACGGCCCCGCCCTCCGGCGCGCTCCCACAAGGCGCGCGCGTCGCGGGTCTCGGGGTAGAGGTCGGCGAGGGTGTTGATGAGGTCCATCGGGACGGGCATGGGTGGAGATCCTACGGTTTGTCGCGGTGGTGTTTTTTGGCGAGCAGGTCGGTTAGCTCTCTGAGATCGCCATTACGGGGGAACTCGTCGAGGAGAGCTCTTGAGAGCGCATGAAGGCCACCGTCCAGCTTGCCATGGTGGGCAAATCGGGCAGCTTCTCTCCATGCTGAGGACCAATCAGGCTGGTTGCTTAGTTGCTTGGGTTTCCCCCGCGGCCTCCCAGAAAACTCCAGCCGATCAGGCGCGAACTCTGCGCCAAGGTCTGCTACCCGCCGAATGAGCTGGTTCTCGTCGTGGGCGTTCCGCCCCAACCCCAAATGACTAGCGAAGGTAGATGCCCTGAGATGGAGAGCAGGTCGATGCACGACAGCGCCGCCTGACCAATCTGTTTGTCCCGATACCGAGAACTGTAGAGCAGCTCCGCGAGCTTCGCCCAGCGACGGCTCAGCGCCAGCTCGCCGACGGGGTGGGCGTGCCGCACAAGCGCCGAGGTCGGCCACGACGAGATCCACTGCACACCTGCGCCTCGTCCGTCAGGAGCCCCCACTGGAGCAAGCGGATGAGCACCTCCGGCTTGGGGACCGCTGACGCCATAAGACGAGCAGCGCCGCGAGCAGCTCCGGCTCAGGCGGGCTCGTACGTCGCCCCGCTCAAGGGCCTCATTCAGCAGGGTAACGACCCTGGGGATTAAGGCTCGGGTGCTCTCGGCGCTGAGACGCGCCCACAGCGCCGCGCGCGCGGTGCCCCGAAAGACGTGCGGCGCGAGGTCCTCGGCGATCTTGGGCACCACACCCAACGGCTCCTCCGCGGTTTGCAGCGCCTGGAGGAGCGACTGACACAACGCCGCCTTGTCTACCCCGGGTGGCCAAGGGGCGCCGCCCGCCATGACGTGCGCGGACCAGAGCGCGCGCCAAGGGGCCTCGCTGGGGTCGAGTCCAACGAGCGACGCCGGTTCGGCCTTCGTGCGCTGAACGACGAGGGCGCACAGAGTCGCGTCTGGCGCCTGAACATACGCCCGGACACCCTCCACGGCGGGCAGCGCGCCGATGAGCCAGCGCAGGCCGGGCAGCGGATCCTCGGGGAAAACTCGCTGCGCCGCGATGGCCTCGCTCGGCGGGCGGGTCGTCTTTAAGAGCGCCGCGTGAAGGCAGGACCAGCGCCGCGCTCGCGCCCGCCGCATGAGGGGCGGTGGCTCACCAACGCCACGCCCTCGAGCTGCGCCATGAGCCGCGACTCCGTAGCTGTATCCGTGGGGGAGCAGGCCCGTCCAGCGCGAACACCTCGCCCTCCCAGGACAGCCAGCGCAGAGCGGCGCCGGTCCACTCTGGATTCCCAGCGTGAGGTGCTCTTGAGCGCGGACTGGGTCGCGTCACACCACCAAGGCAGGGTTTGGGCTGTTTCGGCCCGCTCAGCAGGATCGGGGCGTCTTCAGGGCTTAGGCTGGGCGCGAACCGCGCGACCCATCCCCTAAGCGCCTCGAGGAGCCGCGCCTCGGCGCCAAATGGGGCTGGCGGGAAGGCTGCGCAGGCGTCTCGGCAGGTCAAACGAGCCCGTCTGTAGCCCCGGAGCATGGCGGCCATCGCCGCGTCCTTGAGGTGGGTCAAGACCCCTGGGCTGGGGGCGATCGGCGCCAAGGCCCTGGCGACAGCGAAGCCATCGGCTGGGTCATCCGAGCGTTGAAACCGCTCGATCTGGTCGGCGATCCGCGCGGCTTGGTTGATCCTGAGCCGAGGGGCCTCGGGCGCGCAGGCGTCGCGCACCCGCTCCAAGGTTGCGTCCTCCCCGCCGAGCAGCCAGCGGACGGCTCGGCTGGGCGTGGCGGTGGGCTCACCTCGCGTCACGAGCCGTCTCGGCGCCCACTCCAGTCGCCTACCCTCGGGGATGCCGTACAGCCAGGGCCCGGCGCCGGGCGCCCCTGCGGGGGCTGAGCGCGGCGCGGGCGCGAAGGCGCGGCGCGCGGCGGGCCAAAGGCGCGCCCAGATCGCGGCGATCACCCCGGGAGCAGCGGTGATCTGGCAGCACGACCGCCTCCGCGTCGGCCGCGAGGAGGGCCTCCCAGACCGCCACGAGCTGCTCATCGGAGGGCGCCGGGAGCTCCGCGAGGCCGCTGAGCGCGCAGAGCGTCGGTCGGAGGTCGTCCACCTCACCCACCTCCGCCAGCGGGCAGAGCGCGACCTCCGTCTTCACCATGCCACCCCGGCGGGCCGCGTTGATCAGGCAAGCACCACCAGCAGGCCCACCAATCGCCCACGGGCCCACACCCGACCGCGGGCCACCAGACCTCTCCCCGGCTGGGAGTGCCCGGTGGCCGGTCGGTGAGCGAGCCTAGTTCCTCCGGCAGATCCCGTCGTTCAACGCCCTCGACCCGCACGAGGCCGTGGGCGTTGTTGACGTCACCATACCGGGCGCGAACCCATACGCTCATCGGCGCTCCAAGAGCCAGGCCAATGGCAAGGTGAGATCCGGGTCTCGGGCGCCGCCATCGGGGAGCACCACCCAGCCTTGCTCTCGGGGCCATCGTCGATGAAGCCCTCGTTGGCGCTGTCCTTGTCGAGGGGCTCACCGAGGGCGGAGAGCCCCCAGACGCCTAAGTCCTCGGGCGCCCAGACGCTCTCCAGGTAGGCCGCGAACAACGGCAGGTGATCCCGAAGCACGTCGATCGGTACACGCTCACCAACGTCCAGCTCATCAAAGCAGGAGAGCAGCACACACAGACGCTTCTCTTTCACCCGGCGCACGCTGCCGATCCCGGCCACATGGAGCAGGAGCTGCATCAGCTCCACCCACATGGCGTTGGCGTCCCAGACGCTCAGCCTCGCCTCGTCCCGCTCAGCGGGAGCCGTCGCGGTACGCTCACCGCGTGATAAGAGCTCCTCCAGCGCGTCAGGGTAAGTCGTCTCCGCGTTCAGGCGAATGAGCAGCACCCAGCCCGTCGAGCTCTTCAGCCGGGCCTGCCAGGACGGCGGGGCGCGTCGCTGTCGTCGAATGAGGTCTACCTGCTCGCCGCCGTAGTCGGGCCAGGCGAGGTTGACGCGCCGCCCCGACGTGGTCTGGAGGGGGAGCGCGAGCTCGTCCCAGGTCGCCGCCGAGGTGTGCTCTGCGGCTTGGCCATTCTGAAGTGACTTGAGCACGTCCTCAAAGAGGCTCAGGTCCTTCGGTGTCCCGACGCCCGATTGTAAGGTCAGCACCCCGCGCTGCCGCTGAAGGCGCCCGTAGAGCTGCCCGCCGTAGTGGGTCTTGCCGCTCGCGGGCTTGCCCAAGATCATCAGCTCGTCAGCGTCCATAAGCGCCTCGATAAAACAAGAAGGGATCCTCGCCCGTGGGCGCGAGGATAGGAGCGCGCCGTGGGGGCGTCCCAGCCCAGGCGGATCGCCGTGAGATCGCCGCCGCGAGGGCCTGGGGACGCTCGGTCGTCGTCTTTGCCGAGCTCGCCCCGGCAGGTGCCGCGGTACGTCTCCTGCACCTGACGACGGATCCCGTCGGGTGGCTGGTGATCGGCCTTGGTCCAGACCACCAAGACAGGCCGCCCGGCCCGGTGGTTCCCCAGGCGCTCGATGAGCCGCTGGGCGTCCCCACGGGCCGCCCCCCGCCGCTCGCCCGTGAGGCGCTGGCTGTCCAGCACCACCACGAGCACGTCGGCGTGCTCCACCACCCACCGCGCGCCCTCCGCCGCCGCCGCAGACTCGTCCGTCGCCCAGCGCGAGAACCACTCCCCGGGCGCGTCGATGAGGAGCGTGTCCCGAGACGACCCATCTCCCCGTCGCAGGGCGAGGTGCAGCAGCCCTGGCGTGCGCCCCGCGCCGATGGACGTGTGCGGCGGGAAGCTCGCGCGCTGTGTCGCGTCGGAGAACCTCGACCAAGACGCCAGCGCCTCCCAGGCCCCCAAGGTGCGAGAGCCCGCGAAGCGCGCCGCCGCGAGCCGCTCTCCCCGCAGGAGCGCGAGGTACGCCCCGATCAGCATCGTCGTCTTCCCGGCGTCATGATCCCCGAGCACGCCGAGGGTGATGGAGCGCGCCCTTGGGGTCAGGTTGCCCAGATCGTCAAGCCCTAAGGTCTGACCGTTCCAGCACACGCGCCCGCTCTCGTCATCCGTGCCCTGAACCGGCGCTTCAGTCTTCTCCGCGCTGCCCTTCGCGTAGGGACAGCTCGATCGGAGCTCACCCAACGCGCACTGCTCGCCCTCGTGCTCATAGCAGTCTCGGGGATTGCCGCAGGGCGCGCTCACGGCGCGCCTCCGGCGAGGAGCAGCGCCTTCTCCTGGCGAAAGAGGGCGTGGGCGAGGTTGGGCAGGCTCATCGGCGTGTCTGCGCCGCCCGGCAGACGCTTGAGCAGCGTGGCGTCCACCGCGCTACCCCGGAGCGTCGCGGTGAGCACGTCGCGTACGCTCACCCGACCGTGGGCTGGGGGTGCGCAGAGCGTGGCGCCGATTTTGCCAAGGTCAACGCCGGTCGCGCCGCGCAGGGCGTTCAGCCACGCCGCCAAGGGGCGTTGACGGTCAAACCCGGCCTCGGGCAAGCGGCCGACGGTCTCGGCGAGGAGGTAACCGACGCTGGCAGGGGGCAGTCGCGGCGTGAGGTTGATCAGGTCTAACGCCATCACTACGGCGGCGAGCGACAGGGGGCAGCTCTCGATAGCTGCGCCGGAGGCGTGGGGAGTAGAGCGCCTCCGACCACCACAGCGCCGAGACACGCAGGCGCTCGGCGTCTTGTTGGGCCTTGGCCGAGGCGATGGCCTTTTGCACCCAGTCTTGTTGGGCGGTGAGCGCCTGGGTGACGGAGGTGGCCAGGGCAGTTTGGGAGGTGGTGAGGGACGCTTGGAGGGTGTCGCCGAGCTCGGCGTTCTTCTTGAGCACCATGTCGAGCTGGTCGGCGAGGAGGGGGGCCATTCGGTCGGCGAACTCCAGCTCCCAATGTCTGGGCTTGTTCGGCCAGTGAGGATTCGGATTCACCAACGGCGGGGTGTTGGTCCTGTTGAAGGCCCCACCGCCGCTTCGACACGACGGGCGAGGGCGTCTCGGTTAACCTTGATAGGAGCCAGGGCCTTCGACAGCGCCTCCACCCCACCTTCACTTCGACCTTCGGCGCCGCCTTTGGCGCGGCAGGGCGCCCCCACGGCCTTGCTCTCCACCCGCTCCGCGAGCCGCGTCAGCAACCCCTCCACAGGCGCCTTCTGCCGCCCCAGACGGCACATCGGCAAGGTGTCGGCGGCGGTCAACCAGACGATGGCTGCCGCGTCATCACGCTCGGCCGCGCCGCAGGCGTCGAGCAGCAAGGCGCGGTAGATGCCCCGCGGCGCGTCCTTGAAGATCGACTCCACCGAGGGCCAGCTCTCGACCAGCGCCTCCTGGGCGAGCTTTAGCGCGGCGTCATCCGCAGGGGTGTCGGGGTCTAGTCCCGCGAGGACCGCGCAAACATACGCGGCGGGATCGTCGGCCAACCGCTCGGCGAGTGCCTCTGAGGCGGCCTCGTACTTCTCCAAGCGGCTGTCATCGCCCTGAAGCTGAAGGTCCAGCCCCGCCTTGCTCATCTCCACCAAGAAACTCGACATCCTTCACCTCTGCGGCCTCTCGCCGCCCAGCTCGTCGTTCAGATCATCTCGTTCAGCGTGTCAAGCACCACCTTCACCGCCTGGCCCACGCCGGCCTGCACCGCCCCGTTGACGAGGCCCTGCGCGACAGGGGCCCGCAGGCGCTCCTTCAGGGCGGCGCGCCGCTCCGGGACGAGCCCACGCTCAACGGCCGGACAGATCGCCGCAAAAGTTCGCGCCGGATCGCGCTCCTCCCACTCCGCCAGCAGCTCGATCACCCCCACCCCGTCTTGAGCCTGGTCTGCCAAGCGCGCGACGAGCCGCTCCGCCGCTCGCACAAGCTCTGGGTCCGTGTGGTGGGGCAGCTCCGCGACGAGCGCCTTGAGGAGGCGCGTGTTGTTCGGCTGGTCCTCCCAGGCGGCGCGGAGCAGGGCGGCCGGGGTGACCGAGGCGCCCCGCGCGCTGTGCCCCCAGACAGCCTGCCAACGATCGACGGGGCGACTCAGCTCCGCTACCTCCCGGGCGCTGCCCCCGGCCCGCTCCCAGAGCGCGACGGTGCTGCTCTGGGTGGGGTAGAGATCAGCCAGCTCTCTAAGAAGATCCATTGGAGGTTTAGAGGACAAGCGGGCTCCACGACGCGGCGGCGTGAGGCCGCACAACTTAGGGGGCAAGCAAACAGGGCGTTGGACGCGGGGGTGGGCCGCCCCCTGGGTCTGACGCCAAGACATAGGTGACACTTTCGCGCCAGGACATAGGTGACACTTCGGTCCTTCGGGAGCAGGTCTTCTCAGCAACCCACTGAGGAGAGGAGATGCCGTGGAAGGAGGCTGAGATGAGCAAGCTGAGAGAGGAGTTCATCCTTCGCGCGCTGGAGCCCGACGTGAACCTGTCGGAGCTGTGCCGGGAGTACGAGATCAGCCGCAAGACGGGCTACAAGTGGCTTCAGCGCTTCAAGGAGGGCGGCATCGAGGGCCTGCGGGAGCGCACGCGGCGTCCTCACAGCTCGCCCTTGAGCGCGTCGGGAGAGGCGGTTCTGCGGATCCTGGAGCTGCGCCGGTCGCACGCGCGCTGGGGTCCGAAGAAGCTCCACGCGGTGCTCGCGCGGCAGCTCAAGGCCGCGGAGCTGCCGAGCCAGCGCAGCATCGCGCGGATCTTGGAGCGAGCTGGGGTCAGCGTGTCGCGGTCTCGGAGGCCTGCGACGAACGCTCCTACGGTGCCGCCGAGGGCCGAGGCCACATGCCCGAACATGCTGTGGACGGTGGACTTCAAGGGCTGGTGGCGGACGGGCGACGGCAGCCGGGCCGAGCCGCTGACGGTGCGCGACGCCTACAGCCGCTATGTGCTCTGCGCCGAGCTGATGACCACGACGACGGGGGAGGCCGCGCAGCTGGTCTTCGAGCGGCTCTTCGAGAAGCATGGGCTGCCCGAGAGCATCCTTGTGGACAACGGCTCGCCATTCGTGTCCATGCGCTCGCCGGGCGGGCTGACGACCCTCTCGGCGTGGTGGGTGTCCCTCGGGATTCGTCTGGTGCGCAGTCGCCCGGCCTGCCCCCAGGACAATGGCGGACACGAACGAATGCACCTGGACATGCGCTTTGACGTGGAGGACGTCGCCACACACGATCTCGAGGGTCAGCGCGCCGCCCTGGAGCGGTGGCGCCATGAGTTCAACCACGTCCGCCCCCACGAGGCCTTGGCGATGAAGGTGCCCAGCGAGCTCTACAGTCGCTCGGAGCGGCCCTACCTTGGGCCGATGCGGGCCTGGTACCGCTTCGGCGCTGAAGTGCGCTGTGTGAACAAGAAGGGCATGGCCAAGTTCCGAGGAAGGAACGTGTATGTGAGCATGGCGCTTCGTGGTCAGAGCGTCGCGTTTGTTGATGACGCGGAGGGCGTCACCGAGATGTTCTTCTTCAACACCAGCCTCGGCCAGCTCGCGGCGGCGGCGTGAGGGCGGCTATGGACGCTGACGCCACCATGGACGCTATGGACGACCTCCCCTGCGGGTCGCTCGCCCACAGCGCCCACAGCGGCTTGGACAGGCTGGCGCCTGCCCACAGCGCCCACAGCCTCGGGGGTGGAGATATACGATCAAGTATGAATCAAACACAAACACTGGAGACCCCACAGTAGCTCACCTGTACCCCCGGAGCTTGGCTGAGCTGTCACCCAGGTGTCGCGGACCACGAACGATCAGGGGCCGACTCCCGCGCGTCCCTGTCGCCACTACGTTCAACGCCCCGCGACCCCACCGAGAGCCCGAACCCGAAACGCCACCCCCGTGACGAACCGGGACGAGCGGTCCCAGCGACGCCGTCGCGCCCCAACCCTCAACGCCACCCAGCGCCTCACCCCCCGTCCGCCTCGATCTCACCGCCCCCAATCGCCTCCACCACCGGCAACGACACCACAAACAGCGCGCCTTCGCCCTCGCGGCTCTCCACGCGCAGCTCCCCTTGATGGGCCTGCACAATCCGCTGAGAGATGGCGAGGCCCAGCCCCGTGCCGTCGTGTTTGGTGGTGAAGAACGGGATGAACAGACTCTTTTTGGTCTCCGCCGACATGCCCTCGCCCGAGTCCTGAACACAGAGCTCCACGAGCGCCCGCTCGGCCTTCGGGCCCAACAGACGTTTGGCCGTGGTGACCCGCAGCTCACCGCCCTCAGGCATGGCCTGAACCGCGTTGCGCAGGAGGTTGAGGACCACCTGGCGGAGCTTGTCGCCGTCTAAGGCGAGGAGAGGCAGGGGCTCCTCCAGCGCTTCGACGAGCTGAATCCCGTCGGGCAGGCCTTGGGCGCGCAGGAGGCTGGTGGTCTGTCTCACGAGCTGGTTGAGGTCGGTGGGGGCGCGCTGCAGCTCAAAGTGGCGGGCGTAGTCCAAGAAGTCCGTCACGACCTTGTTGAGGCGGTCCGTCTCATCGACGATGACCTGAAGGAACTCCGCTTGGTCCGTGGTGGGGCTCATGCCGCGCAAGAGCTGGGCCGCGCCTTTGATCCCGGCGAGGGGGTTGCGGATCTCATGGGCCAGGCCCGCGGCCATGGTGCCCAAGGCGGCGAGGCGGGCTTGCTCTTGGCTGGCCTCAAAGCCGCGCAGGTTCTCCACCGCGGTGGCGGCGCGGGACATCAGGCGGCCAAGCTGGGTGATCTCCTCTTGAGAGAAGCCGTCCGACCAGTCCTCGTCCTTGAGGGCCAGCCAGCCCAGCACGGCGCTGCCCGTGGACATCGGCAGGACGAGGTCGGCGCGCATCTCGTCCATCACGCGGAGCTGGGCGGCGGAGGCGGGCGGGGCGTCGCGGCGGGCGCTGAGCTGGGCCAGCTCCGCGCGGAGGTAGGCGGGGCGGCCGGCCTCAAAACCCTCGACGAAGGGCTGGGGCGCGACGGCGCTCAACAGCGTGGGCTCGGCGTCTGTGGTGCGTGAGGCGAGGAGCTCAAAGCGGCCGCGGTCGTGGCTGTAGACGTAGAAGGCCGCGCCGGGCACACGGCCCGAGGCGTAGAGGCGCTCCACGAAGGTCTCGGTGAGATCCCGCACAGAGGTGAGCTGGGGCAAGGTCTCGCCCAGGTCGTCAAGCACCACAGAGAGCTGCCAGCCGCGCACGTTCACCCAGCGGGCCACGGCGTTCTTGAGCTGGGGCAGGCTGGGCTCGGCGATCCAGATAAAGACGAGGCCGCCGACAAACATCAAGAAGTACCACTGCAGCGAGGTGGCCAGGCTCACCGTGCCGTCGGGGCTGGACGGGGGCGCGAGGCCCACGGACACGCCGATGACCACGGTGAGGGCCAGGGTGCTCAGGGCGGTGGTGACCACACGGGCGCTGATCTCGTGGAGGTCGAGCAGGCGGCGCATCTGCAGGACGAGGTGCAAGAAGTAGAGGTAGAGCCCGGCGAACAGCGCGCCGACAGGGGGGATGGAGCCCTGGCGCTCGGCGTTGAAGCCCGTCGGGAGCGCGAAGTCCGAGCCGTCCAAGAGGCGTGAGGCGCCCTCCACGGCGGTGAACAGCGCCGCGCCGCCCAAGAACAGGCCCAGGTAGAAGATGCGCGCGCGCTCGATGCGGATGGCCGAGCGGTACCGCTGGCGCAGGCGGCTCAGGGTGACGCCAAAGGCGACGAAGACGAGGCCCCCGGCGAGCCAGTCCTGGGGCAAGGACTGCTGCTCCGAGGAGGTCATCACCGCCGAGACGCCGATGTAGAGCGTGGCCACGGCGAGGCTCACGCTCCAGGTGCGGCGGCGGCTCTCGCCGCGCTCGGCGTCGCTGAGCGGGAAGAAGTGCTCAATAAAGCTCAGGTTGGCGACAGGGAGCAAGATGCCCGTGGCCACAAACAGCACCCGGAACCAGATCCAGCCCGTGAGCAGGTACAGGCCGAACAGGGCGTAGGTGAGCGCGGTGAGCGCGCCCAAGGCGGCGAACCGCAGGGCGGCGGGGTGGGCGCGGCGCTCGCGGGTGGCCCGCACACCAAGCGCCAGCGCGGCCAGGGCCACGAGCAGATAGAACAGGGAGAGCATCCCCCCAGTCTATCGAGCCACCCGTGGAGCCGCGTATGTCCCCCGAGCGCTTTCGTCAGCTCCCCTCCGTAGACCAAGCTCTGCGAGACCCCGCCCTCGCCGGGCTCCCCCGGGGACTCGCGCTGCGGGCGGCCCGCGCCGTGCTCACCAAGCTCCGCCGGGCCTTGGTCGAGGATCCCGACCTGATCGTGCCCGACGTCATCGCCCAGATCGTCGCCGAGGCCAGGCGCCAGGCCACGCCGCACCTGCGCCGGGTGATCAACGCCACGGGCATCGTGCTGCACACCAACCTGGGCCGCGCGCCCCTCTCCACCGCCGCCCAGGCCGCCATCAACGAGGTCGCCGGGGGCTACTCCAACGCCGAGCTGGACCTGCCTTCAGGCAAACGGGGCGGGCGCCTGGACGGGGTGCGGGGGCTGTTGCAGGCGCTCACCGGCTGCCAAGACGCCATCGTGGTGAACAACAACGCCGCGGCCGTGGTGCTCGTGCTCAGCGCCTTGGCCCAAGGCCGGGAGGTGATCGTCTCCCGGGGTGAGCTGGTCGAGATCGGCGGCAGCTTTCGGGTGCCGGAGATCATGGCGGCCTCAGGCGCGCGGCTCAGAGAGGTCGGCACCACCAACCGCACCCGGGCGGCGGACTACGCCCGGGCCATCGGCGGGGACACGGCCCTGCTCATGCGGGTTCACCCCTCCAACTTTAAGATCATCGGCTTCACCGAGCGCCCCACCACGGCGGAGCTCGCGGGCCTGGGGCCGCCCTTGGTGGAGGATCTCGGGAGCGGGGCGCTGATCCCCGGCTTGGGGGACGAGCCCGTCGTGGGTGAGGTGCTGAGAGACGGCGCGGCCTTGGTGTGTTTCTCGGGCGACAAGCTCCTCGGCGGGCCCCAGGCGGGGATCATCGCCGGTCAGAAGGGCCTGGTCGCCGCCTGCCGGGCGCACCCGCTCTACCGGGCGCTGCGGGTAGACAAGCTCACCTTGGCGGGCTTGGAGGCGACGCTGCGGGTGGTGTTGGGCGGGAATCTGGAGGAGCTGCCCACGGTGCGGATGCTCAAGATGGACACGGGGCCCGCGGCCAAGGCCCTGGCGGCGCGGATCGGCGCGCTGCCCGCGCCGTGGACGGTGAGCCTAGAGCCCGACGTGGGCTTCACCGGCGGCGGGGCCCTGCCCGGAGAGGGCCTGCCCACGACGGTGGTGGCCCTGCGAGGGGGCGACGTGGAGGCGCTGGCCACACGACTGCGCCTCGGCGCGCCGCCGGTGGTGGCCCGGGTGCGGCGCGACGCCTTGGTGCTCGACCCTCGCACGGTGCTCCCCGGCGAAGACGAGACGCTCTGCGTGGCCCTGCGCCTTGCATTGAGCGCTGAGATGGGCCAATAAGAGAGGATCCCGCAAAGGACGACGATGAGCGCAGGCTTCTACGAGCGGCTCGGCCTACAGCCCACGGCCTCCCCTGAGGAGGTGCGTGAGGCTTACCATCGCGCGTTGGCGAAGCTCGTGAAGAAGCTCCGGGCCGCGCGCAGCAAGAACCTCGACGCCGCGGCGATCGAGGCCGAGCGGGACGGCGTGCGAGAGGCCTGGGAGGTCCTAAACGACCCCACGCGCCGCCGCCGTTACCACCTCATGCTCGACCGCGAGGGAGAGCTCGCGGGCCTCGACGTGGCGGCCTTGCTCAAGAAGCTGCAGCCGGCCTTGGTGGATCCCGCCGCCGCCGCTGGGGTGGAGCTGCTCCGCGCGCTCACGGATCTGCCCGTGGGCCCGGCCATGGAGCGCCCCGCCGCGCCGCCGCCGCCCGAGCCCCCGCGTCGCCAGGGCGCGGGCGCGGTGTCGATGCTCAGCGGAGAAGAGCGGGCCCAGCGCGCGCACCAGGCCGTGCTGCCCGTGCCCGAGCCCGCGGGCCTCCGCGCCGCCGCGGCCGCCACGGCGCCGATCGCGCCCAACAGCCCCGCGGCCCAGGCCGGGCCCCAGCTCCAGCTCCGGATGCCGTCGTTGCCCATGGAGCCCGAGCCCATGGTGGTCGAGGTCGAAGAGGAGCTGAGCGCCCCCCGGCCCGCTCACCGACGACGACCTGCGCGCCATGGCCGCGCACCTGGGGCACGACGGGCGATATGTCGCCGCCGTCCGAAAACACCGGGGCATGGAGCTCGACGAGCTCTCCCGGATCACACGCATCTCCGCCCGCTACCTCCAGGCCATCGAAGACAACGCCTTCGACAGGCTCCCGGCGGCGGTGTTTGTGCGTGGTTACCTCAAGGAGATCGCCTCTACGTTGGAGATCGACGAAGGAGAGCTGATCCGCAGCTACATGGCGCTGTACAGCCGCGCCCGAGGGAGCTGAGCCTCCAGTGCCGACATCCCAGACCATCACGCTCACCGAGGACGGTTCACGCCTCGATCGGGCCCTCGTCTCCGCGCTCCCCGAGCACTCCCGCGCCCGCCTGCAAGGGCTCATCGAGGAGGGCGCCGTCACGCTGAACGGCCAGGTGATCACCAAGGTCAGCCACCGCGTCAGCGCCGGGGACGAGGTCACCCTCACCATCCCCGAGCTGCGCGCCGTGGGCCTCGTCGCCCAAGACCTCGACCTCGACGTGCTCTATGAGGACGAAGACGTCGTCGTGCTCTACAAGACCGCGGGCATGGTGGTTCACCCCTCGAAGGGCCACCAAGACGGCACCCTGGTGAACGCGCTGATGCACGCCGTGGATGACCTCGCGGGCATCGGCGGCGAGGAGCGGCCGGGCATCGTTCATCGCCTGGACAAAGGCACGAGCGGGGTGATGATCGTCGCCAAACGGGACGACGCCCACAACGCCCTGCGCGAGCAGTTCACCGTTCACAGCGTCGATCGGGTGTACCTCGCGGTGACCTTGGGCACGCCGAGCCTCGACGCCGGGCGCATCGAGAACCGCCTGGGCCGCGCGGCGAACGACCGCTTACGGTTCACGGCGGTAGAGCACGACGGGCGCAAGGCGGTGACCACCTGGAAGGTGATGGAGCGCCTGGGGCCCTGCGGCCTGTTTGAGTGCCGCTTAGAGACGGGCCGCACCCACCAGGTGCGCGTTCACCTCTCGGAGATGGGCTACCCCATCCTGGGCGACCCCCTGTACCGGGGCCGCCGCACCGCACCGCCGCCGGTCACCGCCCTCTTGGAGGGCGTGAACCACCAGCTCCTCCACGCCTGGAAGTTGGCGTTTGACCACCCCCGCACCGGCGAGCGCCTGAGCTTTGAGCGCCCGCCGCCCGAGGACTTCATGCGGGTGCTGCGTGGGCTGCGGGCGCAGTACGCGCCCGCTTAGGCGGGCTCAGCGCAGAGAGAAGGTCACCGCGGCGCCGTAGTGGTCGGAGAGCTCGATCATCCGGCCCTCGTCGGGCACGTCCCGCGCCGTGTAGGCGATCTCGCCGCTCACGGGCACCAAGGCGCCGGGGCGGTAGAACAGGTAGTCCAGCCGCGCCGGGTACTCCTGGGCGGCGTAGCTGTGCTGGTACATCGAGTTGCAGTCCGTGGCCGTGAAGGTGTCCACGGGCATGCTCTCGCAGGTGCCGCCGTTGGGGTTCTGAACCCAAGAGGGGTCAAAGGGCGGCAGGGCGTTCATGCGCTCGACGTCTTGGGCCAGGCCCACGACGACGTGGGCGTCGGAGAGGCCGCTGTAGTGAACAAACAGGGGGATGCCCGTGGCGTTCACCCACCAGTCGCCGATGGACTCGCCGTCGACCACGCCGAACTGGTCGTGGGGGTAGTACCACCCGGCGTTGAAGTCGCCGCCGACGATCACCGAGACCTCAGACGGCACCGTCGCCACGTCGAGGCCCAGCTCACGGTACTGGCGCTCACGAACGGGCCAGAACCCGGCGAAGGACTGGGCGTGGGTGTTGTAGAGGTGCAGACGTTGGCCCGTCTTGAGGGTCAGCTCCCACTCCAGCCAGCCGCGCTTGATGTTGGGGCCGGGGAACCGCTCAATCCAGCGCTGATCGCGGAACTGGTGCTCCTCTTGCACAAACTCGCCCTCGCCGATCAGGCTCTTCTTGACGATGATCACGAGGCCGTGCTGGGGGTGGTGTTTGTCGGAGCCCGCGTAGACGACGTAGCCGTGGGTCTCCGCCGCGGCGCGCAGGGTGTCTACGGCCTCGTTCTCCCAGACCTCCTGCAGCAACAGCACGTCCCAGCCATCGGTGAGGATACGCTCGGGCATCACCGCGAAGCGCGCGGGCATCTCGGGCATCTGGACGTGGCCGGAGGGGTACTTGCGGTCGAGCAGGCCGGTGTTGTAGCTCAAGACCTTGAGCTGGGGGGTGGGCAGCTCCGCCGGAGGAGGCGGGGGCAAGGGCACGTCGCCCTGATCGGGGCCAGGGTTCACCACGTCCATGGGCGGCCGGGTCGGCGGCGCCGGGGCGCGCTGGGACTCCAGGTAGGCCGTGGGGTTCGGCGCGGCGATGATCGTGGCGCGCTCCAAGAGCACGTCGGCGGGGGTGGCCGACGCGCCGCCCTCGATGGCCGCGACGAGGTGCGCTGTCGGCGGGCTTCCGCTCAGGAGCGTCTGGTCGAGGGGGTGCTCACCGATGTTTCGTTTGGTGGAGCAGGCGGACAGGGCGAGGAGGATCAGGCTCAGGTTTTTCATGGCGGAGAGTATACGCCTCCGCCGCGCTCCAGATCACATGGGCTCGATCTCGTACAGCTCCAGGCCCGGGTTCTCGCGCTGGGCGTACTGCAGGGGCCACTGGCTCTCGGCGAGCACGACGGGGTGGCCGTGGCGGTCCTCGACGATGGGGTAGTCGCGCCGGGCCTGCATCCAGGCGAGGCCCTTTGGGGTCGCCGCCGATCCAGCGCGCCACACGGAAGGGCAGGCCCTCCAGCACCACCTCGACGCCGTACTCGGTCTTGAGCCGCTCCTTGAGCACCTCAAACTGCAGCACACCGACGGCGCCAAGGTAGGGATCTTGTTGGCCGAGCTCCGGGCGGTAGAGCGGCAAGATGGCGCCCTCATGGGCGAGCTGCTCCAGGCCCAGGGTGACCTGCTTACGCTTGAGGGGATCCTTGAGCTTGAGGCGCGCGAAGTGCTCGGGCGCGAAGCGGGGGATGCCCTTGAACGACACCTGAGCCCCGGCGGTCAAGGTGTCGCCGATGCGCAGCTTGCCCGGGTCGTACAGGCCGACGATGTCGCCGGGGAAGGCGTCGTCAACGATGCTGCGCTCTTGGGCCAAGAACGAGTGCGGCTTGGAGAGGCGCAGGACCTCGCCGCTGCGGCCGATGGTGGCGTCGACGCCGCGCTCAAACTGGCCGCTGACCACCCGCAGGAACGCGATGCGGTCGCGGTGTTTGGGGTTCATGTTCGCCTGAATCTTGAACACGAAGCCCGAGAAGCGGGGGTCGGTGGGCTCGATCACCTGCTCGGTCTCGGTGACGCGGGGGCCAGGGGAGGGGGCCTCGTCCACCAGAAACTTCATGAACGGCTCAATGCCGAAGTTGGAGAGCGCCGAGCCCCAGAACACCGGGGTGACCTCGCCCGAGAGGAAGGTCTCGGGGCGGAAGGGCTCGTTCGCGATGTCGAGCAGCTCCAGCTCCTCATGCAAGGCCGCCACACGCTGGGGCCCGATGAGCTCCTCAGCCTCCTCCAAGGGCGCGGTGCGCGAGACGAGCACCTGGCTGCCATGTTTGGCGGCCTCAAACACGATGACCTGGCGTGTGGCGCGGTCGACGACGCCCGCGAACTCCCGGCCCATGCCGATGGGCCAGTTGATCGGCACGCAGCGTAAGCCGCCGAGGCGCTTGGACACGTCGTCGAGCAGGTCCAGAGGCTCCAGACCGGCGCGGTCGAGCTTGTTCATAAAGGTCATCACCGGCATCTTGCGCAGGCGGCAGACCTCAAAGAGCTTGAGCGTGCGGTCCTCGACGCCTTTGGCGTGGTCGATGAGCATCACCGCCGAGTCCACGGCGCTGAGCACACGGTAGGTGTCTTCAGAGAAGTCGGCGTGACCGGGGGTGTCGAGCAGGTTGAGGGCCCGGCCCTGGTAATCAAACGACAAGACCGAGCTGGTGATGGAGATGCCGCGCTCTTGCTCCATCTTCATCCAGTCCGAGACCGCGTGGCGGCTGGCCTTTCGCGACTTCACCGACCCGGCGAGGTGGATGGCGCCGCCGTAGAGCAGGAGCTTCTCGGTGAGCGTGGTCTTGCCCGCGTCGGGGTGCGAGATGATGGCGAAGGTGCGCCGACGGGCGGCCTCAGCGGCGAGGGTGTCCATGACAGCTCCGAGGAGAGCGCCTGCCCCTATCGGCGTCGGGGGCGCGCGTCCAGGGTTGGAGGTCTTGAGGCGCGTGGGATCAACCTGGGCCGTTCAGCGCGTTCTGCTGCCCTCCACCTGCCCTCTGGAGGGGGAGCCGCCGATTCTCTCCTCTTCTGGCCCTCGCCCGGGGGTTGAGCTGGGCTGAGCCAGGGCGCCGCCTTCACCACCCCCCTCGCCGCGCAGGAGGCGTAACGCGCACGTCGCCTCAGGCACCCCCGCCCCTCGCCGGTTATGACGACACCCGCTCAACCCTGGCCCCCAAGGCGCCGATGAACCCGCCCCGCCCGCTCAGCCCCTCCCGCGCCGCCCTGCTCTATGGGGTGAGCGTCGGCTTCTTTGAGGTCGCCCTGCGGGCCTCGCCCCGCCTTGGTCTGGGCTTGGGCGAGATGTTTGTGTGGCTGTTTCTGGGCGCGGCGGCCGGCGCCGGGGTCGCGGCGGCGCTCTCGTTGACCTCACGAATGCTGCGGGCCTCGCCGCTTCTGGGCACCCGGCCCGTGGGCCTCGCCGTCGGCGGGCTGATCGCGATGCACGCCGGGCTCAGCTACCGTTTTGAGCAGGTGCTCAACCTCCCGGTGAAGGATCCCCAGGTCTGGGGCGGGCTCGTGCTCATCGGCGCGCTCAGCCTCGCCGTGGGCCTCTTGTTTGACCGGCTGTGGCGGGCGCTCGCCCGGCCCGTGACCGTGCTGGGTGTGCTCGCGGCCTGGGCGGCGCTCCTGCGCGGCGTGCCCCCCACGGTCACCGAGCCCGGCCCCCGGGTGCTGATCATCACCTGGGACACCACCCGCGCCGACCGGCTGAGCGTGTATGGCGGCCCGGCCAAGACGCCCACCCTGGACCGCCTCGCCCGCGAAGGGGTCGTGTTTGACCAAGCCACCTCCGTCGCGCCGCTCACCGAGCCCGCGCACCTGAGCATCCTCACCGGGCGCTCTCCCGTACGAACCGGCGTCGTCGTGAACGGCACCGAGCTTGGCGAGCGCCCGGAGCTTCTCTCCTGGGCCGGTCAAGAGGCCGGGATGCGCACCGGCGCGGCGGTCTCGGGCTTCCCGCTGCACGCCAAGTACGGCTGGTCCCAAGGTTTTGACCTCTACGATGACGACTTCGGCGCCATCCCTGGCCTGCATCGTCTGTCGTTGATCCGCGCCTGGGAGCAGCTCTTTCTGCCGGGCAACACCCTGCGTGAGCGGGTGGGATCCCGCACGGTCAGCCGCGCCAAGCGGTTTATGGAGCGTTACGGCGCGGGGAGCTGGCTCTACTGGCTGCACCTGTTTGATCCCCACGGCCCCTATGAGGCCCTGCCCCTCGCCGACGCGCCCACGAACGGCGCGCCGCTGGAGCTGCCGCCGTATTGGCCGCCGCCCCACCGCCAGATCACCTCCACGGACTGGCTCATCCGGGCCTACGACGCCGAGATTGAGCGCGCCGACGCCTTGACCGGGCAGCTCCTCGACCAGCTCGACGCCTTGGGTGTGCTGGACGACACCATCATCGTGCTCACCGCCGATCACGGCGAGTCCTTGACCGAGCACGATTACCTCTTTGAGCACGGCGACAACCTCTACGATCCGTCCCTGCGGGTGCCGCTGATCATCCGCGCGCCGGGCAAGCTCCCCGCCGGGGCGCGGGTGCCCTGCCAGGTCTCCAACCTCGACGTGACGCCGACGGTGCGCGCGCTCTTGGGCTGGCCCGTCGCCGGCCTCGACGGGCGTGATCTCACGGGGGTGGTCGGCGGAGACTGTGTCGGATCACCCGTGGTGTCCTCGGCGCCCGGGGGCCGGTTCGTGAGCCCGCCGATTGACCTGTCTTACCGTGTCGAGGGGAAGAAGCTCATCGTGCACGGGCTCAAGGAGGGCGAGGCCGGGCCGCCGCGGGTGGAGCTGTACGATCTGATCGCCGACCCTGGTGAGCTGCGTGATCTCAGCGGCGAGCGCGACACCCGGCCTTTGGGCGCGCAGCTCGCGCCCTCCATTCAGGCCTTACAAGGCGTGCGGGCGGGCCCAAGCGCCGACGCCGCCACCCAAGAGGCGCTCCGGGCCTTGGGTTACCTCGACTGAGGCCCTCGTGAGGGGCGCGGGGCCAAGAACGGGATAGGGGGCGGCATGGCCCTCACCGCGACCGTCTACATCTTCGAGCTGTCCATCTCCGACATGGACCGCGGCGTCTACGAGCAGCTCACGCTGAACGTGGCCTGTCACCCGTCCGAGTCCGCGGAGTACATGCTCACCCGCGTCATCGCCCACGGTTTAGAGCAGCAAGAGGGCCTCTCCTTTAGCCGCGGCCTCGCCTTCGCCGATGAGCCCGCCTTGTGGGTGAAAGACCTCACCGGGCGCATGTTGGCCTGGATCGAGGTGGGCACCCCGGCCATCGACCGGCTGCACAAGGCCGCCAAGGGCTGTGATCGGGTGGTCGTGTATTGCCACAAAGAGATCGGCCGGTACCTGGAGAACCTCAGCGGCGGCAAGATCTCCCACCCCGAGCGGGTGTCGATCGTCGCCTTAGATCCCGCGCTCATCGAGGCGCTCTCCGAGCGTCTGCAGCGCCGCAACGTGCTCAACCTCTCGGTGACCGAGGGCACGATCTACCTCGACCTGAACGGCGAGAGCCACGTCTTGACCCCGACGCGGCACGCCCCGCGCTGATCGGGGAGGTG
This sequence comes from Deltaproteobacteria bacterium, assembly GCA_016717595.1. Lineage (GTDB taxonomy): Bacteria > Myxococcota_A > UBA796 > UBA796 > CAJQPC01 > JADKFE01. The sequence goes on along the minus strand of JADKFE010000019.1, from coordinate 97,149 downwards.
GGGGACAAGGTTTGGGCGTCAGGTGGGCACATCACTCTGATAGGATCGGGGCTGCCCTCTCATCCAGGAAGGATGCCCGATGCACCCCACCTACGGACTCCGTTGCCCGTCGATGATCGCCGCCCGCGTGGCCTTGGAGCGCTGCCGCTTCGCGTACAAAGCCTACGCTCAGACGCTGCGGTTCCCGATGGATCCCTTCTTTGAGTCTTGGGGCCCAGGCTTCAGCGTCTCCGAGCAGGCCCGCGACCGCCTCATGAAGCATGTCCATGACGAGGAGCAGACGCCGAGGTCTTCAGACAACCGTAAGTTTGATCCAGTGCTCTATTACCTCGATCGCACGCCGAACCCGCACAAAGGAGTGGTGTACCGAGGCGGCACCGACTCCAAGTTTATCCTGTTCCAGCCTCGCCCCTTGGACCGATCGATCTCCCACGCCCGCGGCTTCAACCGCTTCGGGCGGAAGGTGGATGACGGCCACACGCTCCAAGGCGCGACCGGCGCTGTGCGCTGCGGCTATTTTCAGGGCAAGACCGGCATGACCTCGAACCACCCCACCTCGGGCTGGCCGAGCTGGCTCGGCGCGGTCCTCTATGACGGCGCCGCCCAGGAGGTGTCCATCGTGTTTCGTGGGAGCCGCAGCGGCGACGGGATCCGCGCCTTGGCGGGCGCTCAGACCAAGAGCCGCGGCAGCCCGGACTGGGTCACAGACATGAACCACCTCAAGGCCATCGCCGTCGATAAATACAGAGACCACAAGTTTTCAATCGGATTTTATCTGGCGTACGAGAGCTGCGTCGAGTCGTTGAGGGCGGCCTACCGGTACGCGGTCAACGGTGGCGTGGTGAGGAGCATCCAGATCACCGGGCACAGCCTCGGCGGCGCGCTCGCCCAGAACGCCTACATCGACCTCACCTGCGGCACCTTGGGGAGGGCGCTGGAGGTGCAGGACGGTCGGGTCACCTTGACCTGCACGCCGATCTCGGCGCCGCCGGTCATCATCGGCGTCAAGGCGCAGCGGTGGATGAGCCTCTACGCCGACGCGGCCGGGATGCGACACTTCTACAACCCCCGTGACGCGGTTCACGCCTGCGACCTCGTCGAGGCCGGCGCCCACTCCAGAGCCAACGGCGCGCTCAAGTTTGCCACCCATCCGGTCAACTCCCCGCGGCACTTCGGCAGCCAGACGGCCCTGGGCAACCTCTCAGACTTCCCCGACGCCCACGAGCCAGAGATGGTGTGGCGCGGGATGAACAACAACGAGACCGACGCCAAGTTTTGGCCCGTGTTTGATCTCGACGTGACGGCAGGGATGCCCCAGGTCAAGGAACTCCCCGACATGAGCCTGATGCGCTCGCTCAAGAGCGCCTTGGCGAATAGCTGCACGCTCAGATCAGCGTCGGTCCAGGCCGATCTTTGGCGCGCCGTGGTCAAGGATGAGGATCGAGCTGAGGACGCCTACCAAGGCATACGATCTGTGCGGCGACTGCAGCTTCCCCAAGACTTTGACGTGCTCCGAGATCACGAGGCCTTGGTCGACCTGCAGCGGACACGAACCGGGATGATTCAGAAGTATGGGAAGCCCTCCTCCCACAGCGCCTCGTCGAGCGTCTACTACACCCTGCTCTTGGGCTTGAGCGTGCGGCTGCTCACCGCCGGGGCGCTCGTCTAAACGAGCGCCCCGGCGCGGGCTTCTCTACGGCTCGTCCCAGCTCCCCGTCCCGGCGTTGTACACACGCCCGGCGCTCGATGAGCTGGGCACGGTGCCCGAGAACGTGTCGTAGAACAGCTTGATCGTGCCGCCGTTTGTGGTGGATCCGCCCGCGCCCGGGCGCTCACCGCCGGGGTCGTCGCGTCGAGGGTGAGGGTCTGTGCTTCAAGGCGCAGGCCGCCGCCCGCGCCGCCGCCGCCCGCGCCGCTCGTCGCGCCGCCGCCGTTGTCCCGGGCGCCGCCGCCGCCGCCCGCGCCGTTCGCGAGCAGGCGCGCCGTGCTGCCGACGGTCAAGGCGTCATAGGCGTAGAGGTGGATGGCCCCGCCGCCCGCGCCGCCGCCGCCGCCGCCGGCCTCTTGGTAACCCGCGCCGCCGCCGCCGCCGCCGCCGCCGAGGCGCAGAGTGCGGTCGGTGCTGCTGTCGCCGTTGAGCGCTGAGGCCGCGTAGCCCCCGGCGGTGCCCACGGCGCCCGTCGTCGCGCCGGCGCCGCCCGCGCCGCCGTAGGGGCCCGCGCCCGCGCCGCCGTTCGCGGACTTTCCGACGCTCACGCCGCCGGTGCCGCCGCCGCCGCCGCCCGAGGGCTCGCCCGACGTGCTCGCCCACTGGGAGCCGCCGCCGCCGCCGCCGCCGTAACCACCGCCGCCGCCGCCGGACCAGTTGTCGCAGCCGCTCACGCCCGTGCCGCCGCCCGCGACGTACTCTCCGGCCCCCGCCGCGCCGGGGCTGCCGGAGCTCGCCGTGCCGCCGACGCCGCCGATGGTGCTCACCGTGCCGTCACCGCCCGCCCGACCGTTGCTGCCGCTGCAGCCCGTGGAGCCGCTGCCGCCGCCGAAGATGTTCCCGGCGCCGCCGGTCGTGGCGCCCACACCGCCCGCGCCGCCGGGGCTGCCGCCGCCGCCCGCGCCGGAGTAAGACGCCGCGCCCGATCCGCCCGCGCCGCCGAGGCCCAGGGCGCCGCCGAAGCCGCCGCTCACGCAGCCTGAGGGGTAAGCGAAGGAGCACCCGGCGCCGCCGCCGCCATAACCGCGGCCCGAGGCGGTGATGGTGCCGTCTACGGTGATGTTGTTGGCGTACAGCGCCACCCAGCCGTCTTTGGGGCTCGTGACGCTCGACGCCGTAGACGACACAGAGGCGGCCACGGCGTCGGCCTTGCCGAAGCCCTGCACATACACGGTTGTGCCCGAGGCGATGTTGATCTCCTCGAAGTAGTGCGCGCCATAGACGGCGTTGTAGCCGGACTGGGGCCAGTTGGAGTTGTAGCCGCCGTAAGCGTCGTTCGCGCGGAGATCCGACACAGATCCCGTCCAGGTCACCCCCTCGGCCACGCCGACGGCGTCGGAGACGGCGCTGGTCTCACAGACGGCGCTGCCGTTCGCGGCGCGGGCGGAGACGTAGTATTCAGCGCCGGTCCAGGCGCCGGAGAGGGTGAGCCCGCTCAAGGTGGCGCTCGTGGCGCTGCCCTCGTCGGTCCAGGCCATCACGTCGTCGCCGCCGGGGGTGCTGCCGATGGCGATCTGCACGCTCCCGGCGTCGGGGTCGGCGTCCCAGTTGGTGTAGAGAACACCCGCGCCGGCGGTCACGGGGCTGTACTGGAACCGTTTGGAGTCCGTGAGGCTGCCCGCGCGGATCGACGCCGGGCCGAGGTCGTCGGTGACGCCGTCACAGTCGTCGTCTACGCCGCCGCAGACCTCCGCCGCGCCGGGGTTCACGCCGCTGTCGCCGTCGTCACAGTCGGTGAGGTCGTCGGTGTAGCCCGAGGGCGGGTCACAGGCCAAGGTGGTGATGGCGCTGTCGCCGTAGCCGTCGTTGTCGTTGTCGGCGTACCAGGTAGCGGCGTCGGCGGCGTCATCTTCGTCCACCACGCCGTCACAGTTGTTGTCGTCGCCGTCACACAGCTCCGTGGCCTCGGGGTTCACCGCCACCGCGCCGTCATCACAGTCTTCAGCGTTGGAGACCGTGCCCGTGGGGGCCTCGCAGGCGCGGGAGACGTTGTCCGCGTCGCCATACCCGTCGCCATCGGTGTCACTGTACCAGGTGGCGGCGTCGGCGGCGTCGGCCTCATCGGTGACGCCGTCACAGTCGTCGTCGCGATCGTTACACAGCTCCGTGGCGCCGGGGTTCACCGCGCCTACGGCGTCGTCGCAGTCGGTGTTGTCGGAGACGCTGCCCGAGGGCGCCTCGCAGGCCACGGTGGCGGCGCTAGGGTCGCCATACCCGTCGGCGTCGGCGTCATTGTACCAGGTGGCGGCGTCGGCGGCGTCGTCCTCGTCGGTGACGCCGTCACAGTCGTCGTCAACGGTGTTGCACAGCTCCAAGGCGCCGGGGTAAACCGCCGCGACGCCATCATCACAGTCGCCAGAGAGCTCGGCGTAGCCCGCGGGCAGCTCGCAGGCCTCCACAGGGAAGTCGAGGTCGCCGTAACCGTCGCCGTCGAGGTCTTGGTAGTAGGTGTTCGTGACCTCTTCATCGATCTGGCCGTCACAGTCTTGATCCACCGCGTCGCAGATCTCCGCGGCGTCGGGGTTGACCCCGGCGTCGCCGTCGTCACACTCCTCGCAGGCGGGGAAGCCGTCGCCGTCGTTGTCGGCGAACCCTACGGATCCGTCACAGTTGTAGTCGTTGGGGTCGGCGCAGTCGGTCTCTTCAGCGCCAGGAAAATAGCGGGCGTCGGCGTCGTCGCAGTCGCCGTCGGCGAGGCTCGCACCTTCAGGGGGCTCACAGGCCAAGGTCGCCTCGCCGCTGCCGAAGCCGTCGGCGTCGCCGTCGGTGTACCAGCTCTGGGCGTCGGTGGCCCCGGCGGTGGGGTCGCCGTCGCAGTTCCGGTCGATGGCGTCGCAGTCCTCTTCAGCGTCGGGGGAGACGGTGGCGTCGTTGTCGTCGCAGTCCTCCTCGGCGGGCACGCCGTCGCCGTCGGCGTCTACAGGGGCGGCGGAGTCCGTGGCGGGCAGGCTCTCTGTGGTGTCGACGACGACGGCGTCTTTGTTCTCACAGGCGAGCAGGGCGAAGAAGGCGAGGGGGGTGACTAGGCGCATCGGAGCTCCTCTTGAGGTCCGAGGCTAAGGTACACCACGCGGCGTCATGTCGAGGATAAACGCTGATAAGTCTTGAGGATCCTCGCCGAGAACACCGCGGTGAACGCCCTTGAGGCGAGACCGATCAGCGCCAGGCGATCCACGTCGCCCGCTTCTCACCCCGGGACCACGCGAGCACCTCGGCGCGTCCGTCGCCGGTCACGTCCGCCACGAGCAGCTCTTCGCCGCGGTGGGTGAGCTTCTGGCGGGCGAAGGGCTCAGGCTCCACACGATCCCCGCGCCCTCGGTACAGGAGGATCTCCCCCGACTGCTCGACAGCGAGGTCGGGGAGGCCGTCCCCGTCGAGATCGTCGCTCAGGCTCCAGGCCAGGCGCGGGTCCTCCAATGAGACGCTCAAGGTGCGCAGGCTGCGGCCCGTGGTGCTGAACGTGCCGCCTTGGAAGGTGTAGGCGACGAGCTCAACCTCGGCGGCCCGGCTCACCATCGCCCGGGCGAGGTTGGTGAACGAGATGTCGGCTTGGAGCACGACGAGGTCGCGGTCGCCGTCGTTGTCGAGGTCGATGAGGCGTAGGTCGGCCGCGCCTTCGCCCACGCTCAAGGTCTGCCCGCCGCCGAAGCCCGCGCCGCCGCCTTTGTAAAACCGGAGGGACGAGGTGCCGCCAAAGAACCCGCCGGAGCTGGCGAAGGTGTTGATCAGCAGATCCGCGATCCCGTCGCCGTCGATGTCCTCAAGACGCACCTCGGCCACGTCTTGGCGGGGCGCGCCGGGGGCGGGCGGAGGAGGGTCGAGGTCCATGGGCAGGCTCCACTTCATCTCCCTCGCGCCGACCCGCTCCCCGGTGAAGGAGACCCGCACGGTCTTTCCGCCGGGCAAGAACAGGTCGAGGCGGCCGTCGCCGTCGCCATCGGCGAAGGTGTGGGGCGGCGTGCGGCTGGTGAAGCCCAGCACCGCGCCGCCTTGGTCGTCCCCGGCGCTCACCGCGCCGCGGGCTTGGGACGCCACGCAGCCCATGGAGGCGCCGTCTTGACGGTAGAGGCAGGCCTGCCCTCGGGACCACGCGAGCAGCTCTACGGCGCCGTCGCCGTCGAGATCGTGGGTCAGCTCGGCCCGGGTGGGGGTGGCCGCGCCGAGGCCCGCCAGGGGCGTGGTGAGGTTCACGATCCGGCGCCGGGCGCCATCAGCGCCGATCACGACGAGGCCCTCGGCGTCCAGCAGATAGAGGCCGTCATCGGCGTCCCACAGCGCGGCGGTGTTGCCCAGCTCCACCGTCTTTGTCCCGGCCGCTTTGCCCGCCCGGTCGATGTTGTAGATCGTCAGCGTGAGCTTCTCCGGCAGCTCCCCAGCGTCTTTGGCGCTGCTCACGACGAGCTCCATCACCCCGTCAGCGTCAACGTCGGCGGCGACGGCGTCGCGCACCTGGGCGGGCAGGTCAAAGGTCGTCGTGTACAGGGGCATCGGCGCTCCAGGCGAAGGATGCTCCTATCCCAGCGGCGCCTCGGGTGCGGGGTCGCGCGCCAAGCGGCCCCAGGTGAGCGTGATGAGCACGATCGCCCAGCTCGCGTAGACGTAGCCCATCAGCGCGGCGATGCCGACATGGGTAAAGACGAGCGCCAACGCCACGAAGGGCCGGGCTCTGGGCCAGAGGAGCAGGACGCCGCCTAGCTCAGCGATGAGCGCGCCCGCGGCCAAGGCGACACACAGCGCCGGGCTCCCCGCGACGGCGAGACGAAGGCGCATGAGCGGCTCAGGAGCGTCCGCCGCGCGCTCCAGGATCAGTAAACCGAGGTTTGACGGGGCGAACCACCCGAGGCCCGAGCCCAACACCTTGCTCAGCCCAGCGAGGGTGTAGACCGCGGCCACGGCCCCCCAGGCGGCCTCTTGGGTCAGCTCAGCGGACCGTCGCCCAATGAGACGCGGCGTGACGAGCGTGGCGATGAGCGCCGAGACCGGCAAGAGCGAGCCGTGGCGCACGCCTTGGTGGCCCTCGGCGGACATCCGCTCGATGATCCAGGCCACACCAAACAACACGACGACCGCCCACCCGGCGCGGTCATCCTCACGCCAACACCAGCGTGAGGTGAGGGCCACGAGGCCCAGGGCCAGGGCGAGGCCCAAGGCGCCAGATCCCTCGGCGTGGCGCAGCAGCTCGGGCATGTCGATGGCTTTGGGCACGGCCTCCAAGCACAGGGCGAGGGCGAAGGCGACGCGGCCCCAAGGCGGGCGCGCGCCCCAGGCCGGGAGGCTCAGCGCCATCGGGCCGAGCCGGTCTGGAGGAGGAGCGCGCGGCGGATCAACGCCCCGGTCTTGGGGTCAATCCGCCACAGCTCCCAGCCGATCTCCACGGTCACCGGGCCCGGCGTCGTCGCCGTGTTGGCGCGAATCCAGGCGGCGCGCTCCCGCAAGATGTGGTCCGTCGAGGTGACGACGCCCTCCGGCGCGGCGAGCCCGTCCGGGTTCACGCCGAAGAAGCCCGTGAGCGCCGCGGGGCTGACGTCTTGACCGTTCGCCCGAAAGGTGGGGATCGCGGCCTCTTCTCGAGACTCAATGGCCGCGTACATGCTGAACCGTGAGAAGGGGTAGAGCTCGCCGACGTCGAGGCCGCCCACAAAAAAGACGGCGAAGGCCGCGAGCGCCACGCGGCGAGGGGGGTCAAGGGCGGCGAGGAGGCGGTTGAGCACGTCTTTGCTCCCAGGTCCATCAGCATCCCCCCGGCGGGCCCACGTCGTCGTCAAGATGCTGGCAAATCGTCCTCGGCCTCGGAGACGCCGCCGCCGGGCCGAAGCCGGGTAGAATGAGGCCGTGAACGCCCCGCGCCCCCGCCCGCCGCACCTGCCCGGCAGCTACCTCGTCTTGGAGCTGACGAACCGCTGCTCTCTGGCCTGCGTGCATTGTTCGGTCTCCGAGGCCGGCCACGCGCACCACACAACTCTGGGCATGCTCGATCCGCGCCTGGCCTTGGCGCTGTTTGACGACCTCGCCGCCGTGGGCGCGCGGTTTGACACCTTGATCCTGTTCTGGCTCGGCGAGCCGCTTCTGCACCCGCACTTCCCGGCGATCTACCAAGCCGCGCTGCGCGTCTCGGCCCGCGCCCAGGTCTTCGGTCAGGTCGAGGTGCACACCAACGGCACCCACCTCAACGCCGCCCGCGCCCGAGTGGCGCTGAACGCTGGCGACGTGCGCCAGGTCTGGCACTTCTCCCTCGACGCCGCGCGCCGCGACACCTACCGCCTGATCAAAGGTGTAGACCTGTTTGAGCGTGTGGAGTCCCAGGTGGAGTCCTTCGTCGCCGAGAAGGGCCGCCTCGGCGCGCCGTGGCCCCGCCTCGTGTTTCAGTTCATCGTCTCCGACAAGAACCAGGCCGAGGTGCCGCAGTTCCGCCGCCGCTGGGAGTCCGCCTGTCGCCGCGCCGGGCTGCCCGTGCGCGCCGCCGCCCAGCTTGTGCCCCAAGGCGAAGACGCCGTCGTCTTCTTTCGCCAGCTCGACTGCCCCACGGTTGAAGAACAATCTAAACAGAACGCCGTCTTTCGTGAGGCGATGGCCAGAGAGGGCCTGGCGCTGCCCCGTGAGGAGAAGTCGGCCACGACCTTACACACCCCAGAGCTTCGCCCCTGCTCAGGATTCTGGAAGTCCCCGGTGATTGGCTGGCGCGGCGACGTGACGGTCTGCACCCGCGACAACCTCTTAGAGAACCGCCTCGGCTCGCTCAAAGATCGCCCCTTCTCCGCCATGTGGTGGGGCGACGCCTTGGCCAAACGCCGGTCCCAGGTCGCCCAGGGGGACTACGGCGGCCTAACGCTGTGCGCCACCTGCTTCATCCCCAAGAGCGCGAACTACACCGATCTCAGCCCCGCAGACATCCGCGCCCAGGCCGCCTTTGATGGGAGCCCCCGATGAACCTTCGCCCCGGCGCCGGTCTGCCGCTCAACGCCGCCTTAGACGCCCTGCGCCTGCGCCGCGCCTCGGGCCGCCCCACACAGATTCACCTCTCCGTCACCGACCGCTGCTTTCTGCCCTGCCTGCACTGTGACATCTGGAAGAACAAGACGCCAGATCTCCCCTTTGAGCTCTGGCGCGACACGCTGGACCGCCTGCACGACTGGCTGGGCCCGGTCTCGGTGAACTTTGTCGGCGGCGAGCCGCTCTTACGAAAAGACCTAGAGGCGCTCTTCTCCTACGCGACGGCCTTGGGAAACACGGTCAGCTTCAACACAAACGCCTGGCTGTTGAACAAGACCCGCGCCCAGAAGATCGCTGACGCCGGGGTGTCCATCGTCTACATCAGCATGGACGGCGCCCGTGAGGCCACGATTGACCACAGCCGCGGCCGCGCGGGCAGCTTCCGCAAGTGCCAAGAGGCCTTTGAGCTCTTCGACAAGCTCCCCAACCCCCGCGTGGTCGTGAGCTGCATCCTGCACGGCAAAAACGCTGAGGAGATCCCCGAGCTGCTGGAGTTTGTGCGCCATCGCGGCTACCAGCTCGTCCTTCAGCCCCTCTACCAGACCTTCGGGGACGTGGCCTACGACCCCGACTGGTACAAGACCTCGCCGCTGTGGCCCACGGCGGACGAGCTGCCCCGGGTTCACGCGGCCTTGGACCTCCTCGCCGCCGAGCGCCGCCGCGGCGGGCCGGTGTGTAACGCCGCCGGGCAGCTTGTGGGCATGAAGGGGTATTTCTCGGCGCCGAGCGTGTTCAACGGTCTCACCTGCAAAGCCGGTCACTCCGACCTCGCCTTCGATCCCAAAGGCAACGTGCGGCTGTGCTACTTCTTGGAGCCCGTGGCCACCGTGTTTGATCTCAGCCCGCTCATCGCGATCTGGGACGCGCCCAAGACCTTACGCCGCCGCTGGGAGGTGAGCCGCTGCGAGCGGAGCTGCAACCTCCTCAACTGCAACTTCGATCGCGCCGATCAGTAGGGGAGGGGAGCCATGACCCGCCGTCTCATCCAGTCAGGATCAACCTTCGAGGCCGAGATCGGCTACAGCCGCGCGGTCGTGGATGGCGACTGGGTGTTTGTGTCAGGTACGACGGGCTTTGACTACGCCACGATGACGATCTCGGAGGACATCGTGGCCCAGGTGGAGCAGACGATCCACAACATCAACACAGCCTTGGCTGAGGCGGGCTGTGAGGCCCGGGACATCGTGCGGGTGCGGTACCTGCTGCCCCAGCGTGAGGACTTCCCGGCGTGTTGGCCGAGCTTACGCCGCTGGCTGGCCGAGGCGCGCCCGGCGGCCACGATGATGGTGGTGGGCTTGGCCGATGCCCGAATGAAGATTGAGGTGGAGGTCACCGCGCGTCGTCGGCGGTGACCTCACGCCCCAGCGCCGAGGCTACTCGCCCTCGACCTCTTTGGTGACCTCGCCGCCGGTGGGGGCGGGCGTGGCGTTGCGGTCTGCGGCGTCGGCGGCCTCACCGGCTTCAGGCAGGGTGGGGTCGCAGTATTGGATGTACCAGCCCTTGTCGGTGAAGCGGTCGTCGTCGGACAGCTTCATCGCGTTTGACGGCACCTCCTGCTTCCGCTCAAGCTGACGCAGCATCGGCGTGAACTGGTAGGAGTCTACGCAGGACAAGAACTTGGACTGCATCTCGGCGGTGAGCGCGGTCTCGACGGCCTCGTGGCACTTGTCATGGCGACGGCGGCTGCCGCGGTCACAGATGGCGACCTTGGCCTCGGCGCTGAAGCTCGTCCAGAGGTTCTGGTGGGCCTCGCCCTTGTACCGCTCGGCGCGCTGGCGCTGAACCTCGGTGGCCTGGATCTGCTGCTGCAGCTCCTCGACCGTCTTCTTGAGCTCGACGACGAGCTCATCACGCTCTTTCTCGGCCTGGGCGAGCTGGCCCTTGAGGTTGGCGATCTCGGCCTCTAAGTCTTTGTACTTCTTGGAGGCGGCCGCGTCACCTTTGGAGGCGGCGGCCTTCATCTTGGCGAGATCGGCGTCCTTCTTCTCGATCTCGCTCTGCAGGCTCGCCACCTTGGTCTGGGCGCTCACCAGCTCGGTCTGTGTGTTCTTGAACAGGTCGCTGTTCTTACACAGCTCGGCCAGCTCCTCGGGCGTCATCTCCTTCTGCTCGACCTGGGTGACCGTCGTCTGCTCGGTGACGGTCTTCGTCGGGGCGAGGATCGCATAGGCGCCTGCCCCCGCGGCGGCGCCCGCGAGGAGGCCAATGAGGCCGTAGAGGAGTGGATTCGACTGGCTCATAGGTTTTATGCCCTCAGGTTTCGCTCTCAGTATACCGGCAGAGTCACAAGCGCGACCCTCAGCCGCCTGACTTCAGCTTGACGAGCTGGACCTTGAGGTCGAACCGGGCGCGCTCTTGGCCCCACAGCGCGAGATCCCAAGCGAGCACGAGGCACACGCCTTGGTTGGCGCGGCGGGCGCGCTGGCCGTCGCGGCACACGGTCTCGACGGGGTAGGTGAAGAGCGCGGCGGGGGTGCTCAAGGTGAGGTGCAGCGCAAAACGCCGCAAGAGCCCGGAGATCGAGAGCTTCGAGACCTTCTCCGCGCGGCCGGGCAGCTTCGCGTCGCGCCGCTGTCCGCCGGGCAGCATGATCCCGCCGCCTTCAGGCAAGACCCCGTCGAGGTTGAGGTTCAGCTCCACCGCAAAGAGCGCGTGAACGGGCTCGGCGTAGCGGTTCACCACCTCGTAGCGGGCCTCCACCCAAGGCTCGTCCGCCGGGAAGACGAGGCGTTTGACCACCCGCACGAGGCGCTGGTGGGGCCCGTCGCGCACCTCACCCTCCCGAGAGAGCTGCACGACGGCGCGGCCCTCGTCGTCGCGCTCGGCGGAGTCGAGCTTGTACCGCGCCCCGAAGAAGTCGCCGAGCTCCTCGTGTTGACCCGCGGCGAGCTGCTCCGGCGTCGTCGTGGTCGGCAAGAAGTGGTCCTGCATCGAGCGGCGCGGGCGGCGGTCAAAGGCCAAGGCGACGGCCAGCGGCGCGTCTAGCTCGGTGAGCTCGGGGGTGGTGATGATCGCGGGCTCGGTCTCGGCCTCCTCGTTCGCCTGGGGGAGCTCTGGGCGAGGGCTGGGGGCGACGACGTCGTCTTTGCCGACCAAGGCGGGCAGGGTCGAGAAGCGGTCGAGGGCCCGATGGAGGGTCTCCTCGCGCCGGGTCATCGTGTTGAGCACGTTGCCGGGGATGTCGAAGAAGGTCAGCTCGCCGAGCGCGCCGCCGGCCTCGGGCTCGACCATGGCCGTGAGCGCGTCGCCGCGCACAAACACCTCGTCGTAGCCGTCGCCGTCGTGATCTCCGACGATGGATCGGGCGATGCGTTTGTCGCCCAGCGCCCGGGCGACGGCGCGCTCGGCCTCCGCCAGCGCCGCCCAGGCCGCGTGCCGGGCGCGGGCGTCGTACAGGCCGCCGCCAGGGCTGTGCCAGAGCACATCACCGGACTGCGCGACGAACAGCTTTCGCTCGGCGGTGGCGAGGGGCTGCAGCTTCACCGGGGTCTTTCCCGCGGCGGCGTCGTCTTCAGCGGCCCGGCGCAGGCGATGAACCTCGTCCGAGGTGATCCGCAGGCGCTTGTGGAGCTGGTTCGCCTCGTCATAGCGGCTGAGGCTCTCTCGCCAAGAGCGGGCCCGGGCGAAGGGCGGCCCGGCGCGTAGGGCGGGGTGATCGGCGCAGGCGGCCTGATAACGGCTGAGGCGCTCGGTCTCGGTGGGGCTGAGGCTCCAGCGGGTGATGTGTGGGGGCGTCCACGCGGGCGGGCTCACCCGGCGACCGGGCTCTAGGCGGCCGACGAGGGCCCCCGGCGTCACCGCGCGCAGCCAGTGGGTCTGCTCGTCCACCACCCGCGCCACGGCGCGAATCCAGGCGCCGAGGCGCTCCGGCCCCATGCTCTCCGCCATCCGCTCCACGGACTTCACCACGGCCAAGGCCTCGGTGCCTTGTTTGGCGCGGCGGGCGAGGAGCTTGAGCAGCGGCACAGGGCTCGGCTGGGTGAACAGCGGTCGCAGGGCGCCTGAGCTGGGCAAGAGCCGCAGGACGTGGCCGTCACGCTCGGCCATAAACAAGGCGCGCACCCCGTGGCCCGGCCCGCCGGGGTCGAGCAGGCGCTCGTCGGCCAGCGCCCAAGGCAGACCCGCCTTGGCGAAGATCGTGATCAGGGCAGGGTCCCAGGCGTCTTCAGCGCCGAGGCCCCCTTTGGGGCGCGCGCCGAGGCGCTGGCGTAAGGCGTCGCCGTGGGCGCGAAGCTGGGCCAAGGCGTCCCGCTCGGGGAGGCCATCCAAGAACGGGAACGACCAGCCGCCGGTCAGCAGCTCGACTTGACCCCGCTCCACGAGCGCGGCGAGCAGGTCGAGCAGGCGCGGCTGCCGCTGGTCGAGCCAGTCCAACAGGCCGCCGCTCATCATCAGGCCGACGCGCAGGGCAGGGTGCTCCGTGAGCGCGTTGAGCACGGGCTCATAGACGCCTCGCGCCGCCTCTTGCAGCGCGGACTCCGTGGTGCCGAGGGGCTGGTGCGCCGTCAGCACGAGCGCGAGATCGAGACCTTCCATGGTGGACCAGAGGGTATCAGACTTCGAGGAGCGCCCGTCGCCGTCCCGTCTCCCGAGGGCTCCGCGCGCGGGTTAAACAGGCGTCAACCGACCAGGAGCCCCCATGCTGCACCCCGCCACCGACGCCGTCGCCTCCTTGGCCGACGCCCGTTTTGAGCAGGCCATCACCCGCCTCTCCGAGTACCTCGCCATCCCCGCCATCTCTTGTGATCCTGATCACTTCGACGACGTGCGCCGCCTCGCCGCGCGCGTTCGTGACGACCTCGCGGCGCTGGGGATGAACGGCTGCCGGGTGCTTGAGCTCGACGGCGCGTTGCCCATCGTCGTCGCCGAGTGGCATGGCCGCCCCGGCGCGCCCACGGTGCTCATCTACGGCCACCTCGACCTTCAGCCCGTCAAAGGGGAGCGCTGGGACACCCCGCCGCACGTCGCCACCCGCGTCGGGGACCGCCTCTACGCCCGCGGCGCCGCCGACGACATGGGCGGCTGGATGTCCCACGTCGCCGCGCTCCAGGCCTGGTTCGACGAGGCCGGCGGCCCGCCGTGCAACGTGAAGTTGATCATCGAGGGCGAAGAGGAGATCGGCTCCCCCAACCTCACCCGCTTCATGGACACCTACCCCGAGGTGTTTGAGGCCGACGTGATGGTGCTCACCGACTGTGAGAACCCGTCGGTGGACGTGCCCGGCCTCACCGTGAGCCTTCGTGGGCTGATGGAGGTCGAGATCACCTGCGCGGCGCTCACCGCCGATGGCCACAGCGGCCTGTGGGGCAACATGGTGCCCGACGTCTCCACCGCCCTGGCCAAGCTCATCGCGCGGCTGGTCGATGACAACGGGCGCCCCACCTTCGGCCTCATCGACGTCTCTGAAGACTGGCGGGCGAGCGCCGCGGCGATCGACCCCGAGGTGATCCGCGACGGCGCGCACATCATGGACGGCCTGCGCTCGTTGCCCGAGGCCGGCCGCAGCGCCGCGGAGTGGCTGTGGCGTCAGCCGGCGATCACCGTCGTCGCCACCACTTACCCCACCCTCGACCGCAAAAAGAACGCGCTGCGCCAAGCGGCCAGCGCGCTCCTCTCCGTGCGCCTCGCCCCCGAGCACACCCAGCAGGGCATGCTCGACGAGATCACCGCCCTGGTGACGAAGGATCCCCCCGGCGGGGTTCAGGTCACGGTCACCCCGAAGGGCTGGTCCGGCGAGGGCTGGCTGTACACCCCGCGCGGCGCGGCCTTTGAGGCGGCGGATCGTGCCTATCAGCGCGCTTGGGGCAGCCCCTTGCGCCGCGTCGGCGTCGGCGGCTCGATCCCCTTCGTGGCGATCTTCGGCCAGCGTTACGCCAACCTGCCGCTGATCCTCAACGGCGTGATGGACCCGCGCACCACGGCGCATGGCCCCAACGAGTCCCTTCACCTGGGCGTGTTCCGAAAGGCCATCGCCGCGAACGTCTACCTGCTCGCAGAGCTGGCCGCCTTGCCTCGTGAAGCCTGAGCGACGGGATCACGATTCTCAGCCGCTGCGTCACAGCCCCCCCTCGCCCCGCGTATAATGGGGTTCCGCAGAACTGCCGCCCCCTACGCTCATCCTCGGAGACACCGATGCGAGCCAGCTCTCTCCTTCTCGCCCCCCTGACCCTCCTCCTCGCGCTCGGCTGTACGCCTGACGACGGGACCACCAAGGACGAGGCGGTCATCGACAGCGCTGACACCGGCACGGTTGACACCACCATCGTTCAAGACGCCGACGGTGACGGTGTCCTCGACGTACACGAGGGCGAAGGTGACGCCGACGGGGACAACATCCCCAACGTAGACGACCCCGACTCCGACGGCGACGGCATCCCCGACGGCGTCGAGGCGGGCGATGACAACCCCCTCACGATGCCCTTCGACACCGATGAAGACGGCATCCCCGACTTCTTGGACGACGACTCCGACGGCAACGGCGTCTCCGACAAAAAAGAGGTCGGCGAAGATCCCGAGAACCCCCGGGATCTCGACAAAGACGGCATCCCCGACTTCCAAGACGACGACAACGACGGCGACGGCATCCTCGACAGCTGGGAGATCGGCGGTGATCCGTCGAACCCCGTGAACACCGACGGCACCGACCGCGCCGACTACCTCGACACCGACTCCGACAACGACGGCCTCTGCGACAACTGGGAGGGCGGCACCAGCCAGTACCGCGACGAGCCCATCGACAGCGACGGCGACGGAATCTACGACTTCCGCGACCTCGACAGCGACGATGACGGCACCACGGACGCCATCGAAGGCGGCGCGTCTGGCTCCTGCGGTGAGCCCCTCGACACCGACAACGACGGCAAGTTTGACAGCGCCGACACCGACTCCGACGGCGATGGCCTCTCCGACGTCATCGAGCGCACCGACACCGCCACCGACCCCCTGAACAACGACAGCGACGGCGACGGTCAGACCGACGGCGCTGAAGTCGCCGCGGGCACGGATCCCCTCGACGCCACCTCGTCGATCGAGGGCATCTACGTCGAGGTCGAAGAGCGCACCTCCATCGAGGAGTCCTTCGACTTTGAGCTGAAGATTCAGTACGGCGACATCGCCTTCTTGACCGACACCACCTGCTCTATGGGCAGCACGCTCTCGGCCACCGCCGATCGTTTCTCTGAGATCGTTGTAGAGCTGGGCAAAACCTTTGAGAACGTCGCCTTCGGCTTCGCCCAGTTTGACGACTATCCCTTCGGATCCATGGGCTCCTCTCCCGACAAGCCCTTCATCCTCCTGCAGCAGGTCACCTCAGATGAGTCGGCGATGCAGGACGAGCTGAACAAGGTGCAGCTCCACAACGGTGGTGACGGCCAAGAGTCCACCGTCGAGGCGCTCTACCAAGGCATCACGGGCATCGGCTATGACATGGGCTGCAACGGGCGATACGACGCCAGCGCCGACGTCCCGCCCTTCATCGAGTCCTCAACGGATCCGTTCAGCGGGAAGCAGACTGGCAGCTACGACGCCTCCTGGCCCGACACCGGCACCCGCGGCGGCTTCGGCTTCCGCGACTACTCCTTGCCGATCCTCGTGTACGCCACCGACATCTACATCCGTGACCCCGAGTCCCCCAACACCTCGATCCGTCAGGTGCCCGGTGGTTGCCCCCAAGACGCGGCGTCCAGCGACATGTTCGCGGCGCTCTCGGATCTCGGCGGCTACATCATCGGCATCGACGTCGGCTCGTACGGCAGCACCAGCCCCTACAGCCCCTACTCCGAGATGATCCGCTACGCCCAAGAGACCGGCTCTGTGGCCGACCTCGACGGCGACGGTGAGGCGGATGAAGAGCTCGTGTTCGCCGTGCCCCAGGGCGGCGCCTCCTTCGGTGAGGAGCTCAAGACGAACATCGTCACCGCCGTTGAGCAGCTCGTGTCCTCGGTGGAGTTCTCCAAGATCTCCCTCGTCATCGAGGGCGACACCTACGGCATGGTGCAGTCGATCTCCCCCGAGTCTTACGAGGGCATCGACTACAAGGGCATCGAGAGCCTGCCCTTCACGCTGAACTTCTTGGGCACCGTCGCCGCCACCGAGGCCGACCAGTTCTTCACCATGACGCTCAACGTCATCGGCGATGACACCGTGCTCCTCGACTCCTTGGACATCGTCGTCGTGGTGCCTGGCACGGCGAACTGAGCGACCCGCCCGAGGGCGAGTGAGGGCGCTGACCAAAGGGTCGGCGCCCTCTTTTTTTTGCCCCTGCCCCAACCCTCACGCGCGCGCCGGGACCTCAAACGAAGACGCCGACCCCGGAGGTGGGATCGGCGTCTTGGGAGGCTCTTGAGCGGCGAGGCCGCTCAGGCAGACCTCAGAGGGCGAACATGACGTACTGCATCATGCGCAGGGTGTCGGCGTTGTTGTTGGCGACGAGACGGAAGGTGCTGAACACCACCTTACCTTCGCCGACGTTGAACGACACGAGCAAGGGCGAGCTGGACTGCGCCAGGGTCACGCTGTTCTCGCGGTACTCGATGGTGCCGGTGAGATGAACCGAGACCGTGCTCGACGTGCCGACGATCGGCGGCCACACGGGCAGGTCATAATCGACGGACATCCGCTGATCGGCGTCACCCAAGAAGTCGTTCAGGGCGTAGTCGGCGATGGCGGCGTTCACGAGCTGCGCCGTGCCGAGCTGGGCGGCGTCGGGCTTGGCCTCCGCGCCCAAGAAGTCGATCTTTGAGGGCCAGATCTGGGCGACCCAGTCATACGCCCAGTCGGAGGCGTAGAGGCGACCGCCCGTGGTGACGTAGTCTTCGACGTTCTGGCGGATGAGGGCGACGGTCTCGTTGTCGGGGGCGTCGAGGTCGTAGACGACGCCGTCCTCAACGTGGCCACCGTTGAAGAAGATCAGGTCAAACTCGGCCATCGCGGCGGGGTCGGACAAGAAGGCGACGAGCTCGCTCTTGTTGAGGCCATCGACGACGCTGTAGTCGGTGAAGCCCATGTCATCGAGCACGCGGTCGAAGTTGTCGTAGTTGCCGGAGACGACGGCCACCTTGATGGTGCGCGGGTCGAAGCAGGACGGCGTGTCGAGCTTGATGAGGCGGTCCTTGATGACGGTGACCTCGTGGGACTCGATGAGGTCGCTGCCCTTCTGCACGAAGATCTGGGCGATGTCGCCAGCGAGGAGGTCGGTGAGCAGCCAGTTGCCGCTGTCGTCGCTCAAGGTGCTGCGGACCTCGTTGATGTACCCGGTCTCGGGATCAGCGAGGTTGGCGTACACCGACGCGCCCTCAAGCCAGGTGAAGCCCGTCGGGTCACAGACGCGGCCCGACACGTCACCATAGGTGGGCACGCCGCCGTTGTTGTCGTCAATCCGTTTGACGGTGTTCTCTGACTCGCAGCCGAGGCCTAAGAACGTCATTGAGAGCAGGGCGATGGACCGATTCATGGCGTCTCCGTGGGGGCGGCGGCATGTCACCATGCGCGCCTGAGACAAGATTGTAGCCTGAAGGAGCTGGCGTCTGCCTACTGGTCGGCCTCGACAAGATCGAACTTGTAGTAGTCCGCGGGGGCGCCCTCGGGCAGCGTCCCGACGTTGCCTTGGGTGTCGACGGCCTCGAGGTAGTAGTGCATGCCGGCGCTGCCCATCTCGTCGCCGGGGATGGTGCCTTGGTAGAGGCCCGTCTCGGGGTCGGTGAGGATCATGCCTTGGGCAGAGAAGTTCTGCGCGGTCTGACGCCGGAAGTAGAGCTTCACCAACAGCACGCCCGTCTGGTCGTTGACGCGGGCGGAGAGGGTGAGGTCTTGGCCGATCACCTGGACACCGTCGATGGGGGAGTGCTCAATGTCGGGGAAGTCGAGGTCTTCTCCGGCGGTGTCTTCGTCATCGGTGTTGGAGGCATCGGCGGCGGGGCCGTCGCCAGAGGCGGTGCAGCCGATCAGCAGGGCGAGTGACAGCGAGGCGAACGTGAAGCGCATGACTCCTCCGAGGAGAGCAGCAGTATACCGTTTACGACGCGGGTTAGCCCGGTGTGACACCGGGAAACCCACGCCGAACGTTGGGGCTCAGGCCTCGCCGACGCTCACCGGCGGAAAGGCGAACTCAAGGCCCTCACCGTCGGCCTGCACGGCCACGCGCACGAGCCCGCCGCTCTTGAGCTTGCCGAAGAGGATCTCGTCGGCGAGGGGCTGCTTGATGTGCTCGTGAATCACCCGCGCCATCGGACGCGCGCCCATCCGCTCGTCGTAGCCGCGGTTGGCGAGCCAGGTCCGGGCCTGTTCAGTCACCTCAAAGGTGACCTGGCGCTCCAT
The DNA here is from genome assembly GCA_016717595.1 of Deltaproteobacteria bacterium. Taxonomy (GTDB): domain Bacteria; phylum Myxococcota_A; class UBA796; order UBA796; family CAJQPC01; genus JADKFE01. Next base: position 78,137 of record JADKFE010000019.1, on the reverse strand, counting down.
GAGCTGGGTCTCAAGCTCGATGATGAACTTGTCGACCACCCGGAGGATCGCGGGCATCGGCAGGCGGTCGAACCACACCACCGCGTCGAGGCGGTTGCGGAACTCCGGGCTGAACTGGCGCTCGATGGCGCCGCCCGCGCGGTCTCCACCCTTGCCCTCGACGAAGCCTAAGCCTCGCCGGGCGATCTCCGCCGCGCCCGCGTTCGTCGTCATGATGAGCACGACGTTGCGGAAGTCGGCCTTGCGCCCCTGGTTGTCGGTGAGCGTGGCGTGGTCCATCACCTGCAACAGCACGTTGTAGATGTCGGAGTGGGCCTTCTCGATCTCGTCGAGCAAGAGCACGCAGTGGGGGTGTTTGGTGATGGCGTCGGTGAGCTGGCCGCCTTGGTCAAAGCCGACGTAGCCCGGGGGCGCGCCGATGAGCCGCGACGCCGTGTGTTTCTCTTGGTACTCGGACATGTCGAAGCGGGTGAACTGCACGCCCATCGCGAAGGCGAGCTGCTTGGCGAGCTCGGTCTTGCCCACGCCCGTGGGCCCGGCGAACAGGTAGCTGCCGATGGGCTTCTCGGGCTGGCCCAGGCCCGCGCGGCTGAGCTTCACCGCGGTGGTGACCTTGTTGATGGCGTCGTCTTGGCCGAAGATCACCGACTTGAGGCGCGGCGCGAGGTCTTGGAGCTGGTCGGTCTCCGAGACCGAGACGCTGCGGGCGGGCACCTGGGCCATCCGCGCGATGGTGCCCTCAACGACGGTGACATCGACGATCTTCTCGCCCAGGGCCCGCAGGTGGACCTCGGCCCCGGCCTCATCGATCACGTCCACGGCCTTGTCCGGCAGAAAGCGGTCACGAAGGTGTTTTTGGGCGAGCTTGGCGGCGGCCTCGATGGCCTCGTCGGTGTAGGTGACCTTGTGGTGGGCCTCGTAGCCCGCCTTGAGGCCCTTGAGGATGGTGATCGTCTCATCCAGGCTGGGCTCGCCGACGCTGATCTTCTGAAAACGACGGGCCAAGGCGCGGTCTTTCTCGATGGCCGAGCGGTACTCGGAGAAGGTGGTCGAGCCCATACAGCGCAGGCGGCCCCGCTGGAGCGCGGGCTTGAGCATGTTCCCGGCGTCCATGGTGCCGCCCGAGGTGGCCCCGGCGCCGACGACGGTGTGGATCTCGTCGATGAAGAGGATGTACTTGGGGTTCTCTTCGATGGCGGCGACGACGGCCTTAAAGCGCTCCTCGAAGTCGCCGCGGAAGCGTGTGCCCGCGAGCAGGCTGCCCATGTCGAGGCTGTACACCCGGCAGCCCTTGAGCAGCTCAGGCACGTCCCCGGCGTGGATTCTCTGCGCGAGGCCCTCGACGATGGCCGTCTTGCCGACGCCGGGCTCTCCGACAAAGACGGGGTTGTTCTTGCGCCGACGGGCGAGCACATGAATGGTGCGCTCAAGCTCTTGTACGCGGCCGACGAGGGGGTCCAAGCGCCCGTCCGCGGCCTCTTGTACGAGCTCGGTGCAGTACGCCGAGAGCGGATCCGCCGCCGCCCCTGCGCCGCCCTCTTCGTCACCGCCGCCCCCGGCGCCGGCCTTCTTGGCGCCTTTGGTGCCGCCACTTGGGGCGCCCGCTTTGGGGGGCACGCCGACCTTTCGCATCCCGTGGGAGATGTACTGGAGCACGTCCATGCGGGTGATGCCGTGGGACTCCAAGAAGGTGACGGCCTGGCTGTCGGGCTCGGGGAAGAGCGCGGCGAGCACGTTCCCGGCGTCCATCTGCTTCTGGCTAGAGGACTGGGCCTGGAACGCCGCGCGCTGGATGACACGCTGGAAGCCCAAGGTCTGCTCGGGCATGAAGTCGTCGTCACCGTCCAGCGGCTCGAGCTCCTCGTCGAGCCAGGTGTCAACGGCGGCGCGAAGGCCGGGCAGATCGCCGCCGCAGGCCTCCAGGATCTCTTCTCCGCGCGGATCGTGAAGCAGCGCGAAGAGCAGATGCTCTAGGGTGAGGAACTCGTGGCGACGGCGCTGGGCCTCACGCACGGCGAGGTTCAGAGAGACCTGTAGCTCTTTCGTGAGCATGGCGTTCTACGCCTCCTCGTAGGTGCACTGAAGCGGGAAGTCGTTCTGCTTCGCCAGCTCCAGCACCTTGTGGGTCTTGCTCTCGGCGATCTCCCGCGGGAAGACACCCGCGACGCCGATTCCGGTCTTGTGGATGTGCAGCATGATGCTCGTCGCCATCGCCTCGGACTGGCGAAAGACGGTCTGGAGGATCCAGATGACGAACTCCATGGTGGTGAAGTGATCGTTGTGGAGCAGCACCTTGTACATCTTGGGCTGCTGGACCTTGGGGCGCTCCTTCACAGCGACGCCCGACTGCTTGTCAGTCCTGGTCTTCTTGTCGTCGTCCGAGCCCGGGGGCCCGGCGGTGAGGGGTATGGCCATCGGTTCTTGGCTCCCGTGTCCGCGGCTGTTCGGATAGAACGCAAGACTACACACGGCAGCGTAGTCGCCAAGCGAGATGCGGCTGGCGCGCCGAGGTCGCAGGAAGCGGCGCAGAGACGATGAGGCGTAGAGACGATGCGGCGTAGAGACAAAGCGACGCGGATTCAAGAGCTCCTCACCGAGCTCTACCCCAGCCCCCCCGTCCCGCTCTTGCATGACGACCCCTTCACCTTGCTCATCGCGGTGCTGCTCTCGGCGCAGTGTACGGACAAGAAGGTGAACGAGGTGACCCCGGCGCTCTTTGGCGCCGCGCCGGATCCCGCGGCGATGCTTCGCCTTGGCCAAGAGAAGATCCTGAGTTTCATCAAGCCTTTGGGTCTCGCGCCGACGAAGGCGCGCAACATCGAGGCGCTCTCGGGGCTGCTCTTGGAGCGACACGGCGGCGTCGTGCCCGCGAGCTTTGAGGCCTTGGAGGCTCTGCCCGGCGTCGGCCACAAGACGGCGTCGGTGGTGATGGCCCAGGCCTTCGGCGTGCCCGCTTTCCCAGTAGACACCCACATTCATCGCCTCGCGGGGCGCTGGGGGCTCAGCCGGGGCAAGACCGTCGAGGACACCGAGCGCGACCTCAAAGCGCTCTTCCCCAAGGCCTCTTGGAATGACCTCCACCTCCAGATCATCTACTTTGGGCGCGAACACTGCCCCGCGCGAGGCCACGATCTCACCGCCTGCCCGATCTGCTCTTGGGCGGCGAGCCCGGTCAGGATTCGCCAAGAGATGGGCGACAAGCGTGGGGTGAAGGTTGACGCGCCCGGCCCGACCCCGTAGGCTCAGCGCGATGTCTCCTTGGCTCGTCCTCGTCCCCGTCGCCATCAGCGTCTCCACCCCCGCCTGGGCGGCGCGCGGATGTGAGACTGTCTCTAGCCTCGTCGAGCTGCGTGAGCAGAGCGCCCGAGGCGAGGCGGCCTTCGCGAACCTCGACATGGCCACCTTGGAGGCCGCGCGGGCCGACGCCATGTCCCGTCTGCCCTGTGTGCAGGAGGTCGTCGGCCCCGGCGACGCCGCCGCGTTTCATCGGCTGATGGGGCTCTACGCGTTCGCGTCGGGGGATCGTGCCCAGGTCGCCCCGGAGTTTCACGCCGCGCGAAAGTTAGAGCCCGGGTACACCTTCCCTGAGCACGTCGCGCCGCCGGGTCACCCGCTCATCGAGGCCTACTCCGAGGCCGCGCAGCTTGACGAGGGGGATCTTCAGTTCCCGATCGCGCCCCGAGGCGGCTGGATCAACGTCGGCGGCGTGCGCGGCGCGCCGCGTGGGGTTGGCAGCGCGGCGGTGCTGCAGGTCTTTGAGCCCGACGGCGCCATCGTCGAGACCTTGTACCTGCCCGCGGGCTACGCCTTGCCCACCTGGGGCCGCGCTGAGGACGCAGGCGGGCGCCAAGGGGCCCACATCGGGCTGATCTCGGCCACCGGCGGCACGGCGCTCGCCGCCGTGGGGCTCTACGCCGTCGCCCGAGGCTATGAGCAGCAGTTCCAGACGACGGACGACTCGAAGGAGCTGGAGGTGCTGCAGGCCCGCACGAACGGCTTCGCCGCGGGCGCCATCGGGGCCGGGCTCGTGAGCCTCGGCCTCGTCGGCGTCACGGTGTTGACCTGGTGAGCGCGCGGGCTTAGCGGCTCAGCGCCCGCTCCAGCAGCACGCCGACGCCGAAGCCCGTGCCGCGCCCCTCGCCGTCCCAGGCCGTCCCGGCGATGTCGAGGTGCGCCCACGCCGGGCAGCCATGCTCAGGCATGTGGCTCAAGATGAACTGCGCCGCGGCGGCGGAGGAGGCGTTGTTCCGATCCTTCACGGAGTTCTTCATGTCGGCGATCTCGCTCTTGAACTCCTTCCGCCACAGCTCCGGGGCGTAGATGAGCGGGTGCAGCGGCTCTCCGACGGCGCGCCCGGCGTGGACCAAGGCCCGCTCCAAGCCCTCATCGTTGCTGTACACCCCGGCGTGGACCTTGCCCACGGCCCCGGTGATCGCGCCGGTGAGGGTGGCGAGGTCGATCACCTCGTCCACCACATGGTTCTTGAGCAGCCAGGCGAGGCCGTCGCTGAGCACGAGGCGGCCCTCGGCGTCGGGGTTGTTCACCTCGACGGTCTTGCCGGAGTACATCGTGAGCACGTCGTCGGGGCGCACGGCGTCGGGGCCGATGGCGTTCTCGGCGATGCACAGCAGGGCGAGGACACGCTGGGGCACGCCCGCGCGGCAGGCCGCCTCAAACGCGCCGAGCACCGCCGCCGCGCCGCCCATGTCGCCTTTCATGCCGGGCATGGCCTCTTTGCCTTTGAGCGCGAGGCCGCCGGTGTCGTAGACGAGGCCCTTGCCGACCCAGGCGAGGGTAGGGGAGTCGGCGGAGGCGCCGGGCTTCTCTAAGAGCACCAGCGCCGGGCCGCGGGTGGCCGCTTTGCCCACGCCCCACAGGCCGCCGAGGCCCTCGTCACGGAGCGCCTCGCCGCGCAGAACCGTGCGCACCGTGGCGCCTGTGCGCGCGGCGACGGCCTCGGCCTCGGCCACGAGCGCGTCGGTGTGCAGCGCCGCGCAGGGCATGTCGAACAGCCGCGCCGCCAGCCGCACGCCGTCTACCCCCGCGCCAAGGGAGGGGTGGTCCACCACGCCGTCGGGGGCCAAGGCCGTCAGCGTGACCCGGCGGGACTCCACGGGGCTCGACCGGACGCTGTACTGAGAGAAGGCCCGCGCGGCGGCGAGGCAGGCGGCGAGGCCGTGGCTCGACTCGTCTACGGCGAGCACGATCGCCGCGTCACCCTTGAGGTTGGCGTTTCGTAAGAGCGTCGGGATCACCCAAGCCCGCGACGGGCTGTTGTACCGAGAGCAGGGCTCGGGGAGCACGATCAGCACGATCCGCCGGGCGCCGACGAAGGTGCAGGTCCAGGCGCCCTGGTCGCCGCTGTCGAGCTCGGCTAACATCCGCCGCGCGCTCTCGGCGGGGATCGGGGAGAGGGCGCTGAGCTGGTCGCTCTGCAGCCGGGCGGCGCGGCCCACGAGCACCACGGTGGGCGCGGTCTGGGCTGATGTGAGGGTCGAGTCAACAAGCAGCGTGGTCTGTACGGGCATCGTCACCTCCGAGCGGCCCCTCTAACCTACGCCGCGGTCAACGACGGGGCGCGAGCGCCCGCCGCAGCCGGGGGTGTCGCACGCTCTCGATCGGCGTGGTCAGGCGCGCGCCGAGGGCCTCCGTGGCCTCCCGAAGCTCGGGCACCACCGAGGCCGCCATCGCCATCTCCAAGAGCGCCGCCGCGGGCGGGATCTGCTCCCAGAGCGTGTTGAGGGCCTCCGCCGAGAGCGAGATCAGCGCGCCTTCATTCCCGCAGATGCCCGACATCGTGTACCGCGAGGGCAACATCGGCCCGGTGACGCCCAAGGTCTCGCCGGGGCGCACGGTGTCTACGGCGCGGCCGCTGGGGGCGACGAGGCGAAGCTCACCCGAGACGATGAGGATGAGCGTGTCGGCGACGTCCCCGGCGTTGAAGATCGTGTCTCCGACGTCCATACGCTGCACAGCGACGAAGCGGCTGGCGTCGGCGACGGCGCGCAGGGGCAGCTCCGAGAAGGGGCGAAAACGGGCGAGGGCGGCGACGAGGTTCTGGCTCATCGGGGCAGCCACGGCTTGAGGGGGTCGAGCACCAGCGCGTCTCCTACGGCGTCATAACGGTCGAGCCAGGCGTTCACCGCCGCGTCCCCTTCGCCGCGCTCATAGGCCCCCAGGGCTCCGGCGAGGTCGCGGGCGCGGCGCAGGCGCAAGATGAGGAGCTGGGCGCAGGCGCGCAGAAACGCGCGGGCGAGGGGATCACGGCCGATGAGGCGCTCCAGGAGCATGCGGCGGTGAACCCGCACGATCTCCGCGTCTTCGGTGACGATGGCGCTGGCGCTGCGGGGGCCGGGCTGCAGAAGCGCGATCTCGCCGAGCACGCCGCCGGCCTGAATCGTGGCCACCGCCACGTTCTCACCGGCTTGGGTTCTGCGGCTCAGCAGCACTCGCCCCTTGACGACGACGAAGAGCTCCTCGCCGTGCTCCCCCTCCTCAAACAACGGCGAGCCCACGGCGAGGCGCTCGCGCGTCGCGTCGATGAGGAAGTTGTGCTCCGTGAGTCCTTCTTGGTCGCTCATCTTGGCTCCATCTGAAACAAGGTGTCACCTCGCCGCGTAGGGCGCAACAGGGCTCGCTGCGTGCAGGCCACACGAAACCCGGATACCGTGTCTGCATCGGAGGAGTCCCTGCCACCTCCCGGTCCTTCATCCGCCATCGCTCGGAGATTCACCCCAATGCGTTCTATGATCGTCGCGCTCTCTCTTACTGTTCTCCTCACCGGCTGCGCGCAGAAGGCCGAGGTAGACGAGCTCACCGTCCGTCTGGACGCCCTTGAGAAGAAGGTCACCGAGCTTGAGGCCCGCCCCGCGGCCGGCGGCGGCAACGCCGTCAAGCTCGACCCCGAGGCCGAGAAGAAGGCCACGGAGCTCATCAAGTCCTCTGACGAGGCGATGAAGGCGGGCAACATCGCCAAGGCCAAGGCCGACATCGACGAGATCTTCAAGTCTTACGGCTCCACCCAGGTCGCCAAGAAGGCCCTGCGCACGAAGCAGGAGCTTGAGGTGGTCGGCAAGAAGGTCGCCAACCCCAAGCCGATGGAGAAGTGGTACACGGGCACCGAGAAGGCCATCCACTTCGACCAGGGCACCACCCTCGTCGTCTTCTGGGAGGTCTGGTGCCCCCACTGCCAGCGTGAGGTGCCCAAGCTTCAGGAGATGTCCGAGAAGTACAAGGGCAAGATGGAGATCGTCGGCCTCACCCGCATCACCAAGTCCGCCACTGAAGAGAAGGTCGTGGCCTTCTTGGACGAGAACAAGGTGACCTACCCCACCGCCAAAGAGGACGGCTCCGTCGCCGAGCAGTTCAACGTCTCGGGCATCCCCGCCGCGGCCGTCGTCAAGAACGGCGAGATCGTCTGGCGTGGCCACCCGGCCTCGCTCTCTGAGGACATGATCAACGCCTTCTTGGCGGGCTGATCGTCCTCGCGGATCTTGTGTGACACGCCCCGCCTCGGCGGGGCGTCGTCGTCTCTGGGACCTTCGGCGAGTCGTGTATGCTGGCGCGGTCTCCTTGGAGGTGACGTGAGACGTCTCTTCGGCTGGATTGGCCTCGTTCTTCTCGTCATGGGCCTGGGGAGCTGCCGCGCGCACCGGGCCCAACACGCCGAGACCGACGCCCAGCTCGCCGCGCTCACCGCGCGGGTCGCCGCGTTGGAGAGCGCCCAGGGGCGTCCTGGCGGTGGCGCCACGGCGAGCCCCTTCGACGAGGAGCGCGCCCGGGTGCTCTACCAGCAGGGCAAAGACGCGACGGATCGTGCGGAGTTTGACGAGGCCAAGCTCGCCCTGAATGAGCTGATGGGCCTCTACCCGACCACCCGCACGGCCACCCAGGCCCTTCGGATGAGCCAAGAGCTCGCGCTCATCGGCCAGCCTGTCGGCGCGCCGCCGGGGATCCTCCAGTGGTTCTCCGGCGGGCCCGACGATCTGCACCTCGACCAAGGCGTCACCCTCATCGTGTTTTTTGAGCAGTGGTGCCCACATTGCCAGCGTGAGCTGCCCAAGCTCCAGGGCCTCACCGAGGTCGCCGGTCAGCCTGTCGAGGTGCTCGCGCTCACCCGCCTCACGAAGACGAGCACAGCGCAGAACACCGCCGAGTTTCTTCTCCAGAACGGCATCACCTACGCCGTCGCCCAAGAGGATGGCGTGTTCTACGAGCGCGCCCAGGTCGCGGGCATCCCCGCGGCGATGGTGGTGCGGGACGGCGTCATGCTGTGGCGAGGTCACCCGGCGCTCCTCAACGAGCAGCTCTGGCTGGCGCTCCTCAAGCCCTGATGTGCGCCCTGCACACGGCGGCGGTCTACGATAAGGTTGTGACCACCCCTGTGAAGGAGCCGTGAATGTCGAACCTCAAGCTTGAAGAGCTGCTGGGCGCTGAGGCTGAGTCCCTGCTCACCTACACCTGCAAAGGCATCCCCAAAGAGCGCCTGCACCTGCCCGGTCCCGACTTCGTGGACCGGATCTTCGCGCCCTCGGATCGCAACGTGCGCACCCTGCGCTCGCTGCAGCAGCTCTTCGGCCACGGTCGTCTGGGCGGCACGGGCTACGTCTCGATCTTGCCGGTGGATCAGGGCATCGAGCACAGCGCCGGGGCGAGCTTCGCCAAGAACCCCGACTACTTCGACCCCGAGAACATCGTTCAGCTCGCCGTCGAGGGCGGCTGCAACGGCGTGGCCTCTACCTTGGGTGTGCTCTCGCTCACCGCGCGCCGCTACGCCCACAAGATCCCCTACATCCTCAAGATCAACCACAACGAGCTGCTCACCTACCCCAACCAGTTCGATCAGGTGATGTTCGCCAGCATCGAGCAGGCCTACGACATGGGCTGCGTCGCCGTTGGCGCCACGATCTACTTCGGATCATCGGAGTCCACGCGCCAGATTCAGGAGGTCTCCCGGGCCTTCGCCAAGGCCCACGATCTCGGCATGGGCACGATCTTGTGGTGTTACCTGCGCAACAACCAGTTCAAGAGCGGCGGCGTGGACTACCACACCGCGGCCGACCTCACCGGCCAGGCGAACCACCTCGGCGCCACCTTAGGCGCGGACATCGTGAAGCAGAAGCTGCCTGAGAACAACGGCGGTTACCAGGCGCTCAACATGGGCAGCTCAGGCTACGGCAAGTTCGACAAGCGCATCTACACCGAGCTGAGCAGCGATCACCCCATCGATCTCTGCCGGTATCAGGTGGCGAACGGCCAGATGGGCCGGGTGGGGCTCATCAACTCCGGCGGCGCGTCTACGGGCAGCGACGATCTCGCCCAGGCCGTGCGCACCGCGGTGATCAACAAACGCGCGGGCGGCATGGGGCTCATCTCCGGGCGTAAGGCGTTCCAGAAGCCACGGGCCGAGGGCATCGCCCTGCTCAACGGCATTCAGGACGTCTACCTCAGCGCGGACGTGACCGTCGCTTGACGAGCGCTCCACAACTCGGCGCGCGTGGCGTAGAATGAGACGTCTCCAAAGAGGGTGACCTCCCGTATGTCCAAGCTGATCTCGCGCGCCCTGTGGATCTTTCCTGCGGCGCTCATCGCCCTGACCGCCTGCCCCGAGCCCCCGGCGAGCGCGCCCACCCAAGGCGGCGCCCCCGGTCAGGGCGCTCCCGGCGCTCCTGGCGCCCCTGGTGTGGGCGGCCCCGTCGCGGGCGGCGCGCCGCCGGCCTCGGTGAAGCCTGAGTTCACCCAGGAGCAGCTCGCCACCGCCGCCGACACGATCACCTTCGCCGGGAAGATCATCTGCGAGGCCAACCCCGGCCCCTTCGTGGTGCACATCTTCCCGCCGCCCCCGGCCGATGGTGGCGGCGCCGCGCCCTCGGACAGCCCGCCCCAGCTCATCACCGAGCACAAGGTGGAGAAGGTCGGCGAGTTCACCCTCAAGGTGCCCAAGGGGGATGATGTCGTGGTCTTGGCCTTCCCCGACAACGACGGCGACGGCGCGCCGGGGCCTGAGGAGGCGATCTTCTTCCACAACGACACCAAAGCCGTCAAACGTGTGGCCGACCTCGCCGGGGTCGAGCTTGACTGCTCCAAGGTGGTGACGCCTCCGGCGCCTGCGGACGCCGTGAACCCGCCCACGGGGACAAACCCGGGCCCCGGCGGCACGCCGATTGAGCCGGGTGTGGCCGGTGTCCCGGCAGAGGGCGCCGCCGCCGCGCCCGCCGCCGCGCCCGCCGCCGCTCCGCCTGCGGCCCCCGCCGCGCAGTAAACCCGAGCGGCTGAGACGAGAAGAGGCCCCCAGGAGGGCCTCTTCGTGCGTTTGTAGTGAAGGTCGAAGGCTCAGTGGCCGCCGCCCTTGAGGTCGTCGGCGTTCATGTGCATCCACTTGTTGAGCAGGGGCGAGAGCGCGAACATGAACAGCGCGCTGGCCCCCGCGGCCACGCCGATCTGCCCAAACACGGTGCCGTAGACGTGCAGGGTCTCGATGGGCGCGGGGATGAGGTTCGCGCCCTCCTCGCCGTGGCCGCCGATGCCGGTGAGCGTGGCGATCTGACCGGCCAAGAAGCCCGAGAACGCCGTGGCCAAGAACCACGCGCCCATCGCCGTGCTCACGATGCGCTGGGGCGCGAGCTTCGTGATCATCGAGAGGCCCACCGGGGAGAGGCACAGCTCGCCCGTGGTGTGCAGCAAGTAGGCCAAGATCAGCCAAGACATGCCGACCATGCCCCGGGGGTCGGCCACCATGGTGCCTTGCCACAAGGCGCCGAAGCCCATGCCGAGCTGCAACAGGCCGAGGCCAAACTTCACCGGGGTAGAGGGCTCTAGGCCCCGCTTGCCCAAGAAGCCCCAGAACGCGGTGAAGATGAGGCCGAAGGTCACGATGAAGATGGCGTTTGTGGCCTGGAACACCGAGGCCTTGAGCTCGGAGCCGCCCACGCCCATGCCGACGTGGCTGGGCTCAATCACCCAGCCCCGGGTGGCGTCGTTGCCGCTGCCGGCCTCGGCGCGGGCCTTGTCGAGGTCGGTCAAGGTGAAGACCGCGCCCTCTTGGGTGAGGCCGAGCTGCTCTTGGGTGAGCGTGAGGTTGACGGTCTGGCCGACCTCGGCGGCGGTGACCACACGCTCCTCGACGACACGGTCGACGTTGCGGTCGGTGAAGTTGTTGATCGAGCTGCCGGCCTGCTCAAAGAAGGCCCAGAACAGCATCGAGAAGAACATCATCACGAAGATGACCTGGAGGCGCTCCCGCTCGATCTTGTCGCTGCGGAAGGCCTCGATGACGAGGCTCAGCATGGCCAGGCCACCAAAGGCCGTGAGCACATACCCGGCGAGGGGGCCGTCCTGCACCAAGAACGCGATGAGCGGCACGGCGACGACGATCGAGACGAAGATGGTCTGGCGGGCGGTGAGGGGGCCGAGCACGGCGCGGTGCTGGGCGTTGGCGTCTTTGGGGCGGCCGATGTCGTCGGGCACGGCGCCTTGTCCCACAGCCATGGCGGCGATGGCGGCGGCGACGAGCAGGGCCAAGGCCACCGGCGCGTTCACCCCGAGCATGATCTTGTCCTCCCAACCGGCCCACACCATCATCCCCGCCGCGGCCACGGAGCCCGCGAGGATGAGGATCTGCGTGAGCACCTGGGGCGCGACGAACACCGCGAGGCCGATGAGCATGCCGATGGTGGCCAAGCCGAAGCCGTAGTGCCAGCCGTAGGTCTCACCGACGTAGCCGCAGAGCAGGGGGGCCAAGGCCGCGCCGAGGTTGATGCCCATGTAGAACAGCGTGAACCCGCCGTCTCGTTTGCTCGAGCCCTCGGGGTAGAGCGCGCCGACCATCGTGGAGATGTTGGGCTTGAAGAAGCCGTTTCCGACGATGAGCAGGGCGAGCGCCATAAAAAACGCCGTGTCTTGCTCGATCGTCATCAACAGGTGGCCCGCCGCCATGAGCGCGCCGCCGATGACCACGGCCTGCCGGGCGCCCAAGAAGCGGTCGGCCAAGGCGCCGCCGATGAACGGCGTGGCGTAGACCAGCGAGGTGTAGGCGCCATAGACGCTGTAGGCCTCGGAGTCGCCATAGCCCAAGAAGCCCTTCGTCATGTAGAAGACGAGGAGCGCGCGCATGCCGTAGTAGGAGAAACGCTCCCACATCTCGGCGAAGAACAGCACGAAGAGCCCGGGCGGGTGCCCGAAGCGCCTCTCGAAGTCGGTGATGGGGCGGTCAGCAGAGACGGGGTCCGACAAGGAGGGCTCCTGCTCGGTGGGGAGGGGTGAAACCTGCCGACGCTACCACGCGAACCCGCCAGAACGCAAGGCGAGGGGCAGGGGCGATCTCCCCACCCGCGGGGCGATCTCCAAAACACACCGCCCCCTTGACGCTTTTCAGAGACGTGCACAGCCTTGTCTCATCCGCTGCTGCTAAGCGGTTCTGCTCCAAAACGAGCGTTCATGGCCGAATTTCACGGCCCTTACCGGAGGTACGTCCAATGCTCACCACCCTGCAGCTCCTCGATCGCACCCTCTCTTCTCTCGACACCTTCGACCGCCTCACCCGCGGCGTTGACTCCGAGCGGGTCAGCGGCGGCGCCGCGCCGGTCAACATCTTTGAGGGGGAGCGCGCCATCATCGTGCAGCTCGCCGCCCCGGGCGTGAAGAAGGAGGACCTTGAGATCAACGTCGAGGACGATGTGCTCACCGTCTCCGGCGCCCGCGCCGCCAAGCTGCCCGAGGGCTACACCGCGCTTCACCGCGAGCGTCGCGCCGGGCGCTTCTCCCGCAGCTTCGCGCTGTCTCGAGAGCTCGACGCAGGCGCCGCCGAGGCCCGCCTGGAGGACGGCGTCTTGACGCTGACCCTGCCGCGCCGCGTGGCCAGCCGCCGGTCGATCCCCGTCCAGGCGGCCTGAGCGGCCTCCCAAACGCAGCTCACCTGCATCAACAACCCATTCGTCTCTGGAGATCCTATGAGCCTCGACACCGCTGAGTCCAGCCGCTCCCTCACCTCCACCGCCCCCGCCCAGCCGCGCCCGCGCCTCGCCGCGCGACCTCGGCTGGATCTCTACGAGGGCCCTGAAGAGTTCCTGCTCATCGCGGACGTGCCCGGCGTGAACGTCTCGACCCTCGACCTGCAGCTTGAGCGCGGCGTGCTCAAGCTCCGGGGTGAGATTCAGGGCACCTGCGAGGACCGCGCCGTCTCCGTGGAGCAGCGCGCGACGGAGTGGGCCCGGGCCGTCACCGTGCCCGAGGGCGTAGACGCCGAGGGCCTACGCGCGGAGCTTGGCGACGGCGTGCTCACGATCCACCTCAAGAAGTCGGATCAGGCCCGCCCCCGCCGCGTGCCCATCGCCGTGCGTTAGGCCCGCTACTTCGCGTGAGGCGCCGAGGCGGCCGGGTGACTGGGGCCGCCTCGGGTGGCCGTGATGAGCGGGATCACCGCCCCGCTCACCAAGATCAGCGCCATGCCGAGCTGGGCGCGTGGGCTTGGGTGCTGTCCGAACACCCACCACGCGCCCAAGGCCGCCATGAGCGGGGAGCTTGAGCCCGCCGCGGCGACGAGCGGCGCCCGGCCCACCTGGTAGGCGCTGGTCATCAAGAGCTGGGCGAAGGTGGCGGCCAAGGCCGCGGTGAGGAGCGCCGCCCAGACCTCTGGCGCCTGGGGCAAGGTGGCGCCGGAGACGCCGAGCACCACCAGGGTGACGAGGGTGCCGATGGCGCTGAACCAGAACACGATCACCGTGGGCGTGTTGGTGCGGCTCGCCCGGCGCACGGAGAGCATCGCCCCGGCCGCGGCGAGGCCTGAGCAGAGGCCCAGCACCCGGCCAAAGAGGTCGGGCTCATCCGTGGACGCGCCCATGAGCAGGCCCACGCCGACGAGGCTCATCACCACGGCGGCCCAGATGAGCGGCGGGCTCGACTCCTTGAGCACCAACGGCGCGAGGATCACGATCCACACCGCGCTGGTCTGCATCAAGAACGTGGCCTCTCCGGCGCCGACCATGGAGATCGCCGCGAAGTAGCTCAGCAGGCTCACCGCGCCCAGGAGCCCTCGGGCCCACAAGGCCGGGCGCGCGTCGCCCAAGAGACCCCGCGGGTTCCCGCGCACCAAGACGAAGAGCACCAGCAGGCTCACCACCGAGCGCACGGCGGTGCTCACCCAGGCGCTCAGGTTTGGGTCGAGGCGGTGGGCCTGCTCGACGGCCAGCGCCATGCCCGCGAACAGGGCCGCGGAGCCCAACATCAACAGCACGCCCCGGGCGGGGGCCTCAGCGGGAGGGGTTGACGTACAGAGGCCGAGGGGCGCCGGGCGGGCCGCGATGGTCAGCCGAGCTGGGTGGAGAGCCGCGCCGCGAGGAGATCCCGCAGGGCGGCGACCTTCCGGGGCAGGTGCCGGGTGGCGGGGTAGACGAAGTAGAGCGTGGCGGGCACCTCGCTCCAGTCGGGGATCACGTTCACCAGATGGCCCGCGTGGACGTCATCTTGGGCGTAGAACGTGGGCAGGGGCCCGATGCCCGCCCCGGCGCGGAGGCTGGCGCGAACGAAGCCGAAGTCTCCGGCGAAGAGCCGAGAGCCCGAGGTGACCTCAGCGAGCATCCCGCCAGAGCCCCCCGACCTGAAGGTGATCGTCTGGTGCGCGTCGAGCTCGCTGAGCTGGGTGGGGGCGCCGTTCTTGGCGAGGTAGGCCGGCGAGGCGTAGAGCTTGAGCGTGGTCTGGCCCAGGCGCCGGGCGATGAGCGAGCTGTCTTTCATGCGCGCGGTGGCCCGAAGCGCACAGTCAAAGCCCTCTTCGAGCAGGTTCACCACCCGAGACGAGAGCTCCACCTCAAGCTGGGCCTTGGGGTGCCGGGTGAGAAAGGCCGCGGCGGTGTCGGCCAGGAGGGTCTGGCCGATGTCTACGGGCGCGGTGATCCGCACGAGGCCACGCACCTCAACCTCTTCGTCATGCAGGGCGCTCATCGCCTCGCGCAGCCCGCCGACGTGCTCACTCACACGCTCATAAAAGCGCTGACCGGCCTCGGTGGGGCGCACGACGCGCGTGCTGCGTCGCAGCAATTCTACGCCAAGCTCGGCCTCTAAGCGGGCGATGGCGCGGCTGAGGTTGGACTTGGGCACACCGGCGGCGCGGGCGGCGGCGGTGAACGAGCCCGCCTCGACCACACGCGCGAAGGCTTCTACCTCATCGAGCAGCATAGGCGCCCTTCTATCTGATTGAGCGTGGCCCCGCGCGACATCTCCATGATCCACGCGGCGCGTTGGCCCGTCCTCCACCGGAGCGGTTATGGGGCCGCCCCTGAGATCGCTGCACTTCTTCTACAATCACCGCTCGTCTCTGAATGAGCCGGAGGACACGATGACCCCCCCCAAGAGCAAAAACATCACCTGGCACGGCGGCGTCGTGACCCGCCAAGATCGTGAGCGCGCCGCTGGCCAGAAGGGCTGCGTGGTGTGGTTCACGGGCCTCTCAGGCTCGGGCAAGTCCACGGTGGCCCGCCGCTTTGAGCAGCTCCTCTTGGAGCGTGGTCGCGTCTCGTACGTGCTCGACGGCGACAACATCCGCTTCGGGCTCAACAAGGACCTCGGCTTCTCCCCTGAGGACCGCAACGAGAACATCCGCCGCATCGGCGAGGTCGCCAAGCTCTTCGCCGACGCCGCGATCATCACCACGACGGCCTTCATCTCGCCCTACCGCACCGACCGCGACAACGTCCGCGTGATCATGCCTGAAGGCACGTTCATCGAGGTCTACATCAACGCGCCCTTGGACGTCTGCGAGTC
Organism: Deltaproteobacteria bacterium; assembly: GCA_016717595.1. Taxonomy (GTDB): domain Bacteria; phylum Myxococcota_A; class UBA796; order UBA796; family CAJQPC01; genus JADKFE01. The sequence goes on along the minus strand of JADKFE010000019.1, from coordinate 62,381 downwards.
CCGCGACCCGAAGGGCCTGTACAAGAAGGCCCGCGCGGGCCTCATCCCCGAGTTCACCGGCATCTCCGCCCCTTACGAGGAGCCGATGAGCCCCGAGCTTGAGCTGCGCACGGACCTCTACGACGTGGACGCCTGCGCCGAGCAGGTGCTCAGCTACCTCGACAAGCGCGGCTTCTTCAACGTCGCCTGAGCGCGACGGCGTCCGCCACCCTGTTGACGATCGTGGCCAAGGCCGCGTCACGGTCGTCAAACGGGGTGAAGCCGGACGGATCACAGATCGCCGTCGTGGCGCCGATGGAGCCCAGCACGTTGCCGAGCACCATGTCGCTCGACGTGCGCTGGCGTTGGCCCTCACACAAGGCGCGTAGGCCCTCGGCGGTGGTGCCCGGCCCGGCGGCCTTGAAGCTCACCAAGAAGCTCTCGGGGCTCCAGAGCTTGACGTGATCGAGGATCTTCGGCGTGGGGCGCAGGGTGAGGGTGAGCGTGGCTTGGCCGGAGCGGATCTTGTCGGCCCGGGGCTCGGCCTCGTAGTCGCCAACGGCGGCGGAGTGTACCACCGCCACGCCGGGGAGCTCGTGGAGCAGGCGATCCATACGCGCCATCAGGTCGCGGGTGCTGCCGAACTCCTCTCGGCTCGCCGCGTCGTCGGGCCCGGCGCGCAGGAGGGTCTCTTGGGAGCCCAGCAGGTGCACCACGACGCCCCGGGCGGTGAGGGCGCGGGCGAGCCAGACCCCGGTGGAGCCGGTGCTGCGCGCGGAGATGTACCGCATCGCGTCGATGGGGTTGCGGGTGGCGCCCGCGGTGAGGAGGACCTGGGGGGCGATCATCGGGCGGGCGCTCCGGCCTCTGCAGGGGTGCAGCGTGGGCCAATTCGCGTACTATACTAGACGACGCCGGGCCGCCGCCCAGCCACTTGAGGTGATGATGCGCCCGCTTCTCTGGCTCTTGCTCGGCTTTTTGCCTGATCCCGCCGACCCTTTGCCCTCGGGTGAGCCCACACCGCACCTCGCCCGCACCCCGGCGGCCCAGGCCCAGCTCAGCGCCAGCCCCGCCGCCCGGGCGTTCTTTGACCGCTGGGGATCCTGGCGGGTGCGCTGGGACGAGCGAGACGACACGCCGCGGTCGCTCTCCGGCGGCGGGGTGCCTTTCGCGGAACATCCCCGCTTCGCCGCCGACCTCGTGGCCTTGGCGGGCCTCCCCGCGGGCTCGTTGGTGCTCACCCGGGAGCGCCGCGACGCCCGCGGCCGCTCGGCGCATTACGCCCTTCGCCACAACGGCGCGCTGATCGAGGGCGCGTTCTTGGACCTCTACGCCAAAGGCGGCGAGCTGAGCTTCGCCTTGATGAGCCTGCATCGCCCCAAGCCCGGCCCTGATCTGAGCGCCGATCTTCTCGGCGGCGCGCCTCGCCCGGGGGAGCGCTGGCTGCCCGTGCCCGACGGCGAGCGCCTGATCTGGCGTCTGGGGCGGGTAGAGACCGACGGTGACGAGGTGCGCTTTAGGGCCCGCGACGGCGCGACGCTCCTGCGCTACACCCGGCGAATGCACCTCGACCTCACCGCTGAGGAGCGCACCGTCGGCGACGCCTTGGTGCAGGCGCCCCTGCCCTATGTGCTGGTCACCGACGCCACGGGCTCGGAGACCACCGACGGCCTGGGCGGGCACAGCCGCACGCCGCCCTACGACGTGACGATGACCGGGCCTTGGCTAGAGGTCTACCGCCTCGGCAGCTTGGTGACCGCGACGGGGGTGACCGATGAGCTGGTCAGCGGGGGCTCCGACATCAGCTACTCCGCGGCGTCCGTCTTACGCCACTTCTACACCGTTCACGACTGGTTGACCGACCGCCGCCCCGACCACCCCTGGCTGCCCGAGACGGTCACCGCGACCGTAGACATCAACACGGCCTGCTGCAACGCCTTCTACACCAACGGCACGATCAACTTCTACGTCGGCGGCGGCGGCACGAACAACCTCGGTCGCATCGCGGATGTGATCTTCCACGAGTACGGTCATGGCGTTCACGACTACATCCTCACCGGGGGCACCTTCGCCGGAGACGTGAGCGAAGGCAGCGCCGACTTCGTCTCGGCGACGATCTTGGACGACCCCATCCTCGCGCCCTACGCCCGGAGTGACGGCGGCTACATCCGCGAGCTCGACACCGACCGGGTGTACCCCACCGACATCAACGGCGAGGTTCACAACGACGGCCTCATCTGGGGATCCTTCTTGTGGAACCTGCGCACCGCCTGGATCGACACCTACGGCGATGAGCTGGGCGCGGAGCTGACCGACCTGCTGTTCCTCGACGCGCTCTCGTTGGGGCCCGGGCTCACCGATCTCGCCGAGGCGGTGATCTACGCCGATGACGACAACGGCGATCTCCGCGACGGCACGCCGCACGCCTGCGAGCTCGGCGCGCTGCTCGACCTTCACGGCCTGCGCGGCGCGCCCATCGCCGCGGTGGTGCTGGACCACACTCCTCTGGACGACCAGCCCTCGGACGCAGAGGCTTACACTGTAAGTTTCTCCCTGGCCGATCCCTTTGTGGACTGCGCCCTGGTGAGCTTGGGGGACATCGCCGTGGAGTACACCGTCGATCCGCCCGCGGGCGCGGCGGTGGAGGACCTCACCTGGACGTCCCTGCCCGCTGAAGGGGGCCCCGAGGCGCTCACCGCGACCTTGCCCCGGGCCCCGGCGGGGGCGCAGCTCGCCTACCGCATCGTCTGGTCGGACCTCAACACCGGCGAGACCTCGAGCTCCGATGGCGGTAGGGCCTCGGCGCTGTACACCTTCTGGGTGGGCGACGCCGAGCCGGTGTGGTGTGAGGGCTTTGAGGGGGGCGCCCCGGGCTGGGTGGCGGGCGTCGGCACCCCCGACAGGCCCCACGCGGGAGAGCCTTGGGTCAACCAGTGGGAGGTGGGCGCGCCTGAGGCGGGCTCCACCTTCAACCCCGACGTGGCCTTTGAGGGCGCCAAGGTCTTGGGCACGGCGGTGACCGGCGAAGGACGCTACCTGCCCAACAACGCCCAGCAGGTGACCTCCCCGGCGCTGGACCTCACCGGGGCCGGGGCCACCACGGCGCGGCTGCGCTTCTGGCGCTGGCTGAGCGTGGAGTCCTACGTCTACGATCAGGCCTTGCTCTGGCGCTGGGAGGCCGGCGCGCCGGTCTTGTGGTGGACGAGCGAGGCCGGGGTGACCGGCGCTGACGCGATCCTCGACCAAGGGTGGACGGCGGTGGATCTCGACGTGCGGGATCTGGCCGAGGTCGGCACCACCCAGCTCACCTGGAGCCTCAGCTCAGACCCAGGCCTGGAGTACGGCGGCTGGAAGCTCGACTCCTTGTGCCTCTACACCCTCGCGGACGCGCCCCGGCACTACCGCGCGCAAGATCTCAGCGCGTCGGACGACGCGGAGGAGGTCACCGTGCGCTGGTCGAGCCCGTGGGTGAGGCCGCTCTACGCCACGGCGCTGGTGCGGCGCCTCGACGGCCCGCCGACCAGCGCCACCGACGGAGAGCTCCTCGAGCTGGATCTGAGCCCGACCCCCGGCGAAGAGAAGGTCTTCATCGACACGACGCTCACGCCGGGGGAGACGGCCTGGTACGCCGTCTTCGCCGCGGAGAGCGCCGAGGGCCTCTTGAGCGAGGCGGTCTTGGGCGAGAACCTCGACGAGGGCGGCGTGCCCGCGGCGCCAGAGCCCGAGGACACCTCGCCGCCCGAGGAGGAGCCCGCCGACACGGCGGTCGACCCGGCGGAGGTGGATCGCCCCAAAGAGCCGCGCCTGTCGTGCGCCTCGTCCCCGGCGCCTGGGGCCTTGGGCCTCGCCGTGGCCGCGCTCAGCCTGTGGCGGAGGCGGCGAAGCCGATGACGGCGCCGCCGGGCACCCGCAAAAACACCTCATCGGCGCCATAAAACGTGGTGCGCCGGGCGACGACGACGGTGGTGGTGCCCTCGGTGGCGGCGATGAGCGCGTCGAGATCCTCCACCTTCGCGTAGAGCATGGCCGGCGAGGGCCGCTCGGCCAGGGCCGGGTCGTCGTGGAACAGGCTCGCGTGGGTCTGGAGCATCACCGTGATGTGATCTTTCGCGAGCAGGGCGAAGCCGAGGCGATCTTCGTGATCGACGGTGGTGATCAGGGTGAACCCGAGCTGGTCTACCCAAAATGGCAGCGCGGACTCAATCTCGTGTACGGGGAGCAGCGGCGCGATGCTGGTGATCTGAACAGGCATACAGTCTCCGACGTTGGGAGCTGCCATTTGCCCGACGCGGAGCGCCCCGTCAAGTCGCCTTGGGCGCCGCGCCCCGGCCTCGCCCCGCCGCCAAGGCCGCGAGCACGGCCTCCACACAAGACTCGCCCAGGCTCTTCGCGTGGGAGGGCCCGAACTCTTCGCCCGCGGCGCTGCGATAGGGCATCTCGACGGTCACGGCGAGGGCGCCGAAGCGCGTGGCGAGCTGTTTGGTGCTCACCCCCAGGTGCCCCTCTCCGGGCGCGAGGGGCGGGGCGCCGTCTTTGAGGCTCACGAGGGGGTCGATCTGGTTCCAGGCGGCGCGGAAACGGCTGAACTCGGCCTCCAAGAGCGCGTCGAACCGGGCCGCGCCGTGGGCGGAGATGAGGTAGGTGAAGGGCACCTCCTCGTCACCGTGGATGTCAAGGGCGATGGCGACGCCCTCCTGGTCCATGCGGGCGCGCACCGCGGCCACCTCGGGGGCGTCGATGGGCTCGGCCCAGGCGCGGTTGAGATCGACCCCTTTGGCGTTGACGCGGTGGTGGCCCCGGGCGCTGCCGTCGGGGTTCATGTTGGGCACAAGGCGCAGCGCGGCTTGGCTGAGCAGGCGGGCGACGGCCTCGTCTTCAGGGTCGGCGAGCCGGGCGAGCAGGCCCTCCATGAACCACTCCGCCATCACCTCGCCGGGGTGCTGGCGGGCGAAGATCCACACCCGCGGCGCCTCGGCGTCGTCGCGGCCCAGGCGCAGCAGCTCCATCGGGCGGCCGTCGTGGGTGCGGCCCAGCACCTCCCGGCGCACCCGGGGCGAGGCCACGGCGCAGGCGATGAGCGCCTGGTGCCGGGTGATGGGGTAGGCCGCGAAGGTCGCTAAGGCGAGGCGGTCGGTGGTGGCGGTGTGCTCAATCCGCAGCGCGCCGTCTTGGTAGGTGGTGCGATCGGCCCGCGCCCACGGCCAGCCGCCGTCTTGCACCGCGGCTTGATAGCCCTCCCAGCCCAAGGGCCAGCTCGCCTCCCCGGCGTTCTGGATGTTCACCACGACCCTTTGATTTTTTACATTGATGAGCTCAACATAGAACCATTGGCGGTGCCCCGAGGGGTCGGGACGCAGCCGCAGCGTGACCTCCCCGTCGGGGGTGACCTCGATGAGATCGGCGTTGCCGCTGTCTTCTGGGGTACGGACACGCATCAGCGACTCCTTGCCCGCCGATCATACCGCGCCCCGAGCGCCCCTCGCCCGCTCAAGCGCCCCGGGCGGCGTCGATGACCATGGGCCGCGCGCGGTGGGCCAAGGCGTAGATCGTGTGGCTCGGGTTCACGCCCAAGGCCGTGGGCAGCACCGAGCCGTCGATCACGAACAGGTTGTCTTGACCCCGCACGCGGTGATCGGGGCCGACGACGCCCTCTGTGGCGCTGGCGCTCATCCGACAGCCGCCCATCTGGTGGGCGGTGAAGATGGAGTGCGCCAAGGGCCCATAGGCGCGCTCACGCAGCCGGGGGAGGTCTTGGGGGCCCCGCAGCTCCAGCGGTTGGGGGTGCAGGGTGGTCGCGCGGCGGGCGCCAGCGGCGAAGGTGACGCGGGCGAGCACGTCGTGGGCGAAGCTGAAGGCCTCGACGAGCGCCGGGGTCTGCGGGTACGAGACGCCGATTCGCCCGTCGCGACGCAGATAGACGGTCCCTCCGGGGGTGGTCTCGTTGAGGCCATCCACACAGATCGCCAACATCACGCCGACGTGGCGGAGCTGGGACAAGAAGTCAATCTGCATCTTGCCGAAGCCATAAAAGCCGCTCGCGGCGAGCATCGGCTGAGCGGCGGGGCCTCCATAAAGAAGCCCATCGCCGGACCCCGATCCACAAACTGATGCGAGGCGATGGACTGCGGCGCCCCGCTCCAGCCCTCGATGGCCTGCTCATAGATCGCGGGCATCGCCACGACGGGGTGCAAGAGCGTGTGCTGGCCGACGAGCTTGTTTGGGTTGATCTCGCTGCGTAACAAGAGCGCGGGGCTGTTGATCGCGCCGCCGCTACAGACAAACACCTTGGCGTTGACGGTGAAGCCCGCGCCGGTGTCGGTCTGGGCGTCGGGGCGCTTCACCCGGGCGCTGAGCGAGGTGACCTTGGCGCCTTCGCGCTGGAGCTTCACGGCCTGGGCGTGGTGAATCAGGCGCAGCCCGGCGCTGAGCGCGTCGGGGATGGTGGTGAGCAGCATCCCCTGCTTGGCGTCATGGGGGCAGCCGAGGCCACAATAGCCGCTGTTGGCGCAGCCGCGCACGTTCCGTTTGACCGCGTGAACCTGGTAGCCCAGCGCCCGGCAGCCCTCCAGAAGCCGCCGGTTGTTCTCGTTCGCCAGCTCTTCAGGCCACTCCTGAATGTTGAGCCGGGCCTCCATCGCCTCAAAGTGGGGGTTGAGCTTGTCGCCGCCCAGCTCGTCTAGGCCATAGCGGTCGGCCCAGTGGCGCAAGATGCGCGTCGGGGTGCGGTAGCAGGTCGTCCAGTTGATCGTGGTGCTGCCGCCGACGTTTCGCCCCTGCAGAATCGTGATCGCGCCGTCGTCCGTCGCGCGCAGCCCCCGCTCTTGGTAGAGCATCGGGTAGGCGTTCTGCTCTTGTAGGTCGAAGTCGCGGCGGGTGTGGTAGCCGCCCTCCTCCAACAAGATCACGTCCAGGCCCGCCTCACACAGACCGGCGGCCACGGTGGCGCCCCCGGCGCCCGAGCCCACCACACACACGTCACAGGTGAGCGTGGCGCCGTCGGTGAGGGTCTCCGCGGCGATGATCTGCCCGCTCATGGGAGCTCCTTTACGCCCAGGTGCGCGCCAGGACCGGGATATCCGACGAGGCGCCAGATCTCCGGGGATGACCAGTACGTCGCCGTACACAGGCCGTTGAGCGCCTTGTAGATCGTGCGACGTAGCTGCATCGGCGAGTCTTGCCAGCGTTGCAGCGTGGCGTCTTGCCCGGCGGCGTCGAGGCGGGTGAAGGTGACCAGCTCGCCGTCGAGCACCATCGCCGCCAGGGCGTTCTCTAGCAGCAACAGCCCCATGCCCAGCTCGACGGCCAGGCCCGGCTCGGCTTTGGCGAGGTTGGCGTCGATCTTCTCGGGCACGAGCAGATCCCAGGCGCTCGGGAACTTGCCGTCGCCGGGGGCGACCCGGTCGGCGACGGCGGCGAGCACGGCGAACTGCCGGGCGTCTAAGGCCTGGAGCGGGGCGCGCGGGGAGCGCGGCACGGTGCGGGAGAGGGAGACCCCGATCCCGCCGAGGGTGAGCGCGGCGAGGCCGCCGAGTCCAAGCCCGAGGGCGCTGCGACGTGAGAGCTTCATCGCCGCAGTATACCCAAGCGCCTCACGGCGTTGCGCCGCTCAGCCGTGGTCGTGGCCGTGGTCATGGCCGCCGGTGCCGTCGGGGCCGTGGGGGTGGCCGTGCATCTGCTCTTCATCCGTGGCGTCGCGGATGTCGATGACCTCCACGGTGAAGTGCAGCGGCACACCGGCGAGGGGGTGGTTGAAGTCTACGACCACCTCGTCATCCTGCACCGCGACGATCCACAAGGGCATCGGCGGGCCGCCCGGGGGCTGGGCCATGAACTGCATCCCGGCGGAGATGGGGGCGCTGGCGGGGAAGGCGTTGCGCGGGATGGACTGCGGGCCGGGCAGCTCGCGGGGGCCGTAGCCGTCCTCCGGGGCGACGATCACCTCAAACTGCTCACCCACGGCGCGGCCGCTCATGGCGGTCTCAAGGCCGGGGACGATGTTGCCCGCGCCGTGCAGGTACGGCATCGGGGGGCCCTCTGAGGAGGTGTCGATCACGTCCCCCGCCGGATCCCGGAGCGTGTAGTGGAAGAGGACCACCTTGCCGGTGGTGATCACGAGGGAGTCGACGGGGGTCATAGGAGTCTCCAGGGTTGAACGGCCGGTGGAACGTCGCACGCCGGAGCGCCCGTCGCCACCGCCCGGGGCGTCAATCAGCCGACGATCGGCCAGACCCCGAGGATGAGCGCGTCAAAGACGAGGTGGGCGGCGATGGGCACGCTCAGGCGATCGGTGAGGATCCGCAGGCCCAGCCAGGCCAGGCCGCAGGCCAACGCCACGGCGACGAGGGCCGGTGAGCCCATGCCGAGCTGCGCGAGGGTGTAGCTCGCGGTCACCAACACCAGGGCTCGGGGCGCGCCCAAGGCCTCCTTCATCGGCAGCCACAGGACCTGTCGCCACACGATCTCTTCAGCGAGCACGACGACGCCGACGAGCGGCGCGCGCGCCCAAGGGGCCAACCCGGCGCCCAAGAGGCTGTAGAGCCCCAACATCTCCGTCTCAAGCCCCGGCCACAGCGGCGCCACCCACAGAAAGCCGAGCTGCGCCCCCGCCGCCATGACGAGCCCCGCGGCGGCGCCGAGGCCGAGCCCGGCGAGGCTGCCCGCGTCAGGCGCGGCGCGAGGCCCCAGGGCCCAGGCCAGGGCGGCTGTGGGCGCCGCGAAGCAGGCCAGGGCCACGGTGACGCCAAGATCTCGCCCAAACCACGCCGCCAGCGGCCAGCCGAGGGTGACCAGCGCCAACAACAAGAGGTGGCGGGGGCTCACCGCCGCCGACGCCGCAGCGCGCCGGTCAGGCCCAGGACGCCCACCACCGCGCAGCCGCCGCCGCAGCCCGTGGAGTCCTCGGTGTGTCGTCAAACTTCATCTTTCGAGGATCCCAAGGGGTGCAGGGGCCGGTGACGCCGAAGGTCCAGTCGTACACCTCGTGGCCCTCGCAGCAGCCGTAGCCGAGCCCCGACCAGGCCTCTGCGCCGACCATCGCGCCGAGCTGGTCAAAATAGTAGGTGGTTCCGCCTTCGTTGAAGCTAAAGTTGGCGGAGAACGCCACCGGATCGGTCGGTGAGCAGGGCCCGGTGTACCCATAGCCATACGGCTCACGCAGCTCGTCTCGAAAGGAGTCAAGGTCGGGGCAGGCGCCGCCAAAATGATAGGTGCAGTACCCCACCATGATCGGCGCGCCGCAGCTCTCACCGCCCAGGTACTCGCCAGGGCCGTCGTTCTCGCCGCCAGCGCAGGTGGAGTCGTCCCACCACCCGGTGTCGCCGGAGTGTACTTGGGCGAAGCTTGGGGTGACCATCCATAAGAAGAAGAACATCAACGCTCCTGGGAGTGGAGTGACGGGCGGCGGCGCCCTCAAGGATCGATTGTACACCCTTCACGAGGGCCTCGGTAGCTCGCCGTGGCGCGCACGACGCCCAGCGCCGTCGCTTTGGCCACCTTGTTCTCACGGTCGTACCGCACCTTCACGATGTCGGGGCTGGCCTTCACGAACGCCGCGCACTGTGCGTCATCTCGATCCATCACGAAGGCGCAGGAGCAGCCGAGCTTGGCGCCGTAGTTGGCGGCGATGCGCAGAAGCCCCGTGTCAAACTCCATCGGGTCGGCGCTCAGGACCGGGGCGCGTTTGATGTTGTCCGGCGCGGGCACATCCGCGGGGGGCGGCCCGGCGGTGGGGTTCACGAGCGTGATGGAGCGCTGCACGAGGGTGTCCCAAGAGAAGCTCCCGTCGCGGTCGTCGCCGGTGCGCACGATCACGAGGTCGTGAGACGGCACCATGAGGATGCTCTGTTTCCAGTGGCCCATGGCGCCGTATAAGTCGGGCGGTGAGCCCGGCCAGGGCCGCGTGCTGTCTCCCAGGCCGTAGACGGGCAGGTTGAGCCAGACCTGGCGGCCTTGTACGTCCCCGGTCTCACGGTCGATGGCGCCGCTCTGGATCGTCTCCGACACGGCGCTTGACTCCGCCACCCAGCCCTCTGGCAGCCAGCGCTCCCCCTGAAAACAGCCGTCGTCGAGCCACAACATGCCCAGACGCGCCATGTCCCGTGGGGTGGCGTACACATAGGACGAGCCGATGTAGGTGCCTTTTGTGTCGCGCTCCCACACGGCGGTGGTGACGCCCAGAGGGTCAAACAGCATCGTCCACGGGAACTGATCGCCGCCCGTGGGCGTGAGCGCGGCGCCGAGCACGCCAGAGAGCAGGTTGGTGTCGCCGGAGCTGTACTGGAAATGCGTCCCGGGCGCCACGCGGCGGGGCTGGGCGGTGACGAAGGCGACCACGTCCTCGTGGCCCTGACCGTAGAGCATCGCCACCACGGAGGAGCTGGTCGGCGGGGCGCCCTCATAGCTCTCTTTCCACATCGTGCCCGAGCCGAACTCCAACAGATCCTTCACCGTCGTGTCACAGTGGCTTGGGTCCACGGGGGTGAGGTGCTCACAGATGGAGTCGTCTAAGCTCAACAGCCCGCGCTGAACGCCGATGCCGGTGAGGGTGGCCGTGTAGGTCTTGGAGACGGACCAGGTGAGGTGTGGGGTGTCCGCGGTGAAGCCCCGTCCGTATCGTTCATAGACGATCTCACCCCCGTGGATGATCAGGAGCCCGTCGGTGCGCACCCCTTGGCGGTTGGCCTCGGCCTCGGCGCTGATCTCGGGGAAGGCCCACGACTCCAAGGCGGCGAGGGCCGCGGCGCGCTCTGCCGTCTCGGGCAGCGTGTTCGTCTTCCACTCGCCTTTCCCGGGGCCACGCGGGGCGGGGCAGGCGCCAGGGACGGTGGCGGGCTCGCCTGGGATCGGGCTGGGGTGGAGGTGCTGCTCTGCCGACTTGGGCAGCTCCGTCGCGAGGGCCGCCGCTGTGAGGGTGAACGACAGGAGCAGGAGCGGCAGGGCAGATCGCATCGGACCTCCAGTGGGGTCCACCATGATCCTCCTGATCGGGCCCTGACGCAAGGGTGAGGTTGATGTCGGGTTGGTGAAGGGCTCCCCAAGACGACGACAGCCCCGACCACAAGATCCTGTGGCCGGGGCTGCGGGCTTAGGCGCCGGGTCAGCGCCTACTTGTTCATCACATGCACAGCCTCACCCCGGGCGTGTTTGGCGGCCTCCATCAGGGCCTCCGAGAGCGTGGGGTGCGGGTGAATCGTGAGGCCGATGTCCAGAGCCTCGGCGTCCATCTCGATCGCCAGGCTGGCCTCGCTGATGAGGTCTGAGGCGTGGGGGCCCACGATGGTCACGCCCAAAACACGCTCATCGGCGGCGTTGAGGATGATCTTCACGAAGCCGTCGGACTCGCCTGTTGTGAGCGCGCGGGCGATGGCGGCGAAGGGCACCCGGCCCACCTTCACGTTGAAGCCCGCGGCCTTGGCCTCGTGCTCCTGCATGCCGGCCGTGGCGACCTCGGGGTCGGTGAACACCACGGCGGGCACCTGCTTGTGGTCCAAGAACACCTTGTGCCCGGCGATGACCTCAGCGCAGACCTCACCCTCGTGGGTGGCTTTGTGGGCCAACATCGGCTGCCCGGCCACGTCGCCGATGGCGTACAGTCCGGGGAGGTTGGTCTTACACTGCTTGTCGATGCGGATAAACCGCCCGTCCATCTCCAAGCCGGGGAGGTTCTCCAGGCCGAGGTCTTGGGTGAGCGGGAAGCGGCCCACGGTGACGAGGATCTTATCGACCTCCAGCACCTCTTCTTTGCCATCAGCGCCCTGCACCTTGAGCAAGGCCACGCCGTCGCCCTCTTCCCAGCCCAGCGCCTTGGTCTTGAGGCGCACGTTGACCTTGTCCTTCTTGAGCGAGCGGTTGAGCACCCGCACCACCTCGGGATCAAAGCCCGGCAGGAGGCCGTCGGTCATCTCGATGACCGTGACGTCACTGCCCACCTTGGCCATCATGCTGCCGAGCTCCAAGCCGATGTAGCCGCCGCCGATCACCGCGAGGCGCTTGGGCACCTCAGTGACGGCCAGGGCCTTCGTGGAGTCCATCACGCGGTCATCGGCGAAGGAGAAGCCGGGGATCTGAATCGGCTTTGAGCCCGTGGCGATGACGATGTGTTTGCCCTCGACGATGACCGGGCCTTCAGCCGTCTCCACCTGCAGGCGGCCCGGCGCCAAGAAGCGCGCGTGGCCGACGAGACGCTCAGCCCCGTTCTGTTTGAGGAGCTGGCTGATGCCGCCGGTGAGCTTCTTGACGATGCCGTCTTTCCACGCGATGAGCTTGGGCACATCGAGGGTGGGCTCACCCTGAACGACGATGCCCATGGTGTCCGCGTGACGGATCTCTTGGAACCGTTTGCCTGCGGTGATGAGCGCCTTGGAGGGGATGCAGCCGACGTTGAGGCACACCCCGCCCCAGTACTCCTTCTCGATACAGAGCGTCTTCACGCCGAGCTGGGCGAGGCGGATGGCGCAGGGGTAGCCGCCGGGGCCGGCGCCGATGATCACGGCGTCATAGCTGCGGGTCTCCATAAAACTTCTCCTGGGGGTGAGGCGTCAGCCCGTCTGGGCGACCGCCGAGGGTTCGTGCTCAGTGAGCTCCTCTTCAGCGCGCCGCAGAGGGTCGTCGCCGCGATGGAGCCGCGCTTCGATGAGGTGGGGGCCGCCGTGCGCCCGGGCCTCGGCCACCGCCGAGAGCACCGCGGTGACGAGCCCGCCGTCGACGGTCGTGGCGTGAACGCCGAAGGCCAGGCGCTTTGGACGCCAAGGTGCCCGCGAGCTGCCGGGCCAGGGGCGCGCCGGGCTCATCCAGGTTCCAGGTGTGGGCCACGATGATCAGGTTCACCCGGTGGAGCGCCGCCAAGTTGAGCGCCTCGTGGAACGCCCCGCAGGAGGCCGAGCCTTGGCCCACAAAACACAGCGTCGCCCGATCCCGCTCGGCGAGGCTGAGCCCCACGGCGTGCAGGAGGCGGTTGGCCGGGTCTTGGCTCACCGGGGCCACTCGATACGGTCGCGCGCCCACAGAGGCGTCGGCGAGACGCTCCACGGGGCAGCCCCGCAAGACCGCCCCCACCCGCTCACGCAGGCCGGGCACGATCCAGTCTTTGCGCTCAACGCCGAGCACGCCGCCGACGATCACCGCCTCCAAGCCTTGCACCACGATGGGGAAGGGCTTGGGGCCGCGGGCGTTGAGCGTCTGTGCGGCGTCTCGAACCTGGCGTATCGCCTCACGCATCGACATCAGGCCATCTCCAAGAAGAGGGCGTCGGGATCCTCTAACAGCGCCTTGAGCGCCGAGACGAAGCGGGCGGCCACGGCGCCGTCGATGATGCGGTGGTCGAAGCTGGGGGAGAGGTACAACATCTCGCGGATGACGATCTGGTCGTCCCGCACCACGGGGCGCTTGACGATCTTGTTCACGCCGAGGATAGCGACCTCGGGGTGGTTGAGGATCGGCGTGGCGAACACCCCGCCGATGTTGCCCACGGACGTGATGGTGAAGGTGCCGCCCTGCAGCTCATCCACACGAACCTTGCCCTCACGAACGCGGGTGGTGACGTCTTGAAGCTCGGCGGCGAGCTGCAGGACGCTCTTGCGCTCGACGTTCTTGATCACCGGCACATACAGACCTTGGGGGCTGTCCGTGGCCACGCCGATGTTCACGTCGCCCTTGACCACGAGCGTGAAGGGATCCTCGATGACGTTGGCGTTGACGTTCGGGAACTCGCGGAACACCGCCGCCAGGGCCTTCATGATGAACGGGATGTAGGTGAGCTTCACACCTTTGGCCTCGGCCCGGCCCTTGAGGCGGCCGCGCAGGGCCACAAGATCGGTCATGTCGATCTCATCGACGTAGGTGAAGTGCGGCGCGGTGCTGTACGCCTTCACCATCTGCTGGGCGATCTTGCGGCGCAGGCCGATGATCGGGATGTGCGTCTCGCTGCCCGTGGGCTGGGGCGCGGCCTGGGGCACGGCGACGGGGATGACCGGCTCGGCGGCGGCGGGCGCCTCGACGGCCGGGGCCTCGGCGGCGGGCTGGGTGAACCGCGCGAGATCGTCATGGGTGACGCGGCCGCCTTTGCCGCTGCCGGGCACGGCGTGGATGTCGAGCTCAAGCTCACGGGCGTGGCGGCGCACGGCGGGGGTGGCCAGGGCCTTGTTGCCCTCGCGGACCTCAGCGACGACAGGCGCGGGCGCCGCGACGGGCGCGGGGGGCACCACGGCCAGAGGCGTCGGGGCCGGGGCCGCCTTGACGGGCGCCGGCACGGGGATCTCCGGCACGGTCACCCGGGGGGCGCTGCCGTCGGTGTCGATGTTCGCCAAGGTGCTGTGGACCTTGATCACGTCCCCAGGCTTCCCAAAGAGCTGCACCACGCGGCCGCCTTTGGGGGTGGAGATCTCGACGGTGGCCTTGTCGGTCATGATCTCGCAGACGGGCTGGTCTTCAGAGACCACGTCGCCGACCTTGACGAGCCACTGCACGATCTCACCCTCGACCACGCCTTCGCCGATCTCGGGGAGGTGAAACACGAACATACGACGCTCCTGGCAGGGTGGCCGCGGGGGCCGAAGGGGGGATCAGTAATGAAGGCTCTGAGACGCGGCCTCGACGATGGCCGCCGCCGAGGCGGTGACCGTCTGGGGCGGCGACTCTAAATGAAGGAAACACGCCCGGGTGACCGCGCCGAGGATCTCCTCCGCCATCGCGCCCCAGCCGGGCTCCACCGCGAGGAGCACCCGGCCTGTACGCGACACAGAGGCCACGATTGTTCGCAGGTCCAAGGGGCGCAGGCTCACGAGGTCGATGACCTCGATGGACACCTCGGACTCCGCGGCGGCGGCCAAGGCGGCTTTTACCCCGGATCCGGCGGTGATCACCGTGAGCTGATCTCCGGCACAGCGCACATTCGCCCGGCCCATCGGCACGGGGGTGACGCTGTGTTGGCCCTCTTCACCGAGCACAGAGACGGTCTCGATGATCAACACCGCGCCGTCTTGTTGCAGGGCCCCCAGGATCAGGCCTTGGGCGTCTTGGGGGGTAGACGGCAGGGCGATCTGGAGGTTGTGGACGTCGGCCACAACACCGACGGGCACGGGGGCGTCGGGGGTGTCTTGCACCCAACGCAGCACGATGGGCGTGGGGTTCTCGGCCCCAGGCGCGGCGAGCTCTTGTTGGAGCTGCCCCAAGGCCGGGCCCAAGGCGCCGCCGAGCTCAACGACGGGGCGTTTGCCCGCGAGCGCGAGGCCGATGGCGAGGCCCACGGCGCCCGCGGAGGAGATGGGCAGGTCGATCACACGCTCGGCGCCAAAGCGGGCCTGGAGCCCTTCAGAGCTGCCGAACGCGCCGCCAAGACGACCCACAGACTCTCCGAGCAGCATCACCCGGGCGTCGGTGGCCAAGGCGTGATGTTGCGCCAGCGCGACACCTTCACGCAGGCTCACCGCGCTGGGCGCGCCCGACTCTAAGGCCGCGAGGCGGTCGGCGTAGGCCCGGGGGCGGCTCACGGCGTGGGCGGTGTGGTCCATTCGGGACTCCCCTCTGAAGGCGCGCTGTGTCCGCGCATCGCCTCGATGTGCTGGTGGATAAAAAACTCGCCGGCTTTGTAGCTAGAGCGCACGAGCGGGCCCGAGGCGACGTAGGTGAAGCCCAGGTCGAGGCCGAGCCGCTCGTACTCGGCGAAGCGCTCCGGCGTCACATACTCGCTGATCTTGAGGTGCAGCGGCGTGGGCTGGAGGTACTGGCCGAGGGTCAAGAAGTCGACCCCGACCGCGCGAAGGGCGCGCATGGCGTCCACCACCTCGTCCAGCGTCTCGCCGAGGCCCACCATCAGGGAGGACTTGGTGAACATCGCCGGGCGTGTGGCCTTCACATGGGCGAGCACGGCCACGGACTGATCCCAGGTGGCCCGGGGGTCGCGCACCTTGGCGGTGAGGCGCGGGATCGTCTCGACGTTGTGGGCCAGAACCGTAGGCTCGGCGTCGATCACCCGCTGCAAGAGGTCGAGATCTCCCCGGAAGTCGGGGATGAGCACCTCCAAGAGCGTGCGCGGGTTGCGCGATTGGATCTCGCGGATGCAGGCCGCGAGGTGGTCCGCGCCTTGGTCGGGGAGGTCGTCGCGGTCAACGGAGGTGACGACGACATAATCAAGCTGCATCTCGGCGATGGCGTTGGCGACCTTCTGGGGCTCCAGCGGATCGAGGGGCCCGCCCTTGCGCCGGGTGGTGACCGCGCAGAAGCGGCAGCCCCGGGTGCAGATGTCGCCCATCACCATAAACGTGGCCGTGCCGCCGCCCCAGCACTCGCCGATGTTGGGGCACTTGGCCTCCTCGCAGACGGTGTGCAGGCCGAGATCCCGGGCGCGCTCACGCACCTGGTTGTAGCGGGCCTGCCGCTCGCCTGTAGGCAGCCGCACCTTGATCCAGGGGGGCTTTCTTCCGGTCGGTGGGGTGCCGGACATGGGGGAGCGGGCCTCCAGGGGTGCGCGGGCATGTAACCCAGCGCGCGGCGCTTGGCTGCTCTCGGCGCGGGGCGGCGCCCCACCCCACACTCTACCTCCTCCCCAAGAACCCCAGCGGTCGCTCCGCCCCCAAGGCCGCCGCGCCCACCGCCACCGCCAGGGCCACCCAGGCCCCGCCGGGGCTGGCGATGGACAGCGACTCGGGCGCCAGGGCCCAGGCCAGCCGGGCGATGAGCGCCAAGGGCACGCCGCCGCGCTGGGCGAGCAGGGCCAAGGCCGCCGCCGCCGCCGCGCCGCGGAGGGGATCGAGGGGTGAGCACACGAGCACAAAGAACAGCCCCGCCCGGAGGGGGCCCACGGCGCGCTGCAAGAGCCCGCGGAACATCAGCTCTTGCCCGGCCACGGCCACGATCGCCGGGATCCAGCCCGCCCAGCCGGGGTCGAGGCCCGCGCTCAGGCGCAGGCGAATGGCGTAGAGCCAGCCGTTGTCGGGGAAAGGCAGCGCCGCCGTCGCCGCCGCGCTCAACGACAAGGCGACGCCGACGAGCGCCGCCCGAGGAAAGTAGAGGCTACGAACCCCCTCGGTGGGCAGGTTGAGCAGCTCGGCCAGGCTCCAGTGGCGGCGCAGGGCCTCCACAAGCGCGTAGAGGCCAAAGAGCGCGCCGCCCACGGCCACGCCGGCCGCCGGGGAGAGGCTCTGGCCCAGGTCGGGGTTGCCCGCCAACGCCCACGCCGCGGGCCCCGCGACGGGCAGCCACCACACCGCGGCGCCGACGCCGAGGTGGCTGAGCTCGGAGAGGGCAGGGGAGGGGCGCGGGTCACCCTCGGCGTCGAGCGCCCGGGCCACGCCCCACACGAGCGCGCCGACCCCAAAGGCGGTGCTCAAGACCGCCCCGATCACCGGTGTGACCCCGGTGAGCAGCCCTCCGGCCAACAACAGCGCCCCGCCCAGCGGCACGACGGCGCCCAGACCGGGGCTCACCATGTTGAGGCCGTAGGCGGCGCCAAAGAGGCCCAGGGCGATCACCGGCAGGGCGCGGAGGGTGCGCGCGGCGCCGTCCACCTCATCTTCAGCGTCTCGGCCCAACCACAGGCCCAAGGCCGCGGCCATGCCGCTCGCCAGGGGCAAGCCCAGGCACCACAGCCCCAGCGGCATCGCCCCGGTCACCCGCCCGCTGAGCGCGACGGCGAGGGTCATCACGCTCGACACCCCGGCCCAGGCCAGCCACTTGCCCAAGGCCAGCTCACCCCGGGAGATCGACGCCGTGAGCAGGCTCAACAAGGTCTTGCGGCTGCGCTCTCCGGCGAGGCTCTCGGTGAGCGGGCCGGTCAACAACGAGAGGCTCAAGAGCGCCAGGAGCAGCCCGCGTTGAGGAACCGGAAACTCGGTAGCCCGCAGATCAAACCGC
The DNA here is from genome assembly GCA_016717595.1 of Deltaproteobacteria bacterium. Classification (GTDB taxonomy): domain Bacteria; phylum Myxococcota_A; class UBA796; order UBA796; family CAJQPC01; genus JADKFE01. Next base: position 44,555 of record JADKFE010000019.1, on the reverse strand, counting down.
ACCGTCGGCTCACCGGGCAAGGTGTCGAGCACCTCCCGCAGCGGCGGCGGCACGCGGCTGGTGTGCACGAGCACCGGGGCCTCGCCCTCCATCCTCAGCCCGAAGCGTGGGTTGTGCTGGATGCGGTCGGCCAAGCTCGGCGGGATGTCCCCGGCGGCTTGGGCGATCTCCAAGGGCGTCTTGAACTCAGGCAGCGGCAGCGCCCCGGCGGGCAGCAGCAGCGCCAAGGCGGTGAGGCCGAGGCGCCAGGAGCCTTTGCCCGCGAGGACCACCTTGAGATCACGCCGGGCGACGGCGAAGACGCGGGCTGGGCGGATCACCGGGCGCTCCGGTCAAACATCCAGGCGGCGAGGGCGCACAACAAGAGCGTCGTCAGCGCCGCGCCAACGCCCGGGAGATCGCCCCGCACCAAGGCGCCGACGCTCGCCACGGGGAGCTGCCGGCCGATCGTCGGCGCCGAGTACCCCAAGGCCATGAGCCCCGTCACGGCGACGAGCCCCCGGCTGAGCGGCCCCGAGAGCGACTCCGCCCGGCCCGCCCGGGCCATGAGCCCCAAGCCCATGGCGGCGCCGCCGAGCCCCGAGAGCCCGCCGACCACACACCAGGCGAAGGGCGCGTTGACCCCCAAGATCGTGTGAATGAGCCCCACAGAGGCCGCGAACGCCACGCTCAAGGCGACGCCCGCCGCGCTCAGGCGCGCCGCGGCGTGAACCCAGCTCGGCAGGGGCAAGGCGCGCTCGGCGTCGAGGCTGCCGTCTTGTAGATCCCGGCTGAGCCCACCCGCGCCAAAGACCACGCCGTAGAGCACAAACAGCACGGCGAGCAGCCCGACGAGCAGCCGCGTCGTCGGCCCCAACGCGGCGTTTCGCCCGGCCCGGGGGATGATCATCGGCCGCCACGCCGCGCCCAGGCGCGCGCGGAGCTCCGACTCCATGATCGTCGTGTACGCCCCGTCAAACCGGGCGAGGAGCACCCAGCCCTCGGCGTCCTCAAACGCGGCGCGGTCCACCTCACCGGAGACAAACGCCGCCTCGGGATCGGCGTAGACCCGCGCGTCTAGCCCCTTGGCGACGAGCACCTCCGCCAGGGCCACCTCAGGCACGGCGGCGCTCTTTGAGGCGTACAGCCCCGCGACGAAGGTGGCCGAGATCAAGAGCGTGAGCGCGATGATCAGCGCGGGCCAGATCAGCGCCCGGAGCACCAGCCCCTCCCGCAGCGTGCGGGTGAGCACCGACATCGTGAGCAGGCCCCAAGCCTTGACGAGGGGAGGGGACACGGCGGTGTTCAAGGCTTGGGCTCGGCGTTCAGGAGCGCCACGAAGGCGTCGTCCAAGGCCTCAGCGCCGCCCAGGGCGCGCAGCTCATCCAGGCTGCCTTCAGCGATCTTGAGCCCCCGATGGATGATGCACGCCCGCTGACACACCCGCTCCACCTCGCCCATGATGTGAGACGAGAGCACGACGGCCCGGCGCTCGGCGGCGAGGCTCTGGATGAGCTGGAGCACGTCGAGGCGGCCTTGCACGTCGAGGCCGTCGGTGGGCTCATCCAGAAGCAAGAGCCCAGGATCGTGCATCAAGGCCCGGGCGAGCACGACGCGGCGCTTCATGCCCGTCGAGAGCTGGGCGCACTCCCGGCCCACATAGGCCCCGGCGCCGAGGGAGTGGAGGAGCTCCATCGCGCGGTCTTTGGCCTTGGGCACACCCTGCACCTCGCCGAAGAGCGTCACGGCCTCCAGCGCCGAGAGCCGCGCGGGCAGGCCACCCTCTGCGGGCACATAGGCCATCCGCGCGCGGGCCTCCACGGGGTGCCGAAGGGCGTCGATGTCGCCGATGTGAACCTCTCCCGCGTCAGGCCGGGTCAAGGTGGCGAGGATCCGTAAGGTCGTCGTCTTGCCAGCGCCGTTCGGGCCCAGGAGCCCGTAGATGACGCCCGGCTCCACCGCCAAGGACAGCCCAGCGACGGCGTGGACGACCCCTCCGGCGGGATCGTGGAAGCTCTTGACCAGGTTCATCGCGCGCAGCATCGCCCCTCTCTACCCCAAACCGGCCCGGCTGTGGCGCCGCCGCTCAGAAGATCCCCTGGAACCCCAGCGGCGAACCCCACGCGCTTGGGTTAGCCTGAGGCGGCGCGGGAGATGACGCCGCGCGAACGTGATGGAGCCGAGATGATTCGGAAGGTGACGATTGGCCTGCTCTCTGGCGTAGTCGCCGGGACGCTGGTCGGCGAGGCCGAGGCCCTGTGGGTGCTGTCCTCAGCGGGCGCCGTGAGCGACTACGTGGCGCTGTTCTACGCGGCGGTGCTCTACGCGGGCATCGGCGCGGCCATGGGGCTCGGCGTCGGCGTCGGCCTCGCCGTGCTCTCCAAGATCACCGACAAGGTGAGCGAGCCGCTGGCCTACGCCTTGGGCTTCTTCGGCGTGTTCGCGCCCCTTGGCCTCGTGATCAGCCGGTACATCGCCAACAAGGTGATCTACGCCGAGGCCGGCGTGCCCATGAGCGGCAACCTCACCTTGCTCGCCATCTTCGGCGGGATCTCCCTTCTGGGCCTGTTCTTGGGGCCGATCCTGCTCACCAAGACGCCCCTGCGTATCCTCTTGCAGCCCAAAGGCTCCTTGGCGCTGTGGGGGGCGGTCGCCGTCATCAGCGCCGCGTTCTCCTTCGCCCCCGGCGGCGGCGGCGCTGGCAGCCTGACCCCCGAGAAGCAGCAGGGCCAAGAGCTCGCCACGCGCCCCGACGTGCTGCTCATCGTCGTAGACACCCTGCGCGCCGACCACCTCGGCGCCTACGGCTACCCCGTCGCCGACATCTCCCCCAACATCGACGGCTTGGCCAAGGACTCCTTGCTCTTTGAGGAGTCCCACGCCCAGGCCTCTTGGACCCGCGCCAGCTTCGCGAGCCTCTACACCTCGATGTTGCCTTCAGCGCACAACACGGCGCTCAAGGTCTCGGTGCTCCCCGATGACGTCGAGACGGTGGCCGAGGTGCTCAGCCGCACGGGCTACGTCACGGCGGGCATGCCCAACAACACAAACGTGACGCAGTCGTTCAACTTCCATCAGGGCTTCGACAGCTTCAAGTACCTGGCCCCGAACATGCCGTTCTTCGCGACGGAGTCGGTGTACCAGCTCTCGATGTACAGCGTGCTGCGTAAGGTCGGCGAGCGCTTCAAGGGTGACCACAAGGTCGTCGAAGACTTCTACCAGCCCGCCAACGTCGTCGTGGACGAGGCCAAGTCGTTCATCGACGCCCAAGGCCAGCGCCGCTGGTTCTTGATGATCCACTTCATGGATCCCCACGACCCCTACTTTGAGCACCCCTGGAACGGCAAGGGGTATGGCCGCGCCGAGCACGAGCGCCCCGACCCCGCCGACGTCGAGTACCTCAAGGCCACCTACGACGCCGAGATCCGCTACATGGACGCGGAGATGAAGCGGCTGTTTGACTGGCTCAAGGAGACCGGCCGGTACAACAACACCGCCATCGTGCTCACCGCCGACCACGGCGAAGAGTTCTACGAGCACCAGGGCTGGTGGCACGGCACGACGCTCTACGAGGAGCAGGTGAACGTGCCCCTCATCGTGAAGCTGCCCAACCAAGAGCTCGCCGGGGCGCGTGTGCCCTGGACCGTGCGCAGCATCGACGTGGCGCCCACCCTCGCCGCCTTGGCGGGCGCGGAGCCCTCCCCGATGTGGCAAGGCGAGAGCCTGTTGGAGGACGCCGACCGCGCCGGGTACACCCAGCTCCTCGCGCCGCCCCCGGCCCCGGTCGACCCCGCCGCCCCCGTTGATCCCGCCGCGCCCCCCGCCGAGCCCGCCGCGCCGGCCTTCGACCCCATGAAGCTCTCCCGCACGGTCATCGCTGAAGAAGACTTTGAGGGCAACCAGATCACCGCCGTGATTCAGGGCGGCTGGAAGTACATCGTCGCCAACGACGGCAACCCTCGCGGCCTCAAGCCCGAGGAGCTGTACGACATGCGCAACGACCCCAACGAGCTCAGCGACCAGGCCGGGAAGAACGGCGAGAAGCAGGTGGCGCTCTCGGCGATCCTGGCGCAAGAGCTCGGCGCGGCGAAGGGCGGCGCGGTGAAGGCCCAAGAGGCCGAGATCGACGCCGCGACCCGCGCCCAGATGGAGGCCCTCGGCTACATGGAGGAGGAGGCTCCGGCGGAGACCCCTGAAGAGAAGGCCAAGCGTGAGGCGGAAGAGAAGAAGTAAGGCCTACGCCCCCTCTGGCGCCGCCGCGATGAAGACCCCCGAGGTGAACCCTCGGGGGTTTTTTCTGGTGTTTTTCGGCGTTTTGTATGCGACTGCGCGTTTGTGTGCGCCCATGGAGCCCGGTAGGAGTGGAGCGTCTCCCAAACGTGAGGATCCCGTGGGCCTGTCGCCCTCCAGCGTTGGCGCGAGGTCGCAGCTCCGGCCGGCCAGCCGCCGCCCCGGGGCAGACCGCTCTGGCGCGCAGACACGCCGCGAACCAGCTCAACCTCGCGTTCGTGCTGATCCTCTCGTCCCACTTCCAGCGATTCTGCCGCGACTTACACACCGAGGTCGCCGCCCACCTACGGCGCACGACCCAAGATCCTTGGGCGGCCTCGCTGCTGCATACGCGCCTCGTCGAGGCTCGAAAGCTCGATGTGGGCAACCCCAACCCGGGCCACATCGGCGCGGACTTCGCCCGATTTGGCCTCAGGATCTGGGACGCGCTGCTCACGCGAGAGGGAAGGGCGAAGGTTTGGCGCGCCCAGCTTGAGCAGCTCAACGTCTGGCGCAACGCCATCGCCCATCAAGACCTCAGCGCGGCGAGCCTGCTGGACCTCGGCGGCGGGCGTGTTCACCTGAGGCGCGCCGACGTGCTTCGCTGGCGCCGCGCCTGTGACCGGCTCGCCACGCTGATGGACGCGGTGCTCGCCGACTTCCCTGGGGCTTGGCGCCGCGCCGTGGCGTTATCGTCTCAAAGGGTGTGAGATGAGCGCTCGTCGACTGGGGCGACCGCCCTCCATCCTGAACAACCGATGGAACGCGGTGGTCATCGAAGACCGCGGCGATCTTGGCGCCAATGGCCAACAGATCGTGCGCATTGAGCTGACCGACGCCGACTACGCGGGCGATCCTCCCTCCCGGTTTGAGTTCCCGGCGGAGGAGCTCGCCCTCGATCAGGCGGCGTGAGCCTTGACTGGCCGGGGCGCTTTGGGGCGTTGGTGTGAGCCGCCTCACGCTGCACCACCGGCTGCGCCCACCCCCGCGGCGCGGTAAGATCCGCCGATGAAGATTCGATTCCTCGGCGCCGTGGGCACGGTCACCGGCTCACGCTCTCTCCTCCAGGCCGACGGCGCGCGGGTGCTCGTCGACTGTGGGCTCTTTCAAGGCTTTAAGTCGCTGCGTGAGCGCAACTGGGAGCCTTTCCCCCTCGACCCGCGCTCTCTCGACGCCGTGGTCTTGACCCACGCGCACCTCGACCACTCGGGTTGGCTCCCGGCGCTCGTGCGCGACGGCTTCCGCGGCCCGGTGTACTGCACCGAGCCCACGCGGGATCTCCTCGGCCTGCTCCTGCCCGACAGCGGCCGGATTCACGAAGAGGACGCCAACTTCGCCAACCGGCACGGCACCTCACGGCACACCCCGGCCGAGCCGCTCTACACCGAAGACGACGCGCTGCGCGCCCTCGATCACCTCAAGGCGGTGCCGTTTCACACGCCCCAAGAGGTCGCCGCGGGGCTCAACGCCCTGTTTGTTCCGGCGGGGCACATCCTCGGCGCGTCGTCGGTGCAGCTCAGCCACAAGGGCCAACGTTGGGTGTTCTCGGGGGATCTGGGCCGCGAAGACGACCTGCTCATGCGCCCGCCCGAGGCCCCGCCCGAGGCTGAGGCCTTGGTGCTGGAGTCCACCTACGGCGACCGGGTGCGCGCGCGGGGCGTCGATCCCCTCGACGCCCTCGCCGAGCTGATCCACACCGTCGCCAACCGCGGCGGCGCCTTGCTCGTCCCGGCCTTCGCGGTGGGCCGCGCCCAGGCGCTCCTCTGGGCGCTGCGGCGCCTCTTGGACGACGGGCGGATCCCCGCGCTCCCTGTGATCCTCGACAGCCCCATGGCCGTGAGCGCCACGGACCTGTTCATCAAGCACCACGTCTTCCATCGCCTCAGCCCGACCGACTGCGCGCGCATGGCCGAGGGGGTGCGGTTTGTGCGGGAGGTCGAAGAGAGCAAGGCCCTGCGCAACATCGACGGGCCGCACATCCTCATCTCGGCGAGCGGCATGTTGACCGGCGGCCGGGTGCTGCACCACCTCGCGCGCCTGGGCCCCAACCGCAACAACGCCATCGCGTTGGTAGGTTTCCAGGCGCCGGGCACCCGCGGAGGTGACCTCGTCGCGGGCAAACGGGTGCTCAAGCTCCACGGCCAAGAGGTGCCGATCGAGGCGAGCGTCCACAACCTCGAAGGCTACTCCGCCCACGCCGACCAGATCGAGCTCGTGGACTGGTTACGCCGCCTCAAGTCGCCGCCGGAGGCCCTGTGGCTCAACCACGGCGAGCCCGCCGCCACCGAGGCCCTGCGCCGCAAGATTCAGGACGAGCTCGGCCTGCGCGCGATGGTGCCGCCAGAGAACCTCGACCTCAACCTCGACGGCCCCAGCCGCCCCCGGGCGCCATCAGCGCCGTCCCCGGCGGCCATGGGCTACGACCCCCGCGAGTCCGCCCGAGTCCGCGCCTTGGTCGAAGACAGCTCCTACATCCCCGCCGATGAAGACGTCGGGTTCTTGGACCGTGAGGACCTCCGCGCCACCCGCCTGATGTTGGAGTACCTCAAGCCCGACCGCCTGCTGCGTGAGGCGGGCGTTCAGGACGTCGTCGTGGTGTTCGGCGGGGCCCGGGTGCTCTCGCCAGAGCGCGCCGCCGAGGCCCTGCGCCGGGCCCAGCTAGAGCTCAGCCGGTCGCCAGACGACCCCGCCCGTCAGGCCGCCGTGGCCCTGGCCCAGCGCCAGGTCGCCAAGTCGCCGATCTACGAGGACGCCCGGCGTTTTGGCCGCCTCGCCTCCTCTGAAGAGCTCCGCGCCGGGGTGACGCTCACGGTGATGACCGGCGGCGGCCCCGGGGTGATGGAGGCCGCCAACAAAGGCGCCTGGGAGCTCGGTCGGCCCTCCGTGGGCCTCAACATCACCTTGCCCAAAGAGCAGCTCCCCAACCCCTTCCTCAGCCCGGGCCTGTGCTTCCGATTCCGCTACTTCGCGCTGCGCAAGATGCACTTTTTGCTCCGGGCGCGGGCCTTGGTGGCCTTCCCCGGCGGCTTCGGCACCTTAGACGAGCTCTTTGATGTGCTCTGCCTGATGCAGACCAAGAAGCTCAGCAGGATGCCCGTGGTGCTCGTCGGCGAGACGTTCTGGCGCAAGGCCCTGAACCTGGAGCACCTCGTCGAGGAGGGCGTCATCGCCGCTGAGGACCTCGACCTCGTGCGTTTTGTCGACACCCCCGAGGACGCCTGGTCCACGATCCGGGCGTTCTACGCCGAGGGTGGCCCTGGCGGCACCTTCTTCTTTGACCCGCCCACCCTACGGCACGCCCCATGAGCGGCCTCACCCTCGCCGCGGTGCTCTCGGCCCTGCACCTGCTCGCGTTGGGGGTGGGGCTCGTGAGCCTAAGAGGGCGTGGGCTCGCCTTGGCGGGCACGTTGGACGCCGAGGGCCGCAACCAGGTCCTTCGCCATGACAACGTGTGGGGCTTGGCCGCCGTGCTGTGGGTGGGCACCGGCCTCGCGCGGGCCTTCGGCGGCGTCGAGAAGGGCACCGACTTCTACATGAGCTCAGGCGCGTTCCACCTCAAGATGGGCCTCATGGCCTTGGTCTTGGTGCTGGAGTCTTGGCCGATGATCACCTTCTTGCGCTGGCGCCTCAACATCGCCCGCGGCCAGGAGCCCGACACCCGCCACGCCCGCGCCTTCTTGTGGATCAACCACGCCGAGGGCGTCGTCGTGGTGTTGATGATCTTCGTGGCGTCGTTTATGGCCCGGGGCTTCGGCATGTTGCCCCGCTGAGGCCCTCAACGGGGGCGCATCACCAAGCTGTTGATCGTGCCCGCCTGCCCGGTGACCACAAGACGCTGACCGCCCAGGGCCGCGGCGAGCTGGGTCGAGATGCCGCCGTCGAGGTTCAGCGCGGTCACCGCGTCGGTCGAGGCGAGGAGATAGTCGGCGAACAAGCCCAAGGTGGGCCCGGCGTGCTCGGAGGCGCCGAGCTGCAGCTCACCCACGCCGTTGGTGATGACGGTCTCTTCAGCGGCGCAGATCACGAACCAGAGCTGCGTTTTGCCGACCACGACGGCAGACCGCGCGGTCTGCGGCCCGCCGATCGTCTTCACGACGCTGGCCCCGCCGTTGACCAGCCGATCGACGCTCTGCAGGGCCTCCGTCGGCCCCGGCCGCCAGTCGTCGCGGTGCACGACCTGGGCCCCCGCCGGGCTCCAGAAGAACACCCCCGATCCGCCCCGGGGGCTCAGCGGCGTGAGCTCCTTGCCCTCGCTCACCACGAGGCCCATGGCGCCCTCCTCGTAGAAGCCGCCGTTGATGGCCACCCAGGGCCCGGGGTCGTCCTGAGGGACCAAGCTCGCGAAGGGCGCGACCGTCTCCGAGGGGCGCACGGCCACCCGGGCGTCGAGGGGCGCGCGGGCGCGGTAGGTCACCATCGAGAGCGTCGGAGGGCCTTCTTTGGGGCCCCAGCTCCAGCGCTGGCGCTCCAGGGTGAGGCCCCCTTCAGACATCAAGGCCACGGTCTCGCCCAAGGTGATGATCGGGGGCGAGCTGGGCGCGGCGGGCGCGGCGGCCTCGCTGGGCGCCTCACCACAGGCCAGGGCGAACATGACGATAAACATCGGCGCTCCGAGGGGTCAAAGGAGGGACTAACGTCTGCGCAGCGCCCGCTCCCAGAGCTCCACGAGCCGGGCGCCGAGCACCTCGCCGTCGAAGACCTCCTCCACCCGAGCCCGCCCCGCCGCGCCCATTCGTTCGCGCTCTTCATGGCCTTGGAGCAGGCGCACGAGGCGATCCCGCAAGGCGCCGACATCTCCCGGCGCGATGAGCAGGCCGGTCTCACCCTCTACGACGGCGTCCGGGGTGCCGTTCACGGCGGTGGAGACCACAGCGAGGCCCGAGGCCATGGCCTCGAGGACGCTCACGGGCAGGCCCTCGGCGTAGGATGGCAAGCAGTAAAGATCGGCCTCGGCCCACACCTTGAGGCGATCTTCACCCTTCACCCAGCCCAGAAGCTCGACGGAGTCGTTGAGGCCAAGCTCGGCCACACGCTCGCGGAGCTTGTCTAGCTCGCCGTCGCCGCCGATTCGTAAGGTCGCGCCGGGCACGGCCTTCACCACCTCCGCCCAGGCCGCCACCAGGTCAAACACACCTTTGCGGGGGCCGATGGCGCCCATAAACAGCACCCGGGGCCCCTGCCCGTACGCCCGAGGGGTGTGGCGCCCGAGCTCTTTGGTGTCCACGGGGTTGAACAGCACCTCCACCTTCGCCTGACCGCCCGTCCACTCCGTGAGCTGCGCGGCCATGTCGGTCGAGACCGCCAAGACCAACGCGGCGCGGGTGTAGGTGTGGCGAACCAAGGCGGCGTGGGCGCGGCTCTTGTTGTACAGGCGGTCCAAGTGCGCGTAGTTGTTGTGAAGCACGACCGGCACGCCCAGGGCCAGGGCCTCACGCATGTAGACGAGCTTGCGGTAGAACGACAGCCCGTCGGCCACATGAATGTGCACGAGCTCCGGGCGATAGCCCTGAAAGATCGCCCGCGCCGCCCGGGCCTGACCCAAGGCCATCTGCCCGACTCGTTGGGCGATCGGCCCCGAGCCCACGGTCGAGAAATAGCGCAGCTCGTGGGCGCGCACGGCCTCGCTCTGCAAGAAGGTGCGCGCCAAGGTGGCGATCCCCCCTTTGGCCTCCAGATCGGGCCCAATCATTCCGACTCGCATCACGCACCTCTGGTTGAGTCCTCAGAGCCCACAAACCGGGGCCGGGATCGGGCGAAGTTCACAGATCAGGAGATAAGGTGCGCGGATGCGCTTCGTCTCTCCTGTGTTGATGCTCTCTGCGGCGGCCTTCGTGTACTGGAACAACCAGCAGCAAGAAGGCACGGTGCTCGCGTTCCCGTTCATCTCCACGCTCTGGCCCGCCGCTGAGGGGGATCCCGTGAAGATGGGCCAAGGAACGGTGGCGCTCTTTGTGGGGGTGGGCGTCTTGTCGTTGATTCGGGCGCTCTCGCGTCTGCGGCGTGATCGCCAAGAGGCGCTCAACGAGGCGAGCGAGTCCACCACGCCTTGATGCCCCCGGCGAGGGACCACACGTCGCCGTAGCCCATCCGCTGCAGGCTGTCCCCGGCCAAGGCCGAGCGAAAGCCGCCTCCGCAGTACAAGACGAGGCGGGCGTTGGGGTCGGGGCACATCGCCTCGACGTCGCGCTCGAGCACGCCCCGGCCCAGGTAAACCGCGTCAGGGATATGATCCTCGGCCCACTCGGACTCCTCGCGCACGTCGATCAGCGTGAACGGCTGGCCCTCTTCGCGCCAAGCGAGGATTGTGGCCAGATCAACCTCACGAACTCGCGATTTTGCGTCGTTGACGAGGTTCAGAAACCGAGGGGAGTGCGCCATGCCTTGCTCCGGATCAGGAGGCTCAAAACATCCTAGCACACTCCAAGCTTCTGCTGCGGCGGTGCGTCCGGCGCTTGACAGGAGCCCCAGGGGAACGGATACTTCATGGCCCCGGCGCCCGATCATCGGGTCGTCCACCCCGCGCTCAAAGAGGGACGCGGAGCACAGCACGCGGAGGAGATCGAGCCAATGGCCCTGAAGAACTACCTTTTCACCTCCGAGTCGGTCTCGGAAGGCCACCCCGACAAGATGTGCGACCAGATCTCGGACGCCGTCCTCGACGCCTACCTCGCCCAAGACCCGCACGCGCGCGTGGCCTGCGAGACCCTCGTCAAGACGGGCGTGGTCTTCGTGGCCGGTGAGATCACGTCCAAGGCCTTCGTGAACGTGGCGCCCCTGGTTCGTGATGTTGTGCTCAACATCGGCTACGACCACTCCGACAAGGGCTTCGACGGCACCACCTGCGCCGTGCAGATCGCCTTGGAGGCCCAGTCCCCAGACATCTCCCAAGGCGTGACCGCCGGAGAGGGCCTGTTCACCGAGCAAGGCGCCGGCGACCAAGGCATGATGTTCGGCTACGCCTGCGATGAGACCGACGTGCTCATGCCCATGTCGATCCACTACTCGCACCGCATCCTCGAGACCCTCACCCACAACCGCAAGCGCAGCGACGTGAGCTGGCTTCGCCCCGACGCCAAGAGCCAGGTCACCGTCGAGTACAAAGACGGCGCGCCCTCCCGCATCGACACCGTCGTCGTCTCTACCCAGACCGACGACAAGGTCGAGTACAACGACATCAAGCACTACGTCATCGAGCACGTCATCAAGACCACGCTCCCGGCGGAGCTGCTCGACAACAACACCCGCTACTTCGTGAACCCCACGGGCCGCTTCGTCATCGGCGGGCCCATGGGCGACTGCGGGCTCACCGGCCGCAAGATCATCGTCGACACCTACGGCGGCCACGGCGCCCACGGCGGCGGCGCGTTCTCCGGCAAGGACCCCTCCAAGGTCGACCGCTCGGCGGCCTACATGGCGCGGTACATCGCCAAGAACGTCGTCGCCTCGGGCTACGCCAAACGTTGCCTGGTGCAGGTCGCCTACGCCATCGGCGTCGCTGAGCCCGTCTCGGTGATGGTGAACACCTTTGGCACCGGCGAGGTCTCCGACGAGCGCCTCAGCGCGGCGGTGCGGGAGATCTTCCCCCTTCGCCCCGCGGGCCTCATCAAGCACCTCGACCTGCTCCGCCCGATCTACCGCCCCACCGCCGCCTACGGTCACTTTGGCCGCGCCGGCTTCTCTTGGGAGCAGACCGACATGGTGGACAAGCTCAAGGCGTACCTGGCCTAGTCCGCGCAGCGCGAGACGACACACCCCCTGGCCCGTGGTGACGCGGGCGCAGGGGGTGTTCTGTCTCTGAAGGGGCTCGCCCTACGCCGAGCCTTAAGCGACGCCCCGCGCCATGAGCGTGAGGAGCTGCCGCATGATGCGCGCGGCGATGGTCGGGCGCTGACGCTCCAGAGTGTCATAGGCGCCCAGGCTCAGCCGCAGCGCGACGCAGGGCTCCGTGGCGACCTCGACGGCGGCCTCCTCTGCCCCGGCGAAGCGGCGCAGGCCCACCACGTCTCCAGGGCCCGCCTCACGACCGTCCGGGCGCCGGGCCTTGCCCGAGAGCAAGAGGTAGAACGCCTCGGGGTTGTTGAACGGCGCGTCGGCCTCAAAAGACTCCCGATCGACGTAGTGCCGAAGCTGGCGGCGCTCGGTGTCGCTCAAGGTCGAGAGCAGCGGGCAGCCCAAGAACAGGCGGCGCTCCTCCTCCAAGGTGGCGGGATCACCCCCGGAGGTGATGCGCGTGAGCACGACGGTGATGTTGTCGGGGCCGCCGTTGTCGTTCGCGGCCTGAATCAGCGCCGCGGCCGCCCGATCGAGGTTGGAGTGCTCGGTCAAGATCCGGGCGATGTTGTCCTCACTGACCGGGCCCGTGAGGCCGTCAGAGCAGACCAAGAGCACGTCGCCGACGGCGGCGGGCTCATCGAAGATGTCGGGGTCGAGCTCAGACTGGGTGCCGAGGGCCTGGTAGAGCATGTGCTGGTACGGGCTCGCGTCGTGCTCCTCTTTTGTGATGCGCCCCGCGCGCATGTGCGCCGCGGCGACGGTGTGATCGTCGGTGAGCGCGCGCACTTTGCCTTGGCGAAACAGGTAGGCGCGGCTGTCGCCGGTGTTCGCGATGAGCAGGTGGCCCCCGGCGACACATCCGACGACGAGGGTGGTGCCCGATGAGCTGCCCCGGGTGATCTGCATGATGGTCTGAGAGCCGAGATCGGTCAGCCAGCGCATCGCGTGGGAGAGCTGGCTCCGCGCGCCACGGCCGGGCTCACGATCCACCGCGGCGATCACCCCACGCAGCGCTTTCTCAGCCTGCTTGAGCACCTCGATCGCGGTGGAGGAGGCGACCTCCCCATGCTCCAACCCGCCCATCCCATCAGCGACGGCGACGAGCCCAATGTCGGCCATCACCAAAAAAGCATCTTCGTTGTGATCGCGATGCCGACCCACATCCGAGTAGCCCGTCACGTCATCCAGCTTCATCACTCCTCCGCATGTTCCCACGTCGTATCACGGGGAGGCCCCTCGGGGGAAGCCGGGGGGCTGGCGGTCACCGCGCGGGGGTGCTTGACATGGTTCTCCGCGCGCCATACACCCGACGCGAGCCGGTGAGGGCTGACGCCCCGGTGCAGGAGAACGTGAGCAATGTCTGATCAGAATGAGGTCCTCTTCGAGATCAAGCGCGAACACCTCAACACCGGCCTCCGAGGCTTCCCGGTCGGCACTTGCCGCACCTCCTCGGTAGACCCGCTTGAGGGGCTTCACTACGTCGGCTACCCCATCGCCGACCTGGCCGACCTCGACCCCGAGGCCGCCGCCTACTTGCTGCTCTACAAGGCGCTCCCCGACGCTGACCAGCTCGCCGCGTTTAAGGCCGAGCTGATCAAGCGCTCCGCGGTGAACCCTGTCGTCATCAACACCCTGAAGGCCCTGCCCAAAGAGGGCCACCCCATGGAGTGGCTCATCGCGGGCCTCAACCTCCTGGGGATGACGTCCAAGACCGGCTCCTTTGAGGAGGACGGCCTCAACGTCATCGCGCGGATGCCCGAGGTCGTCGCGGCCATCTACCGCATCCGCTCCGGCTGGGGTGAGCCCATCGCCTCCAAGCCTGAGCTTGGGCTCATCGAGAACTTCGTGCAGATGTTGGGTGTGCCCGGGGCCGACCCCGACAAGCTCACCCGCCTCCTGCGCGTGTTCTACGTCTTGCACCTCGACCACGGCGGCGGCAACCTCTCCACCTTCGTGGGCAAGTCCGTCGCCTCGGGCCTGGCCGACACCTACGCCTCCCTCGGCGGCGCGATGGCCGCGCTCTACGGCCCCCGCCACGGCCGCGCCAACCAAGACTGCCTCGACTTCTTGCGCAAGGTGGGCACCACGGATCCCGACGCCGTCGAGACCTTCGTGCGCAACGAGCTCGCCACGGGCGGCCTCATCTTCGGCTTCGGGCACGCCGTGCTCCGCGCTGAAGACCCCCGCGCCGCGGTGCAGTACGCCCTGGGCGAGCAGATCTGCCCCAACGACCCGCTGTTCATCACCGCCAAGGTGATGCGTGAGCGCGCCGTGAAGGTGCTCAAAGAGAACCCCAAGGTCGCGAACCCGTACCCCAACGTCGACGCGGTGTCGGGCACGCTCCTGCAGGCTGTTGGCCTGGAGGACTCCGACTACTACACCGTGCTGTTCGGGCTCTCCCGCTGCACGGGCATCGCCGCCCAGATCATCGACGAGCGCCTCAAGTTCCGCGATGGCAAAGGTGTGGCGATCTACCGCTGCAAGTACATCGCCGAGGGCCAGCCTCGCCGTCGCCTCAAGGCCTGATCCTTCTTTGACGCCGCGCGGTGTGGGCTCGTTCCTGCCGCGCGGCGTCTTGTGTTCATGTCGCCCCGAGCGCACCCCCCAAGGCTCGGCACGGTGACACCAGCGGCCCCAGTCTCGGGCCGGTGACGCGGTCGCCAGAGACCGCCCTCATTCAGAACCAGTGAGGTCACGCTCATGAAGATCCACGAATTTCAAGCGAAGCAGCTCCTCGCGGCCCACAAGGTCCCGCTGCTCCAGGGCGGCGCGGCGACCAGCTCAGCGCAGGCGGTCGAGGTCGCGAGGGGCCTCCCCGGTCCAATCTGGGTGGTGAAGTCGCAGATTCACGCCGGCGGTCGCGGCAAGGGGCGCTTCAAAGAGGACGTCTCCGCCGAGGTGCTCGCCGGGGTCATCGAGGGCACGCCCCAGCCCGGCAAGGGCGGCGTGCGCATCGCCAAGTCCCTGGAGGACGTCGGCGCGGCGGCCCAGGACATGCTCGGCAAGACGCTCGTCACCAAACAGACGGGCATCGACGGCACCCGGGTGAACACCATCTTTGTGGAGGCCGGCTGCGACATCGCCCGGGAGCTCTACTTGGGTGTGCTCCTCGACCGCGCCAACGGCCGCGACGTCATCATGGCGTCCGCCGAGGGCGGCACGGAGATCGAAGAGGTCGCCGCCGAGCACCCCGAGAAGATCCTCAAGGTGCACGTCGACCCCGTCGTGGGCCTCAGCGCCTACCAGGCCCGGCAGATCGCCTTCTTCTTGGGCATGAGCGGCAAGCAGGTCAACGCCTGCGTGAAGTTTGTGCAGTCGCTGTACAAGGCCTATCAGGCCTTCGACTGCTCCATGGTCGAGATCAACCCCTTGGTGGTCACGAAGGCGGACGAGGTCATCGCCCTTGACTGCAAGATGACCTTCGACGACAACGCGCTCTTCCGTCAGCCCCAGGTCGTGCAGATGCGCGACATCTCTGAGGAAGATCCCACCGAGGTCCGCGCCTCTGAGTACGACCTCTCCTACGTCAAGCTCGACGGCACCATCGGCTGCATGGTCAACGGCGCGGGCCTGGCGATGGCGACGATGGACATCATCAAGTTCCACGGCGCCGAGCCGGCGAACTTCTTGGATGTCGGCGGCGGCGCCACCAAAGAGAAGGTCACGGCCGCGTTCAAGATCATCACCGCAGATCCCAACGTGAAGGGCATCTTGGTGAACATCTTCGGCGGGATCATGAAGTGTGACACCATCGCGGCGGGCGTGCTCGCGGCGGTCACCGAGATCGGCCTGCAGGTGCCCCTGGTGGTGCGCTTAGAGGGCACAAACGTCGAGCTCGGCAAGAAGATGCTCGTCGAGAGCGGTCTGAACGTCATCCCTGCGGACAACATGGCCGATGCGGCCCAGAAGATCGTGGCGGCCGTCGCCGCGAAGGAGGCCTGACATGGCGGTCCTCGTCAACTCTGAGACTCGGGTCATCTGCCAGGGCATCACCGGCTCGGCGGGCGCGTTCCACTCCGAGCAGATGCTCGCCTACGGCACGAAGTTTGTGGGCGGCGTGACCCCGGGCAAGGGTGGTCAGCGGTTCAAGGACAGCGTGCCGATCTTCGACACCGTCGCCGAGGCCGTCCGGGAGACCGGCGCCACGGCCTCGGTCATCTTTGTGCCGCCGCCGTTCGCCGCGGACGCGATCTTGGAGGGCATCGACGCCGGCCTGCAGCTCGTGGTGCCCATCACTGAAGGTGTGCCCGTCGCCGACATGGTGAAGGTGTGGCGTGTGCTCCAGGGCTCCAAGACCCGCATGATCGGCCCGAACTGTCCGGGGATCATCACCCCGGGGCAGTGTAAGATCGGCATCATGCCTGGTCACATCCACATGCCCGGCCGCGTCGGCGTCGTGTCCCGCTCGGGCACGCTCACCTATGAGGCCGTCGGTCAGCTCACGACGCTTGGCCTCGGCCAGTCCACCTGCATCGGCATCGGCGGCGACCCCATCGTGGGCACCCGCCACATCGACGCCCTGCAGCTCTTCAACGAGGATCCCGACACCGACGTGGTCATCATGATCGGCGAGATCGGCGGCTCCTCTGAAGAGGAGGCCTGCGCCTGGGCCAAGCAGCACATGAAGAAGCCCGTCGTCGGCTTCATCGCGGGCGCGACGGCTCCCCCGGGGCGCCGCATGGGCCACGCGGGCGCGATCATCTCCGGCGGCAAAGGCACGGCGGAAGAGAAGTACCGCGCCATGGAAGACGCGGGCATCACCATCTGCCGCTCCCCGGCCGACATGGGGCGCACGGTCAAGGATCTGCTTCGCGCCGCCTGAGAAGGAGCCAGGATGGTCTGGGATTTTTTTCGGCGCAAGGAGACCCCTCGGGTCGCCGAGCCGCTCTGGGCAGAGGCCCTCGGCGGCGCAGGCGGCCCCTCCGCCCCTGTGCTGATGTTTGTCCTAGACAGCCGCTACATCCCGGCCTTAGACATCGCCCTACGCCAGCGCAGCCTCGCCCCGGTGGAGGGGCCGCAGCTCCGCTGGGCGGGGCCGATGCGCTCGGCGATGGCCGTGCCCCTGCGCCGCGGGGGCTACGACCTCGTCGCGCTGGTCGGGCACCGCATGGAGGATCTCGCCCAGGGCCTACGCTTAGAGGCGGGCCTGCCTCTGGAGCCCGGCGAGGCCCACGCCGCTGACGCCGCGCCTGAGGGGGTCAGCCAAGCCGAGCGCTCGTGGTACGTCGGTCTGCCGTCGAACTGGCGCGATCAGATCGCCAATGACGAGCGCCAGCTTCACGAGGCCCGGGCGTTCTTAGAGAGCCGCTTCCCCGAGCGGCGGGTCGCCGGGGCCTCTACCTTGGCGCGCCTAGAGCCCTTCGATCGTGCCCGCTGGGTGGAGCACGGCGTCGTGGCCTGGGAAGAGAGCAGCGGCCGGGCCGATCTCTCCTTCGCCGGGCTGCTCATGCACGAGCACTCTTGGCTGCACGCCGCCGATGACCCCCTCGCGCCGAAGGTCCACGCCTTGCTGTGGCACCTCGGCGAACAAGATCAGACCGTCTCGCCCCTCGCGCGAAAGATCGGCCTGCGGCCCTCGGTGGCGTCCATCGGCGGCCAGCGCCTCTCCCAAGAGGTGCCCGCGGAGGTCGCGGCGGCGGCGGCGGGGCTGCCGCCGGATCGCCGCGAAGGTTACGCGGGTGAGGCGCGGTATCTCTTGGCGTTAGAGCAGATTCAGGACGTGCCGACCCGCGCCGATCTGCGCGTCGAGGCCGCCGAGGCGATGTTGGCCCGGTATGGCTCGGGCTGGAACCCGGCGCGCCTGCACGAGATCATCGAGACCTGGCTGAACCCGGCGCTGCAGTCCTACGGCAACAAACGCACGGGCAGCCGCGCCCAGGCGCTCTTGCTGTTGGGGCGGGCTTGGGGCGGGCTTGGGGACGCCGCCAAACGTCGGCAGGCCTTAGAGGACGCCGCGCGGGTGGCCGTGGATGAGCGTGGGCGCCCCGTTGACGCCGACCTCGCCCGGGCGATCCTCGCCGAGCTTGAGCGCTGATCCTCCGCGGCGTGGCGCGGGCGCTTGCCTCGGGGCTCGTTGGCGGGATAGGGGGCGGCTCCAAACCCCCACTGGAGTGTCCCCATGGCCATCGAACGCACCCTGTCCATCATCAAGCCCGACGCCGTCAAGAAGGGCGTCATCGGCGCCATCATCGCCCGTTTTGAGTCCGAGGGCCTGCGCATCGCCGCGGTCCGGAAGGTCCACCTCTCCTTGCGTGAGGCCCAGGGCTTCTACGCCGTTCACTCCGCGCGCGGCTTCTTCGGCGAGCTCACCGAGTTCATGTCCTCGGGCCCCTGCGTCGCCATCGTCTTGGAGGGCGAGAACGCCATCGCCAAGAACCGCGAGATCATGGGCGCCACCAACCCCGCCAACGCCGCTGAGGGCACCCTGCGCAAGCTCTACGCCGACAGCGTCGGTGAGAACGCCGTGCACGGCTCCGACGCGCCCGAGACGGCCGCCGTGGAGATCGCCTACTTCTTCCGTGGCACCGAGCTTCACTAAGCTCCGTTTTGCTCCCCAGGGCCCAAGCGGCTCACCGCTGAGGGGCGCGACGACGAGCGCCCCTCTCCTGGTGTAGACTGCGGCTGGCTGGAGGCCCGATGTCGCAGAAGCAGCTCAACGAGGGATACCACTTCTCGATCTCTTTGGGGAAGGCGCTCTTCTCTGATCTCCTCGGGGCGGCGCTGCCGTTCCGAGTAGGCGGCGGGCCCTTCAACCTGGTCGAGAACCTGCGTGATCTCGCCCGCACGCTCCAGGTCAAGGAGAAGGTGGCGGGGCTCTTGGAGGGCCCCCAGAACGAGGCCCTTCATAAGGTCAAGGAGCGGGCCTCCCAGACCTGGGGTGCGCGCCGCGAGCAGGTCTACGACGTGCTCAACGACCTCATCCGCATCGAGGGCGACTGGGAGGTGATGCTCGACCGTGAAGGCAGCGAGTTCACCTACGCCCCCCAGCAGATCGGCGCCGAGGCGTACTTTAAGGCCGTCGCCCGGGGCAAGGCGGTCCTGCTCAAAGAGAACATCGAGCTGCCCTTCGTCATCGAGAAGCGGGTGGGCGCTGAGCTCGCCTTGGGCGACATCCGCTTTGACGCGGATCGTAAGGCCGTCGTCGGCACGCTCAAGAACGTGTCGATCGATCTTGGCGACAACCTCCTGCTTCGCCTCGCGAACGACGGCATCGCCAAGCTGCTTCAGCAGCAGTCTCAGCAGTTTAACCCCGTGCCGATCTTGCCCAAGGAGCAGCTCGACGGCCTCGTCGGCGGCGCGGGGGCGGCGCTTGAAGCTGCGCATGGAGGTCACCGACGTGGCCTTAGAGATCAGCGAAGAGTACATGACGCTTAAGGTCCGGTTCGGGTTTACACAGCTTCAGCTCGGTGCGTGATGCCGCTCTTTCGTCGTGGTCAGGCCGTTCGCCCGGTGCGCTCCACAGAGCGTCTGCCTCCTGGGCAAAAGCTCGTTCGCGGCTGGCCCGTGCTGCACGAGGGCCCCACGCCCACCTTTGACCCCGCCACCTGGAGCTTTCGGGTGTGGGGTGAGGTCGAGGCGCCGTTCACGTTGAGCTGGGCCGAGTTCACGGCGCTGCCCCGGTTTGAGACCACCCAAGACTTCCACTGCGTCACGACCTGGTCTCGTTACGAGAACCGCTGGGGCGGGGTGAGCGTCGCCGAGCTCATCGGCCGCGCTCGGCCCAAAGCCACGGCCAAACACGCGCTGATTCACGCCTGGGACAGCGTCGGCTACACGACGAACCTCGCCTGGGGCGACTTCTTCAGGCCTGAGAACCTCTTCGCCACGCACCACGACGGCCAACCCCTGACGCCGGACCACGGCGCGCCGATGCGCCTCGTCGTGCATCACCTCTACGCCTGGAAGAGCGCGAAGTGGGTGAGCGGGGTGGAGGTCCTCGCGGCGGATCGCCGCGGCTACTGGGAGGAGCGCGGTTACCACAACCGCGCCGACCCTTGGCTTGAGGAGCGCTACTCTTACCAAGAGACGCCCGAGTAAGCGGCAGGGGAGGGCCCTGGGCGGCTCAGCCGATGCGGCGCCGCTCAAGCTCACGCAGGGTGTCTTGCGCCGCTAACGCCAGCTCGCCCTCACCTTTGGCGGCCTCGGCGAGCATCGGCATCACGGCGTCCGCGCGGGTGTGGAACCAGCCCGCCGCCGTGGTGCGCACCAAGGAGCCCCGGCGCATCGCCAGCATGAGCGCCAGGGTCTCGGGGGCGTTGATCGGGCCCATCTGCTCGATGAACCACTCTTGGGCGTCTAAGGTGGCGAGCTTCTTCCGCCAATCCCGGCCGTACTGGCGCAGCACCCGCAGGCCGCCCAAAAAGACCATGTGGGCGTCGGGCTCTACGACGCTGGCGACGCGGCCGATGCGGCGGCTGATGAGCTCCGAGTCGTCGTGGATGTGGGTGTACCAGCGAGGGTCGCCATCGGTGCTCTCGATGGCGGCGCGGCCCCCGTTGAGCACGAGATGTAGCGAGCGCGCGTGGCTCGACTGGCGGTCGGACCAAGGGCGCGGGTCGGCGGCGGAGAGCGCGCGCTCCAGCACGTTCCGCAGCCGCGGCTTGAAGTGTTGGGCCCGCTCCCGGGGCAGGCGCTCAAGGAGGTAACCGAGCTGAAACGTGAACCAGGACGGCAGAGTCCAGCGCACCCAGAGCTGCTCGGTGCTCATGTCCTCCAGAAGCTCGGTCATCGACTTCACGAGGCGCGCCGGGCCGACCTGCGCCTCCAGGAGCATACAGAAGCTCTCGATGGACTGCTCGGACATGCCCGCCGTGGTGCGGGTCATGCGGGTCTCGACGAGCAGGTCGGCCTCACGGTTGGAGATGGGCTCGCGCTGCTCTAAGGCGTTGGCGACCGACTCGTGGAGGAGGTCTTCGTCGAGGCCTTTGGTGAAGATGACGGGCTGGCCCCAGGCCCGGGTGAGGCGAATCGCGGAGGTGCGCTGCCAACGAACACGCCGCTTGAAGTAGAGCTGACGCAGCACCCGCCGCACAGGCACCGGGGGGTGCTGAGGGTCGTCGTCGTCGACGAGCAGGGCGAGGTGTGGCCAGCCCAAGGCCAGGAGCGCGTCCTCGTCGGGCTCAAAACAGAAGCCCGGTCGCACACGCTGTAAGCCGGTCGCCTCTGACCACGGGTGGCCGGTGAGCAGGCTTTTGTGGGCGTCTCCACGGGTCGGCTGAGACATGATGATCCTGACGTGAGCGCGCTCAAGATACCAAAGGTGGTGTCTCGCGGGGACAAAGCGGCGCGAAATCCCCATAGTTCGGGGCGTCTGGGCGATCAATCACAACGCCCGGCGCGGCGAGGTGTTGCGCGCCGGGCGAGAAGGCCGCGGCTCAGCTACAGATGCGGTCGATCCAGACCACGGTGTTGTTCTCTTCGTCACACTCGCTGTGCAACGAGCCCCCGGCGCCGTCGTCGTCCACCGTCATCAAGAAGCCGTTCACGCCGATGTCTCCCGGGACGAGCTCAATCGCGAAGCCTTGAGCGGCGGTGCCCGCGGCGATGGCGTCCAGCGTGCCGGTCTTCACCAAGGTGACCGTCTCGCCGTCTACCTTGTAGAACGCCCAGGGCGTCCCGGCCTCGACGTCCACGGCGCCTTTGTTGGCCACCTGGAACGAGATCTTGATCGGGCCGTTGTTGCAGTCGGCGACGCAGAGGTCGTCGTAGCTCACGGTGAGGTCGGCGGCGGAGGGGTCGTCCACTGAAGGCCGGGCGCGGAAGACGTTGTACTTCTGCCAAGACGCCTCAGGGACGATCGGCACCGAGCCGTCGGGGTTGAGGTTGGTCACGGCGAAGTCGTGGGTGCCCCAGGTGGGCCCAGACTGCGGCCAGCCGTCGCCCGCGTGGCCGAAGACGGTGACGCCCTTCACGCCGGCGCCGCTGTAGACGTTCGAGGCGATGACGATCTCCGCCGAGCCGTCTTGGTCGACGTCGGCGATGACCGGGTACTCCCAGACCGTGCCTGAAGAGTGGGTGTAGTTCTCGTACAGGATGGCCCCGGTGGCGCCGTCGTACATACGCAGGGCGTCCTCATCGGCGAAGAGCACCTCGTAGGCGCCGTCGCCGTCCATGTCGTAGCCCGAGCAGCCCGCGAGGCCGGAGCTGTCTTGCATCGGCATCTGCCACACCTTCGTGCCGTCGATCTTCCACAAGGAGATCGTGGTGTTGGCGGGGATGGCGATCTCGATCTCGCCGTCGCCGTCGAAGTCAGCGACAGAGGGCGGGCCGGGGTTTGAGCCGGGGATGGTGGTGGCGCGGATCAGCGTGCCGTCGTCGTCGTGCAAAAAGAGCTGGTTTCCGGAGACGAAGAAGACCTCGCCGCCTGGGTCGCCGTCGACGTCGGCCACGGCGGAGAAGTTGCCCGCGCCGGTGCCGGAGTTGGACCACAAGAGGCCGCCGGTGGCGCTGAACACGCGGTTGCCGAGGATGATCTCTTGTTTGCCGTCTTGGTCGAGGTCGGCGGCGATGGGCGTGCGCCAGGAGTTCGTGATGCCGGTGAGCGTGGCCACGGTGGAGCCGTCTTCGCCGTTGACCACGCCGATGTCGCCGATGACCTCGGGTTTGCCGTCGGCGTCGAGGTCAGCGACGGTGGGCTGGGGGTACGACATCACGCCGAAGGTGGCCGACTTCCACTTGGCGACGCCGGCGTTGTTCACCGCGGCGATGTTGTTGGCGGTGGTGAAGGCGACGATCTCGGGCTCGCCGTCGGAGTCCACATCGGCGATGGTGACGCCACCTTGGCCGTTGTAGCCCGAGACCTCAAAGATCTCCGAGCCGTCGGCGCCGTTGAGCGCCACGAGGGTGTTGCCCTGCCAGGTGGTGAACACGATGTCGGGGATGTCGGTCTCGTCCACGCGGCCGTCGCCGTTGTCGTCGTTGAGGTTGCCCACGGCGGGCATGACGATGGCGCCGCTGCCCGCGGAGGTGTACGACATCTCGATGGTGAGGTTGAAGGGGTCGGTCACCGTGCCGGAGCTGCCGCTGCCTTCACACTCCTCCGCGATCTCGACGGTGCCCGGGTCGGCGAGGGTGATGTCGCAGTCGCCGGGATCGACCACCTCTACCTCGGTGTCCTCGGGCGGCTCAGAGTCGTTGCAGTCGGGGATCTGGGGAGGACACTCTGGATCGCCGGTCTCCTCCAACGGCTCACCCGGCTCGTCCTCGTCAGGCTTGATCTCGTAGTCAGAGCAGGCGAACAGGAAGCAGGGGAGCAGGAGGCTTAGGGGCGCGCGCATGGTGTTCTCTCTCTCCGAGGGTGCGATCAAGGTAGCCAATTGTGGTGGTGGTGTGTGTCAACTTGCCAAAGTCCCTGGACGTTTCGCGGTCGCCGCGGTCTGCAGGCGGCGCGAAGGGGCGGGGGACGCGCTGCGCGGGATCCCGCCGCGGTCTCTCACAGGTTAGCCGGGGTGCTTCGTGCGGTCTCAAAACCTGACGTGGCGCAGGATCTGTGGAGGTGATGGATGCTGACGCGCAACCAGGGCTCGGTGTGGGCGATTCTGGGCTGGCAGTACAAGAGCGCGATCTTCTACGTCGCGGCGGGGCTCGTGGCCTGGGGGCTCCACAGCCACCACAGCGCGGCGTGGCACCTGCCCAGCCTGCCGCTGGCGGTCATCGGCGGCGCCTTGGGCATCTTCGTGAGCTTTCGCACAAACACGTCCTATGCGCGATGGTGGGAGGGGCGGCAGCTCTGGGGGCGTATGGTGAACAGCTCTCGGCAGCTCGCCCTGCAGCTCTCGGCGAACCTCGTCATCGAGGATGAAGGGGAGCGCCGCCGCACCCTCACCCGGCTGCTCTACCGTCACGGGGCCTACGTTCACGCCTTACGCGCGGCGCTGCGGGAGCAGCCCGCCGTGGAGGACGAGGAGCTGCGGGCGCTTCTGGCCCCCGACGAGCTCGACGGCCTCAAAGGGGTGTGGAACGTGCCGTTTGCGCTCTTGCGCGCCCAGGCCACGGAGCTCGCGGCCCTGCGCCGCGCGGGGGCCCTGGACGGCCTTCAGCACCACAGCCTGGACGTGACCCTCGCCTCTCTGCTCGACATCCAAGGCGGCTGCGAGCGCATCAAGGGCACGCCGATCCCCCGGGGCTATGGCTACGCCGCGGAGCTGCTGGTGCAGATCTACGCGGTGATGTTGCCCTTTGGTCTCGTGGCCGAGCTGGGGCCCCTCATCGTCCTGCTCAACCTCATCGTTTGTATGGCGTTCAACCTCATCAGCGAGGTGGGCCGGGTGCTGGAGGATCCGTTCACGATGTTCTACAACGGCCTGCCGCTGTCCGACCTCTCGCGGAAGATCGAGATCAACCTGCGGCAGACCTTGGGCGAGACCGAGCTGCCGCCGCTTCGCCAGCCCGCGCCCAACGGCGTCTTGATGTAGGACAGGCCCTGGGTTGCGGCTGCGCCGAAGCTCAGCCATCTTGAGGGGTGTCATCCTACTGGAGCCACAACGATGACCCTCCTCCCGCTGCTCGCCCTTCTGGGCTTCTCTGACGAGGCCCTGGCCTGCGATCCCATGCCCGCCCACGTCCAGAAGGTGATGCCCGCCGACGATCAGCGGGACGTTCCGGCGCAGAGCGCGATCATCATGCGGCTGCCGCTGCTCTATGACGGGCAAGAGGTGGGGCTCAGCTACACCGCAGATGGCTCCTTGGTGACCTTAGAGACCACCCTCATCGCGTATGCGCCGACGGCGTCTGAGCAGGTGTTCCGTGAGGGCGCCTTGCTCATCGCCACGCCCACGAGCGCCGTCGCCGATGGCTCGGGCATCCTCACCGTCACTGGCGTCACGGATCCCGCGGACTGGGATGAGGAGACCGTGCTGAAGTGGACCTTGGTGGCCACCGACCCCTGAAGCTCAGCGCCGCGGGCACGGCTACGGCCACCTTGGGAGAGGCCTTTGAGGAGGATCAGTCCACCTGCGGCACCGAGAAGGGTCGTCTGCTCTCGGTGACGCTCGGCGGCTACAACTCCGCGGCGGCCGTCGCGGCGGTCTTGGTGCGCACGAACGACGGCGTCGACACCCCCCTCACCGCGGACCTCACCGGCGGCGCCGCGAGCCTCACGCTGATCGGCCTCGTCGAGCAAGACGAGCTGCAGACCTGCTGGCGTGTGGATGTCTACGGCCAAGACGGCGGCGTGGTCTCTACGGCCGAGACCTGCACCGACGCCGAGAGCGACACCGGCGGCGACACCGGCGGCGGCGAGGACAAAGACGACGGCGGCTGCTCCACCGTGCCCGGCGGCCTCGGCGCGGGCTGGCTTGTGGGCCTCGTGGCGCTGATCTCTCGGCGCCGCGGGCGCTGAGCGACTCAGCGCAGCTCCAACGATCGCCAGTCTCCGCGCCGCACCACCCACCACTTGAGCCCGGTCTTGAGCACTGAGGTCAGGTTGATCGCCCACCACACGCCCATGGAGCCCAGGCCCAAGGGGAAGGCGAACAGCCAGGCCAAGGGGATCCTCAGCAGGTTTAAGGGCGCGGAGAGCCAGAACACCTGGCGGGTGGCGCCAGCGCCGGAGAGCACACCCTCATAGAGCGCCTCATAGGCCACGAAGAGCTGGGTGAAGGCCAAGGCCGTCGCGTACAGCGTGGCCTCGTAGCGCACCTCGGGGTCGAGGCTGAACGCCGCGGCGATCCGTTCGCCGCCGAGCCAGAACACGACGGCGGCGGTGAGCCCCAGGCCCGTGGTGATCGGCGAGGCCAGCCTCAGCGCGCGCTCGGCGAGCTCCGGCCGCCCCGCGCCCAAGGCCCGCCCGACGATGGACGCCACGGCGATGGACAGGCCGTGGAAGGTGGGCCAGGTGACGCCCTCCAAGGCCGAGAAGCCGATGCCCAAGGCGGCGTTCACCGCGGGGCCCAAGGGCGAGATGCTCGTGCGCAGCATCAGCCAGTACACACCGGCGTAGAACAGCGTGCCCAAGGCCAAAGGCGCGCCCATGCGCAGGATCGGCGCGATGGCCGGGCCGGGGCGGACGTGGCGAAGGGTGAGCCCGGTGCGCTCGGCGAGCAACCACAGGCCGATCCCGGCGGCGACGGCGCGGCTGAGGTTCGACGCGATGGCCGCCCCGGCGATGCCCCAGCCCAGTCCCGGGAGCCCGAAGGCCTCGTCAAAGATGAACAGCGGCGTCAACACGATGTTTGCGCCCAAACCAAGGCCCTGGAGCAACATCGGGCGCTTGGAGTCGCCCATGGACAAGAACGCCGAGTCGATGAGCGGCGTGAAGGCGTAGGGCAAAAACGTGGCGCACAAGGCCGTCCAGTAGGTGATGAACGCCTGGGCGGTGTCGCCCT
This sequence comes from Deltaproteobacteria bacterium, assembly GCA_016717595.1. Lineage (GTDB taxonomy): Bacteria > Myxococcota_A > UBA796 > UBA796 > CAJQPC01 > JADKFE01. The sequence goes on along the minus strand of JADKFE010000019.1, from coordinate 18,210 downwards.
CAAGGCCGATGCTGCGCGCGATGAGCCCGGCGCCCGCGACGCCTACGATCGCGACGACGACGGCGGCGAGCAGCGTGGTGAGCATGGCCGCGCCGAGGAGCTCCCGGCGGCGCTCCTCGTCTCCGGCCCCGGTCGCCCGGGCGATGAGCGGCGCGGCGCCCAGAGCCGGCAGCTCAAAGAGCGTGAAGAAGCCGATCACCACGAACACCGAGGCGCCCACCGCGGCCTGGGCGGCGGTGGAGAGGCCCTGCACCCAGTACTGATCGACGCTGCGGAAGGCGTAGGTCAACACCGTGAGCGCCACGCTGGGCACGGCGAGGCGGATGAGGTCGGCGCGGGTGAGCTCAGTCATAGGCGCGCGGAGCGTAACGCCGTCCTCTCCGGGGGGCTGGCGTTCTGCGCGTGAGGGCGGTATCCTCGCGCGGCGCACCCGCGAAGGAGCCTGTACATGGCGCTGATTCAGCCCGCCCCGTCTACGCCCGCCGATGTTGAGGCCAACCGCCCGCTGGACATCCCGCCCGAGGCCGTCGCCGAGATGACCGAGGCCGAGTGGTACGCCAAGGTGTACCGCGGCGACAACGTGCCCCAGCTCACCCTGCGCTCGATCCTCATGGGCTCGGTGCTGGGCTTCTTCTTGGCGTTCACGAACCTGTACATCGGGCTGAAGACCGGCTGGCACCTGGGCGTGGCCATCACCGCCTGCATCCTGAGCTACTCCATCTGGACCTTCCTCGTCGGCGTCGGCGTGGCGAAGACGCCGATGTCCATCTTGGAGAACAACTGCATGCAGTCCACCGCCTCGGCGGCGGGCTACTCCACGGGCGGCACGATGGTCTCGGCCATCTCGGCGCTGCTGATCCTCTCGGCCACGCCAGAGAACCCCTTGGGCACCCACCTGCCCCTGGGCGTGTTGGTGGGCTGGACGGTGTTCTTGGCGATCCTCGGCGTCGTGCTGGCGATCCCGATGAAACGAAACCTCATCAACCAAGAGCGCTTGAAGTTCCCTTCAGGCCTCGCTTCAGCGGTGACGCTGCAGTCGCTCTACGCCTCGGGCTCGGAGGCCAGCAAGAAGGCCAAGGCGCTCTTGGTGAGCGCGCTCTTCGGCGCGATCTGGCCGCCGCTCACCGAGCTCAACATCAAGGGCGGCGAGCCCCTGCTCACCGGCAGCCTCAAGCTCTTCGACTGGCTGCCCATCGGCGGCTTCACCAAGAATGCGGCCGGTGAGCCGGCCCCGGCGAAGGCCTCGGACTGGACGATCACCTGGGACGTGAACCCGGTGATGGTGGCCGCCGGGGCCCTCGTGGGCCTGCGGGTGGCGGCGTGGATGGCCATCGGCGGCCTGGTGCTGGCGTTCGTCGCCGGGCCCTGGGGCCAAGAGCAGGCCTGGACCAACCTCAACGGCAAAGAGATCTACGCCGTGAGCGCCCCGGGCAAGGCCTGGCGTGAGCTGGGCCTGTGGCTGGGCGCGCCGATCCTCGTGGCCTCGGGCGTGCTCAGCTTCCTCTTTCAGTGGCGCTCGATCCTGCGCGCGTTCTCCAGCTTTGGCGGCGGCGCCAAGGCCGCGGCGGATGAGGACCCCCGCGTCGCCGCGACGGAGGTGCCGACCTCGTGGTTTGGTGTGGGCATGCTCGTCTCTGGCGCTGGCGTCGTCACCATCGCCGCGATGTTTTTTGAGGTGCCCGTTCATCTGGGGATCCTCGCGGTCTTTATGACCTTCGCCTTGGCGTTGGTCGCCGCGCGCATCACCGGCGAGAGCGACATCACGCCCACGGGCGCCATGGGCAAGATCATGCAGCTCACCTACGGCGTGCTGCTGCCCCAGTCGGCGACGGCGAACCTGATGACCGCGGGCATCACCGCGGGCGCCGCGTCGTCCACCGCCGACCTCTTGACCGACCTCAAGTCGGGCTATGTGCTCGGCGCCAACCCCCGCCGCCAGTTTTTGGCCCAGGTCTTCGGCATCATCCCCGGCACCATCGCCACGGTGATCGGCTTCCGGGTGCTCGTGCCCGACGCCACGGCGCTCACGGGCACCGGCGACACCCCGGCGGCGTTCCCCGCGCCCTCGGCCCAGGCCTGGAAAGCCGTGGCAGAGGTCTTCCGCGAGGGCATCGGCAACATGCACCCCGCCCACCAGAACGCCATCGCCGTGGGCCTGATCTTCGGCGCGGCGCTGGTGCTCGCTGAGCGCTTTCTGCCCAAGCTCAAGCCGTATTTGCCCTCGGCCTCGGGCCTCGGCTTGGGCTTCATCCTGCCGTTCAACTACCCCTTGGCGATGCTCGCCGGGGCGCTTCTGACCTTCGGCTGGGAGAAGCTCTCGGAGAAGACGGCCAAGGACTACGTCGTGCCGGTGTCTTCAGGCATCATCGCTGGCGTGTCGATCATCGGCGTGCTCGTGCAGGCCATCAACAACTTTGTGCTCGGCGGGGGCGGGGGCCACTGAGCGCCGCTCCGCCGCGCCGCTCGGGGCTCGCCGCGTATGGACTTCTCCCTCACTCCACGGGTGATCCTGCTCACCGTCGCGGGCAGCCGGGCCTACGGGCTGCACCGGCCGGGGTCGGACGTCGACCTCAAGGGCGTGGCGATCCCGCCGCGCCGCTATCTCCACGGCTTCGCCCGGCGTTTTGAGCAGGCCGACTCCTCAAGCCACCTCGCGCCCTTCGCCGCCCTGCTCAACGCCGAGGAGCGCCAGGCCGTCGCCGAGACGAAGTTAGAGGGCTCGGTTTACCACCTGGTCAAGTTTTTTGGCTTGGCCGCAGACGCCAACCCGAACATCCTCGACGCCCTGTTCTGCCGCGACGACGAGGTGCGGCTCTCGCACCCCTTGGGCGCGCGGCTGCGGGAGCACCGCCAGCTCTTCCTCTCCGCCAAGGCCAAACACACCTTCTCAGGCTACGCGGCGGCGCAGATGAAGCGTATCCAGCTTCACCGCCGCTGGCTGATCCAGCCGCCCAAAGGCGCGCCGAGCCGAGGCGAGTACGGCCTGCCGGAGCGCACGTTGATCCCGGCGGATCAGCTCATGGCCGCCCAGGCGGCGGTGCGCACCCAGCTCGACCGCTGGGAGCTTGACCTGTCGATGCTCGACCCGATGGAGGCCGAGCGGCTGCGGGAGCGCATGGAGGAGGTGCTCGTCGAGCGCAGCGTCGCCGCCGACACCCGCTTCTACGACGCCGCCCGGTCCATTGGCTTAGACGACAACCTCATCCTCGTGATGGACCGAGAGCGCCGCTACGAGTCCGCCCGCAAAGAGTGGGAGCAGTATGTGCGCTGGGGCCGCGAGCGAAACCCCGAGCGCGCGGCGCTGGAGGCCAAGTTTGGCTATGACGCCAAGCACGCCGCGCATCTGGTGCGGCTCCTCGCCATGGGCCGGGAGATCCTCACCACGGGCCAGGTGAACGTCTGGCGCGGCGGGCGCGACGCGGAGCTGCTCCAGGCGATCCGCGGCGGCGCGTGGACGTTCGATCAGCTCATGCAGCACGCCCAGGACGCCGACGCCGAGCTTGAGCAGATCTACCGCACGGGATCCTTCGCCGTGCCCAAACAGGTCGACCGCGACGCCCTTGACCGACTCTGCGTGTCGCTCGTCGAGGAGGGCCTGCAGCGGCTCCCTGAGGACATAGAATAGAGTCGCCGCGACCCTCGCGGCTCCACCACGCGGCTCACCTACGGAGGCTCCTTGGACGTCCTGTTCCTCTCTCCCCATCACCCCGTCGAGATGATCCACTTCACCCGCGGTCTGAGCGAGGTGGGCGCGCGGGTGTGGGGGGTCGGCGACGCGCCGGTCGCGGCCTTGCCCGCGTTGGTGCGCCAGCACCTCACGGACTACCTCCAGGTGCCGCGCATCTTTGACGAAGAGGACACGGTTCGGCGCATCCTGTTGTGGCTCAACGGCCGCCGCCCCGACCTCATCGAGAGCCTGTGGGAGCCCCTGGTGCTCGTCGCCGCGCGGCTGCGGGAGGTGCTCGACCTGCCGGGCATGACCGTGGACACCGTGCGTGGCTTCCGCGACAAGGGCCTGATGAAAGAGCGCGTCGCCGCCGCCGGGCTGCGGGTGCCGCGCTCACGCCGTGCGAAGACGGCGGACGAGGTGCGCGCCGCCGCCGTTGAGGTGGGCTTCCCCGTCTGCGTGAAGCCCATCGCCGGGGCTGGCTCGGCGAACACCTTCCGCGCCGACTCCGCCGAGGCCCTCGACGCCCGCCTGCCTGAGCTCGCCGGGGTGGAGGAGGTCTCCGTCGAGGAGTTCATCATCGGCCAAGAGTTCACCTTCGACGCCATCTGTGTGCAAGGCCGTCCGGTGTATCGCAGCGTCACGGTCTACAACCCGCCGCCGATCATCGCCCGGCACGAGGAGTGGATCAGCCCCGCCCAGACCTGCCTCAGAGACCTCAGCGCCCCCCAGCTCACCCCGGGCGTTCAGCTCGGCGAGCAGGTGATTCAGGCCTTGGGCATGGGCACCGGGTTTATCCACATGGAGTGGTTTCTCACGCCCACGGGCGAGGCCATCTTCGGGGAGATCGGCTGTCGAAGCGGCGGCGGGCTGTTGGTGCACCAGATGAACTTCACCGGCGACTGCGACCTCTTCCGCGAGTGGGCCCGTGTGGTCTGCTGGGGCGAGTTTAAGGGCCTCAACGAGCGCAAATACAACACCGGCGCGGTGTTTAAGCGCGCTCGGGGCCAAGGTCGTATCCTCCGTCACGCGGGGCTCGACGCCTTTCGGGCGCGGTATGGCCCCTGGATCTGCGCCATGGAGCTGACGCCCGTAGGCGCGCCGCGTCGTGACTGGCGCAACACCCTCATCGGCGACGGCGTGATCATGGTGCGCCACCCCGACCTCGACGCCGTGGAGCGTATGGTGCGGGACGCGGCGATGGGGGTTGAGCTGATCGCGGGTTAGCGTAATATCCACTGGCGCAGGCCGGGGTTGTGCTCTCCCCCGGTTCGCCAGAGGATCCCGTCGAGCAGGTAATGGGTGAGCTGGGGCACGCTCAAGAGCGGCGTGGCCCAGAAGCCCGCCCAGGCCGTGAGATCCGGGCCGGGGAAGAGGCCCGGATAGTCCAGGTTCACGAGGCGGTCCCACAGCCACTCCTCACCCAGCGCCAAGACGAGCAGCGGCAGCACGAAGGCCCAGGCCCCCGCCGCGGGTGAACATCCACGGGCGGCCCGGCCCCTCGCCGCTCACCGCCCAGCGCCCGGCGACGGTCCAGGCCACCAGCGCGAGGTAGGGCACGCCGTGGTGAACGACGTTGGGCAAGGTGAAGGCGAGGTCACCCCGGGCGAAGACCACGCCGCCCCACCACACCGCCGCCGTGGTCACGAGCCAGAGGTCACGGCCCCAGGAGGCGCCCTCGGCGAGCCGGTTCTTGAGGTGCAGGAGACCGAGTCCCAGCGTCACGACCCCGGCGAGCTGGGGCACCACCGCGGGCAGCCCTGGCACAAAGTCGCCGGGCATAAACCAGGCGAAGGGCCGGGGTAAATGGGCGTGCCACCACAAGATCGGCGTGCCCGTGAGGCCGTAATACAGCCAGCGCTCGACGGCGGCGCCCGCGTGGCCCAGGCCCGCCCGGGCCCGGTAGAGCATCCCGAAGCCGAGCTGCTGGCGGATGAAGTGGAAGACGGCCAGATAGGCCATGGCCGTCCAGAACAGCGGCGGCGAGACGCCGTGCAGCATCATCGCCACGACGGCGCAGGCAAAGGGCAGGGCGATGAGCCAGGGCGCGAGGCGTCGGCGCTCGCCCGGGTCAAACAAGGTGCGCCAGAGCGTGGCCCACACATGCGCCACGTCGATGCCGACGACCAGCACCAAGAAGCCCAGCGGCCCCACCTCAACCCCGGCGGGCAAGATCAGGGCGATCAACGCGGCGAGCAGGGCGGGGCCGATGAGCAGGCCGAGGTCAAACCGCGCCGAGACCAGCCAGTGACCGGTGCTCACGCCGGGCCCGCGAGGCGGGGGTCGGTGAGCGCGCCGAGGCCCATGAGCACCTCTTCAGCCGCCCGGCAGCCATGAAAGCTCGCCTCCTCAAACAGGCTCATGCCGCTGAGATCGGCGCTGGCGAAGCTCAGGCCGGGCAGCGCCCGCGCCGCGTCCTCCAAGGCGCCCACCCGGTGCAGGCCCACGGCGGGGATGGCCGTGCCGTGGCCCCAAGGGCAGACCTCAGCGCCGATCACGCGGTCTCTCAGCCCGGGCATCGCGGCGCTGAGATCGTCCAGCACATGATTCACGGCGTCTTGAGGGCGCTCTTGGAGCAAGATCGCTCTTGACGTGTCAGGCGACTCCGTAGACAAGGGCTCGTAGCAGGTCAGGGTGGCGGGGCCTCGGCCAAAGGCCCCGGTCTGGTGGGTGTTGATGACGTAGCCCAGGCCCTTCGCCCCCCAGATGACGCTGTCCCAGGCGGCCTTCACGCCCTCTTGAGCGGGCAGGCCATCGACGTGCAGGTTCACCACACGCCAAGGCGCGCTCTCTGCCCGAAGCGGCGCCGGGCGCTTCACGACGCGGTTCACCACAAACACCGGCAAGGCCATGATCACCGCCTTGGCCTGGATCTCGATCAGCGCGTCGCCGTCAAGGGCCGCCAGCCGCCAGCCCTCGGCCTCGGGCTCACACGACAGCACCAGCACCCCCAGGCGCGGCGTGTACGGGGTGCGCTTGAGCAGAGCGCCGATCAAGGCGCCGTTGCCGCCGGGCCAGGTCAGCACGGTGGTGCCCAGGGGTGTGGCGGGGTCGGGCCGCCGCGCGCAGTGGTAATGAAGCCCGGCCCAGGCGGAGATCTGCTCCAGCTCCGCGCCGAAGTCGTCTCGGGCGGCGTAGCGTAAGTAGGCGCGCAGGGCAGGGGAGTGAAGCCCCTCGGCGTCTAAGAAGCTGGCGAAGGTCTGCTCCGCCAAGGCGCGCAGGGCGGGGTCTTGAGAGGAGCGGGCGATGGGGATGGAGAAGGCGGGGCGGTCGTCCGCGCCCCGGGCTTGGGTGAGCCGTTGGGTGAGCGCGTCAAAGTGCGCCTTCTGAGCCCGATCTTCGCCAGAGAGCGCGGCCTCAGGCCACAGCCCCGGCTCCCAGCGCCCGCCGTAGAACAGCCGCTCCTCAGGGTCAAAGCAGAGGTCGGTCTCGCGGTAGCGCGGGCGACCCTCGGCGTCAAACCCCTGGATGATCCCGACATCTTGGAGCATCGTCCGGACGTGGGTGGCCTCGGGGGAGGGCAAGGTGATGTAGTGCGCGCCCAGCGGGAACTCGCCGCTTGGCCCTGAGCCCATCGCCGCGGTGCCCCCGGGCCGATCGCCGAGCTCTAACCACGACACGCTGCCCCGAAAGCCCGCCCGCGCCACACGCCACGCGGCGCTCACCCCCGCCGCCCCGGCGCCGACGATGAGCAGGTCCACACGCTCAACACCGCTCACCCGAGTCTGCGGCTTGCCGTTGCGCAGGCGGTGGGCCGAGGCCGCGAGGCCGGGCAATGTCTCGGCGACGGGGATGGGGCCCTTGGGCGCCGGAGTCTCCCCGCAGCCCAGGCCCAAGGCCGAGGCCCCAAGCAGCAGCTCACGTCGGCTCAGGCGCATCAATGCCCCCCGAGCTTCTGCCAGTCCTCGTCATAGAGCCGCACGAGCACCTGATCATCGAGGCGGTTCACCGGCTGCGGACCCCGGCGCAGGTCCACGGGGAACTGAAACAGCGTGTCGATGGTGGCGTCGTCCAAAAACCGCAGGCCCAGGGGCAAGGGGCGGCGAACCTCGGGCTCGGCCTTGGAGAACAGCGCGAAGCCCCACTCCCCAAAGGCGGGGATGTAGGCGTGATAAGGCCGAACGTAGGCCAGCTCCGCGCCCAAGGTGGCCATGATGCACCAGTACGCGTCAGGCGAGAACAGGGGGCTCGTGGCCTGGATGCTGCCGACGGCGTGGGGCGCCATCACCCGGGTCAACATCCGGTAGAAGTGGTTGGTGTAGAGCTTGCCCAAGGCGTAGTCGTTGGGGTCGGGGAAGTCGATGATCACCGCGTCGAAGCGGCCCAGGCCCTCGCCTTGCAGCCAGCGGAAGGCGTCGTCGTTGACCACCTTCACCCGCGGGTCGGTCAAGGCGCCGTCGTTGAGCAGGCGGAGCTCTTCGCGCTCGGTGAACAGGCGGGTGACGATGGGGTCGAGGTCTACGAGAACGATCTCCTCCACACCCTCGTGCTTGAGCACCTCACGCGCGGCGAGGCCGTCGCCGCCGCCCAAGATCAGCACCCGGGTGGGCGTCTGCACGGCGCGTAAGGCCGGGTGAACGAGGCTCTCGTGGTAACGGTGCTCGTCTACGCTGGAGAACTGCAAGGCGCCGTCGAGGAACAGCCGGGTGTCTCCGGCGCGGTGGGTGACGGTGACGCGCTGGTAGGGGCTCACCTCGCGGAGCACGACGGGATCGGCGAAGAGCTGGGCGTCCATGGCGCGCTCGGCGTGCCCCGCGAAGCCGAAGCCGAGGCCCAAGACGGCGAGCGCCGCCGCCGCCATCAGGCGCAGCCGCAGCTTCACCGCCGGGGGCGCCTCAAACAGAAACGTCGTCCACAGCGCCACCGCCGCGTTCAAGATCCCGAACACCAGGCTTGTGCGCAGGAGCCCCAGCCGCGGCACGAGCAGCAGCGGGAACAACAACGAGGCGAACAAGGCGCCGATGTAGTCGAGAAACATCACCCGAGCGACGAGCTCTTTGAGCGAGCTCTGGCGCTCCAAGATGCGGATGAGCAGCGGCAGCTCCAGGCCCACCAAGGCGCCGATGGTGAGCACGAGGCCGTAGAGCACCGGCGCGAAGCCCGGCGTGTAGGTGAAGGCCGCGAACAACATCGGGGCCTCAAAGCCGCCGATCAGCGCGACGGCGATCTCGATCTCCACAAAACGGGAGACCAGGCCCCGGTCGATGAACTTGCTCAGGTAGCTGCCCAGGCCCATCGCCGAGAGGTAAGCCCCGATGATCAGCGAGAACTGCGTGATGCTGTCGCCGAGCAGGTACGAGGCGAGGGCCCCCGCGACGAGCTCATAGATGAGCCCGCAGGTGGCGATGAGCAGCGCGGAGACCACCAAGAGCCCACTGACCGGCGCGGCCGGCGGCGCGGTCGAGGGCAGCATCAGGCGCTGATCGACGCCGCGATGATGATCGACAGCCCGAGGATCACCGAGCCCATGACGATGGCCAGGGCGGTGTTCTGGTCGTCCTCGATCTCTTTGCGCACCGAGAACGGGATGGCCTTCACCATCACCACGAACGCGAGCCCGAAGATGACGAGGCCCAGCACGGTGTAGACCAAGGTGGCCGCGACGACGTCCAAGTGCAGGTATTCCATCGAGATCCTCAGCGAGCGGTTGGAGACGAGAGAGGGGCGCGGGGGCTCATTTTCCGGAGCTGTAGCCGCCGCCGGAGCCGGTCGTGGGCGTACGCCAGCCGGTGTAGTACACATACGACGAGCGGAAGCTCGCCGGGTTGTCACGCACGGTCTGGGAGACCTGCTCGCTGACGGCCTCGTGGGGCACCCAGCCGACGCTGATGAGCGCGCCGCAGACGATCAGGACGCCGACCCCTAAGATCGCGTGAAAGTTGAGATGACCCATCGTCAGGACTCCGGCGCGTGGTCAGAGTTGGCCCAACGTTTGGTCTCAAACGCCGAGCGACCGAAGAAGTAGAACAAGAGCGAGAGCGGCGCGAACCCGAGCGGGATCCAGACGAGCATCGGCGAGCCTGGGTCGCGGATCACCTTGAGGCCCACCTGACGCCCGGTGATCGCCGTGCTGCCCGCGGGCCGGGCGAGCTCCAACCGCGCGACATACCGCCCGGGGCTCACGTCGCGCAGCGTGCTCGAGTAGTTCTGGCTGCCCTTGTCGTCGATGAGGTAGGCCTCGCCGGTGTCGAGGTTCAACAAGGCCGCGTGGACGATGCCCTCGCTGCTCGTCACCGTGGAGCCCACCAAGAGGCGCAGGTTTCGGCGCTTGGATTCGGGGAGCGTGAACTCCTGCGTGAGCATCACCTGCTCGCTGAGCACCGGATCGACGCTCCAGGTGGCCTCGGCGACGCGCTGGTTCGCGGTGACGAGGTTTGAGAGCATCAACAGCGCCAAGCCCGCCGCGAACAGCACGCCGCCCTGAACCATCGCCCGGGTGAAGGCCAAGGCGCCGTAGGGGTTCGGCTGGTGCGGGGCCACCCCTTTGGGGCTGCCGCCGGGCTGGGCGTTGGCTTTGGTGCCAAAGGCCGCCCAGACCTGCTCCGCGGGGAGGTACACCCCTTCAGACCAGGCGGTCTCCTCTGCGGTGCGCTCCACCGAGAGCATCTTTGGCGGCGCGACGTAGTCGTCCGTGCTCGCGACGTCGCCTTGGGAGACCTCCCAGGTGAACTCGCCGACGACCTTCTTGACCCGCGCGCTGCCCGCCTGGAAGTGCTGGAACTTCTCGCCGCCGTGGCGAATCGTCATCGAGTCGACGCGCGCGCCTTTGGGCGGCAGCGGCATCGGCTTGACGAGGCTCCAGTGGCCGTCGGCGACGACGAGGTAACGATAGCCGCGGTAGGGGTTGAACAAGAGGTGCTCAACCCAGGGGTACTCCTGGCCATACGCCGTGACCGAGCGCTCCATGGCGCCGATCACCTGCCAAGGAACCCCCTCAAGCGCGGCCTTGGCGCCCAGCTCAAGCGGCGGTTTCCACAGGCGTTTCTCAGCCTCGCGGATGAGGATCGCCTGGCTGGCGTCGCCTTTGTCCTCGATGCCAAGCTCGCTTGAGCAGTATTGGCAGACGATCTTCTGCGCCGCGCCGGGGGCGCGCAGGGTGATGGCGCCGCTGCAGTTGGGGCAGCGCAGGGCCCGGGTGCCCGTGATCTCAGGGCCTTGGCGCGAGACCAAGACCGAGTCCGACCAGCCCTCGAAGGCGCGTACACCCTCAAGCTTGAGATCGGCGAGCTCGACGGGCTGGCCGCGCCAGAGCATCGGCGGGTCGTCCGCGGCGTCTAAGGTGCCGACCAGGCCCTCAGCCGGGGCCCAAAGATCGACGTACTCGCCCTCTTCGCCGCCGACGACGGGGAAGGGGAGGCTGCCTTCAGCGGCGAGCACCCGGGCGACCTCACGCTCACGGACGATCCAGGTCTCGTCGCCGACGGTGATCTTGTCGTCGGGATCGGCCATCGCGGCGCCGGGCGCGGGCACGGGGGGCTTGTCGTACAGCTCCCACATGGCGTTGGCTTCAGCGAGCCAGCCCACGCCGCCGTCGGAGAAGCTCAGAAACCACTCCGTCCAGCGCACGCCGGGGCGGCCCTTGCGGATGGCCCCGATCACCTCAAAACGACGTTTTCCTACGGCGCCCGAGGCGCCCACCTGGAGCGGCGAGAGGTCGCGGGCGAACTTGGCGACCTTGCCCAAAGACTTCACGTCCGCCCCGGAGCGCACGACGGTGCTCTCGCAGGACGGGCAGATGGTCGCCAAGGCCGAGGCGTGCTTGAACGCGACGGGCGCGGAGCAAGATGGACAGGAGGCCGAGATCATCGTGACCCCAGGATAACACCTCAAAGGCCTAAACACCGCGCGCCCCTCGTCCCTGCCGCGCGAACGAAGACGGGTTATGCCCGGCAGCCCGGAGGTGCCATGCCTGAGGCGAACGGTCCTGTCTTGGTGGTGGATGACGAGGCGGACATCCGCCGGCTGCTCACCATGAACCTCAAGCGTGAGGGGTTTCGGGTGTTGGCCGCAGAGAACGGCCAAGAGGCGCTGCGGCTGGCCCAGGCCGACCCCCCGATCCTCGTCGTGCTCGACCTGATGTTGCCCGACATCCAGGGCACTGAGGTCTGCCGCCGCCTGCGCGCGATGCCCGAGACGGCGGAGATCCCCATCCTGATGTTGACCGCCCGGGACGAAGAGATCGACCGGGTGGTGGGCTTCGAGCTGGGCGCCGACGACTACGTCACCAAGCCCTTCTCGGTGCGGGAGCTGATGCTGCGGGTGCGGGCGATCCTCCGCCGGGCCCCGGCCAAGCCCATCGAGCCCGACGATGGCCAGATGTTGACCATCGGCCCCCTGCGCCTCGACGTCGCGGCGCACCGCGTGTGGGTCGAACAAGAGGAGCTGCCGCTCACGGCCACGGAGTTCAAGCTGCTCTACACCCTGGTGCACCGCGCCGGTCGGGTGCAGAGCCGCGGCCAGCTCCTCCAGGACGTGTGGGAGATGCCCCCCGACCTCAACACCCGCACCGTGGACACCCACGTCAAGCGCCTGCGCGAGAAGCTCGGCGTGGCGGCGGGGCTGGTGGAGACGGTGCGCGGCGTCGGGTACCGCGTCTCGCGCTGAGGCGGGTCAGACCGCTCGAAGGGGCCTCCACGAGGGCCCCTTTTTTTGTGTCCGCATATATGCTCTTGCAGGTATATACCTGAGCATGTATATAAAGGCCATGACGCCGATCGAGGCCATCGCCGACCCCTCCCGCCGAGCCATCCTCAGCCTGCTGCTGCAGCGTGAGCGCGCCGTCGGTGAGCTCGTCACCCAGCTCGAGCTCCCCCAGCCCAGCGTCTCCAAACACCTCCGGGTGCTGCGGAACGTCGGGCTGGTCACCGCCCGGGGAGACGCCCAGCGCAGGCTCTACCGCGTGCGGCTGGAGCCCCTCCAAGAGATCGACCACTGGCTGACCCCCTTCCGCCGCGCCTGGGCCAACCGCCTCGACGCCTTAGAACAACACCTCAACACGATGGAGGAACCATGAGCCCCCAACCCTCGACCCCCTCGGTGAGGTTCGCCGCGACGGCGACCGCTGGTCACTGCGCTATGTGCGGCTGCTGCGGCACTCCCCGGAGAAGGTCTGGGCGGCGATCACCCGCTCCGAGCACCTCGCCCACTGGCTGCCCTGCGACATCCTCGGCGAGCGCCGGGCGGGCGCCCGAGTGGAGCTGCCCTTCTGGCCCGAGACGGTGCAGAAATATGGGCTCACCGACCCGCCGCTCCTCGGCGAGATCCGGGTGTGGGATCCGCCCCATGTCTTCGAGTGGACCTGGGACGTCGATCTCCTTCGTTTTGAGCTGGCCCCCGAGGGCGAAGGCACCCGCCTCACCTTCACCACATGGCTCGGCGACTCGACGGTCGACGGGGTGGACACGGCCTCGGGCTACCACATCTGCCTCGAGCTGCTGCGGGCGCGGCTTGAGGGGGCGAGCGGATCTACGGCGGCGGTGGATCCCGCGCCGATGCGCGCGGTCTATCTCGCCGCGTTTGAGACGGAGAGAGCGGGGTGGATCAACCAATATGAAGGGGCGGCGAGACTCCTACAAAAGAGGGGCTGGGGCCGTCCGCCTCAATTTTGGCCCCGCGAGGGCGGGGGCGCCGGGGGTGGGCAGGGGTTCCAACAAGGGAGTGCAAAACGGACCCGGTCCTGGTGGTGGAAAGTCCGATGGCAGCGGCGGCAAAGCCGATGACCACAGCAAACATGACGGCGCCAAGCACGACGGCGCCAAGGGTGGCGCTGCTGACACCCATGAGGCCGCGAAGGGCGCGGGTGGCGCCCCGCAGACCGAACCCCTGGGGGGCCGGAAACAACCCCGTGGGAAAGGAGTAGTCTGAGCGCGCGCCGCCGACGGTGACCGGCGGCTGCGCGCCCGTGGGCCTCGGTTCAGGCTCATCCTCTGCGCGGGCGGCGATCTGGGTGATCCAGATCGCAGCCCCGCCTCGACTGTTTATCGACCGCCAACAAACGCCGCGAGGTGTCTGCCGGTCAAGGTCGAACGCTGCGCCACAAGCTCCGCCGGGGGCCCTTCAAACACGATCCGACCGCCATCGTGACCCGCGCCGGGGCCCAGATCGATGATCCAGTCGGCGTGGGCCATCACGGCCTGGTGGTGCTCAATGACGATCACCGACTTGCCCGCGTCTACGAGGCGGTCGAGCAGGCCCAAGAGCTGCGCTACGTCGGCGAGGTGTAGGCCCGTCGTCGGCTCATCCAGCACATAGACGCCGCCGCCCTCGCCCATCTGTGTGGCGAGCTTCAGCCGCTGGCGCTCGCCGCCGGACAGCGTCGGCAGCGGCTGACCCAGGCGAATATAACCCAAGCCCACGTCGGCGAGGCGCTTCACCAGGGTCAACGCCGCGGGAGTGCGCGCCTCCCCTTCGCCGAAGTAGGTGACCGCGTCGTCTACGGGCAGGTCGAGCACCTCGGCGATGTTGAGCCCACCGAGGCGGTAATTCAGCACCATGGGTTGAAACCGGCGCCCCTCACAGTCCTCACAGACCGTGGTGACGCCGGACATCAAGCCCAGATCGGTGTAGATCACCCCGGCGCCGTTGCAGGCGGGGCAGGCGCCCTCGGAGTTCGCGCTGAACAGCGCGGGCTTCACGCCGTTGGCCTTGGCGAAGGCCTTTCGGACGGGCTCCAAGAGGCCGGAGTAGGTGGCGGGGTTGCTGCGCCGGGAGCCCGAGATAGCGCCCTGATCGACGGTCACCACACCGGGCTGGCCGCTCACCGAGCCATGAATCAGCGAGCTCTTGCCCGAGCCCGCCACGCCGGTCACGACGACGAGCACGCCGAGGGGGATATCGACGTCTACGCCCTGGAGGTTGTTGGAGCGCGCGCCCCGCACGGTCATCACCCCGGCTGGGCTCCGCACCGACGGCTTGAGCTTGGCGCGGTCGTCGAGGTGCCGCCCGGTCAAGGTGCCGCTGGCCCGCAGGCCCTCGACGGTGCCTTGGAACACGATCTCTCCCCCGGCCTTTCCGGCGCCAGGGCCGATGTCGACCACCTGATCGGCGATCACGATCGTCTCTGGTTTGTGCTCAACAACCAAGACCGTGTTGCCTTTGTCGCGCAAGCGCAGGAGCAGCTCGTTCATGCGCTGAATGTCGTGGGGATGAAGGCCGATGGTCGGCTCATCAAACACATAGGTGACGTCGGTGAGCGCCGAGCCCAAGTGGCGGATCATCTTCGTGCGCTGGGCCTCGCCGCCGGAGAGCGTGCCTGAGGGCCGATCGAGGCTGAGGTAGCCCAGGCCGATCTCAACGAAGGAGTCTAAGGTGTGACGCAGCACCGCGAGGAGCGGCGCGACCGAGGGCTCGTTCAGGCCGCTCACCCAGGCCGCGAGGTCGCTGAGCTGCATCTTGCAGGCCTCGCCGATGTGAATCCCGGCGATCTTGGACGACCGCGCGGCCGAGTTCAGCCGTGTTCCTTCGCATTCAGGGCAGGTGGCGAAGGTGACCGCGCGCTCGACAAAGTTTCGGACGTGGGGCTGCATCGCCTCGACGTCTTTGGCCAAGAAGGACTTTTGAATGCGGGGGATCAGGCCCTCATGGGTGAGGTTCACCCCGCTCACCTTCACCTTGACCGGCTCTGAGTAGAGCAAGATCTGGCGCTCTTTTTCGCTGTAGTCGGCGAGGCGTTTGTCGGGGTCGAGGCCCGCGCCGGCCATGATCCGCACATGCCAGCCGTCTGAGGTGAAGCCGGGGACGGTGAGCGCGCCCTCGTTGAGCGTCTTTGTCTCGTCAAAGAGCTGGGTGAGGTCGATGTCGTTCACCGAGCCCATGCCTTCGCAGCGGGAGCACATGCCGCCGTTGACGGTGAAGCTGCGCTGCTCGGGCTTGTCGACGCTGGCCTCGACGGTGACCTCACCCCCATAATGTTGGGACTTCCCGGCGGGCTTCACCGCGCTTGTTTTGCTGCCCCGCTCGATGGTGATCGACCCCGTGGCCCGCACCGTAGGCACGTTGAACGAGAAGGCGTTTGGCGGGCCGACATAGGGCTTGCCCACGCGGCTAAACAGCACCCGCAGCAGGGCGTTGGCGTCGGTCGCGGTGCCGACGGTGGAGCGGGCGTTGGCGCCCATGCGCTCTTGATCGACGATGATCGCCGTGGTGAGGCCCTCCAGCACGTCTACATCGGGCCGGGCGAGGGTGGGCATAAACCCTTGCAAGAACGCGCTGTAGGTCTCGTTGATCAGCCGCTGGGACTCCGCGGCGATGGTGCCAAACACCAAGGATGATTTCCCCGAGCCCGAGACGCCAGTGAACACGGTCAGTCGGCGTTTGGGAAGCTCGACGCTCACGTTCTTGAGGTTGTTGCCCCGCGCCCCCTGAACCCGGATGAGATCGTGGCGGTCGGCGAGGGGGAGGGGACTGTGCGGAGTGTGTTTGTGGTCGGACATCACTGGGCTCGGGTGAGCGTGGTGGCGCCGGTGGGCGTTGGCGACACACGAGCGTGCCGGTTGAAGCAGCCTGGCGCGGCGGGGATCTGTTGGCATCGGGGCGTCCTTGGAGGGCGTCGTCGTTGGGGAGGGCGTCGGGGAGCGGGCAAAAGTAGCCAAAGCCTACACCCCCGTCAAGGAGAGGCGCCGCTGATGCGCGCCCCTGAGAGGCCGGTCGGGACGGGCTCCTACGCTCGCCCCAGCCGAGGCCGACGACCCGCTTGTGTCCAGAAGGGCCCAGCAAACTTTGCGCCCTCGCGCAGCGTTCACCTTCTACTTTGTTCGACGCGGTGATAGCCTGGAGGGCGCCGCCGATCACATCCCCCGACTCGGCGAGCGAGGAGCAGCAGAGATGAGCACGCAGAAGGTCATCGCCCCAACCCCGGCCCCCGGAGAGAAGCTCAAAGGGCCCGCGTCCTACTTCCCCAGCATTGAGAAGACGTATGGGCGCCCCGTTCAGGAGTGGCTGGATCTCATCGTGGAGCGCTTGGCGACGGAGCGCCACATGGCGGTGGTGGAGTGGCTCAAGGCGGAGCACAAGCTCGGCCACGGCCACGCGAACGCGCTCGTCGCGTATGTGCGCGCCGCGCTGGAGCCTGGCGGAGCGTAAGGTCACAGCCCCAGCGCGGCGCGAGGATCCTGGGGACTAAAAGTTGGGTGTTTCGCTTGACGTCTATATAGATGATTGACTATGTGTTGAGGGCTCAACCCCCTGGAGTCCTCGTGTCCGCTGCCGCGCTCCTCCCCGCTACGCTCCCCGCCCGCCTCGGCGCGCGTGTCCTTGACGTGATCGTCGTCGTAGGGATCAACCTCGCCTTGGGCCAGGCCATCGGCTTTGGCTTCGACTGGCTGGTCCTCGGCGCGGCCCTGATCCTGGGCTACTTTGTCGCCGGAGATACGCTCTTTGGCGCCACCTTCGGCAAACGGGCCCTCGGGCTGCGCGTGATCACCGCCGAGGGTGAGCGGCCTAGCGCCGCCCAGGCCCTTCGGCGAGAGCTGTTTGTGGTCGTCGGCGCGGTGCCGTTTGTTGGGCCGATCTTGGCCTTGGGCATCTGGGTGTGGATGTTCGTGGCGATTCGGTCAAGCCCCCTCGCCCAAGGCCCCCACGACACCTTCGCTGGCGGCACCCGGGTGGTGCGCGGCTGAGCGTCGTGAGCCCCCAACCCCCCGAGGTCTATGATGAGCGGCGATCCCCTGAGCCTCACCTTCGCGGCCTTGGCCGATCCAACCCGTCGCGCCATGCTCGCCCGCCTCGCCCAAGGCGCGGCGTCGGTCACCGAGCTTGGTGAGCCCTTCGGCCTGAGCCAGCCCACCATCTCCAACCACCTCAAGGTGCTCCAGCGCGCCGGGCTCATCACCCGCAGCCGCGACGGCCAGCTCCGGCCCGCCGCGCTCAACACCGCGCCCCTCGTAGCGCTTGACCATTGGCTCGGCGACTACCGACGCTTCTGGGAGCTGAACCTCGAGCGGCTCGATCACTTTGTCACCGCCCTCCAAGCACAGGAATCCAACCATGAGCCAGAATAACCCCTGCCCCCCTGATCCGAACCAAGCGCACCAGAGCGAGCTTCAGCCCCAAGACCGTGTGGTCATCGTTCGCCGCACGATCCGCGCCCCAGCGGCGCTCTTGTTCACCGCCTACAGTCGCCCGGAGCACCTTGTGCGCTGGTACGGGCCGGGAAACTACCCCGTCACCCACGCCGAGGTCGATTTTCGGGTGGGCGGCCAGCTCAAGATGATCATGACCGGCCCCGACGGCAAGCAGGGCCCCCCGTTTGGTGGGACGTACATGGAGATCGTGCCCGATGAGCGCATCGTGTACGAGAACGGCTTCTTGATCCCGGGCGCCGAGAAGATGATCGTCACGATCACCTTCACCGAGCTAGGTGAGGCCACCGAGGTGGTGGTTCACACACGGTTCTTGACCGACGAGAGCTATCACAAACACGTTCAGATGGGCTTCGTGATGGGCACGGGCATGGGCCTCGACCAGCTCGCCGTCTACGCGCCGGAGTTGGCTGTCCATTGATCGTGTCTTCTGTGCCGAGTCAGCACGGCTCGGCATGGAAGAGG
>JADKFE010000018.1 GCA_016717595.1 Deltaproteobacteria bacterium | reverse complement strand
ATGCTGCACCAAGGCGCTGGCCACGTCGATGAGCACCCGCGTCCGCCGAACGTGGATGATCTCCTCCCGCACACCCTCCAACAGCCGCCGCCCCACCTCGACCATGTACCCCGAGAGCGGGTCAGGCTCCTCCGGGCGAAAGCGCTGCACGGCGTAACGAAACGCCCAGGCGATCCGCTCCTCGCTGAGCTGGCCGTAATCGACCATCGCCCGCAGGGCCTCGACGGTGCTGCGACGAGTGGCGCCTTTGCCGGAGAGGCTCTTGGTGAAGAACTCCAGGGCCTCGGACGGGTGCTCGCGGAGCAGGCGCATGAAGCCGGAGTACGCCCCCGGGCCGTCCTCTAAGGCGTCGGACTCCCAGACCTGCTCTTTGGCGTCGGGGTGGGCGAGGCGGGTTTGTAGGCGCACGGCGTCGGCGAGGGCCTGCATGTCCTCGACGAGGGAGGCCAAAGGACGACCCGCGACGGCGCCGGGCTGGGGCGGGCGCACCCGCAGCGCGGGCACGAGGGACAGGTGGTGCAGCCACAGGGCCTCGGTGGCCTCGCGGCGCCAGTGGCCGACGGCGCTCAGCTCGACGGGGAGCACGAGCTGCTCGGCGCCGCGGAGGCTCTGGGCTTGGCTCAGGGCGGCGTCGGCGCGATGCAAAGCCTCGGCGGTGGGCGCGATCATCGGCACGAGCACGTCTACGAGGTTCGCGGCGAAGGTGACGCCCAACTGCGTGGAGAGCGGCGGCAGGCGCACGAGCACGATGTCGGCGCGCTCCTCCAAGACGAACGCGCGCAACAAGGCGCGGCGCGCGGCGCGCACAGCCCGGGCGCTGGGCGCCAGCTCACGATCCGCGGCGCCATCATCCGAGGCGCGCATCACGCCGATCTCGCCGCTCACCGCCTCATCCCAAAGCAAGGTCAGCACGGCGTCCGTGGCCGGGTACACACGACGCCCGCCGCCCAGTCGCGCAAGAGCGTCATCAGCGCCGGGCCGTCATCGGGGAGCGTGTGTGTCCAGCCCGAGAGCATCGCTGAGGCCGGATCGCCGTCGATGAGCACCACCCGATACCCGAAGCTCGCCCAGGCGTGGGCCAAGAGCAGCGCGCCCACGTCCGCCCAGGACTGCTGGTCAAGCTCGGTCAGGCCGATGAGGAGTGGGGCGGACATTCTCGGGCTCCATGGACGGCTGGACCTTACCATGGCGCGGAGGCGCGCACAAGACGATGCAAGAATAAGTTTGGGGGCACAGCTCACGGGCCACAAACCGCTCAGGCAGGATGAGCGGGGGCTCCGTCGAAGAGGTGACGCGGCGCTGATCGGTGAGAGCACACGCCGCGACGAGGCCAGGAATCATCCCCATTCGCGGGGGGCGGCGCGACCGGCTGAGCCTGGGGGCGCAGCGCAGACCCGCGCCCCACAAGAACGCCCCCGCTTGGGCGATGAGCGGGCTTGCATGAGCTCTCTGAGCGTCATGGAGAGGCGAAACGCCAGCGGATCACCCCGCCAGACAGAGCGGGCGCCGGATCGCTCCCGGGGGTCCCGCCGCTGGAGCTGACCGGCGCCGGATCACTCCGTCGGGTCACGCGGTTGGAGCCGACCGGCCCCGGATCGCTCCACTGGGCCACGCTGTTGAGGACGACCGGCGGCGGATCGCTCCGAGGGGGCACGCTGTCGGAGCCGACCGGCGCCGGATCGCGTCAAGGGAGCGCGCTGTTGTTCCCAACCGGCGCCGGATCGCGTCAAGGGAGCGCGCTGTTGTCGCCGACCGGCGGCGGATCGCTCCATTGTGTCACGCAGTTGGAGCCGACCGCCGCCGGATCGCTTCAAGGGGTCACGCGGTTGAACCGATCCGCCGCCGGATCGATCCAAGGGGTCACGCCCCTGGACCGATCCGGCGCCGCCTCGGTCCAGCGGGTCAAAATGAGAGGATCTCGCCGCCCCTCAGAATCCCAACTCCACCCCGACCGCCCCCAGCAAGGCCAATCTCGCCGCTTTTTGCGTCACGATCCAAAACTCTGACACCTCGATGGTGAAAAAGTGTGGCCGCCCACCCGCTCCGCGCTTGCGACCTAAGAAGTCTGCGAGGTAGAGATTTGACCAACGGCGCCGCTCATGGAGAGCCACGACCGTGACAAGAGGAGGGAACAGTGGCGGAGATTCGCGCCGAGAACGACGGCGAGAGAAACCTCATCAAGAACAACACCCTGGCCTGGCTGATTACTCTCGTGGCCACATCCAAGCTCATCGTGCTCTACGAGTTCTTGGCGAAGTCGAGCTACGAGGGGTTCACCACGGCGAGCACGGCGCACAAAGAGCGCCGACAAGCCCACAATCTCGCTGTAGAGACGCTCCGTGAGGCGCTGGGGGCGGTGCATGAGGCGGTGCGTGAGCTGTTCATGCACACACAGATGAAGCACGGAGCCGCTGGCCTCGACAAGCTGGAGTCACTTCTGGGCGGCATCACCCGGTCCGACCTCGCGAAGCTGAGCCGCAACGAGGTGGCCACCCGCGTGGGCGGCCTGCTCACCGCCATCGACACGGGCTTTAGCCTGAAGCTCAACACGGAGATGGTCGAGGCCCTGCGGGCTGCCCACGCCGCGCTCGTCACCGGCCAACAACAAGAGGCCATGACACGGGCCCAACGTAAACAGTCCCACGAGGCCCTCGTGCTCGCCCGCGCCGCCTTCGATCGGGATTCTGTGCGGTTTGCGCGCACCGTCGAGGATGACCCCGAGGCCAGCGGCCTGGTGATCGACCTCGGCGCGTACCGCCGCGCCCGCAAAGACGGCGGCGAGGGCGAAGACGAGAGCGACGACGCCACGGATCTCTCGGCGATCTCGATCTAAGCCCAAGCGCTCGCACAAGACGCGCCCGTCGGGGGATGCCCCCGGCGGGCGTTTGTTGCTGTGCTGGATCGTCTGGGCGGCGTGCAGCAAGACGGGTCATCGGCAGCTCAAGCGGGGTCGATGGTCATAAGGGCTGAGGCCAACGCCTGAACCGGCGACTGAGCAGCCGTGCGCCCCTCGATCTCATACAACCTCCTCCAGCGATCCGCTCCCCGCTCCCACAAGGATCCCTCTGGGCCGACACCGCAAAAATGCACTCTACGCGCCCCCTGGCCCCCTCCCCCTCTGCTCCTCCGCGCCCGGCGCAACGTTGATTGGCTGCTGACCTCTTGACTTCGCGCCCAACCGTGTAAACAGGTGTTCAGGTTCGGCAGCGGCTCGGAGGTCAGATGTCAGGCAGAGGCCCAGAGGAGATCGTCGTCTTGGGCGCGCGGGAGCACAACCTCAAAGGGGTTGACCTGCGTATCCCTCGGGACAGCCTCGTGGTGTTCACTGGGCTCTCAGGCTCGGGCAAGTCCAGCCTCGCCTTCGACACCGTGTACCAAGAGGGCCAGCGGCGGTTCATGGAGTCGTTGTCGGCGTATGCGCGGCAGTTCTTGGGCAAGATGGAGAAGCCCAAGGTGGACCACGTCGAGGGCCTCTCGCCGACGATCTCCATCGATCAGAAGACGGTCAACCGCAACCCACGCTCGACGGTGGGCACGGTCACCGAGCTGCTGGACTACCTGCGGCTCTTGATGTCGCGCCTCGGCGTCGCCCACTGCCCGGTCTGCGACACCGCCATCACCGCGCTCTCTCCGGGGCAGATCGCCGAGCGCATGTTGGGCCAGAAGCCCGGCGCCCGGCTCACGGTGCTCGCGCCCATCGTGCGCGACCGCAAGGGCGAGTACCGCAAAGAGCTCGATGACTTACGCCGCCAAGGCTGGCTGCGGGTGCGCATCGACGGCACGATCTACCGCCTCGACGAAGACCTCCCGGCCCTGGCCCGCTACGAGAAGCACACCCTCGAGATCGTCCTCGACCGCGCCCGGGCCGTGCCCGAGGACCGCCCCCGGGTGAGCGAGGCCGTCGAGCGGTCCTTGGCCCTCTGCGGGGGCGTGGTCAGCGCGCTCATCGAGGCCGAGGGCGAGGCCGAGACCCACGCCACCTGGTCCAGCTCCCGGGCCTGCGCCAAACACCCCGACATCTCCATCCCCGAGCTTGAGCCGCGGCTGTTCAGCTTCAACGCCCCCCAAGGCGCCTGCCCCACCTGCGGCGGCCTGGGGGAGCTGGTCGACTTCGACCCCGACCGTCTGGTCAACCCCGCCCTGCCCCTCAAGGACGCCTTCTTGGTGTTCAACGAGGAGGGCCGGGTGCCCTTCTCTTGGGTGGGCCAAGACGTGATCTTGGCGCTGGCGGCCCATCTGGGCGCGCCGGTGGACAAGCCTTGGCGTGAACAGACCGAGGCCGTGCAGCGGGCGATCCTGCTCGGCGAAGGCGTGAGCTTTGAGTACGCCTACACCCTCGAGCGCGGCGCCCGCCAAGACCAGCGCACCCGCACCT
Source organism: Deltaproteobacteria bacterium (assembly GCA_016717595.1). Classification (GTDB taxonomy): domain Bacteria; phylum Myxococcota_A; class UBA796; order UBA796; family CAJQPC01; genus JADKFE01. The sequence continues at coordinate 128,718 of JADKFE010000018.1, read as the reverse complement.
GGGCGGGGCTCCTCGACAACATCAAACACGTCTACCACTTCACCAAGTTCCCCAGCTTTGAGCGGTTTCGGCGGCATCGACCGTGCTTGGACTGCCACGGAAAACGCCTCAACGCCGTGGCCTTGGCCGTGCGGTTCCGGGGCTACAACATCGCCGAGCTCTCGGGGCTCACCATCCGCGAGGGGCTGCAGCTCTTTGACGGCATGCGGCTCAACGGCGCCGAGCGGCAGATCGGCCAAGAGGTGCTGCGGGAGATCGCCGCGCGCCTCAAGTTTTTGGACGAGGTGGGGCTCAGCTACCTCAGCCTGTCGCGGTCTTCAGCCACGCTCTCCGGCGGCGAGGCCCAACGAATTCGCCTCGCGGCCCAGGTGGGCTCGGGGCTTCAAGGCGTGACGTATGTGCTGGATGAGCCGTCCATCGGCCTGCACCCCCGCGACAACCAGCGGCTCTTGCGCTCGTTGTTGCGCCTGCGGGACGTCGGAAACTCCGTGCTCGTCGTGGAGCACGATCGTGAGACGATGGAGGCCGCCGACTGGGTCGTAGACGTCGGGCCCGGCGCTGGGGTCGAGGGCGGCGCGCTCATCCACTCCGGGCCGCCGGAGACGCTGCTCACGGCGCAAGGGCACACGGCGGCGTTCTTGCGCGGGGACGAGCGCATCCCCTTGCCCGAGGCGCGGCGGCCGGGCAACGGCCAGAAGCTCACCGTCGTCAACGCCCGGGCGAACAACCTCCAGAACGTGACCGTGTCGATCCCGCTGGGGGCCTTCGTCGCCGTGACGGGGGTGAGCGGCTCGGGCAAATCAAGCCTCGTCGTGCAGGTCTTGGAGCGCGCGCTGGCCCGGCTGGTGAACGGCGCCGAGACCCCCGATCCCGGCCCCCACGACCGCATCGACGGCGTGGAGCACCTCGACAAGATCATCGTCATCGACCAGTCGCCCATCGGGCGCACGCCGCGGTCCAACCCGGCCACCTACACCAGCGCCTTCGACGAGATCCGCAGCCTGTTCACCGCGCTCCCCGAGTCCAAAGCCCGCGGCTGGAAGCCCGGCCGCTTCTCGTTCAACGTGCCCGGGGGCCGCTGTGAGGAGTGTGAAGGCGCCGGGGTCAAGACGATCGAGATGCAGTTCTTGGCCGATGTGCAGGTGGAGTGTGAGGCCTGCGGCGGGCGCCGATTTAACACAGAGACGCTGGAGGTTCGTTACCGCGGCCACAACATCGCCGATGTCTTGGCGATGCCTCTGTCCGAGGCCGCCGAGTTTTTCCAGCATCACCGCCGCCTCAAACGAATCTTGGACACCTTGGTGAGCGTCGGCCTGGGCTACGTCTCGTTGGGGCAGCCCTCCACCACGCTCTCCGGCGGCGAGGCCCAGCGGGTGAAGCTCGCGACAGAGCTGCACCGCCCGGCGACGGGGCGCACCCTGTACATCCTCGATGAGCCCACGACGGGGCTGCACTTCGTGGACGTGCGGCGCCTGCTCGACGCGCTCCAGCGCCTCGTGGACGTGGGCAACTCGGTCTTGGTCATTGAGCACGATCTCGACGTGGTGAAGGTCGCCGATCATGTGCTCGATCTCGGCCCCGAAGGTGGCGACGGCGGCGGCCTCATCGTCGGCGAGGGCACCCCCGAGCACATCGCCACCTTAGACACCCCCACGGGCCGGGCCTTGGCGACCTTGCCCGAGTTTGGCGCCGCGCCCCGGGCGTTTAAGCCCCACCGCGCCGCCCGGCGCGACCGCCCGCCCGACCTCCAGGTGCGCGGCGCCACCTGCCACAACCTCAAGAGCGTGAACCTCACCGTGCCCAAGGACTCGCTCACGGTGATCACCGGGGTGAGCGGGTCGGGAAAAACATCGCTGGCGTTTGACACGCTCTTCGCCGAGGGCCAACGGCGCTACGTCGAGTGTATGTCCACCTACGCCCGGCGATTTTTGGGTCGCCTCGACCGCGCGCCCGTAGAGAGCGTCGAAGGGTTGGCCCCGGCGATCGCGATCAACCAGAAGACGGCGTCTCACAACCCCCGCTCCACCGTGGCCACGGTCACGGAGATCTACGATTACCTGCGACTGTTCTGGGCCCGGGCGGGCGAGGCCCACTGCCCCCACTGTGACGCGCCGATCGTGGGCTACGCGCCGAGCGCCGCCGCCCGGCACCTCCAGGCCCTCGCCCCCGGGCCGGGCTGGCTCATCGCGCCTCTGCCCAAGGTGGACGACGGCGAGGCCCGGCGAAAGGAGCTCCTTCAAGACGGATACTTACGTCTGTTCGGCCCCCAGGGTGAGGTGTCCATGGAGGACGCCGCGGCGGCCAAGGCGCTCTTGGAGTCCGAGCCCTACCTCGTCGCCGACCGCCTCAACCCCACCACCACGGAGCGCCAGCGCGTCGCCGAGGCCGTGAAGGTGGCCTACGCCTATGGCGGCGGCAAAGCGGCGTTTCAGAGCCGCGAGGGCGACCTCATCCCGCTCTCTGAAGAGCCCGCCTGCCCCGTTCACGGCAAGATCTGGGCCGGGGAGATCACGCCGCGGCACTTCTCGTTCAACTCCTACCTGGGCGCCTGCCGCACCTGCGACGGCGTCGGCGTCACCGTCTCGTTAGATCCCACCTTGCTCTTCCCCGACACCAGCGCCGGGGTGCTCAAGGCGCTGGATCCCCGCGTCGCCTCGGTGATCGCCCGCTCGGCCAAGCTCGCCAGCCACCTCAGCGCCTTGCTCGCGGCGCTGAAGCTCAAGGCCGACACGCCCCTGCACAAATACAGCGCCGAGCAGCTCCAAGCCTTGCTCTACGGTCTGCCCGGGGTGCCGCTGCTCATGCAGTGGACGAGCTCCTGGGGCCGCGCCAAGAACATCGTCACTGAAGAGGGCGACTGGCCGGGCCTCGTGCCGATCGTCGAGTCCTGGTCTTCAGGCATGGAGTGGCTGCGCCGGGCGCGCCCCTGCCCGAGCTGCGAAGGTGGGCGCCTGCAGCCCGAGGTGCTCGCCGTGCGGGTGAGCGGCCTGAACATCCACCAAGCGACGATCCTCACCGTCGAGGCCGCCCTGGAGTTTTTCCAGTCCCTCACCTTAGATGAGACACAGACGGCCATCGCCGCGCAGCCCTTGGACGAGGTGCGGGGCCGACTGCGCTTTCTGCGGGACGTCGGCCTGGGCTACATCAGCCTCGACCGCGGCGCGGCGACGCTCTCCGGCGGCGAGGCCCAGCGGATTCGCCTCGCGTCCCAGCTCGGCAGCGGGCTCACGGGCTGCATCTATGTGTTGGATGAGCCCACGGTGGGCCTGCACCCCCGGGACACCCAGCGCCTCTTGGGCACCCTCGTCGGCCTGCGGGATCTCGGCAACACCGTCATCGTCGTCGAGCACGACCCAGAGACCATGGCCACCGCCGACTTTATCGTCGACATGGGCCCCGGCGCTGGGGACCTCGGCGGAGAGATCGTCGCCTCGGGCACCTTGGCCGAGCTGCTGGAGCACCCGCGCTCGTTGACCGGGGCGTACCTGAGCGGGCGGCGCAAGATGCCGCGTCAGGCGGCCCGGCGGCCGGTCAAGAGCATGATCAGCCTGATCAACCCGCGGGTGAACAACCTCAAGGTCAAGACCCTGCAGGTGCCCGTGGGGGTGCTCACGGTGGTGACCGGGGTGAGCGGCAGCGGCAAGTCTTCGCTGATCATGGACGCCTTGGTGCCCGCGCTCAGCCACGCCATGCGAATCACAGAGGGCGCGGGCCCCGCCGAGGCCGTGGAGCTGCCGACGGGCTTCAAGAAGCTCGTGGTCGTCGATCAGTCGCCCATCGGCACCACGCCGCGCTCCACCCCGGCCACCACGACCAAGCTCATGGACAGCCTGCGGGATCTCTACGCCCAGGCCCCCATCGCCAAGGAGCGCGGCTGGGACAAGGGCCGGTTCTCGTTCAACAACGCCGACGGTCGCTGCGCCCACTGTGAGGGGCGCGGCTCGATCTTGGTCGAGATGCACTTCTTGTCGGATGTGTGGGTCGTCTGTGAGCACTGCAAGGGCCGCCGGTTTAACGACGCCACCTTAGAGGCGCGCTGGGCGGGCCTCTCCATCGCCGACGCCTTGGATCTGCGCGTGGATGAGGCCCTGGAGGTCTTCGGCAAACACAGAGCCTTGGCCGGCCCGCTGCGCCAGCTCCAAGACGTCGGCTTGGGCTACATCCGCCTCGGCCAGCCCGCGACGACGATGTCCGGGGGAGAGGCCCAGCGGGTGAAGCTGGCGAAGGAGCTCGGCAGCCGAGGCGCCTCGGCGATCTACGTGCTCGACGAGCCCACGACGGGCCTCCACTTCGCCGACGTCGACAAGCTCATCGGCGTGCTCCAGCGCCTCGTCGACAACGGCGCCACGGTCATCGTCATCGAGCACAACCTCGACGTCATCCTGAACGCCGACCACGTCATCGACATGGGCCCTGAAGGCGGAGACGCCGGGGGTGAGCTGCTCTTTGAGGGCACCCCCGAGGGCCTCGCACAACAAGACAGCCCCACCGGGCGGGCCTTGGCGGCGCTGATCCCCCAGGTCAGCCAGGCCGCTCAGAGTCCCAAGCCAGGGAAGACGGCCACGGCCTCAAAGCCGCCGTCGCGGTCGGCGAAGGCGATCTCGTCCGCGCCGTCGCCGTCGAGGTCTACGAAGGTGGCGTAGTTGCCGATGGCCTCGCCGTCGTCATCCCCAACGAACCGGGCCGAGAGATCGTCGATCAACAGGCTCCCCGTGGTCGGCCCGTACAGCAGGCCCAAGGCGCCGTTGGTGGTGAGTCTTGCGCTGCTCGCGGCCGGGTCGCCGATGAGCAGGTCGGTGTTCCCGTCGCCGTCGTTGTCGCCGGCCTCTAAGGCGAGCTTGAAGGAGTTGTTCTTCGTCGTGCCGTAGATCAAGAGGTCCGCGCTGGAGAAGGTGGTCTCGGTGATCGGGCTGAGCCAGATCCCCACGGCGCCGCCCCCAGAGACAGCGGTGCTGTCCCCCGGCGCGGCGGCCAGCACGTCATCGTAGCCGTCGCCGTCGTAGTCGCCGACGCGCCCGGCTCGGTAACCAAAGTAGTCCCCAGCGTCATTGCCCACGAGGGTCACCGCGGCGTCCTCAGAGGTGTAGCTGCCCACGAGCGGCCCCTCAAAGAGCAAGACCGCGCCCCGCTGCGCTTCGCCGTCCTCCGTGAAGCTCGGTGAGCCGATCAGGGCGTCGTCGAAGCCGTCGCCGTTGATGTCGCCGACCCACTCCGCGCTCACGCCGATGGGCTGGCTTGGGGCGCCCTCGACGGTGGCGACCGCTACGTCATAGATCGCCTGCTCCCCTGTTTGGTTCGCCGGGGTCACCCAGACCTTGCCTGTGTAGAGCCCCGCCGAGTTGGTGTAGTTGCCATCGCTCAGGATGAGGTCGGCCACGCCGTCGGCGTCATGGTCACCGAGCCCGTCCATCCCGTTGCCGAGACCGCTGATGGTCCCCAGGGGGTCTCCGATGCCGTGAAGGAGGAGGCTGCCCTCGGTGATTGGGCGAACGCCGGTCTTCGCGCCGTTCACCAAGACGACGGCGAGCGCCTGTTCACGGTCGTCACCGTAGACCAGCCGGATGAGCAGCTCTTCGACGCCGTCACCGTTCACGTCCCCGACGCGCCCCAACGAGGCGCCGATCTGCTCATTCTTGTTCGTGCCATAGAGCGCCAAGGTGCCGACGTCCGTCGTGCCGTCGCCGTCTCGAAGCTCACCCTCCATCGCCCAGACCTCGCCGCCGTAGCTGACGTACCGGCTGGACGCGGGCGCCGAGATCACGAGCCGGTCCCCCAGGCCCTCACGCGACAGTCGGACGAGGCTCTGGCCAAAGAACGCGGCCGCGCCGCCGCGGTTGTCGGAGTAGAGGTGAACCGGCGGATCGCTCTGCTCGCCGGTGTACCGACACCCCGTCGCCTCGCCGTCGCAGTCGTTGTCGATCTGGTCGGCGCAGACCTCAGCGGCCTCGGGGTTCACCCCAGCGGCGCCGTCGTCGCAGTCCCCGGGCGTCGCGACATAGCCTGAGGGCGGCTCGCAGGACTCAACGGTGTCCTCGCCGCCAACTCCGTCGCCGTCGCCGTCAACATACCAGGTCGTGCCCTCGCCTTCGTCTACGAGGCCGTCGCAGTTGTTGTCGGCGCCGTCGCAGGTGTCCGTGGCGTCGGGGTGCGTCGCCGCGTCGGCGTCGTCGCAGTCCCCAGCGAGCTCCACGAGCCCCGGGAGCGGCTCACAGGCCCGCGCCGTGACGCCCGCGCCGCCAAAACCGTCGCCGTCGGCGTCGGTGTAGAGCGCAAGATCAACGCCCTCATCCACCGCGCCGTCGCAGTTGTTGTCTTTGGTGTCGCAGACCTCGGGCCAGCCGGGCTTCACGTTGGGGTCGTCGTCGTCGCAGTCCGCGCAGGCGAGCACGCCGTCGCCGTCCGCGTCGACGTTCGCGCACTCGCTGTCGTCCAGGGCGCCGTCTTTGTCGCCGCAGGCGGGGGCAAACAGGGCGAAGGTCAGCGTGAGGGCAAGGGTGAAGACGGTCTTGGGTGTGGTCATGGCAGCACGATACCCCAATAGGGGCTCAAATTTGCTCATGATCCCGAGAACGGAGAGCGCGTCGCCCCCTCACAAGCCCAAGCTGGGGAAGATCCCCACCGACTCCAGGCCGCCGTCAGGATCGGTGAGGGCGATCTCATCGACGCCGTCGCCGTCGAGGTCCACGAAGGTGGCGTAGTAGCCGACGGACTCGTAGTCGTCATTTCCGATAAATCGCGCCGAGAGCGAAGGGATGGTGAAGCTGCCCGTGGCCGGCCCATACAGCAGGCCCACGGCGCCGTTGTTGGAGAGCCCCGCGCCGCTGAGGTTGGGGTCGCCGACGAGCAGGTCTTTGTAGCCGTCGCCGTCGCTGTCTCCGCTCTCCAGGCTGGTCTGGAAGGCGTAGCTCCCCTTCACAGTGCCCGCGACCAGCACATCGGCGCTGCTCAGCGTCTCTCCGGCGACCGGAGAGAGCCAGAGCCCGACGGTGCCGCTCTGGCTGGCCCCGGTCGAGTCCCCAGGCGCCGTCGCCATGACGTCGGCGTAGCCGTCGTTGTTGTAGTCTCCCACCCGCTCGACGCGGTAGCCGAGGTACTCCTCGGTGTCGTCGCCGAAGATCACCTGATCGACGTCCTCGGGGCTGCGCTCGCCGGAGAGCGGCCCCTCAAACAGCAGGAGCGCCCCGCGGTTGGTCTTGCCGCCGCTGGAGAACTGGGGCGCGCCGACGAGCAGCTCGTCAAAACCGTCGCCGTTGGTGTCCCCGACCCACACCGCGTCAGAGCCGAGACCTTGACTGGACTTGGCGGCGATGGTGGCGACGGCGACCTCATGCAGGCGGTAGCTGCCCACATGGTTCGCCGGGATCACCCACACCTTGCCCGTGGTGATGCCGGTGGTGTTGGTAAAGTTGGGGTCGCCCATGACCAGGTCGGCGACGCCGTCGGCGTCGTGGTCCCCGACGCCATCGAGGGTCTGGTTGGGCGAGTACGACGTGCCGCTGGGGTCGTCGTCGGAGTAGAGCAGGAGCGAGCACGAGGTGACCGGGGTCGTGCCGGCGAACGCGCCGCTCATCACGGCCACGGCGCCAAAGGTGCCGTCCTCAACGGGCCAGTTGAGGCTGACGAGGAGCTCCTCGGCGCCGTCGCCGTCGAGGTCTCGCACACGGCCGAGGCGCTCGCCTACATAGGCGTAGTCCTTGTCGCCATAGACCTGAAACTCCGCGCTGTTCTTCGCCTTGTCGCCGTCGTTGAGCGTCCCGGTCAAGGCGTATGCCACGCCGCCATAGTTGGTGTAGTCGCTGGCGTACGCCGCGCCGATGACGAGGAGATCTCCTTGGCCCGAGCGCTCTAGCCGCACGATGGACTGGCCGAAGCCGACGCTCCCGCCGGTCTCTGTGGTCGACGCGCCGGAGTAGATGTGCACCGGGGCGTCGCTGCTGTAGCCGGTGTAGCGGCACTCCGTCGCGCCGCCGTCGCAGTCGTTGTCGACGCCGTCGTCGCACACCTCACGGGCCGCCGGGCTCACCTTCGACGCGCCGTCATCGCAGTCCCCGGAGGCGCCGACGTACCCCGAGGGCGCGTCGCAAGACTCGATGACGGTCTCGCCGCCATAGCCGTCGCCGTCGCCGTCGAGGTACCAAGACGAGGATCCAGCCTCGTCCACGAGGCCGTCGCAGTTGTTGTCTTGGCCGTCACAGCCGTCGTCGGCGTCGGGGTTCACCGCCGCGTCGGAGTCATCACAGTCTCCCGCGATCTCCGTAAAGCCCGCCCGCAGCTCACAGGCCCGCTCGGCGACGCCCGGAGCGCCGAAGCCGTCGCCGTCGCCGTCGGAGAAGAGCGCGAGATCGACGCCCTCGTCCACCACGCCGTCGCAGTTGTTGTCTTTGCCGTCGCAGACCTCACGCCAGCCGGGCTTCACGTCGGGGTCGTCGTCGTCGCAGTCCGCCGCGGCGAGCACCCCGTCCCCGTCGGCGTCCAACGTCGGACGCCCGCTGTCGTCGGCGGAGGCGTCTTTGTCGCCGCAGCCGGGGGCCACCACGAGCAGGAAGAGGAGAGAGAAGGGGAAGAGATGCGAGCTCGTCTTGATCTGCATGCGACCACTTTACCGCAAGTTGCCCCCCGTCCGCCTCATCTCACACGAAGTCTCCCTTCAACGCCGATCCAGGCGGCCCCGGCGGGCGCGGCCTGAAAGTCGGGGGCGCCGTCGTCCCGCGCCAACGCGAAGCCCCGGGCGGCGATGGCGCCGCCGCTCAGCGCCAGGTGGTCCGTCACCGGCAGCCGACCCCGCAGGCCAAACGAGATGTGGTACGGCGTGAACCAGCCCACGCTCGCCTGCACCCAAGGCAGACCGGCGGCGACGTAGGGCTGGGCGCGAAGGCGCATCGTCCGATCCCCGCTGACCACCGTGGTGTAGTCCCCGAAGGGCAGCGCGAGATCGACCCCCGCCGAGGCCGACCACCAGCGTGAGCCCGTGCGGGCGCCGACGCTGGCGAAGGCCGCGCCGTGGTTCACCGTGGCCTGGGTGTAGGGCGCGCCGTCGTCGACGTTCTGCAGAAAGTACTCGCCGTCGTACACCCAGCCGCCGCCCAAGGCGACGGTCAACGAGAGCCGCTGGCCTTTGGCGGGCGGCGCCGGGCGCTCATAGAGGGCGACGGCGGCGCCTTGGAGGCTGTAGAGGTAGAGCCCGTCCTCACCCGTCGCCGCGAGGTAGAGCGGCTGAGGCGCCAGGGCCAAGGTGTCCGCGAGCCGAGGAGAGAGCGCGAGGCCCTCGGGGCCCTCGGCCAAGGTGAGCGCGAGGGAGGTGAGCTCCGAGGTCATCAACGGAAGCGCCATCGAGAGGCTCTCCCCAGGCTCGATACGAGCGCGGGCCCGACCGACGACGACGCCGTCCATCACGGCCAAGGCGTAGTGCTGCCCCGGCGCAACGTAGACCGGCCGCGCCGCGGAGACGGGCTCGGCGCCATCGACGATGAGCATGAGCCCCTCGGGGGCGTCGTTCACCTTCACCGCCGCGCGCTGGGCGCCGAGGAGCGTCGCCCGGGCCGCGTCGAAGGTGGTGACCGCGCCGGGGTCGACCAGCTCAAGCGGGATGTGGTCGGCGTCTAACGCCACGGCGTCTACCCACGCCTTCACCATGACCTGGCCGCCGACCTCCACGCGGTACGGCGCCGCGGCGGGGTCGGTCGCTAAGCCGTCCTGGAAGTAGCGGTACACCGCGAGGCCCTGCAACGCGAGGGCCTCGACGAGCAGCTCCCGGTGGGCAGGCGTCTGAAGGGCGGGGAGATCGTTGATCACCGCGTCGAGGCGGCTCATGATCTGCAGCTCGCCGTCGAACTCGTCCAAGAGCGGGCGCAGGGCGGTGAGCTCGGCGCTGAGCTGGTAGATGGCGGCTTGGTCGGCGGGCCCCCACTCTTGGTTTGGCGCGACGGACGACGCCGAGAGGGGGCGCAGCTCGGGGTGAACGCGCGGGTCGGGCTCTTTGTCGAGCCACAGGAGCGCGCCCTCCTCTGCGGCCTGGGCCACACACACAAACAGCAGGGGGATCAGCGACATACGAGGGCGCCTCCTTCGACGGCGCAGGTCACGCCCCGGGGCAGGTCAATCTTCACCGAGGTGCTGAGGCGCTGGCCGTTGACCGTCGCGCTGACCTCACACATCCCGACGGGCAGGTCACGCACCAAGGCGGAGCTCGTGCCCGAGGCGCTGCGGTCGCCGCACCGGGCCTCGACGTTGCTGGCCTCGGCGACGGTGAACTTCGCTGAGCGGATCCGCTTCGTGTCCTCAGGGACGACCGTGGTGTTGGTCTCCGGCGGCGGGGCCGTCGTCGTCTGCGGCGTGGGCCGGACGGTGCGCCCCTGGCTCGACGTGCTGGCCGAAGGCGGCGTCCCCTCGGGCGCCGTGGGCGCCGCGTCGACGACCGCGGGCGCCTCGACGGGGGCGGTCGGGGGAGCCGGTGGTACCGCGACGACGGGCGGCGTGGCCACCACGTCCGTCGGGGTCGGCGGCGGCGGCGACGCAACGGTGTTGGGGGCGAGCAGCCTCGGCCCAAGCAGCAGCCCCGCGAGCAAGACCACGGCGGAGACGCCCAACACGACGCCGATGAGCAGGCCGTGGGGACGCTCGGGCGCCATCGGCGCGAGCTCGACGGTGGCTGTAGGCGGCGGCGCGGGGGGCGCCGCGGGCTCGTCGTCCCACTGGGGGTCCAGCGGCGCCAGGGTGGGGCTGGTGGTGGTGGGCAGCGTCGTCACCGGCAACGACTCAAAGCCGTTCAGCGGCTCGTTGATCGCCGTCGAGCCCTCGGGGCCGACCCCGATGAACGCCGAGAGGAGCTGGGTGGAGTCGGAGGCGACCGAGGGCGGGCGCGGATCGGCGTCGGGATCGACCTGCTCGACGAGGCTGCCGGAGATGGTGCGCTCCTCGACCTTCGAGTGGGCGCCGATCTCACTGAACACCCGCAGGCAGAAGCCCTGCAGGTCGTCGCCGGGCAGACGCCGGCCAAGATCATGGAGGCCCTGGCCGAGCTGCATCGCGGTGGGGCGGTCCCCAACCTCATACGCGAGCATGGCGCGGAGCGTCTTGCACAGCTCGTCCGTCTCCCGCTCGGGCACCTCTCGGGCGGCCATGGCCTCCCGCAGGCTGGCCTCGGCCCGGTCAAGCTGCTTGGCTTGGCGATCGGGGGCGAGCTCACAGCGGCCCAAGGGCGCGCCGACGATCAGCTCGTAGAGCACGCAGCCGACGCCGTAGATGTCGCCGCCGGGCAGCTCCTCCTCACCGAGCAGGCGCTCCGGCGACATGTAAGCCACCGAGCCATAGCGCACCTGCTCCGTCTTCGCCTCGCGGCCCTGGAAGTCGGCCCGGGCGATGCCGAAGTCGAGCACCTTGACCTCACCCTCTTCAGTGAGGCGCACGTTGGAGGGCTTGATGTCGCGGTGAACCACCCGCAGCGGCTCTTCTCCCCCAGCCCGACCGGTGTAGGCCGCGTCCAAGGCCAAGGCGACGGCGCGGGTGACCTGCACCGCGGCCAAGGGCGGAAATGGCGCGTCGATGGCCTTGAGACCCAAGAGGAGCTGCTCTAGGTCAAAGCCCGGGACATACTCCATCACCACGGCCCAGCGGCCGTTCACGCGGATGAGATCGTCCACCTGCACGATGTGGCGGTGGCGCAAACGCCCGAGGAGCCGCGCCTCGTCTCTGAGGCGGCGGCTGGCGTCGGAGACCTGGTCGAGCTCAGGCCGAAGGAGCTTGAGCGCCACCTTTCGCCGAAACCCACCCGCGGACTCCATCTCGGCGAGGTAAACCGCGCCGAACGAGCCAACGCCCAGCTCTCGGGCGAGGTGAAATCGGCGGGCGACGGCCATCGAGGGTGCTCTCCTGCTGCTGGCTCAGGCGCCAGAATCGCCGGTGTCGTCGTAGCCGGGGTTCGTCCCCGCGCCGCCGATGCAGTCTGGGTCGTCGCCGTCGATGTCCAGCTCGACCACGTCCACCTGGGCGCCCAGAAGCGGCGTGTGGTTGTTCTCGACGAGCTGCGCCGTGAAGGGGTAACGGCCCGGCACCAGCTCTCCGGTCACCCAGGCGTACGGCATGCCCAGCGCGTCGACGTTCCCCGCGGGGTAGACGAGGTGCCAGTGGCCCTCGCCTTCGACGGGCTCTAGCTCCTCCTCATAAAAGCCCGGGTTCAAGATGTGGTTGTCGATGTCGACGACCATCATAAACTCGTTGCAGTACGGGCCCAGCGCCGGATCAGGGAAGATGATCTCGATGGTGGGCGTCGAGGAGGCCGGCGTCTCTGTGGGGGTGTACGGCGGCGGCTCACAGGCCGCCATGACCACACACAGGACGGGGAGAATGCAGCGCGGTGAGGAGGGTCGCATCCGCAGAAGTATACTCCAGATCCGGCGGTGAAGCTCAGCGCACGCGCACCATACACTCCGCGGGCAGGACGTGCTCGTCGTGCTCGGGGCGCAGGCGCCAGTAAGGCTGGGCGCAGATGGCCTGGCCCCCCGCGTCCAGGACGAGCTGCCGGGTGTTGCGTAGGGTGTAGCCCGGGCGCAGCTCATACACGCAGAACACCGCGACCTTGACCTCTTCGAGGCCTCCTTGGGCGGCGACGAAGGCCTTGACCCGCTCGGACGGGCCGACCCCTCGGACGCCGAGCCCCAAGGCCGGGGTGCCCAAGACGAGGCCGCTGTACTCGGTGAGGTCTACGGCCACGGGGGCGTCGCCGATCTCGAGAAGCTCGACCTCGAAGGCGCGATGCTCCAACAGGGCGCGCATCCGAGGCACGACCGCCCCGCAGAGGCCGCGAGCGTTGTCATAAGCGATCAGCAAGCGCAGGCGCTGGAAGGGCATTTTTTCCTCGGTCTCCCCTTACCCGCTGGTGAACTCTGGGTCAACGGGGCGAGGCCCCTCAAGCGATTTGCTTGACCCAACCGCGCGCCGCGCTAAATGCACGCTCTTAGCACTCAGGAGAGGAGCGTCTCATGAGCCGATGGCTGGTCTCCCAAGGGGATCGTCAGTTCGCCGCGAAAGATCTCGACGAGCTCAAGTCGCTCGCGAAGTCTGGAAAGCTCGCGGCGACCGACATGATTCAACCGCCCGGCGCGGCCGACTGGCTCTACGCCTCAGAGATCCCCGATCTCAAAGGCAGCTTCACGTCAAGCCGCTCCTCCATGCTCGATGACGTCGACGCCCCCGCCGCGCCGTCCGCGCTGCGAACGCCGCTGATGATCCTCTTCGGGCTCATCACCTTAGGCGCCGCGTACGTCGGCTACGACTTCTACAAGCAGATCCCCACCCACGATCAGCTTGACCTCTTGGGCGACGGCGGCCTGGCCATGACCCAGCTCCTCGTCACCTTCCCCGACGCGCCGGTGCTCTCCAAGCCCGACGGCTCGCCCGTGGGCACGGTCCCCAAAGACTCCACCATCGACATGCTCGGCAAACGTGGGGTCTGGTACCACATCAAGTCCGCCGACGGCCTCGACGGCTACGTCAAGAACGACCACGTCATCCCGGGCTACCTGTTCGGCGGCAAAGAGGCGCGTGAGGACTTCGACCCCCTCTACAACCCCGACCGCTACGTCTTCGTCGAGAACTCGTCCTGGCTCCAGCTCGATCAGCGCAAGTCGAACCTCACGGTCTTCCAGTTCTTGCTCCAGAACAAGTCCAAGTTCGTGATGACCGACGTGATCCTCAAGGCCACGATCAAGGACAAGAACGACAAGGTGCTGGACACCGTCGAGATCCCCATCGAGGGGGTCGTCCCCCGGCACGAGGCCGTCATGGTGGGCACCTTGGCCCCGCCCGACAACGACAAGAAGGCCCCCAAGCGGCTGATGACCTCGCAGCTCTTCCAAGAGCTCGCCAAAGAGGACGAAGAGCTCAACCTCCGCTGGTCCGAAGGCGTCGAGATCGAGATGAAGGTGAAGGGCTTCGCCGAGGCCGAGATCGACATCCTCGAGGTGCGCGCTGTGCCCAACGACGAGGCCACGAAGTAGGGCCTCATCGGCGAAGAGCACGGCGCGGGCGCTACTGCAGAACCGCGGTGCCCAAGAGCCCGATGCTCGCCGCCGACTCCAAGGTGGCGCCGTTCGTCGGCAACACCGACTCGCCGGTCTGGTAACGGTACATCCACACGGCGACGAGGCCCCCGGGCGGCAGCCCAGAGAAGGCTGAAGAGGGCACGGTCAGCCCGCCGCTGTCGGCGCTGTGGCAGACGATGGAGCCTACAAACGCCGACCCGTTGGGGGTGTAGACGTCGAGGCGCAAGATGAAGCTCTCGGTCACGCCGCTCGGCGCCCAAGAGAAGCTCGCGCTCGTCGAGCGGATCTTGGCGGTGAACGCCTTCGCGCCGTCCTCAGCGATGGCGATGGGCTGCAGATCCGTGAAGCCCTCGGCGGTCTCGAGCACGTCCGCCACCTCAAAGGGGCCCCAGCTCCCGCCGTCGGTCGCCGAGAGATCCCAGGCGGTGTTCTTGACGTAGTCCGCCTGCTCAAGGCCCGCGGCGCTGTACACCCCGCCGCTCCCGTTGAGCGTGATCGTGCGGCTCCCGGCGCTCAAGAACAGGCGCGAGCCGACGTCGATGAAGCTGGAGCTGAGGCTCGTGGTCGCCGGGTCGCGGGCGCAGCTCCCTCGGGCGGGCAGGCCGTCGCTCCACGAGCCGTTCACCGGGGTGTGCAGCGCCACCGCCACGGAGTAGTCGAGGGGGTCCGTCACCCCGAAGCAGCTCGGGCAGCCCACGGCGAAGTAGCTGAGCTCGACGAGACCACCGACGAGGCCTGTGGGGCCCACGTCATCGGTGTCGTCCCCTCCCCCGCCGCCGCTGTCACCCGGGTCGGCGTCGGCGTAGGTGAAGCCGTCAAAGAGCGTGAACGAGGCGCCATTTGCGGTGATCGTCACGTCTACGGAGGCCTCGGAGTTGACCTGGGGCGTGGTGATCAAGGCGAGGTCGTCGTCGAGCACCGTGGTGTCTAGGGCCGCCGAGCCGAAGCTCACCACCGCGCCGTCGGCGAAGCCGCGGCCTCGCAGCTCGACGGTGGTGCCGCCAGCGACGGGGCCCCAGCTCGGGTCGAGGGCCTCAATACACACCGGCTGGCCGGCGCAAGGGTCTAAGCCCGTGCCGCCGCCAGACTCGACCGAGGAGCTGTCCAGATCCTGCAGGCCGAAGGAGTTACAACCGCTCATCATGGCGGCGACCAGGGAGAACACCACCGTTGGTCGGCTCACCATGACAGCGTGAAGAACCTCGACGAGCTGTAGCTCGAGTAGTAGTAGCCCCAGCCATCGGGGAAGTGGTCGCAGTACGAGCCCGTCTCGCTGCCGCACCAGCCCGCGCCAAAGCCCGCCTTGAAGCTCGTCGTCAGCAGGCCCATGTCCGCCAAGGGCCAGCTCAGGATGAGGGTGTTGGCGTCGGGGAAGGTGGCCGTGGGCGCGAGCAAGGTCACGAAGCCCGCCCCGGAGGCGTAGCCCTGGAGCTTCGCCGAGCCCGACTGGTAGACGAGGCGGTAGTAGGTGTAGTCCGCCGCCGTGGGCACGGCCCACATCTCCACGAAGGCCTTGGAGGTGTCAAACTCCGTGTAGGAGATGAACTTGAGCTCCAAGGTGCTGCCGTCGGAGCGGTACTGCACGTTGAGCAGGTCGAAGGTGGAGTCGTAGTGGTCGCCGGCGTTGTCGTCGATCGGCGTCACCGAGAGCCACGGGGGCTCGCCCATGATGAGCTGCAGGTCGGCGAGGTAAGTCGCCGTGCCGTCGTTGAAGGTGAGCACCAGGTCCAGGGCCTCGCCCAACGAGGCGCCGGCGTCGACGCTCAGGTTGAAGTCGGCGGAGCGGGTGCGGTTGACGGTCAGCGAGCCGACGGTCTCAAGGGCGGTCTGGGGAGTGGCGGCGACGACGGAGCTAGCCGCGACGGTGAGCGCGCCCTCGACCACGCCGAAGGTGTCGAGATCGCCGACGTTCGTGAGCTCAAGCTCCAGATCCGCCGTCTCGCCAGGCTCCAACAGGCCGTCGTTGTCGCCGCCGATGCGGTCGTCGATGACCACCGACGTCACCTTGAGCACCGGCCAAGGCACCGTCAGCTCGACGGGCAGCGACCAGGACTCCAGGCCGTCGGTGACGTCGACGTTGACGGTGATGGGCAGAGAGCTGACGTGATCGGCGCTGACGTTGAACCGGAACACGTCGGCGTAGGCGAGCTGCTCGCCGGGCTCAAGGTCCGCCGCGTCGGCCGCCAGGGCCGCGCCGTCGGTGATCACCACGTCGGCGTCGGCGCTGGACAACGAGATCGAGACCGGCCCCGCGAAGTCGCCGCCGTTGTTGCGCAGGTTGAAGCTGAGCGCGACGTCCTCCACGCCGGGGCTCAGCGACGTGACGCTGGCGCGAGCGCCGCTCAGCGTCGGCGCTGGGGGCTCGGGCACATACACCAAGGTCTCGCCGTCGAGGATCAAGGTGGGCTTGACCGAGGCCGACCACACCTCATCCCCCGTCGAGAAGCTCAGGTCGGTGACGCGGCCCGTCGCGGCGCTGTCGATGCGCGCGAACCAACGAAGGGGGCCCGCCGAGGGCGGCAGGAGCGCGTGCTGCTCGGTGAGATCGACCTCGACGCTGAGCGCGCCGACGGGCGCCAAGGCGCTGTAGACGTCTTGTTCCCAGGTGGGCGCGTCGGGGTCGCCGACGCCGAAGGACACCTGCACGAGGCCCTCGCCGCTGAGCGCGACGCTCAACGAGCCCGTGGTGGGCGAGCCCACGATGAAGGTCTCGTCAAAGCTCCAGGAGTCGAGGCCGTCGCTCACGGTGAAGGTGACGGGCATGGGGCTGTTGTCGGGCCACGCGGCGTCGATCTGCAGCTCAAGATCCGCGATGGCCGAGCCGTACGCGGCGATGCCGTCGCCCAAGGTGACGGTGTCCGCGGTGAACACGCCGCCGCCCTCGGGCAAGCTCGCGGTGACCGTC
Organism: Deltaproteobacteria bacterium; assembly: GCA_016717595.1. Classification (GTDB taxonomy): domain Bacteria; phylum Myxococcota_A; class UBA796; order UBA796; family CAJQPC01; genus JADKFE01. The sequence continues at coordinate 111,774 of JADKFE010000018.1, read as the reverse complement.
AGCGACTCCGCGCTGGCGTCCGCGAGGTTCAGCAGCGTGAGGCTGAGGGTCGTCGTCTCGCCGGGGTGCGCCGGGTTGGGGGCCCAAGACAGCTCGCTCGTCAGATCGATGGTCAGGGGCCGCACGAGCACATCGTCGATGTACCAGTCATCGGCCTCGCTGCCTTCGTACACCCAGGCCAAGTAGACCACCCGCTCACCGGCGAGCTCGCTCACCTCGACGAGGGGCGCGCGGGACCACTCGTCCTCAACGGGGGCGGCGAGCTCGGCGAGGAGCACGTAGTCGCCGTCTTTGGGGTCGCGGGAGCCGACGGAGGCGTAGAGCTTGTGGCTCGCGCCCTCGACGTAGGCCCCGTACTCCCGCCAGGTCACCTGCACACGGTCTTGGCCGGACAGGTCGAGCGCCGGGGAGATGAGCCAGTCCTCCATCGCCGAGATGTCTTCGACGCCGCGGGCGTGGTACGCGCTGACCTCGCCGGAGTAGGCGCGGGTGCCGGAGAGGCCCCAGACGTAGCCCGGGAAACCTTGGGCGTCGCTGCCCCAGCCAAGGTCCGACAAGAAGTTCTCGCCGGTCTCCACCTCAAAGTCTTCGAAGAACGGCAGGCCCAGGCTGGTGGCGAGCACCGAGACGGTGAACGGACCCTCGACGCTCAGGTCGGCGGGCAGGTACGAGACGAAGCTCAGCGCGGCCTGATCGGTGGCCTTGAAGTAGTACTCGACCGCCGGGGGCGTGGCCTCATCGGCGGCGATCTCGACGGACCACTCGCCATCGGCCTCGACAAGATCGGCGTTGGACCAATAGTCTTCGCCTTGCACGCGGTAGACGACCGACACCGACGCCACACCATCGGCGTCCTCGGCGACGACGCTCAAGCGGAGCGGCTCGCCTTGGGTGAGGGACTCTGGCGGCGTGTGGGTGAGCGCCGGGCCGAGGTTCACCTCGCCCGTGTCGCCGTCATCCCCACCTTTGCAGGCCGCGAGGCTGAGGAGCCCGGCGAGAAGCAGGAGGCCTTGGAGCCGCGGCGTCATGCGCGCTCCGTCACGTCACAGACCGGCTCAGGCTCGGGCATCGGGAGGCCCACCGGGGGCGCGCCGCCCTCGCCGTCCTCATCGTAGAGCCAGCAGTAGGTGAGGCACTGGTAAGAGACGATGTTGCCGCTGATGTCGCCGATGGGCAGGCAGTCGAAGGACGCCGGGCAGTCGTCGTTGGTCTCGCAGGTGACGCCGCAGTAGCTGCCTGAGCTGCCGAAGCCGAGGCAGAGGTTCTCGTTGCCGCCGCAGTCGTCGTCGCCGTCGCAGGGCTTGCAGTAGTAGCCGCCGGCCTCGTAGCACTCGCCGGAGCCTTGGTCGCAGAACTCCTTAAAGTCGCAGTCAAGGTCCGTGCTGCGGCAGCTTCGGGGCTCGCAGGTGTTGAACTCGGTGTTGCAGACGTCGCCGGGGCGACAGTCGGAGTCTTCAGCGCAGCCGGCCACGCAGCTCCGGTTGTCGCAATACTCCTCCATGCCACACTGGGCCGAGGTCGAGCAGGGGATCGTGATGCACACCCCCTCCTCACAGACCGCGCCGAACGCGCAGGGGGTGGTCTCGGAGCACTCGGGCTCCTCTTGGCAAGCCGCGAGGCTCCACAGCAGCAACACGATCATGGGGTGCCGTCCTCGCCTGTGTCCGACTCCTGAACCGCGCCCTTGGGCAGCAGCTCATACTCGACCTTGATGAACCATTGGGAGGGGGGCACCTGGCCCTCCTCAAACCGCAGGCTGTTGCGCTCGACGACGTAGATGTAGTCGACGTCCCGCACCAGCTCCTTCTCGAAGTCGTCTTCGCTCGCCGAGGAGTACAACGACACCTCCAGGGTGTCCTCCCGGGGGCGCTCGGAGAGCTCGTACTCGGCCACGAGGCCCGAGAGCGTCAGGCCGAGCTCCTGGGCGATGGGCGAGAAGTCGTCGTCGCAGATGGACTCGATGAGGCCGTTCGTGCGCTGCGCGAGGTCCACATAGCGGGAGCCGTAGCTCGCCACGCCGTCATCCGAGGAGCAGGACGGGTCGCCGTCAAACTCGGGCTCTTCGCTGCCGACGACGGCGGAGAGGTTGAACAGGCTGTGATCGCGGAACGCCGCGTCGCCCTTCAGCCCCGCGAAGTAGCTGAAATAGTGGTCCACGGCGTACTGCGAGGAGTCCTCTTCGTCGGAGACGATGATCAGCGAGAGGTTGGCCTCGGTCCGCACAAAGCCGGCGTTCGTCGTAGACAACAAGGGCTCGGAGAGCGCGGAGAGCGCGGAGTCCAGGCCCATCTCGATGCCCGTGCCCGTGGTGCCTTGGGCGACCATCTCGGAGAAGATCTCCCCGGCGCCTTCAGTGTCAGGCTTGAGGATGAGCACGTCATTGTTCAGCGTCATGCCGTCGGCGAGCGAGATTGAGGCGTCGAGGCCGCCGTTGGTCGCGGCGTCGTCGCTGCGGCTCAACACCAGACGCTCCCCAGCGGCGAGCAGGGTGCCCGCGGGGATCGACGCGCCGTTGCGACCGTCGTCGCTGATCGTGCAGCCGCTCAGATCCAGGGTGTGATCCGACACGTTCGTCAGCTCAACCCACTCCCCGAGCTCATCGGCCACGGCGAGGGGGTCCACCATGAGCTCGGTGATGATCAGCTCACCGACGACCGGAGCCGCACCTTCAGAGGTCTCGGTTGACCCGGTGTCGCCGCTGTCGCTGGCGCCGGTGTCGCCGCTGTCTTCAGGCCCAGACGCGCCGCAGCTCGGGTTCGCCGCGCCAGGGGTGCCCTGATCACCGGCTCCATACTCACCCGCGCCCGAGCACCAAGCGTCGCGCCGGTCGTTGCCGGTGACGGTCATCTGGTCGGGATCGAGGCTCCACGAGGCGCCCGCGGGCAGGTCCCAGTCACGATCCCAGGACACACGCTCCAAGACCAGGCCGTCGGCGCTGCGCAGGATGACCTCGTCATCACCGCCCACGAGGCGGCCCGAGAACTCCTCGGCCTCGTTGTCTGTGGTGATCACGCCGATCTGGTAATCGACATCGACGCCCTGAAAGAACTGGATGAACGCCTGGAAGTTGGAGGCGAGCTTGTTCTGCTCTTCCACCATAGAGCAGGAGTTGTCGACCACCAGCAGCACATCGACGGTGTTGCGCCGGGCCTGCTGAAACACGTCGGTGTGTTTCTGGGTGTAGAAGTTGTTCTCGGTGCAGGCGCCTAAGGCCAGGGCCATGATGAGGCCGCCGCCGAGGCCGAGCGCCCGGGACTCACTGCGCATCAGGCACCTCTTCATCTGCTTGGTCTGCAGCGTTTCCGGGGTCTAAGCCCTCGATGAGCGCGAGGAGGATCTCATCGGAGAGCGCCGCGGTCTGGGCGTCCCAATGGAACGACGAGTAGACGACGAGGCCACGCCCCGCGGCGAAGGAGACGAGCAGCGGTGAGTCGGGGATGACGCTCACGCCGTCGCCGCCGTCGGGCCGGAAGTTGACGTCGCCGCTGAGGTGAACGGTCACGTCCGGGCCCACGCCTTCCACCACGGACCAGTTGCCGTAGTTGTACAGGAGCGAGGCCGAGCCAGCCTGCAGGCGATTGCGCAGAAGCTCACCCTTGACCTCGGCGGCGACACGTTGACCGCCAACGCCGAGCTGGGCGGCGTCATAGGCGAGGTCGTCGCCAGCGAGCTCCAGCTTGTCGGGCCAGACGGCCTCGATGAGGTCGTAGGCCCAGTCGGAGACGACGAGCACGCGGCCTCGGTCCTCCACAAAGGCCCGAACCCGGTCGATGACCAGCGGATCCTTCACGAAGTCGTCGTCGTCTTCGATGCCGTTGTACTCATAATCTCCGAGGCCACGCGCCCCGGAGTTCACGAACACGGCGTCATAGGTGTCGAGCTCCGCCTGGCCTTCAGCGTTCTCGGCCAAGAACAGGCTCTCGGCCTTCTGGGCGATGCCCGCGGGGTCGATGGTGGGGTCATACGACGCGCAGCAGATGTAGCCCTCATACCGTTGATAGGCGATCTCTTGGCGGAGCAGCGTAGACTCCACGAAGTCGAAGTCACCGGTGACCACGGCGATGTTGTCAAAGGGCTGGGCGATGAACTCATTCTCGGTGCAGCCGCCGCTCAGGAGCGCGGTCGCGAGGGTGAAGGCACCCGCGCGCGATGGGACCGGAAACATGGGGGAGACTCCCAGAGGGGGGCTTACTTGAGCACCATAGAGGCGCCGAGGTAGATGTAGCTCTCGGACTGGTTCTCCTGGTAGATCGAGTTCTTTAGGCCGAACTCCGGGCCCTCGATGTAGCTATACGCCGTGAACGACACAGGGTTCGGGTCGAAGTTGATGAGCTCCGAGCCAAAGTAGGTGTGCTCGCCGTCATCCCACGGGATCGAGATGGCGAGGCCCGGATCACCCGTCTCGGCCCAGGTCGTGCCCGAGATCGAGGTGATGAAGATCGCGTCGGGGTAGGTCATCGCCGGGGTCCAGGAGTAGACGAAGTCCTGGGTGCGGTCGTGGGTGTAGTTGCCCCAGAGCTGCGGCGAGATCATCGACCAGTCCGAGGGCACCGTCGGCAGCACACGCTCGACGATCTCTTCAGCGAGGCCGTCGGGATCGCCCTGGAGGTGCAGATCGTAGACGTTGTCGGTGACGTAATCGGCCAAGGTCAGCCCGACGCCGACGTAGCTGATCATGCCCGAGGCGGCGTCCACCTGCTTCTCTAAGGTGACGATGTTCTTGTCGGACTCCAGCCAGACGTAGTCGCCGGCGGAGAAGGTCGTGGGGTTGGGGCAGTCTTCGCTGGAGCTGCCCGAGCCGGTGATCGGGCCGATGGCGTTGGTGTCATAGGGGCTGGGCTCGGGCTTGCTGCCCATGCCGCCGCCGGAGGGACAAGGCGGGTCGAGGGGGATGAAGAACACGCAGGAGGCCTGCACGGACTCGGAGATCCCACCCGAGGAGTTGTCGAGGCCCCGCACCACGGTGAAGCGGAGGTCAATCGCGACCTCGTCCAAGGAGTAGTCGCCGCCGATCACCGTGAACGCGTCGGGGATGCGTAGGCCCTCATCCGCCGTGGTGAGCAGCACGTCGCGCAGGCCGAGCTCCGCGGCGTTGGACAGCGTCATCCGGCCCCAGAGGTTCTCCGCGTCGAGCACGGTGATGGAGTCCACGCGGATGTCGGGGTTGAGGCCATCGCCGTCAAAGAAGGTGATGGTCGTCTCGTCTTGGAGGAAGTTGGTCCCCCGGGCGAAGACGGTGAACTCGACGGTGTCGCCTTGCTCGGCCTCAACCGGGTCAAACACCGCGCCCAAGGCGATGCGGTCTACCTGGAAGCCGTCGTAGAGGGTGACGATCTTGCCGCTGTCTTCGGTGTAGACGTCACGCAGGCCGGGAGGAGCGTCGGCGTCGATGGAGATCGTCGCGTTGAGCAAGGTCTCGGAGATGACCGACACGTCGAGCACATCGACGCCGTCGCCGAAGTTGGCCCAGGTGCGCCCGGCCTTCCAGCGGGTGTTGGTGCCGACCAGCTCCACATCCACCGTCTCGCCGAGCTTGCCCCGATCCGGCGTGACGGTGAAGAACTCCTCGGTGACCCGGAAGGCCCGGTCAAGCACCGAGGTGCTGCCGGAGATCTCGACGGTGACGTCACGCTGGCCGATGTCGGCGTCGGGCTCGATGAGGATGTCGGCCACCGCCGTCCAGCCGTCTTGAACCGTGACCGACTCCACGAGGATGCCCGCGCCAAAGTCCAGGGAGGTGGCGCCGAACTCAAAGGCGCTGGTGTCGGCGAGCACCGTCACCGCCATTGACTGACCGAGGCCGCCCGCCGGAGGGGTCACGGTGAAGCGGCTGTCTTCGCTGGCGCCCGCGCCGCCGCTGTCTTCCAAGTCACCAGACTTGCAGCCGACCGCGAGCAGCGTCATCACCGAGAGGCCAATGGAGAGGGCGTATGGTCGCATGGGGGCTCCAGCAGATGGGCCTTGGGGGAGGCCATGTCGAGACGTTCGGGGGATTATAGCTGTGCTTCGGCTGCTACCGCAAATCTCGCCGCACAAGACCCCAGAGACAGACACGGCGGACCCGAGGGCCCGCCGCGTAGAACCTGCCCCGAGGGGGGTTCACCCCACCAAGGAGAGCACACCCGCCTGACACAGCTCGATGAGCTGGCTGGGGAAGAGGCCAAAGTAGAGGATCGCCACGGACGCGATGGCCAAGGCGCCGATGCTCGCCGCCGTGGGGCGCAGCGCCAGAGGCTCGCCGCCCTCCTGCATGTACATCACGACGATGGGCCGCAGGTAGTAGTAGACCCCGATCGCTCCGGAGAGCGCCGCGATCACCGCGAGGCCGACATAGTCGGCGCGAACCGCCGCGGCGAAGAGGTAAAACTTGCCGACGAAGCCCATGGTCGGCGGGATGCCCGCGAGGGAGAGCAGGCACAGCGCGAGGCCCGCGGCCACGCCAGGGTTACGCGTCGAGAGCCCCGCGAGGCCCTTGATGCTCGTGAGATCGTCCCGATCCCCGGCCATGAGCGTGAGCACCGCGAAGGCGCCGAGGTTCATAAACGTGTAGGCGAGCAGGTAGAACAGGAGGCCCGAGACCTGGCCGTTGAGCCCGACGCTCTCCGAGTCCACCGCCACCAGCGCCATGAGCATGTAGCCAGCGTGGGCGATGGAGGAGTAGGCCAACATACGCTTGAGGTCGTCCTGCACCAAGGCGACGAGGTTGCCGAGCAGCATCGTCGCCGCGGCGATGACCATGAGCGGCGCGGCCCAGTCGTCCTTGAGGCCCAAGAAGGCCACGAAGAGCACCCGACCAAAGGCCGCGAACGACGCCGCCTTCACGCCCGTGGCCATGTAGCCAGTGACCGAGGCCGGCGCGCCCTCGTACACATCCGGGGCCCACATGTGGAACGGCACCGCGGCGATCTTAAACATGAACCCGGCGATGATGAACGCCACGCCGAGGCCCAACATCCCGCCGTGCACGCCGCCGTCAATCGCGGCGCGGATGCCCTGGAGCGAGGTGGTGCCCGTGGCGCCATACACAAACGACACGCCGTAGAGCAAGATGCCCGAGGCGAAGGCGCCCATGATGAAGTACTTGAAGCCGCTCTCGATGCCCCGGGCGTCGGTGCGTTTGATCGCCGAGAGGCAGTAGAAGGCGATGGACATCACCTCAATGCCCACGAACAGGAGCATGAGGTCAGCGCCCATGCCCAAGAGCATCATGCCGAACAGGCCGAACAGCACGAGCGAGTAGTACTCGCCGATGCGCACGCCCACCCGCTCTAAGTAGTCGTGAGACAAGAGCGTCGAGAGCGCGGCGGAGATGAGGAACACGGAGTTGAAGAAGACGCTGTAGGCGTCAAACGACACCATGCCCGAGAAGCCCAGGCGGTCGTCCACAGGGACGCCGACGTTGAGGCCCAAGGCCACAAGGATCGCCGTCAGAGAGAAGCCCATGAACACCCGCTTGTCGGCGGGCCGCACGACGGCCTCCCACAAGAGGATGACCAGCGCCGCGCCGAAGATGACGAAGGCGGGGGCGAAGGCGGCGAGGTCCTGGGAGAGCCCTTCGGGCACCAGCACCGGGGGAGGGGTCAGGGGCAACATCAGCGGCTCCCAGCTTCCACAGCGGCGGCCGCCGAGGGATCAAAGAGCGAGGCGGTGGGGGGAATGGAGGGGGTGGCCTCAGCCAAGCGGAGCACGATGCGCTCCACGGACGGCTGCATCACCTCCAAGAAGGGCTGCGGGTACACGCCCATCAGCACGATGAGCACGAGGATCGGCGCGAGGTAGACCAGCTCACGGGTAGTCAGGTCGGCCAGGGCCTTGTTCTTCTCGTTGGTCAGCGGACCAAACATCACGCGCTGGAACATCCACAGCATGTAGATGGCGCCCAAGATGACGCCCGACGCCGCGAAGATGGTCAGCACCGGGGAGCGCTCAAAGCTGCCGAGCAGGATGAGGAACTCACCGATGAAGCCGTTGAGGCCGGGCAGGCCCACGGACGCGAAGGTCACCACCATGAACACGAAGGCGAAGACCGGCACCACCTTGGCGAGCCCGCCGTACTCGGCGATGGCCTTGGTGTGGCGGCGCTCGTAGAGCACACCGACGAGGAGGAACAGCGCGCCGGTCGCGAGACCGTGGCCCAACATCTGGTACACCGCGCCGGTCACGCCCTGGGCGTTCAGGGCGAACAGGCCCAGCATGACGTAGCCCATGTGGCTCACGGAGCTGTACGCGACGAGCTTCTTGATGTCGTCCTGCACCATGGCGACCAAGGCGCCATACACGATGCCGATGACGGCCAGCGCGCCCATCGCCGGGGCGAAGGCCACCGCCGCCTCGGGGAACAGCGGCATGGCGTAGCGCACGAAGCCGTAGGTGCCCATCTTGAGGAGCACACCCGCCAGCACCACCGAGCCGCCCGTGGGCGCCTCAAAGTGGGCGTCGGGCAGCCAGGTGTGCAGGGGCCACATCGGCACCTTGATCGCGAAGGCCAAGGCGAAGGCCGCGAACAGCCAGAGCTGGGCGTTGTACGGCACGTCGAGGGTGTAGAGGTCCACCAGGAGCGCGCTGTACTGGCCGTTGTTCTGCTCCGCGTAGAGGAAGTACAGCCCGAGCACCGCGACCAGCATCAACAGCGAGCCCAACATCGTGTAGATGAAGAACTTGATCGTCGCGTAGATGCGCCGCTCACCGCCCCAGATCCCGATGAGGAAGTACATCGGGATGAGCATCAGCTCCCAGAAGACGTAGAACAGGAAGGTGTCCAGCGCCACGAAGGTGCCGATCATGGCGCTCTCAAGCACCATCATCCAGCCGAGGTACTGGTTCAGCCGCTCGTGAATCGCCGGGGTCGCGCTCAGGATGATCACCGGGGTCAAGACCGTGGTGAGCAGGATGAGCAAGAGCGAGATGCCGTCGATGCCGACCGCGTAGTGGATGCCCAGATCGGGGATCCAGGGGATGGTCTCGGTGAGCTGAAAAGCAGCGCCCGAGGGGTCGTAGCTGCCCCACAGCGTCCACGAGAGCGCCAAGGTGACGAGGGACCCGACCATGGCGAGGCCCGAGGCCGCCTTGTCGGGGGCCACGAAGCACCCCAGCCCGACCGCGAGGGGCAAGAAGGTCAAGATCGAGAGGATATGGTCCACCGAGTCACCCGATCGAGTAGACGAAGACGATGAGGAAGGTGCCGACGGCTACGCCCAAAGCGTAGGCCTGCACGCGGCCGGTCTGGAAGATGCGGCCGTAGCCCCGCGCGAGGCTCTGGGCGGCCTGGCCACACCAGTTCACCAAGCCGTCGATGAGCTGCGCATCGACCACCGCCCACAGCACATGGCGGCTGATGAGGCGCGTCGGCGTGAGGATGACGGCGTCGTAGAGCTCGTCGATGTACCACTTGTTGAGCGAGCCCTGGTAAACCCGGTCGCTCTCCGTGGCGATGTAGTCGAGCTGCACGCCGTGGTCCGTCGCCTTCTTGCCGCCGTACACCACCCAAGCGATGCCGACCGAGAAGCCGATGAGGATGAGCGTGACGCTCATGAAGAACAGCTCTTGGCCCGTGCTGCGGGTGAGCGCCGCCGTCGTGTAGTCCGCCACCATCGGCCAGTTGAAGTCGCCCAAGGCCGCCTCTGAGGCGCCGAACACCGGGGCGAAGAAGTGGTGCAGCACCTCATGGCTCCCCACCGGGAACCAGTGCGGCGTGTTCAAGAAGCCGCCGACGAGGCTGAGCACCGCGAGCACGACCAAGGGCACGGTGATCGGCCAAGGCGACTCGTGGGGGGTGTGGCCGTGGCCGTGATCATCGTGGCCGTGACCATGCGCGTCGTGACCATGGGCGTCGTGGCCATGGCCATGGTCGCCTGCCCACCCCGGTATTCCCCGAAGAAGGTCATGAAGTAGAGGCGGCTCATGTAGAAGGCGGTGAGCAGCGCCGTCACGAAGGCGAGGCCGTAGCAGACCTTGGCCAGGTTGAAGGCCTCACCGAACAGCGCGACACGCTCCGGCGGGGTGATGAAGGTGAGCCAGAGGATCTCGTCCTTGGAGAAGAAGCCCGAGGTGCCGGGAAGCCGATGATCGCCAGGTAGCCCGCGGTGAAGGTCCAGAAGGTGACGGGCATGTACTTGCGCAGCCCGCCCATCTTCCGCATGTCCTGCTCGTGGTGCAGGGCGTGGATGATGGAGCCGGACCCGAGGAACATCAGCGCCTTGAAGAAGGCGTGGGTCAAGACGTGGAAGAAGCCCGCGGTGAACGCGCCGATGCCGACGCCGATGAACATGAAGCCCAGCTGGCTCACCGTGGAGTAGGCCAGCACCTTCTTGATGTCGGTCTGGGTGAAGGCGATGACCGCCGCGAAGAAGGCCGTGAGCGCGCCGGTCAAGGCGACGAGGCCCATGGCCATCGGGCTCATCACGTAGAGGAAGTTCAGCCGGCAGATCATGTAGATGCCAGCGGTCACCATCGTCGCCGCGTGGATGAGCGCGGACACCGGCGTCGGGCCGGCCATGGCGTCGGGCAGCCAGACATAGAGCGGGATCTGCGCGCTCTTGCCCGTGGCGCCGCCGAAGAAGAGCATACAGACGCCGGTGACGACGAGGCCCCCTACCCCACCGACGAGCGCCGGGTTGGCGGCGATGACCTGCTGCAGCTCGGTGAAGTTCATCGTGGCCTTGTCGCCCAGCGACCAGTACAGCCAGAACAAGCCGAGGATGAACATGAAGTCGCCGACGCGGTTCGTGACGAAGGCCTTCTTGCCCGCCACCGCGTTGGCCGTGTCCGAGAACCAGAAGCCGATGAGCAGGTAGGAGCAGACGCCCACACCTTCCCAGCCGACGAACATCAGCAAGAAGTTGTCGCCCATGACGAGCAACAACATCGCGAAGACGAAGAGGTTCAGGTACGAGAAGAAGCGCCAGACCGAGCGCTCATCCTTGGCGTCGTCCATGTAGGCCGACGAGTAGAGATGAATGAGCGAGCCGATGCCGGTGATGACACACATCATCACCGCGGACAGCGGGTCGGCCAAGAAGCCGATGTCGGCCTTGAAGCCGCCCACCTGCATCCAGGTGTAGAGCGTGTAGGTCAAGGGCTCGACGGCGTGGTGCTCATCTCCATGACCGCCGCCGGTGAGGCTGGCGAGGGTCATGAACGAGAGCACGGCGGACGCGGCGACGGCGAGGGTGCCGATGGCGCCGGTCACCGCGCGCGGCACACGCGGCCCGAGGACCGCGTTAACGACGGCGCCGAGCAGGGGGAGCCCAGGCACCAGGGGGAGCAGATTGGGGCTCACGGTCTCAGCCTTTCAAGAGGTTGAGGTCGTCGAGATCGACCTTGTGTCGGTTGCGGTACAGCAGAATGACCAGGGCGAGGCCCACACCGGCCTCGGCGGCGGCCACCGCCATCACGAAGACCGCGAAGACATGGCCATCGAGGGTGCCGTGATGCCGCGCGAACGCGACGAACGAGAGGTTCACGGCGTTGAGCATCAGCTCGACGCTCATGAGCACGATGAGGATGTTGCGGCGCGTCAAGACGCCGATCACCCCCAAGAGGAACAGCGCCGCGGACACCGCGAGCACCGGGAAGAGGCCGACCTGTTCCATCACAGCTCCTTCTTGGCCAGCACGACCGCGCCGACCACCGCGACCGTGAGGAGCGCGGAGACCACCTCAAAAGGCAGCAGATAACGGCCCGAGAACAGCGTGTAGCCGATCTGCTCGATGGTGCCGAAGTTGGGGTCGAGCTTGTCGGTGGGCATAAACGTCATGCTGCGCGCCGCCGAGGCGCCGACAAACACCGTGAGGCCGACCAAGCCGCCGACGCCCGCGCCGAGCACCGCCCGGGGGGAGAGGTTCCACCCTGGGTCGTTGTCTTCGCGCAGGTTGAGCACCATGATCACGAAGATGAACAGGACCATGATCGCGCCGGCGTACACCAGGATCTGGATGACGGCGACGAAGTGGGCCCCGAGCATCGCGTACATCGACGCGAGGCAGAAGAAGCTCGCCACGAGCGCGATGGCGCTCGACGCGGCGTTCCGCCGGGTGATGACCATCGCGCCCGCGAAGACCGCGAGCGCAGAGAACGTGTAGAAGAGGAGGGCTTCAAACATCCGCGTACCAGAACCGCCTGCGTGTGCGCACGAGCGCATTAGCTCAGGGGATGACGGGTGGAACTTCGCCGAGGAAGCCCTCGGGGGAGTGCTGGGGGTTCTCCCGATACCACTGCTCGGCCTCCGGCTTATCCCCAGCCATGAGATCCCGCATGTAGTCCCGCGTGTGGATCATGTCCTGCCGCGAGAAGGCGTTGATCTCATAGATGCGCGTGTCCATTCGGATCGCGTCTTTGGGACAGGCCTCGACACAGAAGCCGCAGTAGATGCACCGCAGCATGTCGATGTCGAAGCGCACCGGGAACTTCTCAATGGGATCGTCGGCGTCTTCACCGGCCACGATGCTGATGCACTTGGCCGGGCAGGCCGTGGAGCAGCACATGCAGGCGACGCACTTGTACTTGCCGTCGGGCCGCGTCGTCAGGCGGTGAGCGCCTTTGAAGCGGTCGTTCACGGGCTTACGAACCTCGGGGTACTCCATCGTGTCAAACGTGGACTGCCCCTTGAGCTCGCCGATGATGTTCTTGATGACATGGCCCATGGTGATGGCCATGCCTTTGAGCACCTCGACCAGGTAGATCGACTCCGAGGTGTTGAGCTTACGCTTCTTGATCGCCGGGGTGACGTCAGACATCTTCGGCTCCTAAGGGATGGCGGCGTAGAGGCGCATGGTGTTGGCGTCGATGAGCAGCCAGACCGCGGCCAAGAGGATGTTGACCAGCCCGATGGGCAGCATGTACTTCCAGCCCAAGTCCATAAGCTGGTCGTAGCGGAAGCGCGGCAGCGTCCAGCGCACCCAGATGAACATCCAGCAGCCGAAGAGCACCTTGACGACGAAGGCGTTGAGCTGGGTCACGAAGACGATGATCTCCGTGAGCAGCGGCATGCCCGACGCGATGTTCATCGCGCCCAGGCCGATGAGCCCGAAGTGAGCCGCGGCCGCGCCCGCCCAGATGGCGGTGAAGATCTTCCACTCGTGCTGACGCAGGGTGTCGTCGTGCAGCGCGCGGTAGAGCAAGCCGTTGAGGCCACCGACCGGGGCGAGCTTGTTCGGGCGGGGGCCCTTGAAGGCCTCCATCGCGGCGTAGAAGGGATCTTTGCGGCGACCAAACGCGATGCTCGCGGCGAAGAGGAAGAACACGCCGCCGCCGACGCCAATGGCGATGAGCACGAGGTCGATGTGCTCCCGCAGCATCGCGCCGTTCACGAACGGGATGTTGTACCCGCCGAAGAACAAGGTCGCGGTGACGGACGACGCCACCACCATGTTCGCGTACTCAGCCATGAAGAACAGCGCAAAACGTAGGGAGCTGTACTCGGTGTGGTACCCGGCGACGAGCTCGGCCTCACCTTCGGGGAGGTCGAAGGGGTTGCGGTTACACTCGGCGAAGGCGGAGACCCAGAACAAGATGAAGGCGACGAGGCCCACCGGGGGGCTCAAGAGCACACCCCAGTTGAGGATCGACTCCGACTGAATCTGCATGATGGTGTCGAGGCGGGTCGTGCCGTAGGTCATGAACATCGCGACGACGCCCATGCCCATCGCGAGCTCATAGCTGACCATCTGGGCCGCGCTGCGCAGGCCGCCGATCAACGAGAACTTGTTGTTCGACGACCAGCCCGCGAGCATGATGCCGTAGACGCCCAGAGACGTCATCGCCAGGACGTAGAGCAGCCCGCCGTCGATGTCCGCGACCTGGAGGTTCACGGCCAAGGGGCCCGTGGTGCCCAGGTACTTCTCGGCGATCTCCGCCGGGATGAGGATCTGGTCACCCCAAGGCACCACCGAGAACGTCACCAGCGCCACCGACATCGAGATGATGGGGGCCAAGGCCCACAGCGGCCGGAAGACGTGAGACGGGACCACGTCCTCTTTGGTGATGAGCTTAAAGACGTCGGGCAGGGTGTGGATGAGCCCGCCCGCACGAACGCCGAGGATGTGCGCGCGGTTGGGGCCGGGGCGGTCCTGGATGTAGGCCGCGCCCTTACGTTCCGCCCAGATGAGCAGCGGCACGATCTGCATCACGAACGCGAGGGAGAAGACGCACTTCACCAGCGCGAGGATGACCGTGAGCATTGTCTCAGACATCGGAGGTCCTTGGAAGCGCGAGGGTCCGGCTACTTCGCCGGCGCGGCCTGGCCGGGCTGGTCAACCCCAGGGCTCGGCGCGAAGAGGGTGATGAGCTGTCCGCCGTGGCCTAAGCCCTTGAGCGTGAGGCCGTTGAGGGCCTTGACGCCCGCGGCGAGCTCCTGGAAGATGGCCGCGGGCATCTCGGGGATGACCGCGCCGCCGAAGGCCCGACCGATGGCGTCTACGGCCGCGTAGTCCGCGACGCTGTCCCCGGCGGGGGCGACCGTCTTGCGGAGGCGCTGAACGCGGCCTTGGCGGTTGATCCAGGTCCCCGGCTGCTCGATGTAGTGCGCCGCGGGGAGCACGACGGCGGCGGCGGACGACGTGGCGTTCTTGAAGGTGCCGACGTAGACCAGCGCTTTGGGCGTCGCGACGCCGAGGCGACCGACGACGTCATCGTGCAGCACGAGGAGCGCGTCGACCTCACCCGAGGCCAAGGCCGCCTTGAGCGCCTCCGCGTCCCCCACCGAGCCGAGCTGGCTCGCGGTGAGCGCGGCGCCGAAGCGGTTCGGCGTCTTGTCCGAGTCCACGAGGATCTCGTCCTGGTAGGTGAAGGCGTCGGGGTCGTTGCCCTCGATCACATAGGCCCGGGCGTTGGGCAGCCGGGCCCGCACCAGCTTCACCGCCGCCCAGTTGGCCTCGGTGGTGGCCTTGGCGCCGAACACCACGCCGACCTTGGCGCCCTTGAGCAGCAGCGCCGCGGCGTTGGCGGCCTCGGGGAGCTCCGCGCGCTGGCCGTCCACCTTGGCGCCGGTCAGGCGCTTGAGGCTCGTGACGTCTTTGTACGAGAGGCGGCCCTGGTCGCAGATCCAGGACTTGTTCACCTCGTCGTTGCGGCGGGGCGTGAAGCGGTAGACCTCGTTCTCTTGGTGATGAACCAAGATGTTGCAGCCCGTGGCGCAGCCGCCGCAGACCGACTCGGACTCCTTGAGCCACCACACCCGCTTCTTGAAGCGGAAGTCCTTCAACGTGAGCGCGCCGACGGGGCAGATGTCGGCGAGGTTGCCCTGGTACTGGTGCGAGAGCCGCACGCCGGGGAAGATGCCGATCTGGGTCTGGTTGCTGCGGTTGAACAGGCGCAGCTCACCCGTGCCCGTGACCTCGTCGGAGAACCGCACACAGCGCGAGCACTGCACGCAGCGCTCGGCGTCGAGCACGATCTGATCGCCGATGTCTTGGCGTTTGCCTTTGCCCATCTTGGCGTCAGCGAGGCGCGAGTCGTGCTGGCCGTACTCCATGTAGTAGTCCTGCAGGCGGCACTCCCCGGACTGGTCACAGATCGGACAGTCCAGGGGGTGGTTGACCAGCAGAAACTCCATCACGGACTTCCGCATCTGGGTCACCTTGGGGGTGTCCGTGCGGATGGCGAGGCCCTCGGTGGCCGCCATGTTGCAGGCGATGTCGGGGCCGCGGCCGCCAGCCTCCACGTCCACGAGGCACATCCGGCAGTTGCCGGCGACGCTCAGGTGCGGGTGGTAGCAGTAGTGCGGGATCTCGACCCCGACCTTCTTTGCGGCCTCGATCATGTTGGTGCCTGGCGGCACCTCGACGGCGATCCCGTTGACTTTGACCAAAGGCATCGGAACTCCTACTTCGCCACCGCGAGGCCAGCCGGCAGCCCAGCGCGAGCGGACTCGACGCGGGCGACAAACTCATCGCGGAACTTGGTGACGAAGCTCTGAACGGGCATCGCGGCGGACGCGCCGAAGAAGCAGATGGTGCGGGAGTGAATGTTGTCGGCGAGATCCCGCAGGGCGACGAGGTCGTCTTCAGTGGCCAGACCGTCCCGCAGGCGGCAGAGGATGTTGTACATCCACGCGCTGCCTTCGCGACAAGGCGTACACTGACCGCAAGACTCGTGCGCGTAGAAGCGCAGGAGGTTGGTCAAGGCGTCCACCATGTCGGTGGTGTCGTCCATGACGATGAAGCCGCCAGAGCCCAGGTACGACCCGGCGACCTTGTTGATGGACTCGTAGTCCATGTTCGCCTGGGCGACCTCAGCGGGGGTCATCACCGGCACGGACGAGCCGCCGGGGATGATCGCCTTGAGGGTGCGGCCGGGGCGAAGGCCCCCGCACCACTTGTTGAGCAGGTCCATCATCGGCGTGCCCAGGG
This sequence comes from Deltaproteobacteria bacterium, assembly GCA_016717595.1. Taxonomy (GTDB): domain Bacteria; phylum Myxococcota_A; class UBA796; order UBA796; family CAJQPC01; genus JADKFE01. Next base: position 95,428 of record JADKFE010000018.1, on the reverse strand, counting down.
GGATCTCGTACACGCCGGGCTTCATGATGTGGCCCGAGCACGAGAACAGCTTGGTGCCCGGCGACTGCTCGGTGCCGATGGCCTTGTAAGCCTCCCAGCCGTTCTCGATGATCCAGGGCACCGCCGCCAAGGTCTCGACGTTGTTGACGATGGTGGGGCTCTCCCACACGCCCTTCACCGCCGGGAACGGCGGCTTGAGCCGGGGCTGGCCCTTGTAGCCCTCAATCGAGCTGATCAGCGCCGTCTCTTCGCCGCAGATGTACGCGCCCGCGCCGAGGTGGGTGTAGAGGTCGAAGGAGAAGCCCGAGCCGAAGATGTTCTCGCCGAGGTACCCCTTGGCGTAGGCCTCAGCGAGGGCCTCATCAAGGCGCCTCTGCACATACTCAAACTCGCCGCGCAGGTAGATGTAGGCGCGGCGCACCCCCAGCGCGTGCGAGGCGATGATCATCCCCTCGATGAGCTGGTGGGGGTCGTTCCACATGCAGAAGCGGTCTTTGAACGTGCCCGGCTCGGACTCGTCCGCGTTGCACAGGAGGTAAACCGGCTTACCACCGCGCTTCTCGGGCGGAGGCACGAAGGTCCACTTCCGGCCCGTGGGGAAGCCCGCGCCGCCGCGCCCGCGCAGGCCCGACTTGAGGACCACGTCGGTGACCTCAGCCGGGCTCATCGCGAGGGCCTTGCGGGCCGCGTTGTAGGCGCCGTGCTGCTCGGCCACCGCGAGGGTGTGCGAGCCCGGAACACCCCAGATTCGACTCAGGATACGGGGGTATACGTCCACTGGTCCACCTCAGGTCGGGGCACGGGGAGGGGGCGATCCGCCGCCATCGCGTCGAGGATCTCATCCACCTTCTGCTCCGTGAGCAGCTCATAAAAGTCGTCGTTGATCTGCATCATCGGCCCGGAGCCGCAGGCCGCGAGGCACTCCACCCGCATCAGGGTGAACTTGCCGTCGGGGCTGTTGCCGTGCTCGTCGAGCTGCAGCTTCGTCTCGATGTGCCGGATGACGCGGTCGGCGCCCAACAAGGCGCAAGAGAGCGTGTGGCAGGCCTGAATCAGGTACTTGCCCGTCGGCTCTTTCTTGAACATCGTGTAGAAGGTCGCGACCTCCATCACCTCGGACGGCTTGAGCGAGAGCGTGGCGGCGACGAGCTTGAGCACCTCAAACTGCAGCCAGCCCCACTTCCGCTGGGCCTTCCACAAGACCGGCATGATCGCCGAGCGCTGGGTGGGGTACTTCGCGACGATGGCCGCGATCTCGGCCTTCTCTTCTTCCGTCCACTCCACGGGCCCCTGCACGGTGAGCCCGTGCATGTCCCGAAGGTGGATGGATTTCTGGTCGTGGGACATCGCTCAACGCACTCCTACCGGTCCAGCTCACCGGCGATGATGTTGATGGAGCCGAGCGCCGCCGCCACGTCCGCGACCATCGCGCCCTGCAGCATCTGCGGGAACGCGGAGTAGTTCGCGAAGCAGGGGGGGCGCACCCGCACACGCCAAGCGCGCGGGCTGCCGTCCGAGATGATGTAGAAGCCGAGCTCGCCGTTGGGGCTCTCGGTGAAGGAGTAGATCTCGCCCTTGGGCGGACGGACGCCGTGCATCACCAGCTTGAAGTGGTTGATGAGGGCCTCCATCTGGTTGTAGACCTTGTCCTTCTCTGGCAGCACGACGAGGTGGTCGTCGATGAGGTGCGGGCCGTCGGGGAGCTTGTCGAGGGCCTGGAGGATGATCTTGCGGGACTCCTCCATCTCATCGAAGCGGATGAGCAGGCGGTCCATGGTGTCGCCGTTCTGGTAGACGGGCACCTTGAAGTCGTAGCGCTCGTAGCCCCAGTAGGGCTGGTCTTTGCGCAGGTCCATGCTGAGGCCGGTGGAGCGCAGGCAGGGGCCCGTCCAGCCGTAGTTCAGCGCCCGCTCTTTGGTGGTGGGGCACACGCCTTGGGTGCGGTCGATGAAGATGCGGTTGTTGGAGACGAGGTCTTTCACGTCGCCGACGAGGCCCTTCATGTCCTCCATCGATTGGCGCAGCTTGGCGATCCAGCCGTCTGGCAGGTCCTGCACCACGCCGCCGATGCGCGGGTAGTTCGTCATCATGCGGGCGCCGGAGAGCTCTTGGAACAAGAAGAGCATCTTCTCGCGCACGTTGTTGAGGTACCAGAAGTTCGTGAGCGCGCCGAGGTCGACCATGTTCGCGCCGAGGCAGACGCAGTGGTCGGTGATACGCGCCATCTCGGACGTGATGACCCGGATGGCCTGGGCGCGGGCGGGGGCCTCGATGCCCATGAGCTGCTCAACGGCGTAGCACCAGGCGCTCGCGTTGTGAATCGTCGAGCAGTAGTTCATGCGCTCGGCGTAGGGCACGACCATGTTGTAGAACACGGTCTCCGACTGCTTCTCGTAGCCGCGGTGCAGGTAGCCGATCTCCGCGCCCGCGCGCAGGATGGTCTCGCCGTCGAGCTCAAGCTGCAGGCGCAGGGTGCCGTGGGTGATCGGGTGGGAGGGCCCGATGTTGACGACGAGGGTCTCGGTGACCTCGCTCTGGGCGACCGGCTCAACGCCCGCGGGGAGCTTGGGGGTGTTCATGCCCACTCCTGCTTGTCGGTGAGGAGGTGGTCGATGGGCCGAGAGAGCTTCTGCCGCTTGGTGATCGGGTAATCTTTGCGCAGCGGGTGGCCCACGAAGTCGTCGTGGTTGAGGATGCGGCGCAGGTTCGGGTGGCCGGTGAAGCGGATCCCGAACATGTCGAAGACCTCACGCTCCATCCAGTTCGCCCCGCGCCAGATCTCCCACAACGACGGCACCTCGACGCTGTCGTCTTTCACGGCGACCTTGACGCGGTAGCGGTGGCGCAGGTCGTAGGAGAACATCTGGTAGGCGATCTCAAAGCGGTGGCTGCGGACCTCGTCCTCGTCCTCACCGTCACCGCCGAAGCCCAGGTAATCGACGCCGCCGACGTCCATGAGCATGTTGAAACGAAGCTCGGGCTCATCCCGCAGAAACGTGAGCACCTCCACCAGATCGGCGGGGAGGATGGTCACGGCCTCTTGGCCACACATCGCGTAAGTAGAGAGGATTCGTTCACCGAACCGCGCCTTGAGGCGGTCGGTGATCTGGGACTGGTCCATAGGAGGCTCCCGAAGAGGGTGATGTCACCGCCAGGCGGCGACCTTCTCCTGGCTGATCTTCTGCTGGAGCTTGTAGACCGCGCCGATGACGTTCTCGGGGGTCGGGGGGCAACCAGCGACATAGATGTCGACGGGGATGATCTCGTCGATGCCCTGCACGACGGAGTAGTTGTCGTAGAACCCGCCCGAGGACGCGCAGGCGCCCATGGACACGACCCACTTGGGCTGGGGCATCTGGTCGTAGATCTGCTTGAGGATCGGGGCCATCTTCTGGGTGACCGTGCCCATCACGAGGAGCAGATCGGCCTGACGCGGCGAGAAACGCACGAGCTCCGCGCCAAAACGGGAGATGTCGTACTTCGGACCGACGACACCCATGAACTCCACGGCGCAGCAGGCGGTGCCGAAGGGCAGCGGCCACATGGAGTACTTACGTCCCCAGTTCACGACGGTGTCGATCGTCGTGGTCAGGAAGGGGTTGTCGAGCTGGCTCTCCAAGCCCATGGTGGCTCCGCGGTGAGAGGGGTGGGGCGGTGTGGTGGGATGCCCCGAGAAGATCGTGAGAGGCGGTTAGTCCCAGTCCAAAGCGCCGCGCTTGAGCACGTAGTACCAGCCGAGGAACAGCACGCCCAAGAAGAAGAACATCTCGGTGAAGATGTAGATCCCGGCGCCGGACACGGAGGAGTAGACGTAGTCGCGGAAGACGACGGCCCAGGGGTAGAGGAACACGGCCTCAAGGTCGAAGAGGATGAACAGCACGGCGGTGAGGTAAAACTTCACCGAGAAGCGCTGGTTGGCCGCGCCGACAGGGGCCACGCCGCACTCGTACACCGCCTCTTTGGAGGCCGTGGGGCGATGTGGGCCGAAGTACTTGCTCAGCCCGACAAACGCGAGGCTGAACACGACGGCGATCAGGACAGCGAACAGGATCGGAAGATAGGCGACGCCCATACGGGCCTCCGGCAGGTGGCGATCTCTATGGCTTGCCCCCCGCCTGTGTCAAGGAGGGAAGGGAAGACGCTGGGGGCCTTGACCGCGGATTCACTCGGTCTACAGCTTGTCCTGGGCCATGTGGACGGCTAGAGTGCGAAGATGCTCGTGCTCGGATTGGATGAGGCTGGTCGTGGTGCGGTGCTCGGCCCGCTCGTCGTCGGGGCGTTCTTGGTGAACGACGCCGACTTAGAGCGCCTTCGCGCCACCGGCGTCACCGACTCCAAGCTCTTGAGCGCGGCGAGGCGGGAGGCGCTCTTGGAGCCCCTCGCGGCGATCGGGCGCTGGGCGATAGAGGCGATTCAGCCAGCGCAGATCGACGAGGGCAACCTCAACACCTTGGAGGAGGACGCCTTCGTGCGCCTCATCCTCAGCCTGCGCCCCGATCGGGTGATCATCGACGCGCCGTGTAACCCCCGGGGCATCCCGGCCTTCTGCAAGCGCCTGTTGAGCCGCCTGGACTACACGCCGGGCCTGCTTGTGGAGCCCAAGGCCGACCTCAACCACCACCCCTGCGGCGCGGCGAGCGTGTTCGCCAAGGTCCACCGGGATCAGGCCCTACGCGCCCTGGGCGCGGCGGAGCGGATCGGCTCGGGCTACCCCTCGGATCCCGTCACCCGCGCCTGGATTCAGGGCTTCTTGAGCCGGGGCGAGGCGCTGCCAGACTCGGTGCGCCGCCGCTGGGGCACCATCGGCGCCTTGCAGCAGCAGAGCCTCTTCGGCTGATGGAGCGCGCCGCCACGCCGCCCGCGCTGGGCCTCGTCCTGCCGCTCTTTGATGAGCAGGACAACGCCGAGCGCACGGTGCGTGGCCTACACGCGGCGCTCTCCCAGGTCGGCGCGCCGTTCACGCTCTTGATGGTGGACAACGGCTCCACCGACGACACGCCCCACATCGTCGACGCCTTGGCCGCCGAGCTTCACCACGAGGCCCTGCACCTGCGCCCCAACGCGGGCTACGGCGGCGGCGTGCTCTGCGGCCTCCGCGCGCTGAACACCCCGGCGCTGGGCTGGAGCTGGGGGGATGGGCAGATCGAGCCTGAAGTCGTCGCGAAGGTGTGGGCCCAGCTCGCCAAACCCGACGTGCAGCTCGCCAAGGCCCGGCGGGTGCGCCGCGAGGACGGCCCCACCCGCGCCGTCGTGAGCGGCGCCTACAACCTCTTGACGCGCCACGGATTTGGCCTGGACACCACCGACGCCAACGGCTGCCCCAAGATCATGACCCGGGCGCTCTTTGAGCGGCTCGAGCTGGCGTCGACGGACTGGTTCTTAGACCCAGAGCTGATGCTCAAGGCCCAGGCGCTCGGCGCGAAGGTGGCCGAGGTGGACGCCGTGATGCGCCCCCGGATCGGCGGCGCGTCGAAGGTGCGCGCGGCGACGCTCTGGGAGTTCACCCGGCATCTTTGGGCCTGGCGACGGGGCTGGCGGCCCAGCCCGCGCGACGCTGGGGATCGCTGAGGATCACCACGAAGCGCGCGCTTTGGCGTGGGTTAGGCTAAGCGCGCTCCCCTGAGGTGCCTATGTCTCCGTCTCGATTGGCGCTCGTCTCCGCTGGCCTCTTCGCGCTCACCCTCTTCACCGGCTGCACCGACCCCATCCCCACGGCGGTCGCCACCTGCCAGGCCCTCCCGGGCCTCGCCGTCGATGAGGCCGGGCGAAAGCTCCTCGACCCCTTGCTCGTCGCCGCCGATCTCGCGGCCCTGGACGCGATGCCGCCCACGGCGGGGCTCCAGAAGGTCGGCTCCGAGCGCCTCGCGGAGCTGCGCAGCAAGACCACCTGCACCCCGGGCAAGGTCGAGAGCGCCGGCGGCGAGGGCTGGGCGGTGCCGATGACCCGGGTGAGCCCCAAGGTGAACCCCGACGGCAGCTTCGGTGAGCCCGAGACCACCGAGATCAAGTGGATCGTCACTGAAGCCGCCGACGGCCTGCGCGTGAAGACCCGCCTGGAGTACGTCTTCACCACCCGCAAGTCCGTGGAGAAGGCCGTCGCCGAGAAGGACTGGCGCCGCGTCTCCTCCACCTGGCGGGCCATCGCCAAGGAGTTCCCCGACCCGCTCCTCGCCGTAGACGTCGCTGAAGCCGAGGCCCAAGAGGCCCGCTACGAGCTCCTCGCCGATCTCAAGGGCGTGTTCGCCGAGGCCAACGACACCGAGGTGATCGGCCTCGTCGAGAGCAAAGCCAAGGTCGAGGTGCCCAAGGTGAAGGTGCGCATCAGCTTTGAGACCGCCGGAGAGCCCATCCGTGTTGATCTGGAGGCCGGGCCTGTGCCCGCGGGCGGCAGCGTGCCCGTGCGCACCCCCATCCCTGAGGGCGCCATCGGTCAGGTGCTCGTCGAGGTCGTCGAGATCCTCAACTAACCGCGACCTGGGGCGCCTCTGAGGCGGCGCGCACCGCCTCGGGGGCGGCCTCGGGCAGCACGTTCACCGGCTGCCCCTTCCACATCACGAGCTTGTCGTCGCCGATGACGCCACAAGACACGAAGAACTTGATGGCGTCCTCAACGGGCATATCGACGGGCTGCACGTCTTTGCGGGGCATCAGCACCGGGTAGCCCAGGTGCAGGTGGTTGGACGGGAAAAACACCACCACGCGGTCGTCGTCAGGGTCGGCGGTGAGGCGCTCTTTGGCGAGCAGGCCCAAGGTGTAGCGGCCCACCATGGGGTACTCGGCGATGATGACCTGGGTGAAGGGGATGTTTCGGGCCTCGGTGAACGTGGTGACGATCTGACGGCTGGCGTGGTAGAGCCGCCCCACGCCGGGGACGAAGGCGATGCTGCGCTCAAACCACTCAAACGCCCAGCGAAAGATCACCAACCTCGCCAACCAGCCGATGCCGAGCACGATGCCGATGGTGGCGAGGATCCCCAGCCCCGGCACATGCACCAGGCCCTCGGAGTTGGAGAGCAGCGGGATGTGGTAAGGCCCACCGGGCAACGCCCGGGCGAGCCAGGTCAAGAAGGCGTCGATGCGTCCACCCAGCGGCCCATCGACGGCGTGGAAGATGACCGTGAGGATCTTCCAGGTGATGAAGATCGGGAGCAGCGCCAACAAGCCGCTGAGGAAGATCTGGCGGAGGCTGGAGTGCGGCTGGGCGTCGTGGGTCGGGGCGTGGGTGTCCATCGCTCTCCCGTAATCGCCGGAGACCCGCTCGGGAAGCGAGGCCGCGTCTGGGTTACGCTGGGCCCCTCCCCTCGCCCACCAAAACGCCGCGCGCTGGACCGGACTCCATGGCCAACTACGTCACCCCCCGGGGCTACCGCAAGATCGTCGTGGAGTTTGACCAGCTCCTCAAGGTGGAGCGCCCGAAGATCACCGCCGAGGTCACCTACGCCGCGTCGTTGGGCGATCGTTCGGAGAACGCCGAGTACATCTACGGCAAGAAGCGCCTGCGAGAGATCGACCGCCGCCTGGGCGTGCTCAAGAGCCGCCTCGACGGCATCGAGGTGATCGACCCCGCCACCTTAAAGGGCGGCGTGGTGCGGTTTGGCGCCACGGTCACCGTCGAGGACGAAGACGGCCTCGAGCAGACCTTGGCCATCGTCGGCGAGGACGAGTCCGACCCCAAGATCGGCCGCATCTCCTACAAGTCGCCCATCGGCCGCGCGCTCATCGGCAAGTCTGAAGGCGACGAGGTCACCGTGACGACGCCGAAGGGCCCCCGCGGGCTGACCATCCTCGCCGTGCGTTGGCTGCCGACGCCGGACGATCCCGTCAGCTGACCGGCCTCACTGGCCGCGAATCTTCCGCTCGTCCTCACGCCCGGCGCTGAGGTCCAGGGAGACGGGCAAGGCGACGAACTCCCCAGACGTGTCGGTGATCTTGACCTGGGCGTTGAACCGCCCGGCGCCCGCGTCCCCGGCGCTGCCCTGAAAGTGCAGCACCCCGGCGGTGTCGATGGTGAGCCCGGCGGGGCCGCCCTCGACGGAGTAGGTCAGGCGGTCACCGTCGGGATCTTCAGCGCGGATCTGCAGGCCGTCGAGCCCGCCGCGCAGATCACGGGGGCTTGAGAGCAGGCGCGGCGGCGCGTTGCCGATGACGACCTCGGGCGGCCGCTGGGTGTCGAGGGCGCGGCCGTCATTGGCCTCGACCTCGACGGTCACGCGGTCCCCCTTCTTAAACAGCGCGTGGCGCAGGGTGTCCCGGGACTCGCCAGGCACAGGCTCGCCGTTCACGAACCAGCGAACAGCGCTGCTCACCATGTCCCCGTCGGGATCCTTCGCCTCAAAACGCACACGCAGATCGTCTTGGGACGTGGGGGCCTCGGGGCTCAGCGTGAGATCTTTGAGCGAAGGCGGGCGGTTGGGCCCCCCGGGGATGGCCTCGGCGACGGGCTCGGCGCTGGGGCCCTCGTCCATGGTGTCTACGGACGACGGCGTTGAGGGCGCTGGAGGAGGTCCGTCCGGCCAGTCAGCGCACGAGATCAGCACGAGCCAGAGCATCCTGCTTCCGGGGAGAGGTTCAAGCGGAGTATAAAACAACTATGCCCATCGTCCTGCTGCTCACCGTCCTTGGCTGCGCGCGGCTGCCCGCCGGGGCCTTCGCCAAGCTCGATCGTGCCGTCGTGGAGCCCTCGGGCCTGATCAAGAGCCGCGCGCACGCCGGCCTGTTCTGGACCCACAACGACTCCGGCGACTCGGCGCGGATCTTCGCCGTTGACCCCCAGGGCGCCCTGGTCGTCGAGCTGCCCGTTGAAGGCGCCGAGAACGTCGATTGGGAGGACCTCACCCTGGATGGCGCCGGGCGAATCTGGATCGGCGACATCGGCGACAACCTCAACAGCCGCGACGACCTCGCCCTCTACGTCCTTGACGCCGAGCCCAGCCTAGAGGGCCCCGCTGTGGCCAGCCGTCGTGTGCCGATTCGTTACCCCGACCGCGACCCCGACCTCTTGGACTTCGACGCCGAGGCGCTCTTCGCCGACGGCGAGCGCCTGTACCTGCTCACCAAACACCGCAGCGGCGATCTCTCGACCACCCTCTACGCCATCCCCGACCCGCTGGGCGGCGCCGAGGTCACCCTCACCCGCATCTCCGAGCGTGTGATCGGCGGGAACCCCAACCGCTACGGCGGCATGGTGACCGCCGCCGACCTCTCCCCCGACGGCGAGACCTTGGCGGTGCTGAGTTACCACGCCCTGCTGCTGTTCGGCCGCCCCGAGGACGGTCAAGATTGGCTCTCGCGACCGCTCAAAGAGATTCCCCTGGACCAGAGTGCGCTGGAGCAGTGTGAGTCCGTGGCCTGGGACGGTGAGAGCCTGCTGATCACCAACGAGGACCGGGCGATGTTCAGGGTACAAACTCCGCTGTCGCCAACCTGCCTGAGCTTCCCCGGGCAGGGCTGCGAATGAGACGCCTCCGCCCCCTCGCCGCTCTGCTCGTCCTCACCCTCGCGGCGCTCATGCCCTCGGAGGCTCATTTGTCCAAGGTCTATCATCAGGACGTGAGCCTCTTGGAGCTCGTGAACCAGACGAGCTGGGCGCTGGTGGTGCGCCTCGACACGCCGCCCACCCGGGTGGTCACCGTGCCCTACTCGCTCACCAGCCGAGACGGCGCCCCCATAGAGTCCACCTACGCTCTGCCGGTGGTGCGGGTGATCATCGAGGAGGTGCTCCGCGCCGAAAACGAGCCCCCCGCCGTGGGCGCGGCCCTAGAGATCTTCACGCCAGAGACCCTGACGATGTTTGAGCTGACCCTGCGGTACGAGGCCACCGGCTCCACAAAGTCGCCCATCTTCCAGCAGTTTGAGGGTGAGAACCTCTTCGCTCCCCAGCCCGCCGACGCCAGGTTCATCGTCTTTGTGCGTCCACCCGCGGCCATGAGCCCCCGCCCGGCCCCTACGAGTCGGCCTGGGCGTCGATGGGCCGGGCCACCCAAGGCATGAGCGCCTTCATGACGCGCGGCGCGGCCCTGCCCGCGAGCCGCCGGGACGAGGTGCTGGCGATGTTGCCCCCGGCGAGGGTGAGGTCTGTGCCGGGTGCCGCCGGTGCCGGTGCCGCCACTCGTGCCCCGTTAAATCCAAATTCCGCGCGACCAAGCCCAAGCGCCCTCTCGGGTTCATGGCGTAAAGTCCCCTGAGCGCAGGCGATCACAGACAGACGAGCCCCGCTGACTCCGTCTCCCAAGCCTGTGCAGTCGCGCCTTCAGGCCTTTTTTGGTGTTGCAAAGACGATCCACCTAAGCCACACTCCCCCTATGCTCACCCGCTCCTCCTTCGCCGCCCTGCTCCTCGTTCTCACCGTGGCGCTCACGCCATCCGAGGCTCGTTTGTCCCAAGTCTTTCATCAAGAGGTCAGCCTGGAGGAGCTCCGCCTTTATGGGGCCTGGGTGCTGGTCGTGCGCCTGGACACGCCGCCCACCCGGACCGTCAGCGTGCCGTACTCGCTCAAGACGGAGGCCGGCAAACGGGTGGAGTCCACCTATGGCCTGCCCGTGGCGCGGGTGGTCGTCGAGGAGGTGATCGTGGCCGAGGGTGAGGCGCCCGCGGTGGGCGCGGCGTTGGAGCTCTATGAGTCGGAGAGCTTGTCGATGTTCGCCATCACCCTGGAGTATGAGGCCTCGGGCATGTCCGAGTCGCCGATCTTCCACCGCTTCAAGGGGGAGAACCTCTACGCCACGCACCCCGCTGATGCGCGGTTCATCGTCTTTTTGAGGCCGCCGACGCCCCTGGGCCGCCAAGAGGGGCCTTTTGAGGACGCCTGGGCGTCAATGGCCAAGGCCATCGACGGCATGAGCGCCTTCGCCGTGGGCGGCGCGGTCTTGCCCCTGAGCCGCCGCGCCGAGGTCGAGGCGCTGTTGAACCCGCCGGGCGCTCGGCCGGTCGCGCCAAGCCCAGTCAATCCGACTGTGACGCCTGCTTCGGAGCAAGCGCCGCGCCCGGACCGCCCGAGGCCACCGCGTCACTAAACGACGGCCTATTTGCGGGTGCCGTTGATGATCCAGGTGTGGGGGCTGCCTTTGGAGCAGTCATCCGCGCCGAAGCCGCAGTTGGGATAGGACCCGGTGTAGGCGGCCGAGAAGGTGGCCGTGAAGGTGGTCTCGGAGGTGAACACGCCGGTGAGGGTGTAGACCTCGGTGCAACCGCCCTTGTAGGTCACCGTCGCCGAGAAGTTCCCGTCGGCGTCAACGCTGCCGCCTAAGGTGCCCGGCGGCGTGGTGTAGGGGTAACTAAACGCGCTCAGCGACGTGCCCGCCGAGGAGATCTCCATCACGCCGAACGAGAAGTTGATCAGGCCGAAGGCGCAGTATTTGGAGACCGCCCTGTCTAAGGTGTACTGACCGGACCAATCTATCGCGCAGTCCTCGTTGGCTTGGCCGTCGCAGTTGTCGTCCTCAGGGGTGTCGCAGTCTTCAGCGAGGAGCGGCGAGATCGTCGCGTCGCCGTCGTTGCAGTCGTCGCAGGAGCCTGAGCCGTCGTTGTCACGGTCCTCAAAGTCGAAGGTGCTGGGGTTGCAGTCATCGTCGAGGCTGTTGCAGAAGACCTCGGAGGAATCAGGGCTGATGTAGGGCCGGGTGTCGTCGCAGTCGGTGCAGGAGTCGAAGCCGTCCCCGTCGGCGTCGTAGCCATCAGCGGTGTTGTCGTCACAGTCATCGTTGATGAAGTTGCACTGGGTCTCGGCGACCTGGGGGTTCACGAGCGGGTCGTTGTCGTCGCAGTCTTCGCAGGCCAAGAAGCCGTCACCGTCGTCGTCGGACGCGTCGAGGGTGGCCGGGTCACAGTCGTCGTCGAGCTCGTTGCAGGCGATCTCCGTGGCCGTGGGGTTCACCGCGGCGATGGTGTCTTCACAGTCGAGCTTGTCCGCGGGGTAGGCGTTGATGCAGTCGGCGTTGCTGCCGTCGTAGAAGCCGTCGCCGTCCCGATCGAAGGCCTGGTCTACCCAGTCCTCACCGGACTGCTGGATGCCGTCGCAGCGCGCGGCCTGGGCGAGGCCGATGTCTTGGCGGCAGCCAAACAGCGCCAACGCCGGGAGGAGCGGGAGCAGCGCACGAAGGGAGAGGGGGGCGGCGGGTGCGGACATGGGCAGGCTCCTGGGCTCGCGCGGGGGTCGATCGCAGAGTATAGGGCAAAAAACCCCACGATGTGAAGCGCCTCGTTCGCGTGGTCGCAGATTTCGCCAGGAGCCCCCGTGACTGATGCGCTGATGCGGCTCACCCAGCTCACGCGGGTGTATGGGGATCATCCGCCCCTCGGGGATGGGGCCGCGCTCATCGCTTGGGACGAGACCGGCTCGGACTGCCGTGATCACGTCCGCACGACGTTTGATGGTTGGGCGAAGGGCCTACAAGGCCGGGCGGATGAGCCGCTCCCCGTGCGCCTCGCCCGCCTCAACCTGCGGCTGTTTCAAGAGCTGGGCCTACGCGGCGACGAAGACGGCTACGACGACCCCGTGAACAGCCGCATCGACGAGGTGATTCAGCGTCGCCGCGGCCTGCCGATCCTGCTGAGCATCGTCACCATCGAGGTCGCCGCCCGGGTGGGCCTGCACCTCGACCCCATCGGCTTCCCCGGGCACTTTTTGGTGAGCCCCCGCGAAGGGGAGCCGCGGTTTTATGTGGATCCCTTTCACGCCGGGGCGATCCTACGCCAAGACGATCTGCGCGCGAGGCTCACCATCGGCATGGCCGGGCGCGGCGTGAGCCCCGAGGTGATGGAGCAGCTCTTGGGGCCGCTCTCCCCTCGCCTCACGCTCACCCGCATGAACCACAACCTCAAGGGGAGCTGGGCCCGGCGCGGCGACACCGCGCGCACCTTGGCCGCCGTCGACCGCATCCTCGCCTTGGCCCCGGAGCAGGTGGACGAGCACCGCGATCGTGGCGTGCTGCTCGTGCAGTTAGAGCGCCCGGAGGAGGCGCTGGAGGCCTTCGAGAGCTATCTGCGCCTGGTGCCGGGGGCGTCCGACGCCGCCACGGTGCGCGGCTGGATGCGCAGCCTACGCCGCTGAGCCGGCCGGGGCGCGAAGGCCTCAGCCGCCGGAGGTCGCGCGCAAGAGCACGAGGGTGGAGAGCACGGGGATGCCCTCGCCGTCGCTCTCTAAGGTGAGCCCGTCGCTCGACACGGTGACCGTGCCCGCGCTCACCCAAGCCGCCAAGGTGTAGTCCGCGGCCCAGACCTCCAAGGTCTCCCCGGCGCTGAGGCCCCAGAGGTTGTCCATGCGGAACGGCAAGTGGGCCTCGGCGTGGCCATCGAAGGGCCCGAGGTACCACATCTGAATCACCTCGCCGGGAAGCTCCACAGGCACCTGATCCGACGCGGCGACACGAACGCCGGAGACCATCGAGCCGTCAGCGCCGAAGGGCAGCTTGAGCTGGTCGAGGCCGACGGTGATGTGCAGGCCCTCGACCACCTCGACCTCTTTGGGCGACGAGGGCATCGCCTGCGACTCGCTGAACTTCACGCCGACGGCGTCGAGCACGTTCTCTTGGGCGGCGACCAGGGTGACCGGCGCCAGCGGCGTGGCCCAGCCGCCAGAGCTGATGACGATCTCGAAGCTGTGGGTGAAGCCCTCAAGGGCGGGGAAGCTGTACAGGCCGCCAGCGTCGGTGAAGGACGTGCGGCACAGCGTCTTACACATCGACACCCGGGCGCCTTCGATGGCTTTGCCCGACTCATCCACGACCTTGCCGGTCATCGTGGCGTCGGCGGGGATGTCCACCTCGGTGTCGGTGTCCGAGTCGCTGTCGGTGTCAGCGTCGGCGTCCCCTTCGACCTCGCCGCTGTCCTCGGTGGGGGTGGGCTCGTCTTTGTCACCACAAGCGGCGAGGGTGAGCAGCACAAAGGTGAGGGCGCGTCGGCTCATGGGGCCTCCAGGGGGGTCGTGGCGCACAAGATACACCCGGCGGGTGAGGCTCGCTACGCGCGCACGTCAGGGCGTGGTGAAGGCCTCAGCGCATCCCACGGAGCGCACGAACGACGTCGGGATCGAGGGCGGCCTCGACCTCGTCGCCCAGGTCTACGACGCCGTCTCCGGCCTCACGGCGCAGGCTGTCGCCGGGACCATAGCCGAGGGTGTCCCAAGGCGCGTGGTCGAGATCGTCCCAGCGGGGGTCAAAATCGACGTGGCGGCTCTCGTGCAGCTCATACAGCCCACGGCGAATGGACCAGCCCGCGGGCGCCTTAAACACCAAGGGGCCGGTGAACGGGTTCGCGCCCTTGACGTCGCGGGCCCGAGCGCCCATGTGCCCGTCGCAAGACCAGGTGGGCAGGCCATAGCCAAGATCACCGCAGCGGTGAACGTAGCTCGTGGCGCCTTCAGTGAAGTCTTCGATCAGCCCCCGCTGCTGCACCACCCAGGCGAGCACGGCGAGATCCGTGGCCTGAACGAGCAGGGCCTCGTTGTACCGAACGCTGGGGTTGAGCGCGCGCCAGGTGTCCATGCCGAGGTACTGCTGGGCGTTGGCGCAGGACGCGAAGCCGCCGCCGGGGCCGCAGCCGGGGTACAGCGGGGCGTTCTCACGATCTTCGGGGTTGTAGGCCAAGGGGTCGAGGCGGTTGTCGACGGTGTAGAGGATGCCGATGGCCTCCAGCACCCCGAAGCGGTTCACCAACAGCCGATCCGCGCCGACCTCACTCAAGATGAGGCGCACGGCCAAAGACAGCTCACCCTCGTCCAGAAGCTCGGCCTTGGTGAGCGCCCGGGTGACCTCGGCGTAGTCATACGTGATGAGCTCAGCGCCGCCGCCCCACGGCATGTCGAAGGAGCGCAGGTCCAGGAGCACCGTGCGGGCATCTTCACAGGGGCCTACGCCGAGGCAGTCTTCGACGCTGAGGCCGTCGTCCACCAGCTCAAACGACGCCAACGAGTGACGTTCGGGAGGCGGCCCCGGCGGGAGGGCCGGAGGCGCGGTGGGCGCGAGGTCGAAGGAGAGCAGCCCTGGCGCGAGCGCCAGCGCCAACGCTGCTTGACCAAGGAGGTGCTTCCTGGGGAGCAGAGGCATCCTTGGAGACTAACAGACCCGAGCGTCGTTCCGATTGTAAAAACGACGTAGGGTGGCGACCTGGGCCGAGACTTCCGGGATCCAGCTCTTGACAGAACAACAGAGAGATGCGAGCCTACGCGGTCACCCGGGCGTCTTTGGAGGCTCATGCTCCTCGTCATCGGCGCCACAGGAAATGTTGGGCGACCCACCGCCGAGACGCTGCTGCGCCGTGGCGCGACGGTGCGTGTGACCGCCCGAGACCCGGCGCGGCTCGCCTCGATGGCGCGGGAGGGGGCCCAGGTCATGCGCCTCGACCTGGGCGACCCGACCACCTTCGCCCCAGCGCTTGAGGGCGTCACGGGCCTGCTCTTGGTGCGTCCGCCGGAGCTCTCGAAGGTTGAGGAGGGCATGTTCCCGCTGATCGACGCGGCGGTCGAGGCCGGGGTCGAGCACGTCGCGCTGCTGAGCGTGCCCGCCGCCGAGCGCCACGACTTCTTGCCCCACGCACGTTTGGAGGCCAAGCTCCGCGCCGGCCCGCTCTCTCGCACGTTTCTGCGCGCGGGCTTCTTCTCGCAGAACCTCCTCGGCCTCTACCGCCCGGGCCTCGACGCCGGAGCGCTCACCGCGCCGACGGGGGACGGAAAGGTCGCTTGGGTAGACACCCGGGATCTCGGCGAGGCCGCCGCCGCCGCGCTGATGTCGCCGCCTCAGGGGGAGCAGGTGTGGACCCTCACCGGCCCCGAGGCGCTCAGCTTCGCCGAGGTCGCCGCCCGGCTGAGCGGGGTGTTGGGCCGGAAGATCCGCCACACGCCCCAGAGCTTGCCGCGCTGGATCACCACCCTTCGTGGCCAAGGAATGCCTTGGGACCAGGTGGCGGTGACGACGGCGCTGCAGCTCGTGATCCGCTTCGGCGGCGAGGCCGTGGTGGACCCGACCTTGGGCCAGGTGCTCGGGCGCCCGGCGCGGCGCATCGAGGCCATCGCCGATGAGCTTCGCGCCTGACGCGGAGTTCACCCCAACTCCGGGCGTCCTTGGGCTATCGTGATGAGCACGATCACCCTCACCGACGATTCTTGGGAACCTCCTGAGGATCCTGCGGTCCAGCCCGAGGGGAGGCCTGCGCCCTGTGACCTTCTCTCTGCTCGCTCTCTTCGCGCCTGGCTGCGCGAGCCATCACCCCCACGCCGACCGCACTCCTTGGGACGTTCACCCCGAGGTTGTGCTCGGTGAGGTTCGAGTGATCCCGGCGATGGTGCTCGCGCCGACGCCCGCGCCGACGATGACCGACATGCTCTCGGCGCCGCTCTCCGCGGAGTTCTCCGCCGGTCGTCTGCAGCGCGCCGCCGAGCTCAAGGCCTTGCCCGACGCCCTGCACCACGACCTCGCCGGGGCGTTTTACGCCGCGCTCCCCGAGGGCTGGCGAGGCCACCTGCGCGACGGCGCCATGCCCCCCACCGCCCGCCAGCGGGTCGAGCGCGCCCTCACTGATGAGGCCGGCCTTGACGACGCCTTGGCCGAGGCCGCGGCCCAGGTCGGCGGCGACGCGGCGCTCTTCGTCTGGGTGCGCTCCATCGAGGCCCAGCCCCTCACCTCGTCTCACCTCATCGGTGAGCTCGTGTTTCAGGACGGCCTGCCCGTCGTCGTGGACTGGACTGAAGAGCCCTACGCCGTTCGGGTTGAGCTCGGCCTCGCGCTCGTGAGCCGCGAGGGCCTCGTGCTCTTCCGCTGTGAAGATCAGTACACCGGCCTGCTCTCCGCGGGGCACCCCTGGACCTCATGTCCTTGGAGATCGCGCAGGACGCCGTCGCCCAGATCGCCCCGGTGTGGCTCGGCGAAGACCAAGGCGCGCTGGTGGAGGCCGCGCCGCTCGATTAAGGCGCGGCGGTGGGCTCAACCTCCTTCGACATCGTGGTGATCGGCGCCGGGCACGCCGGGGTCGAGGCCGCCGCCGCCGCCGCGCGCCTGGGCCGCCGCGTGGCCATGGTCACGTTCTCTCGGGATCAGGTGGGGCGCCTGTCGTGTAATCCGGCCATCGGCGGGCTCGCGAAGGGATGTCTGGTGCGTGAGCTAGACGCGCTCGGCGGGCTCATGGCCCGGGCGACGGACGCGGCGACGATTCAGTTTCGCCTGCTCAACACCTCCAAGGGCCTCGCCACACGCTCAAGCCGGGCCCAGGTGGACGTGGTCGGATACCCCGCCGCCGTGCAAGCCCTCCTGGCGAAGATCCCTTCGCTGACGCTTGTCGAGGGCGAGGCCGCCGAGCTGCTCACTGAAGGCGGCCGGGTGGTCGGTGTGGCCTTGGCCAGCGGCGACACCCTGCGCTGTGAGGCGCTGATCCTCACCACGGGCACGTTTCTGCGGGGGCTTCTGCACCGGGGCGAACACCAGACCCGGGGCGGGCGTGTGGGTGAGGCCGCGGCCTGGCGCCTCGCGGACTCGATGCGGGATCTCGGCCTGCGCCTGGGCCGCCTCAAGACGGGCACGCCGCCGCGCCTCAAGGCCAGCACGATCCACTGGGCCCTCACCGAGCCCCAAGACGACACCCAAGGCCGCTTCTCCTACGCCCCGGTGCCCCGCAGCCTGCCCACGGCGCGCTGTTTTTTGGTGCACACCACTGAAGAGTCCCACGCGCTCATCCGCGAGAACATCCACCGGGCGCCGATGTACGCCGGGCAGATCGAGGGGGTCGGCCCACGCTACTGCCCGTCCATCGAAGACAAGGTGATGCGGTTTGGCCACCGCGAGCGCCACCTCTTGTTTCTGGAGCCCGAGAGCCACCAGACCGAGCGCATCTACGTCAACGGCCTGAGCACGTCTCTGCCCGACGACGTGCAGCGTGGCCTGCTCGACGCCATCCCCGCCCTGCGCGGCGCGGAGATCCTCCAGCACGGCTACGCGGTGGAGTACGACTTCGCCGACCCCACCGCGCTGGGCCCGGATCTTCAGCACAGAGACCTGCGCGGCCTGTACCTCGCCGGTCAGCTCAACGGCACCTCAGGCTATGAGGAGGCCGCCGCCCAAGGCTTCATCGCCGGGGTGAGCGCCGCCCGAGGTGAGCCCCTGCGCCTGGGCCGCGACCGGGCGATGCTCGGCGTGCTCATCGACGATCTCATCTCCAAAGGCATCGGCGGTGAGCCCTATCGTATGTTCAGCTCTCGCGCAGAGCACCGCCTCGTGCTGCGCGAAGACAACGCCGACCGTCGCCTGATGCCCATCGGCCGGGCGCTGGGGCTCATTGATGACGTGGACTGGGCGGCGTTTGAGGCCCGGCAAGAGGCCATCGCCCGGGGGCACGCCGCCTTGGCCGCGCTGCAGGTGCGGCCCGACCCGACCACCCTCGCCCGGATCGAGGCCGCGGGCTTGGGGGGGCTTCGCCAAGCCATCGCCGGGGATGAGCTGCTGCGTCGGCCTGAGGCCTCGTGGAGCGCGCTCACGGCGCTCTTTGAGCTGCCTCAGCTCAGCGACGAGGAGGCCGAGCAGGTCGAGACCGAGGTGAAGTACGCGGGCTACATCCGGCGCGAGGAGGCCCGCACCGAGCGCACCCGCCGCCTGGAGGCCCGCTCCTTGGAGTCCCTCGACCTCACGACCGTGCCCGGGCTGAGCGCTGAGGTGCGTGAGCGCCTCATTCGCCACCGCCCCCCTACCCTCGCCGCCGCCGCGCGCCTGCCGGGCGTCACCCCGGCCGCCCTGGACGTGCTGGCGTTATGGCTGTCCCGATGATCCCGATCACACCGGCCGAGACCGTTCATCTGCGCCTGCTGGAGCGTTGGCGGCACGCCATGGACCTCATCGGCCCCGGCCCCGCCGAGCCACACTTTGAGGACGCCGCCGCCGCCGTGGGCCCGCTCCAAGCCGAAGGAGACTGGGTAGACCTGGGCTCGGGCGCGGGTTTCCCGGGGATCGCCCTGGCGGCGCGTTTCCCCGAGGCCCGGGTGCTGCTCGTCGAGCCCCGGCAGAAGCGGGCGACGTTTCTGGACCAGGTCGTGCGGGAGGCCAAGCTCCAGAACGCCACAGTGCGGCGTGGCCGCGACGTTGAGCTTCCAGACGCCGCCTTCGACGGGGTGATCGCCCGAGCGTTTGTGCCGCCGGACGAGCTGGTGCGTGTGGCCGCCCGGCTCCTGCGCCCCGGCGGCCGCGTGGCCTTGATGCTCGCCCGAGGAGAGGCCCCAGAGGCGCCCGGCTTTGAGCCCGCCGGGCGCTGGGACTACGACCTCGACGGGCGGCCCCGCCGGGTGGTCGTGCTCAAGAAGCTCGCCTGATCCCGCTCGGTCAGAATGGCCAGTTGGCGGAGTAATCGGCGGAGACCTGGGCGGCGTCTACGGCGCAGGAGAACAGCTTCACCTCGTCGATGACGCCGTCGAAGTAGAGCGTCGGGCTGCCGGTGTTGGTGTCGGCGCCCACCCGGAACGGCGCGCCGTCGCTGGTGAGGTTTTTGGGGCCGCTCGTGCCCGAGACCGAGAGCACGCCGTCCACATAGATGGCCTGGGCGCCGTCGGGGCTCCAGGTGGCGAGCAGGTGGTGCCAGCCGCCGACGTGCGCCGCGTAGGTCGCCGAGCTGATGATGACGTTGTTCGACGTCGCCCCGTCGTTGTACCAGGCCATGTTCGTCTTGTAGTAGCCCAAGAAGTAGGTGTCGACGCAGCAGCCCGTGGTGCCCAAGGTGCCCACGGAGAGCACCGTGTCCCAGCTTGAGCTGCTGAGCTTGTCGGGCTTCACCCAGGCCGAGGCGGTGAGGCCACCTTCTGGGACGAGCTCCTTCGCGGTCGGGGTCATGGTGATCGTCGTGGACGTGCCGTTAAAGTTGATCGCCTGACCAATCTTCCCCGTGGTCCAGGTGCCCGAGGTCACCGCGCCGCTCAGGCCGAGCCCTGCGGCGTCGTACACCGTGCTGCCGGTGCCCTCGTCCAGGGGCCAGTAGCCGATGGTGTCGTCGTCGCCGTCGCAGTCGTTGTCGACGCCGTCGCAGCGCTCGGCGGCGCTGGGGTAGTTGGAGGGGTCGGCGTCGTCGCAGTCGGTGTCGTCGGAGACGGCGTTCGGAGGCAGCACGCAGGCGACCACCGGCGCCGCGCCGAAGCCGTCGCCGTCGGCGTCGATGAAGGCCGAGTCGCCTGTGGAGAGATCCACGCTGCCGTCCTCGTCGTCGAGGAGGCCGTCGCAGTCCTCATCCCCGCCTCCGCAGACCTCTTGGCCGTCGGGGTTGGTGTCTGGCGCGGCGTCGTCGCAGTCTGTGGCGTCGGCGACATGGCCGCTCGGGCTCTCGCACGCGATCAGGGGCGAGCCCGCGTCGCCGAAGCCGTCGCCGTCTGAGTCCGCGTACCAGGTCGGCGCGCCGTCGGAGGTGGCGGGGTCTACGAGGCCGTCGCAGTCGTTGTCGAGGCCGTCGCAGATCTCGGCGGCGTCGGGGTTCACGGCGCCTAGGCCGTCATCGCAGTCGGTGGCGTCGGCGACGTGGCCCTCGGGCGCCTCGCAGGCCACCGTAGGCCGGTCGGCGTCCCCGAAGCTGTCACCGTCGCTGTCGGCGTACCAGCTCGGCGCGCCCTCAGACGTGGCCGGGTCTACGGCGCCGTCGCAGTCGTTGTCCAGGCCGTCGCAGATCTCCGTGGCGTCGGGGTTCACGTCCACGGCGCCATCGTCACACTCTTCGCAGGCCGCGAAGCCGTCGCCGTCGGCGTCGGCGTAGCCCGTCGAGCCGTCGCAGTTGTAGTCCGTGGGGTCGGCGCAGTCGGTCTCGGCGGCGCCGGGGTTGATCTCCGCGCGAGCGTCATCGCAGTCGTCGGCCTGGGCGACCTGGCCCTCGACCGGCTCGCAGGCCAGCGTAGGCTCCCCGGCGCCGTAGCCGTCACCGTCACCGTCGCTGTACCAAGCCGTCGCGTCGGCGGCGCCCTCATCCACGGCGCCATCGCAGTTGTTGTCGAGGCCGTCGCAGAGCTCCTGGGCGCTGGGCGAGACCGACGCGTCGTTGTCGTCGCAGTCCTCGGAGGCGGGCACGCCGTCCCCGTCGGCGTCTACGGGCTCGCCGGAGTCCGCGCCGCCGGAGTCACCGGGCGGCAGCGTCGTGTCCTCTGGGGTGACGCTGTCATCTTTGCAGGCGACGGCGAAGAGCAACAACGCGCAAGAGAGAGGCGCGGCGCGGCGCGAGAGCAAGCGGAGCATGGGGCCATCCAGGCGTGTAGGGGTGGCCTCAGTCTGCCTCAAAACAGCGGGGCTCGCCGGGAGCAAACAGCAAGGGTGAGGGGGGCGCGGCCAAAACCAGCAAACACTGGCAACCTACTGGCCGCGTCAACCAATTAGCCCCTCACCGCTTCACCCAAGGTCGCATCTTCAAGGTCGCTGCGCAATCGCTTATCAATTCAACCAACAACTATGCGCTTTCAACATCTGAAAGGATTTTTAAGGCAAGGGGGAAATGGAGGGCCGTCATGGGCCCTGCTGCTCCTTCGACACCACAGTGGGTCGCCCGAGGTGAAGGCGCTGGGAGCGCCACAAAAGCCCCAACAGGGGGCGACCACAGAAGAAGGGAGAGCGCGAAGAGCGAGGAGAAAAGGCCACAATCAATGAAGCAGGCCAACCATCAACTCAAGCTCAGCTCTTCGTCGCTCATTCATCAATGGCCCACGCAGGCGCCTTTGTGAAGCGCTCGGGCGAAGATCCTAAGAACGCATCCTGTCCGATTCGGAAAGCGGCCCTGAGGCTCACCAGACGCGCTTTCCGAAGACCCGGTAGAGCAGAATGAACGCTGGGATCAGGAAGATCGCCCCCCCGCCCAAGATCGTCAGGACGAGGGTGATGAGCGAGCTCGGCGCCGCGGCCTCGGCGAGAGTGAGCGACGGCGGCACGGCGTACGGCGCCTGAGAGAAGGCCCAGCCCAAGGCGATGAGCACGACCTGGGCCGCCGCCGCCGCCCGCGCGAGGGCCCAGCGCCGCCTGATCAGCGCCGCCAAGGCCCCGACCGCCGCCGCCCCGGTCAACACCTGAAACGGCAGCGACCAGACCTGCTGGGTGAGGCCCGCCCACACCCTCGGCGCCCCGGTCTGGGAGAGGGCCAAGGCCACGAAGGCGAAGAGCCCCGAGGCCAGCCCCGCGCCGAGACCTTGCGCACGCAGGGCGTCTTGAAGCTCGGCGTCGTCGGTCTCCAGCGTGAGGTAGGTCGCGGCGAGCAAGGTGAACAAGGCGACGACGAAGAAGCCCAGCGCGGCGGGGAACGGCGCGGCCCAGGCGCTCACGAAGTCGGTCTGCACCCGACCGGCGGCGTCGAAGGTGATCGAGCCCGAGGCCACCGCGCCCAAGGTCGCGCCCAAGGCCCAAGGCGAGACGACGGAGGCCACGGCGAAGATGAGGCTCCAGCGGCGCTGCACCTCATCCGACGGATCGTCATAGGCGCGAAAGACAAACGCAGAGCCGCGCAGCACCAAGCCGATGAGCAGGATCGTGAGCGGGATGTGTAAGGCGGTCATGATCGCCGCGAAGGCCTTGGGCAGACACACAAACATCAGCACGATCACCAGGATCAGCCAGACGTGGTTGGCCTCCCAGATCGGCCCGATCGCCCGCGCGATGAGCGCGCGGAGGTCTTTGGCCCGGGGCCCACGGGCGAAGAGGTCGATCACCCCGCCGCCGTAGTCTGCGCCGCCGGTCAAGGCGTAGACGATGAGCGCGGCGGTGATCACCCCGGCGAGCAGCATCACGGGATCAGGCATGGGGCCCCTCCTCGTGCTCCCCGGCGTCGAGGCCCGCGCCTTCGCCGTCCACCGTCGCGAAGACCTGGCGCTGCAAGAGCCGCACGACGACGAGGCCGAGCACGACGTAGAGCGCCGTGAACACCATAAACGGCACCTGAAGCTGGGGCATCGGCGTCACGGCCTCAGACGTGCGCATCACGCCGCGGATAATCCACGGCTGGCGGCCGACCTCCGTGACCACCCAGCCCGCCTCGATGGCGATCATGCCCATGGGAGAGGCGAAGACGACGAGCTTGTACAGCCGGGGATCGGCGAGGAGCTCCCGACGACGCCAGGCCAGGAGCCCCGCCAAGGCGGCGACCCCGGCCATCAACGTGCCCGCGCCGACCATGACGTCAAAGGCGAGGTGTGTCACCGCAACGGGCGGGCGATCTTCCCGAGGCACGTCCTTGAGGCCCATCACCACGGCGTCGGGGTCGTTGAACGACATGACGCTTAGAAGCCACGGGATCTCAAGGGCGTAGCGGGTCTCCTCGGCCTCCTCGTCCGCCCAGCCGCCGACGAGCGCCGGCGCCCGGGGCCCGGTCTCCCAGTGGGCCTCAGCGGCGGCGAGCTTCACGGGCTGGTGCTCGGCGATGTGCTGGGCGCTGTGGTGGCCGCTGAGCGGCTGAAGCAGCGCCGCCACGCCGCCGACCGCCAAGGCGATGCCGAACGCGCGTCGGTGCAGCGGGTGCCCCGGGCGCTTGAGCAGGGCCCAGGCGTGAACCCCGGCCACGGCGAAGCCGAGCGCGCTGTACGCCGCGAGGGTCATGTGCAGGGCTTGGGGAAACGATGATGCGTTAAACATGGCCTCAAACGGGCGGATCTCGGTGACCACGCCGTCCACCATCGTGAAGCCCTGGGGGTCGTTCATCCAGGCGTTGGCGCAGACCACAAACGCGCCGGAGAGCGCGCCTGAGGCCGCCACGGCCCACCCCGCCGCCCAGTGCGCCCGGGGGCTCACCTTGTCCCAGCCATAGAGCCAGATGCCCAGAAAGATCGCCTCGGAGAAGAACGCGAAGCCCTCCAGCGAGAACGGCATGCCGATGATCGGCCCGGCGAGGGCCATAAACTCCGGCCACAAGAGCCCGAGCTCAAAGCTCAGCGCCGTGCCCGAGACCGCGCCCACGGCGAAGAGGATCGCCGTGCCTTTGGCCCAGCGGTGGCAGAGCGCCTTGTAGAGGGGATCCCCGGTGCGAATCCACAGCCCCTCGGCGATCACCATCAACAGCGGCATCCCGATGCCCACCGCGGCGAAGAGGATGTGAAACCCCAACGACATCGCCATCTGGCTGCGGGCGGCGAAGAGATCGGTCATTCCGGCCTCCGATCCCCCAGCGTCAGGCCGGGCGATCTTGCTAACCAACGCGTCGCGGCGGCGCTTAACCCCGCGTCAAAGCGCCGCGTCGGTGGGCGGGCGCCCTCAGTCTTCGCTCCAGGCCTCGGAGAAGTCGCAGGTGCCGTCGCGGCCTTGCTCGGCGCAGATCGTCGGGTGCGCCAAGGTGGGCTCGCCGCTCCACGCGCCCTCCACAAGCGTGAAGATCTGCTCCAGGGCGGCGGCTCCGGCGACGGTGTCCCGGGCCGCGAAGCCGTGGATGTCGTAGATGCCGCTCGGGGGCACGGCGAACTGCTCCAGGGCGGCGCCGCCCACCTGGGGGCCCTCTTGAGGGACGAGGCCATGAATCGGCGTCAGGGTGGGCCCGAGCTGGGTGGCGCCCACCGCCGTGGCGAGGAGCTCTGTGCCCATCCAGGGCAAGATCGGGTCGTCCATCACCTGCTGGAGCAACAGCGTGTGGCCCTCACGCAGCGAGTCTCCCCAGGCCGCGCCGTCGATCTCGTCCCACGAGGGCTGGGCCATCAACATCGCGTGCTGCAGGTCGAGCTCGTCCTCGTAGACGGCGAGCATGATGCTGCCGACGCCGGCCTCGTAGATCTGCGAGTAGGGGATCATGTGGGTCCAGCCGCTGCCGGGCACGTTGAGCACCGCGGTCTGGATGCGCTCATCAAGGGCCGTCATCACCGCGCCCATGGTGCCGCCCATGGATCCGCCGAGCCACACGATCTCCTCGTCCGAGGGGCGGCGACCGGCGGCGGGGTTCACCTCCCCGGCCAAGGTGGGCGCGCTCAAGGCATCAGCGAGGGGCCCCTCAAGGGCCGTGAGCACCGCCGAGCCCCCGGCGAGGGACTGCATGAGCCCCGCGGTGGACCTGGCGCTGCCCTTAAAGAACGCCGAGAAGCCGCTGATCGTGTCCAAGAAGGTGTCGCCCGTCCAGCCCTCCCAGCGCAGGTTCACCTTGGCGATGTTCTGGGCGGCCATCTCGCTGTCGAAGAGGTCGTCGGTGACGTCGCCGCCGGTGCCGTGGCCGTAGAGCGCCACGCGCCAGTCGGCGTCCCCGGCGGGCAAGGTGACCCGGAACGGGATGTCGGCGGTGCCGTTGGCCACGGGCAAGCCGTCGCTGTCTACGTTGAGCAGGCCCTCGTCGGTCAAGAAGTTCGGCGCGCCGGTGAGCCGACCGCGCACGATGCCCGCGAGGTTGGGATCGGACGGGAACGACGCGGTGTCGAGCACGACGCCCACCTCGCCGCTCTCCACGGCGGCGCGCATCGCCTCGGCCATGAGCGTGAGCCGTAACGCCACGTCCCCTTCGCTGCGGGTGGTGAAGTCCCACACCCGCTGCACCCGGCCCAGGTCGATGCCTTGTTCGGTCAAGAAGTCCCGCGTCGGCGCGAAGTAGCCCACAATGGCCGCCTCGGCGTCGTCCTCGGGCTCGGCGAGGCCCAGGGCCAGCTCCACCGCCCGGGGGCGCGCGCCGATGTCGCCGATGGTGTCGAGCACGACGACGACGTGATCCGCCCCGGCCTCCATGACCGTCTGCGGGCGGCCGATGAGCAGGTACCGTTCGGTGTTGAGCGACGAGCCATCAAAGGCCTCGGTGAACATCGCCACCCGCTCGCCGTAGCGCGCCGAGCCAGGCTGGGCGTTGAGCACCTGAATCGGCCCCTCGGGATCGAGAGAGACGGACACGTCGGTGTTGCTCAGCCGATCGATGTTGGCGGGGCCCTCGATGAGCGTCGCGACGCCGCCGATGCGGGAGAAACCATCGGCGAGGTTCATGTAGCTGGCGTCGTCGTCTACGCTCAGCGCGGCCTGATCGATGGCGAGGCGCAGGCCCGTGGGGCTCGACGCGTCGACACGCGTGAAGGTGTTCGACGGCCAAGGCAAGAGGCAGCGGCCCGGGTCGAGCTCATCACAGGCCGCGGTGAGCGGCGCGCGCGCGCCGGGGGCGCGTGGAACCACCTCGGGGGCACCACAGGCGAAGAGCAGAACCATCAGAGAGAGGGGCACAGACACCTCGACGCGGAGCAGGGACCCCAAAGGATAACCTACCCCGCGCCAGGTTCATGTCGCCGAGGCGCCGTCCTACTCGGTCAAGCCGTCGAGGAGGTAGAGCGCGCCGGCGTCGGCGGCGACGCCGTCCGTAGACGTCGCCGAGATGCCGAGCCAGCTCCCGGCGCCGCCGTTGAGGTCAGGCAAGAAGTCGATCGTGCCGCCAGCGCTGTCCGCGATCTCTTCGCCCAAGAAGATCGCCAAGGCGTCGTTCGCCGAGGCCACCCCACGGGTGGAGCCGCGGACGATGTACGCCTCCCCTTCGCCTTGGGCGCCAGCGTTCGACGCGCCCAGAAACAGCTCGCCGAGGCCGTCACCGTCGAGATCCGTGCCCCCGGCGACGGCGCCGCCCAAGCCGCCGCTCTTCGCCGAGCCGACGATGAGCGCCAGGGTGGACGTGGCGAGATCGGCCCCGGCCGCCACGGACGCGCCGCTGAGCACGTAGACCGCGCCAGCGTCCGCGCCAGCGGTGGCGTCGTCGTAGCCCGGCGCGCCGACGATGAGCTCGCTCACGCCGTCGCCGTCGAGGTCACCGGCCAAGGCCACCGTGCGCCCGAAGTTGTCGCCAGACGCCGCGCCGTCGAGGCGTAAGGCGTCGGTGGCGAGATCCACCTCGCCGGACTGCCCACCGTAGACGAGGTAGATCGCGCCCGCGTCCGAGGCCACGGCGTCGTGCTCATCCAGGCCGATGATGATGTCCTGCACGCCGTCGGCGTCGAGGTCGCCCAAGGTGAGGCGATCGCCGAGGTGGTCATAGGCCTGACCGCCCCGGATCACGAGCTCGGCCTCGGTGACGTCGCGGCTGTCGGGGGTGAAGGGGCCGTTCATCACGTAGATCGTGCCCGACTCTTTGCGGTCGCTGGGGCCGCGGTAGGTGGCGCCGAGCAGCAGATCGGGCTCACCGTCGCCGCTCACGTCATCGGCCACGAACGCGCCGAGGCCCAGGCGGCCCCAGGCGGCGTCACCGTAGATGACCAGGTCGGCGCCGGTGGGCATCGACGTCTGCCCGGCGAAGGGCCCGAACTGCACATAGACCGCGCCGACGGCGTTCGCGCCGGCCGTGGACTTGATGCGCGGCGCGGAGAACATCACGTCGGGCAGGCCATCCCCGTTGAGATCGACGTCGCCGGTCAACATGCGGCCAAGCTGCTCATCGGCGTTGCCGGTGAAGCCGATGCCGTCCTCGCCGATGGTGCGGTCGCCTTCAGCGAAGGGCCCCCGGACGAGCCACACCGCGCCAGCGTCGGTCCCGGCGCTGTCCTCATAGGGGGCGGAGACCCAGAGGTCCTCCAGGCCGTCGCCGTCGGCGTCACCCGCCACAGACCAGGCCATGCCCGCCGAGCCGTAGGACGTGGGGCCGTCCAGGCGTAACCAGGCGTTTGAGAGATCCTGGAAGCAGCCGTCGAGCACGCCGTCACAGTCGTCGTCGAGGTCGTTGTTGCACAGCTCCAAGGCGCCGGGGAAGACGTCGGCGCGCTCATCGTCGCAGTCTTCAGCGACGTCGGTGTAGCCCGGGGGCGGCGCGCAGGTCTCGATGAGCTGGTTGATGTCGCCGAAGCTGTCGGCGTCGTTGTCGAGGTAGTAGACGCTGGCGTCTAGGGCGCCGTCGTCGATCTCGCCGTTGCAGTCGTTGTCGAGCTCGTCACACAGCTCCGCGGCGCTGGGGCGCACGGCGGGGTTGGTGTCGTCGCAGTCGGTGTCGTCCGCGAGGTAGCCCTCGGGGGGCGTGCAGGTCTCGACGCTTGTGGCGGGGTCGCCGAAGCCGTCGCGGTCGGCGTCGGCGTAGTAGAGCGGCAGGTCTACCCCATCATCGACGCTGCCGTCACAGTCGTTGTCGAGGCCGTCACACAGCTCGGGGGCCTCGGGGTAGATGTCGGCGTTCGTGTCGTCACAGTCCAGCTCGCCCGGCCCGACGCCTAACCAGCCGTCCCCGTCGCCATCGATGGCGTCGATGAAGCCGTCGCAGTTGTTGTCGAGGCCGTCGCCAACAAGCTCCGTCGCGCCGGGGTTCACGTCGAAGTTCTGATCGTCACAGTCGAGCAGGGTGGTGTAGCCGTCGCCGTCGTCGTCTACGACGGGCTCATCCTTGTCGCAGCCCGCGGTGAGGGCCAGAAAGATCGGGGCGGAGACGGCCAACAAGAAGGAACGGGTACGCATGAGACAGAGTCCTCCAGCGCGAAGGGCGAGGCCCTTCACGAATCCCAGGTTGTGTCGGCGAACAGGCCATGAGGATGGCTCAGCGCGGCAGCTCACGCGGACAGACGCGCCACCGGCGGCGATGGATCACCGATCTTTGAGCACGCCGACCATTCTCTCGACACGCGACCGGCTCAAAGGGGCGCTCAGAGCGCCGTCTTCGTGTAGCGCCGTGCCCACGATGGCCCCGGTGCTCACCCCCCGCAGCGTCGCCGCGGTGTTGAGGCTCACGCCGCTGCCGATCCATAGCGGCGCCTCGGGCACCCCCTCCCGCACCGCGCGTAGACGAGCGGGATCCGTAGGTTGGCCCGTGCCGCTGCCGCTCAAGATGAGCACGTCGGCCCCGGCGCGAAGGAAGGTGTCGCGGGCGGTCTGCACCAGATCCGGGGTGCCCAAGGGGCTGGCGTGTTTGACGAGCACGTCGGCCAGCACGCCGGCCTGGGGGCAAACCCGCTGACGGTAGAGCAGCACGTCCCGGGCGCGGCCCTGCAGCAGCCCCTGATCGGTGACCATCGCCCCGACCAGCACGTTCACCCGGATAAACCCGGCCTCGGCCGCGGCGCAGGCGCCCAGGGCGGCCAAGGCGTCGTTGCGCAGGGCGTTCACGCCCACGACGAGGCGCTCACCAAACCGCCGCCGCACCTCCCGGGCCACCACCGCCAGACACGCCGTGACGTGGGGCTCAACGACGTCACCAGAGAACGGGGCGTCGCCGAGGTTCTCGACGATGACGCCGTCTGCGCCGCCTTCAGCGAGGGCCTCGGCGTCACGCAACGCGCCTTGAAGGATCGCCTCAAGGCCGGGAGAGGGCCTGGGCGAGCCGGGCAAGGGCGGGAGATGGAGCACCCCGAGGACGGGGTAATGGACGGTGAGCAGCTCAGCGAAGGCGCGCATGGGCCTTGGCTAACCCAAGGCGCGCGCCGGGGCCGCTCAGGCGCTCCACAGGCCGAGCTGGGGGCTCGACACCCGGGGGGCCTCGGCGCGGGCGGGGCTGGCCTCGATCACACGCTCGGGCCGAGCCGCGCGGGTGGGCTCGCCGAGGTCAATCTCACCGTCCAACGCGCCGATGGCGCCGTGGGGGAGGCGCTGAATGAGGCGCGCGGCGACCTCCGCGCTGGGGGCCACGAGCACCCGGGCCGAGAGGCGGAAGCGGCCCCAGAGCTCGGCGGAGAGGGACTCGGCGAGGGCCATCGGCGCCGTGCTCAGCGCGGGCAGGCCGGTGACGAGGAACCGACGGGCGTCTAAGGCGCGCACGCCAGGGAGGCGACGGGCGAGGAGCTTAGAGACGCCCGGGGCGGCGTCGGCCTCAAAGGCCAACAAGAGGGCGGGGCTGGCGGCGGGGGCCACGCGGGCGGGCTCAGCGGCCAGGGGGAGCTCCTCTTGGGGGCGCTCGGGCAGGTGAACGAGGCGAGAGCTGCCTTGGGGCTCGGGGCGCACCCACAAGGCGACGCGGCCCGTGACCGACCAGCGCTCGTGGCTGGCGACGATGCCCGAGGGCTCGGCGACGGGGCCTTTGCGGCTCATGCGGGCCAACATCGGGCGGCCAAACCGGCGCGGCGAGAGCATCACCAGATCGCCGTCAACCCAGTCGGGGGCCAACAGCAGGAGATCGCCGACGCGGAGATCCAAACCGCTGATGGGGCCGCCGCCGATCACCTGGAAGGCGCGGGCGCCCCAACGATGCTGGAGCTCGGCCCCCGCCTGGGCGAAGCGGGGGATCTCGACGTGGGGCTGACGGGGAAGCTCGGTGGCGTTCGGGAGCATCGGGGAACTCCTCAGTGGAGGACACCCTGAACATACTGAACATCTGAACCCCTCATGGACCAAAACCTGACCGGGCGTCGAGATTTTTTCCGTGAGGTCCGCGGCCGCTTCTTGTCCTGCTCCAGCTCTTCACAAGATACACACAATCATGGCGGGTGTGAGGGGCCTTCACATCGGGCCTCCGCCGCACGCTCGGGCTCAGGATGGCTTATGTGAGCCCGGAGAGAGAACACGATGCCTGACTCCCGCTGGCGCGCCGCGATTCGAGAGTGTCTAGAGGCCCTTGGCCGCCTCGCGGGCGCGGGTCGCACGGTGCTTGAGGATGAGCCCAACTCTGCCGGCCGCCGCGCCTTAGACGCCCTGCGCCGCGACGAGCTCAAGCTCACCCGGAAGGGTCTCTACGACGCTCTCAACCACCCAATCACCTTGGTGGGCTACTTCGACGGCTTCGAGGCCCGCACCGCGCTCCGCGAGCGTCTGTTCAGCCGCCTGGACGCCGAGGGTGAGGCCGTCGACCTAGAACATCTACAGTCTATGATCGAGGTCACCTGTGATCTCATCGCGGCGGTGTTCTTGAGCCTCTTGGAGCGCCCGCGTCTGGACTTGGTGTCTCCGGGCCCCCACAGCCCAGGCCCCGACCGCACCTTGGCCCTGTGCCAAGCCCACCTCGCGGGCCTCACGGCGAAGGTCAGCACGCTGGGGGCCAAGGCCTGAGCGGGGAATGCCGCCGGGTTTACGGGGTCCTCACGGCGCGCGCTCGCGGAACGTGGCACATTACGCCGCCGAATCGTTTCGCCGGAGACCCCTGATGTCCCGCTTCCATCCCGCCCTCCTCGTGCTCTTGTCCCTCCTCGCGCTGCCTACGGCGGCGGTGGCCGCCACGAACGGCAAAGCCACGGCGTCCTCGGTGAAGACCGACACCGACGACCCAAAGGTGAAGTACACCGCCGACAAAGCCGTGGACGGCCTGCTCACCCAAGGCTGGGCTGAAGGGGCCTCGGGCTATGGCGCGGGGAGCTGGCTTGAGCTTGATCTCGGCCAGACCATCGAGGTCAAAGAGGTCAACCTCTGGGGCGGCAACCTCTCTGAAGGCAAAAAGTCGTTCCGTGAGTACTCCCGGCCCAAGAAGGTGAAGCTCACGCTCTCTGGCGGCCCCGGCGGCCCCGTCGAGGCCGAGCTGCTCATCCTCGACCAGATGCAGCGCTACGATCATGTGCTGGAGACCGCTGTTCAGGCCCGCAAGGTGCGGGTGGAGGTCTTGGAGGTCTACGAGGGCTTCGTCTTCGCCGATCTCTACATGGCTGAAGTCGCGGTGAACTTCCGCCGCAGCCGCTCCGAGCTTGAGGCGTACATCAAGTGGCTAGAGGGCCCCGAGGCCACGAAGCTCAGCGAGAAGCACGAGCAGTCGATCAAGGACGCCTACGCCAAGATCAAGGCCGCCGAGTTTGGTGACCGCGACGCCATGGACTTCATCATGGACGAGGCCGCCGACGGCGCGGACTGGGTGAAGCCCAAGGTGCTGCAGCTCGTGGACGTCGGCTTCCGCGCGGCGGCGATTCGCCCGGATGACACGGCGCTGGACGCCCTGCGAAAGCTCAAGGATCCCAACGGCATCGCCGCCATCGAGATGGCGATGTTGCGCTCCTATGGCAAAGCCCAAGAGGAGCTTGAGGAGATCGTCGAGATCTTCTACGCCTACTCCGAGCTCATCGGCGGCCCGGATCTCAGCGTGCCCAACTGGGGCGCGAAGGGCTGGTCTCCGGGCCAGCTTCAGTCCTTCGGTGAGCCTGTGCCCATCGAGATCAACGACAACGGGGATCTCTACGTCGCCGACATCGGCAACAACCGCGTGCAGCGCTTCACCTATGAGGGCAAAGCCGACGCCCAGTGGGGCGGCGACAAGGCCGACATCACCGACGCCTGGTTCACCGAGGGCCGCACCTGGTACGTCTCCGGCGCCGCGTCCGGCGACGAGAGCGGGCGGTTCATCAACCCGCTGGACGTCGAGCTCATCCCCATGGGCAAAGACCAAGGGGAGGCCTTCGCGGTGCTGGACACGACGAAGCGGGTGCAGGTGTTTGACGCCGAGGGCCGGCCGATGATCGGCTGGACGGTGCAGAACACGAACACCATCAACTCGGGCGTCGGCGGCGAAGGTTACCTCGCCTGGGTGCCCAAGAAGCAGCGCCTCTATGTGGTGCTCGGCAACGAGATGATCGCCTACACCCTGGACGCCCAAGAGGTCGGGCGCTGGCCCATCGAGGACGGCACCCCGAACGCCATGGAGGTCGCCAAGAACGGCAAGCTGTACCTGGCGTTTGGCCGCGACATCGTGATGTACGACGTCGACGGCTTCCGCCACGGCGTCATCTGGTCCACGGATCAGCTCGGCCTGGGCTACGAAGACCTCGACATCACCATCGACGAGGACAACCGCATCTGGATCGTCACCGACCAGGGCTGGGCGTTTAAGTACAAGACGCCCAAGAAGCTTGAGTACAAGGTGAAGATGTCGGATCTCTCCTTGGTGCGCCCCCGCATCGCCGCCCAGGACGACATCCTCTACTGCGTCGACCGCGACCGCATCATCCGCCTCGACGCGATGCAGGCCTACCTCGACGCCCAGGCTGAAGAGGCCGAGCGCGCCGCCGCCGAGGCTGCCGAGGCCGCTGAGGCCCCATGAGCCCCGCCGGTCTCGCCCTGCTCGCCTTCGCCGTCGGCTGCGCCGGGGAGCCCGAGGCCCCGACGGCGCCAGAGACACCCCCGCCGCCCGCCGCCGCGCTCCCAGCCATGCCCGAGCCTGAAGGCCCCAAGCAGGCCCTCAAGACGCCCTACCCCGCCCCGGCGGGGCCCGACGTCGAGAAGACCTTGGAGGTGCTCGGCGCGGTGGTGGATCAGTACGCCGCCGATCCTGAAGATCCTTGGGCGATCACCCACGCCTTGTTGGCCCGGGGCGAGGGCCTCGTGTTGACCAACGGTCGCCCGGCGATCGAGCACCTCTTTGAGCGTTTTGCCCAGGTCGAGGAGATCAACAGCGAGCGCCTGCCGCACTTTCCGCGCACCCTCGGAGCGCTGAGCGTCGAGCCCCACACGGATCTCAGCCTCAAGAACCTCACCGAGATCGGGCTCACCCCCGCGCGGGTGGTGAAGGTCGGCGAAGAGGAGCTCACCCTGGCTGATGCCTGGCAGCACAGCCTGATGACGACGTACTTGAGCGCTGATGGCACCCGCACCTCGTTTGACTCGCCCAACGACATGCCCTGGGCGGTGCAAGCCCTGGCGGCCTGGGCGCCCAAAGGTTTACGCTGGACGGCGACGAACGGCACGGCGATGAGCCTAGACAAGCTCGTCGAGCTCCAGGTCCACGTCTTGACCACGGAGAGCCAAGAGCTGCTCACGGCGATGGCGTCCGGCGGCCCCTTCGTGAAGCGGGGTCAAGGCATCTTTAAGTACACCTGCGGCGGGGCCCACCTGCTTCAAGGCAGCGCCCACGCCGTCGCCCGGGGCTTTGGCGGTGAGGCCGAGCGCCAGAAGCTCCAGGCCCAAGGCAAGCTCCTGTTCTGGCGGCTCACTGAAGAGACCAACCTCTACGGCCAGGCCATCACCCAGCAGCCCTCGATGCGCCTCATCTTGATGGTGCAGCAGCTCAAGTTTTTGGGTCATTGGTTAGAGAGCGCGCACAAGCTCATGGCGCTGGGCCTCTACACCCCCGACGCCGCCGAGCAGCAGAAGCTCAACGACGCGGTGAACCTCACCATCGAGACCACCCGCACGCTCAAGGCCTTGGGCGCCTTCGACAACCTGCCCGAGATCAAGGCGAAGAACCCCCAGCTCTACAAAGACATCATCGGCGACTCGTCTCACGCGGTGCGGGGGCTGAATCTGGCGTTGGGGCGCGGGGCGGTGGTGCTCTAAGGCACGATCGGCAAGGTCAGCTCCGCCCGGCCCTCGCCCAAGAGCACGGTCTGGGTGGCCAGATCAGCGCCGGTCTGCTCAGACCAGGGCCCGAAGCGGTTGTTGTGGTTGTGAAGGGCGGGGAAGCTCGACGAGCTGAGGTCGATGCGCAGACGAGCGCCTTTTGGCAAGGTCCACTCCATCGGCCAGAAGTTGAGCTCTAAGGCCACCTCTTCGCCGGGGACGTGGGGGATTGGCGCCTGGGTGGCCTCATCGGGGAAGGCCAAGGTGGCGGCGGCCTCGCGGATGAGGTGGGCTTGGCCGTCTTCGCTCTCGACGATGAGCCGCGCCACGAACGCCGTGTCCGGGGCCGTGGAGCGCACGGTGAGGGTGAGCTTGGCGGCGCCGGAGAGCCGGGTGGGCGCGAGGAGCGGCGCGCTCTTGAAGGTCAACACGTCGGCGCGCTCGCAGCTCAGGCCTTGCTCGACGGGGCCGGGGGTGACGTCGAGGCTGGGGAAGAAGGCGAAAGACAACAACGACGCGCCGCCCAAGGTGGGGTTGGGGTCGTCGGGGTTGTAGACGAACTGGGTCTCTGACGGCGGCGGGTCGAGCTCCAACAGGAGCGCGCCGCCGGCGCAGTCTTGGGAGGCGGGGGCGTCCGCCAGGGCCCAGGTGTGGGGCGTGGCGTCGGGGGAGGGCCACACCGGAGACACCCGCCAGCTCGTCTCATCAGGGCCCAACACGCGGACCTCGCCCCGGCTGAAGGTGCGCAGAGGCGCGCCGCGCAGGGTGTGGTCGAGCCACTCCAAGGTCAAGGCCCACTGGAAGAGGCCCCCGGCGCCCTCAAGCTCATTCAGCTCGCCGCTCACCCGACCGAGATGGTTCCAGGGGCCGAGGATCAGCACGCTCTCGGCGCGGCTGCCCAGAGCCTCAAAGGCCTTGAGCTGGGGCAAGAAGAACGGGTCGAACAGGCCGCCGACCATCAGCACGGGCACATTGACCGCCGGGGGCAGGTCCGCGAGGGGCGAGACCGGCGGGGTTGTCCAGTACGGGTCGGACGGCGAGGGGCTCTGCAGGAGCGCGCGATACCACGGCAGCGGGCCCTCTAAGTACAGAGTGTCGGCGTCGATGGCGGGGCGGTGGGTGGCGGCGGACCAGTACTCGTCATCCGCGCGCATCCGCGTCTCGCCGTGGGGCATCAGCGCCGCCCAGGCCGTGATGATGTCGTGGCGAAACAGGCCCCGCTCGTAGTTCGCGCTGTACATCGGCGGGCCAAACACCGAGGGCAGGATCGTCTTGACCTCTGGGGGCAAGGCGTCGGCGACGGCCCACTGGGTCCAGGCGAGGTAGCTCGGGCCCATCATGGCGATGTTGCCGTCGATGAAGGGCTGCTTCACGAGCCAGTCCAAGGTGTCGAGGCCGTCGTTCCGCTCGTTCACCAGGGGCACCCACTCCCCTTCGCTCTGAATGCGGCCGCGCACGTCTTGGAGCACGCAGGCGTAGCCGTAACGGTTGAGCACGCCGCAGCGGGTGCGCTCCAAGATCCGCATCGAGTCATAGGGGTTGCGGATGAGCACCGTCGGGGCGCGCTCCAAACCTTCGGGGCGAAAGACCTCGGTGTGGAGGCGCACCCCGTCACGCATCGTCACCCACGTCTCCTCGACGCCCGCGCCGGAGTGGGTGAACTCGGGCAGCTCATGGATGCGCCGCACCAGCTCAAAGCGGCCCAAGAAGCAGGACGTGAGGAGCGTCAACACGGCGGTGGAGAGCACGAGGGCGGCGCGGCGGCGGTGGTTCATGCGCCTGAGTGTAAACCCGCCCTGGGGCGCGGCGAGGGTGTAGAGTGCGCATATGGACCCAATCCTCCTCATCGCGCTGTTCGCGGGGCTGTTCCTCGTCACCCACCTCGCGCTCCCTCACCCGCCGCTGCGCGCCGCGCTGGTCGCCCGACTCGGCGTCGGAGCGTATCTGGGGCTGTACTCGCTGATCTCCTTCGCGACGCTGATCCCGCTCACCGTGAGCTGGTGGGGCGCGCGGCACCAAGGCCCCGCGCTGTGGATGCTTCGCGGCGGCCCCGTCGGGCACGCGGTTGAGCTGATCGTGCTCCTCGGCTTTGGCTTTATGGTGGCCGGCACGGTGCGGCCCGCCCCCTCGTCCATCGCCACGACGATGCAGGGCCTGCCGATGGAGGCGCGGGGGCTCAGCCAAATCACACGCCACCCGCTGATGATGGGCGTCAGCTTGTGGGCGACGGGGCACCTCGTGGTGAACGGCTGGCTCACCGACGTGCTGTTCTTTGGCACGATGCTGCTCACGGGGATCCTCGGCGCGATGCACCAAGATCACCGAAAGTCGGCTGCTAACCCGGCCTATGCCGCCGTTGTCGCCGAGACGAGCTTCTTCCCCAACCCGCTGCGGCTCGGCGCGTTAGACGCCAGGAGCTGGGGCGCGCTGGCGGCGGGCGTCGGCGTCGGCCTCGTCCTGCGGGTGTTTCACGCGCCGCTGTTTGGCGGCTAACCCAAGAGGTACGCGGCGAGGCCGCCGATCGCGGCCACGGCGGCGAGGCCCCAGGCGTACGTGGGCACCCCCGGCGCGGCGGCGGGCGGAGGCGGCGGGGCGACACGAAGCGGCGCCTCGGCCACGGGGGCCAAGATCGGCGCGGCGATCGCGACGCCGGGCTGGGTGGGCTCGCTCTCGGCGGCGACGAGGGCCTCATGCACCGCCGCCGCCGCGTCGAGATCTACGTGCCACGCGCGAACGTGGTGCTGCTCCATCAAGGGCGCGGCGGGAGCGCGCAGCTCCAAGGTCGGCTCCAAGGTGGGGCCGTTCACCGGGCAGCCCCAAAACTCAGCGTCGGGCTCCGAGTCCTTCGAGGCGTCACCGGCGCCGGAGGGGGGAATGTGAAGGTTGGGGTCTGTCAGCGGATCACGCTCAGCCACGGCGTCTTGGGGCGGGGACGTCACGCTCGCCCAGGTCTCCAGCACCCGCGAGAGCTTCACCGCGTCGCCGAACCGGTCTTTGGGCTCTGGCGCGATGCAGCGGGTGACGATCCACTGCAGCACGGCGGGCAGCTCAGCGTCCTGCATCACCGACTCAATCGGCGTGGCGGGCTGGCTGGCGCGGGCGCGGAGGATCTCGGCGGCGGTCTCGCCGGGGAAGGGGTCGTGGCCGGAGATCAGGCGGTAGAGGAGCACGCCCAGGGCGTAGACATCAGAGGCCGCCGTCGGGGCGCCGCCGCTGAGCTGCTCGGGCGCGAGGAACATCACGGCCTCACGGCCCTCTTCAGCGGACAACGACGGGATGAGCGCCGGGGGCACCGCGCGCCCGAAGTCGAGCACCAGAGGCCGGCCGTCGTCTTCCCCAAAGAGCACGTTGCGGGGCTTGAGATCGCCATGAACGATGCCCAAGGTGTGCGCTTGGGCGAGCACACCGGCGAGGATGTGGACGAGCTCCACCGCCCGCAGGATCGACATCGGGCCCTCTTGAAGCCGCGCCGCGAGGCTCTGGCCGCGCACCATCTCCGTCACGACGAAGGCGTGGCCGTCTACAACACCGACCTCCACCACCACAGGCGTCCCTTTGACGGGATGCTCCTGCAAGAGCGCGGCGGCCAAAGGCGGCTGAGCGGCGTCGAGATCGAGGGGATCTCGGTCGAAGACCTTGAGGATGACCTCGGCGTCGTCCTCGTGGTCGATGCACAGGTACAACGACGCCTGAGGCCCACGCTGAATCCGCCCGAGGGCCTGGAATCGGTCGGCGATGAGGTGGGTGAGGCTAGACGGCAGCGCCCAAGGGCGTCGAGCGTCCGCGCCTGAGAAGTGGCTCTCTTCCGCCATGATCACACCTCCCGGGCGAGCGCCCGCACGCGTGGCCCAACTCAGCGTCGGGCTCCCCGAACATCTTGTGCAGGGAGCCGACGATCTCAGCGCGCCGAAAGGTCACTATACCGGCGACTTGCCCCCAGCGGACCTCCCAAGTATGACACTGCCCTTACATCCACTCAAAGATCCAAAAAATCCAGGTTTACGGGTCTTGGTAGCCCAACGCGCGAGCCTGATCGCCGTCAGGAGATCCCGGAGGCGGGAGCGGAAGGTCATAACTCTCTAATCCAGGGGCGAGATCACGCTCACCATACTCTCCAAAGCCAGGACGAACAACATACAAACCACCTTGCGCTCCATACACAACCCGATCCTTTCCTAAGAATCCCGTGGGATTACAGCCCGGCGTACACTCGGGATCGCAGAGGCCCGACTCGGCGGCCCACAGCGCCCGAGAGGGATCTTCCCCGGCGAGGAGATCGAGGCTCTGGGCGGCGGAGGGCAGCGGCGGCAGCTTGGCCCAGGTGAGCGCGGTGTGGGCGATGTCGGTGAGGCCGACGAGGCCGTCGCGGCGGCCCTGCGGCACGCCCGGCCCGGCGATGACCAGCGGCACCCGCAGCACGACCGGCGAGGAGGAGCGCTCGTGCTGCCAGCCGCAGCGCTCCTCGCTGTGGACCTCGCCGTGATCCGCGGTGATGACGATGAGCGCGCCCCGGGCCTGGGCCTCGGTGATGAGCGGGCCGAGCAGACGATCGGCCTGGTGAACCTCACCGCGATACCGCGCCTTGTCGTCGTCACCGCCTCCCACCGCGGCGAGATCGGCGGCGTCCGGGGCGTAGGGCCCGTGGGGATCGTTCACATGGGCCCACAAAAGCCAAGGCCCGGTCTGGGCGCCGAGCCACGCCTGGGCCAACCCGACCGTCTCCGCCGTGGGCCGCTCGCCTGAGTCCGGCGCGCTCGACGTCTCGAAGCCTTGGTGCAGCCCACCCTCGGGCCCCGCCGGGTACGACGAGACGAAGGCCGCCGTCGCCCAGCCCTGGGCCTTCACCTGCTCGGCGAGGGTCTGGTGGGTCTCGGCGAGGTGATAGCCGTGGTGGTTGTTGCCCCGCAGGCCATGCTGGGGCGGCAGAAGGCCGGTGAACAGGCTCGCGTGGGCCGGGGTGGTGAGGCCGATGGGGGTCCAGGCGTTGTGAAACTGGAGGCCCGTCGTGGCGAGCTTGTGCAGGTTCGGCGCCAGCTCAGCGCTGAGGTGGTCCGCGCGCCAAGTGTCGAGGGTGATGATCAGCACCCCAGGCGGGCCGGGCTCCGTGGAGCAGGCGGTGAGCTGGCCGAGCGAGAGGCAGATCAACAGGGGGCGCACGTTGACTCCAGGCCGAATGGGCTAACGTGCTGTGTAGCCCGAGGGTGTGGTGATGTCGTCGTCGTCGATGTTGGCCTCTGAGTCCTGGTGGCAGCGCGTCGGCTTCTCCGCCCAGGTCGGCGTGCGGGCCCTGCCCGAGCTTGACGCGGATCGTCAGTCGAGCGTGCCCGGCCTGTACATCGTCGGGGATCTCGCCGACGCCCCGATCATCAAGGCCGCCTTACACCAAGGCCACGCCTTAGGCCAGCGCATCGCCGCTGGCCTCGGCGCCCCCAGCGAAGATCCCGAGCTGCTAGACGTGCTCATCGTCGGCGCGGGCCCGGCGGGCGTCGGCGCCGCCTTGGCCCTTGAGGGCGGCCCCTTCCGTCACCGGGTCATCGAGCGTGAGCTGCCCTTCGCCACGATTCACCACTTCCCCAAGAAGAAGCTGATCTTCGCCGAGCCCCGGTCTCTGCCAACCCCCGGCGGCCTGTGGTTTGACGACGCCCCCGTAGACGAGCTGGTGCGCCGCTGGGAAGACGCCCTGGCCGCCAAGAACCTGCCCATCGAGGCGCCTTTGGAGCTCCTCGGCCTGCGCCGGGTGAGCGGTGAGCTTCATTGTGAGGTTCAGGCGGGGCCCGGCGGGGCCAAACGAGCGCTGCGCGCGCGGCGGGTGATCCTCGCCACGGGGCGCCGGGGCAACCTCACCCGGCTCAACGTGCCCGGCGAAGACGATGAGGACCGCGTCAAACACGCCCTGATCGACCCCGCCCTCTACGCCGGGCGGCGCCTGTTGATCATCGGCGGCGGGGACTCCGCGGTGGAGGCCGCCTGCGACTGCGCCGAGGCCGGGGCCGTCGTCACCCTCGCCCACCGCGGCGCCGCGCTCACCCGCCCCAAAGAGAAGAACCTCCAGCGCCTTCGCGCCTTGGCCAGCGCCGGGCGCCTCACCGTACACGCCGACGCCCAGGCGAGAGACCTCATTGGGGACGCCGCCCTGCTCAGCGTCGCCGGGGCCGAGCGACGTGTGCCCTTCGATGACGCCTTGGTGCTCATCGGCGCGGCCTTGCCCACGGACTTTCTGCGCCGCCTCGGCGTGCGGATGGAGGGTGACCCGAGCCCCGGGCGTGTGGCCTGGATCGTCTCCTTCGCCGTGTTCACCTGGCTGTTCTACGTGCTCAAGCAGAAGAAGGGCTACTTCCCCTTCGGCGAGGGCGACGTGCTGGGCGCGGTGCCCAAGCTCTTGGAGGTGGACTTAGGCTTTCGCACCGTAGACGCGTCTTTCTGGGGCACCTGCCTGTACTCCGCCTTGATCTTGGGCTTCGGCCTCAAGGCCCTCACCCGCTGGCCGAGCCCCACCCAGCGGCGGCGGCTGTGGTCGCTCATCGGCTTTCAGTGGGTGTTTCTGTTCGGCATCCCCGAGCTGCTCGCGCCCTTGGTGATCGAGCGCCCGTGGAAGGTCTACGCCTTGACCGTGCCCTGGCCGCTGTCGATCTGGTCGTTGGTGGACGCGCCGAGCTGGGCCGGGGGCGACACCCTCACCGCCGTGTTGTGGCTCGGGGTGGGCGCCCTCTCGGCCTTTGTGCTCATCC
Organism: Deltaproteobacteria bacterium; assembly: GCA_016717595.1. Taxonomy (GTDB): domain Bacteria; phylum Myxococcota_A; class UBA796; order UBA796; family CAJQPC01; genus JADKFE01. The sequence continues at coordinate 54,693 of JADKFE010000018.1, read as the reverse complement.
CTTGGTATGTCCGGCGAAACGGCGAGGCCTTCTGCTCCACCCTCTGCGGCTGCGGCGGCCTCGCCGAGACGGTGGGCGACCTCTTCCGCCACCTCGCCCCCCGCGGCGCCGCCGCCAAACGCGCTGAAGGCGCCGGGCAGCTCATCCTGTTCATGGCCGTGCCCGTCACCCTGTTGATCCTCAACGACGCCTGGCAGTTTGTCGCCGCCGGGGCGCTGTACAACGTGAAGGCCTTCGCCCAGAGCTGGTACGGCCTCGTCGTGGACTTCTGGCTGGCGAGCATCGCCGGGGTGGCGCTCTACCCCGTGCTCGGCAACCGCGTCTGGTGCCGCTTCTTCTGCCCTCTGCGGGCCTACATGGAGCGCCTCGCCCGGCGTTTCGCCAAGGTGGCGATCCTCTCCAACAACAAGTGCATCGCCTGCGGCGAATGTACCCGCCACTGCCAGATGGGCATCGACGTGATGGCCTACGCCCAGCGCCAGCGGGAGCTGTCCAACGGCGACTCCGCCTGTATTCAGTGCGGGATCTGCGTCGAGGTCTGCCCGATGGACGTGCTGCGCCTGGGCGAGCGCGGCGAGTGGCAGTTGGCGATCTGAGCCCCTCACGAGGTCGTGGTGAGGGGGATGGTCGGAGAGGCTCTTAAGCCGGGTTCTGTGCCTCCATTGGGTCGCCCCGTCGGAGGTGGTGTCCATTCGTCTAGGACCGGCGTTGCCGACGGCCTCAAGCAGTCTACCCCGGAGCGATAGCGGGCCGCTTTCTCCGACTTCGACCTTGCACCAAGTGGGGTTTGCCTGGCCGGCCCTGTCTCCAGGACCGCCGGTAGGCTCTTACCCTACCCTTTCAACCTTACCCGGGTAAACCCGCCAGTCTGCGCCGCCGCCATGCCCCTGGGATCAGGGGGTTGCGCCGGACAGGTGCTGGAGCGCGCCCCTTCAAGAGACGCGCTGGCGGACTGCTCTCTGTTGCGCTTTCCTCCGCGTCACCGCGACCGGGCGTTACCCGGCACTCTGCCCTGTGGTGCCCGGACTTTCCTCCCGCCGTGCCCGAGGGCACGACCGGCGGACACCTGACCCTCTCCGACCGCCGCTCCATTAGCCCCGCGGCCGCCACGCGGCAAGGCGCAGAGAGTGGCCGACCCCCGGCCATTCGCCTTGACGGCGCTTGCCTTCGCTTCTAAGGGGGACCGACCTGGAGGCGGTATGTCGTCGTTCGAGCGTGACGCGCTGGATTACCACTCAAGCGGACGCCCCGGAAAGCTGGAGGTCGTCCCGACCAAGCCGCTGCTCTCCCAGCGTGATCTGTCGATGGCCTACACCCCCGGCGTCGCCGAGCCCTGCCGGGAGATCTTCAAGAACCCCGACGCGGTCTACAAGTACACCGCCAAGGGCAACCTCGTCGCCGTGGTCACCAACGGCACCGCCGTTCTGGGCCTGGGCAACATCGGCCCTGAGGCCGGTAAGCCGGTGATGGAGGGCAAAGCGAACCTCTTCAAGAAGTTCGCCGACATCGACGTGTTCGACATCGAGCTCGACGCCAAGACGCCTGAAGAGGTCATCGCCGCGGTGAAGGCCATCGCGCCCACCTTCGGCGGCATCAACTTAGAGGACATCCGCTCTCCCGACTGCTTCTTCATCGAGAAGCGCCTGCAAGAAGAGCTCGACATCCCGGTCTTCCACGACGACCAGCACGGCACGGCGATCATCTGCTGCGCGGCCTTCCTCAACGCGCTGGAGGTCTCGGGCAAAGACATTCACTCGGTGAAGGTCGTGTTCTCCGGCGCCGGGGCGGCGGCTTTGGCCACGGCGAACCTCATGGTGAGCCTCGGCGTGCGCCGAGAGAACGTCTGGCTGTGTGACGTGAACGGCCTCGTTCACACCCAACGCACTGAAGACAACTTCCCCGAGAAGATGCTCTACGCCCAAGACTCCGAGCTGCGGCGCCTGGGCGACGTCATCGTCGGCGCCGACATCTGCGTCGGGCTCTCCGTCGGTGGGGTCATCACCCAAGACATGGTCAAGAGCATGGGCCACCACCCCATCCTCTTCGCCATGGCGAACCCCGACCCCGAGATCTCCTACCACGACGCCAAGGCCGCCCGCCCCGACGCCATCGTCGCCACGGGCCGCTCCGACTTCCCCAACCAGATCAACAACGTCTTGGGCTTCCCCTTCGTGTTCCGCGGGGCGCTCGACTGCCGGGCCCGGCGCATCACTGAAGAGATGAAGATGGCCGCCGTGCGCGCCATCGCCGCCTTGGCCAAAGAGGACGTGCCCGACTCGGTGCTGCGCGCCTACGGCATCGAGAAGCTCTCCTTTGGGCCCGACTACCTCATCCCCAAGCCCTTTGACCCCCGGGTGCTCACCTGGGTCGCCCCCGCCGTGGCCCAGGCCGCCGCGGACTCTGGCGTGGCCCGTGAGCCCATCGTCGATCTCGGCGCCTACAAAGACCGCTTGGAGCGCCTGATCGAGCGCTCCAAAGAGTTTGTGCGCCCGGTGATGAACCGCGCCCGGCTCTCGGACAAGACCATCGTCTTCCCCGACGGCGCCAACCCTCGGGTGCTGCGCGCGGCGCAGATCTTGGTGGACGAGCGCATCTGTCACCCCGTCTTGTTGGGCGAGGAGTGGAAGATCCTCCAGCGCGCCGAGCAAGGCAACATCGACATGCGCGGCATCTCGATCATCGAGCCCAACAACGGCGAGCTCTTTGATCGCCTCGCCGACAAGCTCTGGGAGCTGCGCCAGCGCAAAGGCTTCACCCGCCAGCGCGCCCGGCAGTCGATCCATAGCCCCACCTGGTTCGGCTGCATGATGGTGCGGGAGGGCCTCGCCCACGGCCTCGTCGGCGGCTTAGAGACGGCCTACGCGGTCACCATGCGCCCGGCCTTACAGACCATCGGCGCCAACCCCGCGGCCGGGGCGGTCTCCGGCGTCTACGCCATGCTGTTCAAGAACCGCCGCCTGTTCTTCGGCGACTGCACGGTGAACACGAACCCCGACGCCAAGACCTTGGCCGGCATCGCCATCAACACCGCGTCTGTGGCCGAGAGCATGGGCTACACGCCCAAGGTGGCGCTTCTGTCGTACTCCGACTTCGGCGAGCACAAGCGTGACCCCGACGTGATCAAGGTCCGCGAGGCCCTGGCGATCATCCGTGAGCGCCGCCCGGATCTGCAGGTCGACGGTGAGCTGCAGGCCGACACCGCGGTGAACCCCAAACGCGCCACGGAGCTCTTCCCGTTCTCGCGCATCTTGGGCGACGCCAACGTGCTCGTCTTCCCCAACCTCGCCGCGGCGAACATCGCCTACAAGCTCCTGCGCGACTTGGGCGGCGCCACGGCCATCGGGCCGATCCTCGTCGGCCTCAACAAGCCCGTCAACGCCTTGGCCTTGGGCAGCGACGTGAGCGACATCGTCAACATGACCGCGCTGACGGTTCACCAGGCCGTCAGCCTAGAGGGCCCGCGCTGAGCGCGTGTCCCTCTCTCTCAACTCGACCCACTCCCGATCCCGGAGCGACCCCCTCCATGTCTGAGAAGATCAACAAGCGCCTCGCTGAAGCCCTCGCCAGCGGCGCCACCCTCCCTGATGTCCCCGGATACGACCAGGCCGCCGCTTGGCTCAAGGGCGAGGGCGCTGGTTTAGAGGGCCTCGATCACGAGCTCGCCCTGGCCGCCGTCGAGGCCGCCGTGAAGCAGAAGAACGGCGCGCTCTTGGTGGAGCTTGAGTCCGCGTCCAAGGCCCTCAAGAAGGCCGGTCGCGCTGGGCTTCACCGCCTGCGCTCGGCGGGGGTCGTCGTCGAGGAGGCCAAACGCCAAGGCACGGTGTTCACCTTGGGCCGCGCTGAAGAGATGCCGCCGCCCCGGGCCGCGCTCTCGCCGATCTCCCCCAACGGCGACTTCCAGTTCGTGCTGATGTACACCGACAGCGAAGGGAGCTGCGTCGTGATGGGCGTCGGCGGCGGCAGCGAGACGGTGCACAGCCTCCAGCACGGCCACCTCAGCCGGTCCTCGGGCCGCTCGATGTGGAAAGACCTCATCGACAACCGCGAGTCGCCGCTGGTGGAGATCCCGTTCCTCAACGGCCTCTCCTTGGTGCTGCCGGTCATCGCCGCCCACGCCGCCAAGAAGGCGAGGCCCCCCACGAGTGGGCCCACTTCATCACCCACGTCCCCGGGGAGGTGTTGGCCGTGGCCCAGCTCCACGAGCCCTTCGGCGCCTTGCCCGAGGGTTACGACCCCGAGCTCCTCGCCGACACCGAGGTGGTGTCCAACCACCCCTTCTTCGCCGCGTGGCCCATCAGCCGCAGCGCCTTGTCCGCCGGGATGGCCGCGCTGCCGCTCCTGTTCGGGGGCGCCCCTGAAGGTGAAGAGGCCGGCCCCAGCCTCGACAAGATCATCGAGGAGGCCGCCGCCTTGGTGTTTGACGAGGACGCCGTGCGCCTGGACTGGGCCCGCCGCGCCCGCTGGGCCGGGATGTTGGCCGACGCCATCCAGGACGAGACCTTGGCCCGGGTCGCCCGCAACCTCGCCGTCGCCATCGAGAGCGGCGTCGAGTCTTCAGCCCTGCCGCTCGCCCAGCAGACCACCATGCAGCAGATCATCGCCGGGATGAACTACGCCACGCAGAACATGAACCTCGGCGACATGATGGGTGAGGCCGGTGAGCCCGGTGAAGACGGCGAGGCCCCCGCGGCCCTCGAAGAGACCAGCCAAGAGGCCAGCCCCGAGGCCAACCCCTAAGCCGAGGCCAAGATGTTCCTCCCCCTCGTGATGTTCGCCTGCTCCCCGGATCCATCGCCCGCGCTCTTGTTGGCGGTGGATCGTGACGAAGACGGCGAGTACCGCGTCGCCCCGCGCCCGATCCCTGAGCTGACCGACGCGCAGCACATGGAGGGGGCGCTGGGCCACGGCTACCGAGGGGGCCGCATCGCGATTGAGCTGTTCAGCGCTGACATGGGCATCCGGTACGACGAGGGCGGCCGGATGGACCTCGACTACGACGTGATCGACGACGTGGCCATCCCCATGGACGAGGACGGCCTCGTCTTGTGGACGTACTACCACACGCTCTCCCAGGTGCGCGCCGACCTCAACGGCCTGGGCGTCGACACCGAGCCCGTCTGGCCGATTGACTTCGCCTACCAGCCCGCCTTTGTGGGCATGGACTTCACCAGCGGCGAGAACGCGGCCTATCTGGGCAGCGGCGTTCACCTCTTCATCCTGCTGCCCGACGCCTTGCCCGCCGTGCTGCCCTTGGCGGCGAACCCCGGCGTCATCCGCCATGAGTTCGGCCACGCCTTGTTCAACGTGCTCACCGCCGGGGACGCCTACGCTCAGGCGCCCTACGATGCGGGCGACGACCCGAACGTGACCAACAAGGTCCGGGCGCTCAACGAGGGCTTCGCCGACATGATCGCGACCCTCACCTTAGACGACAACGACTTCTTCGACCTCTCCTTGCCCAGCGTCACCACCCGCGACGTGGCCGCCGACGCCGTGGCCGACGCCACGATGTACCCCGAGAACGCCGAGGCCTACGACCCCTACGCCTTGGGCACGGTTTATGCCTCCTTCGCCTGGGATCTACGCGAGCTGACCAGCGCGGATCAGGCCGTCGTGCTCGTCGTCGCCGCCGTAGACGCCTGGAGCGCTGAGGCCGCCTGGGACGACACCGACCGCTGGGCGGAGCTTCTGTTAGAGCTCTCCGTCGCAGAGGACGAGTCCCTCAAGACGCCCCTCTGCGCCGCCTTCGCCGCCCGTTTGCCTGAGCACCCCACGCCGGAGACCTGCGCATGACGCCGACCCTCCTGTTGAGCCTGTTTTGTGGCGGCGGCGGGGTCGCCCACGCCATCGAGGGCGCCGAGCACTCCACCGCCGGGGTGCAGCTCTCGGCCTTCGCGCTCCAGACCCCGGCCCGCCACGCCATCGTGCCGGCCTTGGGGGTGTGGGCCTCGTACACGCCGCGCCCCTGGGCGCTCACCGGCGAGCTGACCCTCACCCGCCGGGCCAAGACCAACGACTTTTATGGCGTCAGCGCCCAGCTCGTCCGCGCCTCGGCCCTCGCGGAGCTCGCCATGGGCACCCGCCCGATGACGGTTCATGTCGGCGCGGGCCCGGCGCTCACGGTGTCGAGCGCGCTCACCGAGTGGGGCGAGACCGACGCCGAGCGCATCACCCGCGCCGATCTGGGCGTGCGCGCCCGGGTGGCCTTGGACGGGCCCCTGGGCGAGCGCCTCGCCTGGAGCTGGCAGGTCGGCGTCGCCTCCCGAGGCGTCTACAACTGGGACTACGACCTGGGCGCCGGGATCGGGGTGCAGTGGTGAGCGCGCTCCGTCGTCTGGGCCTCGCCGCCTTCGCCCTCGCCCTCACCGTGGGCTGCTCCACCTTGGCCCGGGTGAACGGCGCGAAGACCCTTGAGCCCGGCCAGACCCAGATCGGCGTGAGCGGCAGCCTGCAGCAAGGCGCGAACCCGCTCTCCACCGGCACCATCCCCCTGCCCCAGGGTGAGGTGTTTGTGCGTCGGGGCCTCTTGCCCAACCTCGACATGGGCGCGCGGCTGTACCTCGTCGGCGCGGGCATGGACGTGCGGTACCGATTTTATGAGGGTGAGCGCCTGCATCTGGCGATCAACCCCAGCTATGGCCTGGTGATGGTGCCCTTCGTGGGCTCGGTGCGCGGCTCGGGCTCGTTGGACGTCCGGGTGCCGCTCATCGCCGAGTGGGAGCTCGGCCCGCGCTCGTCCATCGCCGGGGGGCCCACCTTGGTGCTGCGCCGCCAACGCAACGACTTCACCTGGTCGCTCGGCGCTGAAGAGACCGCCCGGGTGCTGCGCTTAGACGCCTACGCCGGGGCCGGGCTGCGCTACAGCACCACCCGCGGTCGGGTGATCTTGGGCGTGAACGCCGACCTCTACGCCCAGACCGCCCGGCACGCGGGCCCGGCCTACGCCGTGGGCGCCGACCTCTCGTTTGTCCCCCAGCTCCCCAAGAAGACGCCCCGGCGCTGACGATGGCTGAGCTCCCGCGCCTGCCGCTGCGTCTGCCGGACGATCCCCCGGCGGAGCTGCTCCTGGCGGCGGCGCGGGGCCTGGTCCCGGGCTGGGAGGACGCGAGCGCACGCCACGGTGGAGCCCGTCGAGGGCGGCATCACGAACCTGCTCTACCGGCTCTCGGCGCCGGGCAGGCCCACGGCGCTGGTGCGTCGGTACGGCCACAACACCGAGCTCGTCATCGATCGGGAGGCCGAGAACCGCCTCTTCGCCCGGCTGAGCGCGCTGGGCGTCTCCCCTCCCCTGCACGGCCTGCTTGAGAACGGCCGGGTTGAGGGCTGGCTTGACGGTCACCGGGCGATGACCCCCGCCGAGATGGCCGCGCCGGAGCACCAGCCGCACATCGCCCGGGCCCTGCGCCGCTGGCACGAGCTCCCTGTCGAGGGCCCGCCGAGCCTCTGGGACACCCTCACCCGCTGGCTCAACACCGCGGTGGCCCTGGAGTTTGAGCGCGCTGAGGACCGCGCGAGGCACGCCGCCCTAAATCTTCCTGGGCATTTGGCCTCCCTCGCCGACCTACAGGCCGAGGTGGAGGCCGCCGCCGCCGCGCTCCAGACGCCGGGCGGTCAGCTCGGTCGTAAGGTGGTGCTCGCCCACAACGACCTGCTCTCGGGCAACATCCTCATCGGCCCCGACCCCACGGCCCTGCGGTTCATCGACTACGAGTACGCCGCGCCGTCCTACGCCGCCGCCGATCTCGCCAACCACCTCAATGAGTACGCGGGCTTTGAGGCCGACTACGACCGGGACTTCCCCGACGCCGACGCGCGGCGGCGGCTGGTGGTGGCGTACCTCGGGGAGCCTCACGACGAGGACGCCGTGGGTGAGCTGGGCGGCTTCGTGGAGCGGCTGCTGATCCCCAACCACCTGTTCTGGGGGGCGTGGTCCGTGATTCAGGCGCGCTGCTCGCCGATTGACTTTCCGTTCTTGGAGTACGCCGAGCGGAGGTTTGGCGGCGTGGGCTGGCATCGGCGGATGTTGGGGTGAGGGGTGGGGCGCACCGCTCCCCCCCCCCGGCCCCCCCCCCCCCCCCGGGGTGTGGCGCGGGCCCGCCCGCCGCCGGCCGCGACCCCCCCGCCGCCGCGGCCGGCGCCCAGCCGGGCCCGTCGGCCCTCAGGCCGCGGACACCCGCCCGCCGCCTGCGCCTGGGTCTGCCACGCTCAACGGCCCCCTCCGCCCGCTGGGCGACGTCCTTCGCCTTGTACCTCTCGCCGTCAATGATGATCGTGTGGCGAAAGGCCTCAACGCTTTGGGGCTCGGCGCTCCATTCGCAGGGCGCCGCGAAGGCGAGAGAGATCATCATCATCCAAAGCATGATTGGCTCCTTTGGTGCTTCGGTTTCGGCGAGTGTAGATCCTTCACGCGCTCGTTTGGATCAACCAAAATTAGGCGAGGCTGACGCTCTCTGACCCACCCGCTAGGCGCGCGACGTGTGGCGGATCCTGGCGGCGGAGTCGGCCAATGCGCGTGGGCAGCAGGCGTTCGCGCCCGGAAGGGTCGATCCCCAGGCTCGTGGAGCAACTTCTGGATCCAGGGGGGACCGCAGGCGGGGAGCAGCGCCAACCCGACGACCGTCACCTCGCACAAGAAACCTTGCGGAGACGACCCGACGGCCGTCACCTCGCACAAGAAACCTTGCGGAGACGACCCGACGGCCGTCACCTCACACAAGAAACCTTGCGGAGACGACCCGACGGCCGTCACCTCGCACAAGAAACCTTGCGGAGACGACCCGACGGCCGTCACCTCACACAAGAAACCTTGCGGAGACGACCCGACGGCCGTCACCTCACACAAGCAGCCTTACGGAGCCAACGCCCCTAAGGCTTCTGCACCACCAGCAGATAGCCCTGCCCGCAGTCCGCCCCGGCGATGGCCTCGACGACGATCTCATACTCGCCGCCGTCCTCGTCCCCGGTGGCGTCGGCCAAGGTGAGGCTCAGCGAGCCCGAGCCGAACACCTGGTCCAGCTCACCCAAAGGCGCGTCGCCGACGCTGCTCAGGCGGTTGAGCGTGAGCCGGTACGTCCCGTCGGCGGGGATGTTGGAGAGGCTCACCTCCACCTTGAAGCTGTCCCACCACTCGTCCACGACGCTGAACGAGAAGCGGTCGGTGTCTTGGTCGTTGTGCAGAAACCCGACGAGCTGGTGCTCGGGGGTGTCCTCCAGGGCGCCAAGCGCGGTGGGGCTCGTGTCGTTGGGCTCGTAGGGGTCGTCCGAGGCGGCGTCCTCATCCAGGGCCTCATCGCAGTCTTGGTCCACGCCGTCGCAGGTGTCGGGCACGTCCGGGTGAACCCCGGCGTCTCCGTCGTCGCAGTCGCCCTCGGCCTCGGTGAAGCCGTCGCCGTCACCGTCCTCGGGCGCGCTGGTGTCGTCGCCGCCGGAGTCGCCGCCGCCGCTGTCGTCACCGCCGCCGCTGTCGTCGCCGCCGCCGCTGTCGTCGGGCTGGTCATCAGAGTCTAAGCCGCTGTCGTCGTAGGTGACCGTGCTGGCCGCGCCGAGATCGCAGGCGCTGAGGGCCAGAAGGGGCAATGAAGAGAGCAGGACGAGGGTGGTGCGCATGGGGTTACTTTACCGCCGATGCGCGCGCCCCGCCCGATCCGAGACCTGCTCCAAGCGGAGTCCGCCCTGGTGACCGGCGCGAGCGGCCTCATCGGCGCGGCCCTCACCCGCCTGCTCGTCGCGCAAGGCCTCGACGTGCTGGGCGTGAGCCGCGGCGCGGCGATCCCTGAGGGCGCCCGGGCCCAACACCGTGACCTGAGCGAGCCCGGCGCCTTCACCCAGCTCCTCGACGCCGAGCGCCCGCAGCTCGTCTTCCACCTCGCCTGCCCCGTGGACAACCGCCGCGACGAGTCGCTCATCCCCCTCTTTGAGCGGGCGCTGCTGCAACCCCACGCCGAGCTGACCGCCGCCTGCTTGACCTTCGGCGCGCGTCTGGTGATCGTCGGCACCTGCGAGGAGTACGGCGACGGCGAGGCCCCCTTTCGTGAGGATCAGCCCGCCCGCCCGGTCTCGCCGTACAGCGCCGCGAAGGCCCTGGCCACGGCGCGCACCCTCGATCTCTGCCGCCAGGGCCTCCGCGCCGCCGTGGCCCGGCCGTTTCTGACCTACGGCCCCGGCGACCGCAGCGCCCGGCTGGTGCCCACGGCCCTCGCCGCCGCCTTGGCGAATCAGCCCTTCCCCATGACCGACGGCGCCCAGACCCGCGAGCTCAACCACGTCGAAGACATCGCCTTAGGCGTCGCCCGCTGCGCCGCGCCCGAGGTGCAAGGGCAGATCGTGAACATCGGCGGCGGCGAGGAGCTGCCCGTCGTTGAGCTCGTGCGCGCCGTCTACCGCGCCGCCGGGGCCGATCCAGGGCTCATCAAGCCCGGCGCCTTGCCCCGCCGCTCAGGCGAGGTGGCCCGCTTCTGCGGCGACCACACGAAGGCCCAGCGCCTCCTCGGTCACCGCCCGCAGATCCCCCTCCCCATCGGCTTGGCGGCCTTGGTCGCCACACACACCCCGCCGGAGTCCCTTTGAGCGAGATCACCTACGACGGCTTCGCTGAGCTCTACGAGGCCGAGTTTGAGGGCCGCGACCTGGACGTGCTGTTCTACGCCCGGCGCGTAGAGGGCGCGCGGATCTTGGTCTTGGGCTGCGGCGCGGGGCGGGTGCCGAGGGGCTTGGTGGGGCCGGGCCGGGACATCGTCGGCCTGGACCTCTCGGCGAAGATGCTCGAGCTGGCCACCCAGCGCGGCGACGGCGCCCGCTACGTCTTGGGCGACATGCGCCACCTTCACGCCGCGGACCTGGGCGACGCGCCTTTTGACGAGGTGCTCATCCCCAACGCCGCGTTCAACTTCTTGTTGACCCGGGGCGATCAGCGCGCCTGCCTAGAGGCCGTGGCCAAACGCCTCAGCCCTGAAGGCCGCCTCACCCTCGACATGCCCATGCCCGACTTCGCCTTGTGGGCCACGGCCAGCGCCCCCGAGCGCCTCGCCTGGGAGGGCGTCGCTGAGGGTCGGCCCGTGCGCCGCCTGCGCGCCACCACCCGCGACCGGGCTCACCAGCGCCTGGATCTGCACGACCGCTACGTCAGCGACGACGGCGAGACCCTGCACCGCGCGGTCTTGCGCCTGCGCCTGGTGCTGCCCAACGAGGCCGAGTGGATGATGGAGGGCTGCGGGCTCTACGTCGAGGAGATGTTCGGCGACTACAACCAGAGCCCCGTCTCCGACACGCGCCCCCGGCTCATCATCTGCGCGCGCCGCGCTGAGTGACGCTCAGCCCCGAAGCGCCGCCGCCGCCTCTCGACCCAACGCCGCGGCGTCACCCACGGCGGCCTCCCCCGACCAGCGCCGCACGACCCCAGCGCCGTCGGCGAGCATGACCTGAAGCCGCACAACCTCGCCCTCTCGACGCGCCAAGGCCCCGGCGGGCACCGAACACCCGCCGCCGAGCGCCGCCAGAAACGCCCGCTCGGCCTCAGCCTCTGCCCGGGCGTCGGGATCATCGAGGAGCTTGAGCCAGCCCAGCACGTCGTCCGCGTCCGCCCGACACTGCACGCCCAAGATGCCCTGCCCCGGCGCCGGGGTGCAGATCGCCGGGTCGAGGGGCTCGGGGTTCACGTCAAAGCCCAGGCGCCGCAGCCCCGCCATCGCCAACATCACCGCGTCCACCACGCCCTCACGCTGCTTGCGTAGGCGGGTGTCGACGTTGCCCCGGATGCCCTCCACCCGCAGATCGGGCCGGGCGGCGAGGAGCTGGGCGGCGCGGCGTGAGGAGCCCGTGCCCACCCGGGCGCCCTGGGGCAGACTCACCAAGGGCCCGCCGATGAGCGCGTCCCGAGGGTCTTCGCGGACGGGATAGGCGCCCAGCGTGAGATCCGCCGGGCCTTCAGTGGGCAGATCCTTGAGGCTATGAACGGCGAGGTGGATGGCCCCGGCGCGCAGGGCGTCCTCGAGCTCTTGGGTGAACAGGCCCTTGCCGCCGATCTCGGGCAGAGGTTTGTCTTGGATGTTGTCGCCGCGGGTGCGGATGATCTCCAGGGAGACGACGACGGCGCCGCCGCTGAGCTGTTGGAGCTGGTCGGCGACCCATTGGGATTGGGTGAGCGCCAGAGCGCTGCCGCGGGTGCCGAGCTTGAGCTCAACGGGCATCGTCATCGTCCTCGGAGGTGGGGTGTGTGGCGCCGAAGATCTCGCCCAAGAGCTTGAGGCCGTCCTCGTCGCCGCGCTCGCCGAGCTGGTGCGCCTGGGCGATGGCGTCGTGCAGAAAACGCTTAAACATCGCCTTGGACATGGCCTCAACCACCTGCCGCTCTTTGGCGGGCAAGGCGCGTAAGATGGCCTCGCTGCGGTCCAGCTCACGGCGGCGGGCGTCTTCAGCGCGGCGGGTCATCGCGGCGATCACCGGGTCGGCCGAGCGCGCGCCCAAGGAGCGGTAACAGCGGCTGGCCTCGTGCTGCACGATGGCCTCAGCGCGGCTGGCCTCCTCACGACGGCGCAGAAGCCCCCGCTGGGCGACCTCAGTGAGGTCATCGACGTTGAAGAGGTAGGCGCCCTCTAAGTCGTGAACGCTGGGCTCGATGTTCCGGGGCACGGAGAGGTCCACCAGAAACAGCGGCCGATACCGCCGGGCGCGCAGAATCGGCGCCATCATCGCCCGGGTGAGCAGGTAGCTCGTGGCCCCGGTGGACGTGACGACGATGTCCACCTGCTCCAGGTAGCGGGTGAGCTGATCCAGATGCACGGCGGTGCCGCCGAACAGCTCGGCCAGGGCCACGGCGTTCTGGTAGGTGCGGTTGGCGACGATGATCTCCGCCACCCCTTGCCCCAACATCGACTGCGCGACGAGGCGGCCCATCTCCCCGGCGCCGACGAGCAGCACCCGGCGCCCGGCCAGGTCCCCGAAGACCTGCTGGGCGAGCTCTACCCCGGCGCTGCCCACCGACACCGACTCGCGGCCGATGCGTGTCTCGGTGCGCACCCGCTTGGCCACGGTGAGCGTGCGGCGCATGAGCGGCCCCAGAAACCGGCCCACGGCGCGCTGCTCGGCGGCGATGCGGAAGGCGTCCTTGACCTGCCCCAGAATCTGCGGCTCCCCGACCACCAACGAGTCCAAGGACGAGGCGACGCGGAACAGGTGCGCCACGGCGTCGGCGCCCTGGTAACGGTAGAGGTGCGGGTCCAGCTCACGCCAGGTCAGGCCGTGGGCCCCGGCGAGGTATCGGGTGAGGCGCTGGCCCATGTCAGCGCCGTCCACCAGCGCGTAGATCTCCACGCGGTTGCAGGTGGAGAGGATGAAGCCCTCTTGCGCGACCTTGTCCTCCCGCAGGCGCAGCAGGTGCCGCCCCACGGCGTCCGACGGCATCGCCAGGCGCTCGCGTAGGCTCACCGGCGCCGTGTGGTGGCTGAGCCCGATGGTCACCACCTCGTGGGGGCCCAACATTTAGTGCCACCCCCGGGAGATCGCGACGATGCTGCCCAGGCTCACGAGCAGGCCCAAGAACCCCACCAGGGAGAAGTGCGCGGCGAGGCGCCCTCGCCAGCCGCCGACCACCCGCACCATCACCGCCGCGGCGTACCAGCCCCAGAGCACCACGGTGACGTAGACCGTGGGCCCCAGGCGCGGCGCGCGGTCGGGGATCGACGTGGCCCAGAGCCCCCCGGCGGCGATGCCGAAGGTCAAGGCCAAGAAGCCCAAGACGATGAAGCGGGTGTTCAGCGCGTCCAGGGCGTCGATCGACGGCAGACGACCCAGATCCCCCAGCCGTTTGGCCTTCAGCCGCCCGCTCACGACGAGGTAGAGCGCGCTCACCCCAAAGGCCAAGGCGAAGCCCAGGAGGCCGAGGAGGATCATCGCCGCGTGAATGGGGAACCACAGGCTCGCCAAGGCCTCGGGCGCGCGCTCCGAGCCTTGGGGCAACAACATGCCCAGGCCCAACATCGCCGCGCTGAGCGCCCCGAGCACCCCAGAGAGCGCCTCGCCGTACGGCTGGCGCTGCATCAGCACGTTCGCCGCGCCCAAAAACGCCGCCAAGGTGACGAGGGTGCCCCCAGCGGCCAGCACCGGCGGCCCGCCCTGGTGCATCGCCAGAAGCCCGATCCCGACGATGTGGGCGACGGCCCCCACCCACAGCGCCACCCGGCCGACCGACCCCAACCACGACGGCGGCGACCACAAGCCCGGCAGCCGCGCGGAGGCGACCACGAGGTAAGCGAACAGCGCGACGGTGAACAGGAGGGGCTGCATGAGCCTCGTGGGGCGCCTCTAAAGGGCTCTCTACTTAACTGGTTCGGGACGGCCCCGGCGTTGCAGGACGCGCAGCTCACGCTGGGCGTCGGTGTGGTTGGGGTTCAGCTCAACACAGCGGGCGAAGCGGGCGCGGGCCTCATTGGGGCGCTCGGCGAGGCTGTAGAGGCGCCCAGCGCGGTACGCCGCCTCGGCGCGCAGGCGGTCGTTGGGCATGGCGAGGCCGTCGATCAGGGCCAAGGCGTCGGCCAGGGGCAGCTCCTTGAGCACGGCGCGGAAGTACGCGCTCAACAAGGCGCCCTCCAACGAGCCAGGGTGCAGCGCGCGGGCCTCCTGGGCGAGATCTCGCGCGTTCTGAAAGCTGCGGGCCTGCTCCGCGGCCAAGGCGCGCTTGATCACCACCTTCGCCCGCTCCTTGTCCATCTCTGAGACCCAGACCTCGCCCCGCTGGGCGCAGGCGAGCTTCTCCACCTCAAGCTGCAGCGCGGCGGGCTCGGCCAAGGCGCTGGAGTGCTCGTTCAGCGCGGCGAAGACCTCCATCGCCGCGGCGCGGTGGGCGTCGGACTGGCCGGAGTAGCGGTCGGGGTGATGCCGGTTCGCCACGGCCCGAAACGCGGACTGCACCTTCTCCCGGGTGATCTCGGCGGCGGGGGTCTCGGTGAGGCCCAAGGCCTGCAGCGGGCTCTGCACACGAAGCTGCCGGGCGAGGGTGAGCAGCTCCTCTGGCGTCGGCCCGGCGGGCGCGGCGGTCGGCGCGGGCGCGGCGACGGCGGGCCGGGCGACCTTCACCGGGGCCACGAGGCTGATGAGCCCCAGGTGAACCAACAGCTCCACCCCTCGGGCCACCTCATCCCGGCGCGCGGGGCCCTTCGCCGCGGCCTCGGCGAGCAGCTCCTCGACGCTGGGCCCGCTCTTCGCCCGCTGCATCAGCCGGGTGAGCGTAGGGTCGAGCCCCTCGGCCTGCTGGCCCTCGACGAGCTGAACCGTGTGCCGTTGCAGCGGCGCCAAGGCGCGCTGAAGGGCCTCCGCGCCGCGATGTTGGCGCCAGGCGGCGCTCAGCAGGTTCGTCACCGAGGTGGGCAAAGGGAAGGCCCCGGCGGGTGAGGCGCCTGGGGTGAAACCGCCCTGGGCCCCCGGAATCTCCACCGCAGCGACGAGGGCACGCCCCAGCGCCTCACACGCGACCCCGAGCGCCTTGTCGAAGCCGACACCCGCGCCCACCGCCGCGCCGAGATCCTGCTGCAGCGAGCCCGACCCGCTCACCCCGACGCCGCTCAAGAGGCCGGGCGCCCCGCCCACCTCCACCACGGCGCCTCCTTGGAGATCCACCGTCAGCCCGCCGCCCGCCGGAGACGCCAAGGTGAATCGACCCGTCGCCCGCGCCCGCGCGGCCCGGACGAGCTCAACCAAGGGGGACACGACCGGCACGGACATGCGGAGACTCCTCACCAAGACACGACAGGGGTGGCCCTCCCAGACTAACCTAGGCGGGGTTACCTCTCCTTCATCAATCCGACCCGCTCCCACTCAAGGCAGGTGCATATGGCCAGCGACCTCATCAGCAACGCGAACGACACCAACTTCGGCGCCGAGGTGCTCTCCAGCGACAAGCCCGTGCTTGTCGACTTCTGGGCCGTGTGGTGCCAGCCCTGCAAAGCCGTGGCCCCCAAGGTCGAGAACATCGCCAAGTCTTACCCCGACACCCTCAAGGTGGTGAAGGTGGACGTAGACTCCAGCCCCAAGACGGCGATGGCCTACAACGTGCGCTCGATCCCCACCCTGCTCGTCTTCAAGAAGGGCCAGGTCGTCGGTCAGGTGATCGGCAACCAAGACGAGGCGAAGATCCGCGCCGCCCTGGCCGGGTACGTCTGAGCGGCCCTACGCGTGCCCCCTACGCGTGATGGTGCGCGAGGGCCAAGGCCCCCAGCACCACGGCGTCTCCGGGGCTCTCGATGAGCACGGCGGGCACGCTCGCCGCCTCGCCGATGGCGCGGTCCAAGGCCGGGAGCCGCGCGCCGTCGCCGATGAGCACCACGCCGCGCTCGCCGATGTCCGCGGCGAGCTCCGGCGGCGTGCGCTCTAAGGTGGCGATCACCGCCTCCACGATGGCCCGCACCGGCTCACTCATCGCCTGGGCGGCCTCGGCCACGGTCAAGGTGTAGGCCCGGGGGAAGCCCGTGCTGAGATCGCGGCCTCGCACCTCAAGCTCCGCGGGGTTCGGGCCCCAGACCAAGGCCGCGCCGACCTGCTGTTTGGCCTCTTCAGCCGTCGCCGGGCCGATGAGCAGGCCCCGCTCGGCGCGCAGGTAACGGATCAGGGCCTCGTCAAAGGCCTCGCTGCCCACACGGATCGCCCGGGTAGAGACGAGCTCCCCCATGGCGAACACCGAGACGCTCGACCGCCCGGCGCCGATGTCCACGACCATGTTCCCGTGGGTCTCGCCCACGTCCACCCCGGCGCCGACGGCCCCGGCCAAGGGCGCGTCGATGAGGGTGACCTCACGCACCCCGGCGGCCTCAGCGCACTCTCGCACCGCCCGGCGCTCAACTTCAGTGGTGCCCGCGGGGATACACACCGCGGCCTTGGGCTTGACCAACGACGCCGCGCCGCAGCGCTGCAGGAGCACACCCAACAGCGTCTCCGCGGCCTCAAAGTCGGCGATCACCCCGTCGCGGATCGGGCGGATCACGTCGATGTCCATGGGCACCCGGCCCAACATCTGCCGCGCCTCGGCGCCCGTCGCGATCAGCCGCCGCGCCCCGCGCCCGTCGCGGTGTAAGGCCAAGGCGCTCGGCTCCCGCAGCACCACCCCGCGGCCCCGGCGGGCGATCCGCACGGTGTTCGAGCCCAGGTCGATCGCGAGATCCTGAGAGAGCGCGTCCAGCACGCCGGTAAACATGGATGTGACCAACGGGGTGGACCTCAGAGGGGAAGGTCGAGGTGGACAGCGCCGAATGGCCCGCCGCCAAGAGCGTATAGCCGAGCGAGTCCGCCCCCTCAAGGCTCCGACAAGGCTACAATAGGCTCAGATTCACCCATCGACCCGCCACCGAGGTGCCCCAATGCGCTCCCCCCTCCTCACGAAGGTCTTGGCTCTGGCGCTGCTCGCGTCCACTGTCGGGACCGCCGCCGCGAAGGTGCCTGTCACCGGTCGCCGCCAGTTCAACCTCATCCCCGACGCGCTCATGCGCCAGCTCGGGGAGTCCTCCTACAAGTCCACCCTCGCTGATGTGAAGCTCTCCACGGGCAACGAGAACTCACAGGCGATCAAGAGCGTGGGCCAGGCCATCGCCAAGGCCGCCAACCAGAAGTCGTATGACTGGGAGTTCAAGCTCATCCAGGAGAACGACACGATCAACGCCTGGTGTATGCCCGGCGGCAAGATCGCCGTGTACACCGGGCTTCTGCCCGTCGTGAAGAACGAGGCGGGCCTCGCCTTCGTCATGGGCCACGAGGTCGGCCACGCCACGGCGCACCACGGCGCCGAGCGCCTCTCCCAGCAGCTCGCGGTCTTGGGCGGCATGGGCGCGCTCTACCTCTACTTGGACAACAAGTCCGAGATGAGCAACGAGCAGAAGGCGATCGTCGTCGCCGCCATGGGCGCCGGGGCCCAAGTGGGCGTGATCCTGCCGTTCTCGCGCCTTCACGAGAAGGAGGCTGACGTCATCGGCATGATGTACATGGCCAAGGCCGGCTACCCGCCGGGCGAGTCCGTCGATGTCTGGGACCGCATGGCCCAGGCCAGCGGCGGCAGCGGCGTCCCGGCCTTCCTCTCGACGCACCCCAGCGAAGACAAACGCCAAGAGAACCTCAAGGACTGGATGCCCCAGGCCAAGAAGCGCTACGAGCGCAACAAGCTCAGCCGCAACACCCAGACGACGCAGTGGACGAGCTCCGACTTCGGCGGCTCCTCCGGCGGTGGCGGCCGCAAAAACAACGATGACTCGTCGAGCGGCTCTGGCGGGGCGTCCTCAGGCGGCACCCGGCGCTGAGCTTGGTTCTGCTTGCGTCTCGGCCCGCGCCGCGCTAGCTGTTCCCCGCGCTGATCCTTCGATCCGGCGCGGAGGCGACCCTGATGTCCGTCCTGGACAAGATGCGCAACAGCTCTGACTCCTTCCCCGTCCAGGCCCTGTTCGCCGTCGTCATCGCGAGCTTTGTGGTCTGGGGGGTCGGCGGCCAAGGCTCCACCGTCGCCCCTGTGGCCGAGGTCGACGGGCACAGCATCACCGACGTCGAGTTCGCCCGG
Organism: Deltaproteobacteria bacterium; assembly: GCA_016717595.1. GTDB lineage: Bacteria > Myxococcota_A > UBA796 > UBA796 > CAJQPC01 > JADKFE01. The sequence goes on along the minus strand of JADKFE010000018.1, from coordinate 36,167 downwards.
GCCATGCGTCTGGCGACCTCTCGGGAGCGCCAAGCCCTCGACCCCGAGGCCCAGGCCGCGCTTCAGCAGCGTGTGCTCACCCAGCTCATCCAAGACATGCTCGTGCTGGACGAGGCCAAGCGCCTGGGCATCGAGGTCTCCGATGACGAGATCAAGCGCTACATCGCCCGCCTCTTTAAGGGCGACGACGGCAAGTACTCCAAAGAGCAGTACGACACCTACCTCACCCGCACCGGCACCTCGGCCTCGTCGTTTGAGCGCCAGCTCTACGAAGACATGATGCGCTCGAAGGTGATGGCGGTCGTCGCCCAAGGCGCCCGGGTGAGCGAACAAGAGGTCAAGCGCCGCTTCACCGAGCAAGAGACGCGGCTCACGCTGGTGTACACGCGTATCCCCGCGGCGGCGTTCTTCCCGGCGATCGACATCACCCAGGCCGAGCTTGACGCCTTCATCGCCAGCTCCGCCGACCGCATCAAGACCACCTACGACGCCCAGTTTGACCGCCGGTTCAACGACCCCCGCAAGGCCACCCTGCGCACCATCCTGCTGCGCACCGACCTCCCCGGCGTCTCCAAAGAGGACGTGAAGGTGCGTTTGGAGGCCGTGCGCGCCCAGCTCGTCGCCGGGGGTGACTTCGCTGAGGCCGCCCGCCGCTGGTCTGAAGACCTCACCGCGGTGAACGGCGGCGATCTCGGCGTTCAGGCCGACTCCCAGCTCGACCCCGCGGTCACCGAGGCCGTCTTCGCCGTGGGCGCGGGCCAGCTCACGCAGATCGTCGAGACCAGCCGGGGCTACCAGCTCTTTCTGGTCGAGGCCGTCACCGACGCCAAGGTCACCTCTTTGGCGGAGGCCACGCCGATCCTCGCCGCCGAGCTGATCAAGGCCGACCGCGCCCCGGCCTTGGCGAAGACCTTCTCTGAAGAGCTGCTCGCCGCCTGGAAAGCCGAGGGTCGCCCGCCCTTGGCGCTCATCGCCTCCAAGGGCCTCTTGCCCGAGACGGCCGAGGACGTCACGCTCACCGACCCCCAGGTGCGCGGGCTCGGCGTCGCGGTTGAGCTGATCGCAGATGTCAAGAACGTGCAAGCAGGCGCGGTGCTCCCCGAGGTCTACACGATCGGGGAGGATCTCGTGATCGCCCAGGTGACCGCCCGCGCCGAGCCCACCCAGGCCGAGGTAGACGCCCAGGCCGGCACCGTTCGGGCGCGTATGCAGGCCATGGCGCGTATGGAGCTCATCCAGGCGTGGCAGACCGACCTCGTCGCTCGTGCGGACGTCGTGCGCTACGTCCAGCCCGGAAGTTGAGCGAGGCTCCGTCAGGCTTTTGTGGCGTGCCAGCGGAGGCGCAGATCCTCTGCTATCGTTTGGCCCAAACGCTCCCAGCACACGCCGGGGGCATGGAGCCTGCCGATGCGTCCCACCCCGCTGCTCATCCTCCTCGCGGCCTGCGGCAAAAACACCGCGTCGTATGATCCCGTCGCCGATGCTGGTTCAGACCAGCTCGTGCTCGTCGGAGACACCGTCACCCTCGATGGGTCTGGATCCTCCGACTTCGACGGCGAGATCGTCTCCTACACCTGGTGGATGATCGGGGCCCCCGAAGGCACCACGGCGGCGATCGAGAGCGACGGCGCCACAGCGACGATCACCCCCGATCTGATCGGCGACTACGTGATCGCGCTCAAGGTGCTCGACAACGACGGCAACGAGTCGGTGATCGACGTCGTCAACGTCGTGTCCCGCTCGACGACCACGCCGGGCAACCTGCCCCCAGAGGCTGAGCTGCTCCTGATCGCGGGCAGCCCGCCCCTCGCGGGTGAAGAGCTCGTCCTCGACGGCGCGGCCTCGTTTGATCCTGAAGGTGCCGAGCTCACCTACCTTTTTGAGCTCGTCTCGACGCCGGGCAGCGCCTCGCTGATCGCCCACGACGGCGTCTCCCCCGTCGCGACCTTCACCCCCGATCTCACGGGGCTCTATGTCTTCTCGTTGACGGTGAACGACGGCGAGCTCGACTCGGCGCCCTTCACCGCCGAGATCCTCATCGGCAGCCTCGACGATCTGCCCCCGGTCGCGGTGTGCAGCGCGCCGAGCGAGGTGGCCTTGGGCTCGGAGGCGCTCCTCGACGGCGCCGCCTCCTTCGACCCCGAGGGCGCGTCGGTCACCTACGACTGGGCCTTCTTGTCGGTGCCTGAGGGCTCCCTGGCGAGCTTCTCCGACCCCACCTCCGCCACGCCGAGCTTCCTCGCCGACGCGCTGGGCGAGTACTCCGTGCGCCTGACGGTGAACGACGGCGTGTACCCCTCGGCGCCGTGTGATCTGGTGATCACCGCCGTCGATGAGGTCGTGAACGACGCGCCCATCGCCAACGCCGGAGACGACCAAGGCGCCACCGCTGAAGACGTCGTCACCCTCGACGGCTCGCTCTCCTCCGACCCCAACGGCGACCCGCTCACCTACTCCTGGGCCTTCTCCACCGTGCCCAACGACAGCGTGCTCACCGACGCCGACCTCATCGGCGGCGACGGCCCCACCCCGACGTTTGACCCCGACGTTGACGGCGAGTACCGCGTGGTGCTCACGGTCTGCGACCCCTTGTTGGCCTGTGATGACGATGAGGTGGTCATCTCGATCACCACCACGGGCAACGCCGCCCCCGTCTCCGACGCCAACGTCGATCAGACGATCGTCCTCGGCGACACCGTCTCCCTCGACGGCAGCCTCTCGTACGATCCCGACGGCGACGCCATCACTTACCTCTGGGGTCTGTCGTCGGTGCCCGGCACCTCGACGCTCAAGGGCAAAAACATCACCGACCGCACCTTGGCGCTCGCGAGCTTCACCCCGGATGTGAAGGGCACCTTCACCGTCAAGCTCACCGTCGATGACGGCGTAGACAACGGCACCGACACCATGACCGTCACCGTCGGTGACGCCGGGGTCAACACCGCGCCCGTGGCCGACGCCGGGCTCGACCAGTCCGTTGACGCCGAGGTCGAGGTCACCCTCGATGGCTCCGCCTCCTACGACCCCGACGGCGACCCGATCTCCTACCGCTGGACCTTCTTGACCGTGCCCGCGGGCTCGGCGCTCACCAACAGCGCCATCTCCGACCGCCTCACGGTCAGCGGCCGCTTCACCCCGGACGTGGAGGGCGACTACACCCTGCGCCTCGTCGTTGACGACGGCACCGACAAGGGCCGCGACGAGGTGGTCATCACCGCCGGGCCGGGCCTGCCCAACAACCTGCCCGTGGCCGACGCGGGCGACGACGTCGCCACCTGCGCCATCGAGGCCGTGAGCCTCGACGGCGCCGCCTCGTCCGACCCCGACGGCGATGCGCTCACCTACTCCTGGACGTTTGACTCCTTGCCCTCGGGCTCCACGCTCACCGACGCCGACATCGTCGACGCCGACACCGCCACCCCGTCGTTCACCCCCGACGTCGGCGGCACCTACACCCTGAGCCTCAGCGTTGACGACGGCGACGGCGCCGCCACCGACAGCGTTGACGTCGAGATCGGCGACGTAGACCTCGCCCTGCTCTTGCACCTCGACGACACGACGGGCACCACCGCCATTGACGATGGCCCCAACGCCCTAGACGCCGCCGTCGGCAACGGCGACTGGACCGGCGGCCGCCACTTCGGCGCCTTGGCCTTCGACCGCACGGAGTCGGCGGACATCCCCTACGACGCCGCGCTGGACCTCACGAACGACTGGTCCATCGAGTTCTGGATGAAGGCCGGCGCGGGCAGCACCACCTCGTATGAGCTGGTGTTCCTCAAGGGCCTGTCCACCGAGTACGCGCTCTACCGCTACAGCTCCAACACGCTGTACTTCTACGGCCGCACCCGCACGGGCTACATCACCCAGAACGTCACCAACGCCAACCTTGATGGTGATTGGCACCACTACGCCATCACCATGGACACGAGCAACAGCGTCACGATCTACGAGGACGGCGCCAGCTTAGGCACGGTGACCTCGCGTAACCCCCTCGCGGCGTCGAGCACCGACGGCCTCTACCTCGGCTACCACCCCTCCTACGCCGGCACCTACTCCCTCACCGGCGAGCTGGACGAGTTCATCATCCACAACAACGCCCTGAGCGCCGCCGAGGTGGCCGACCGCGCCGCCGATGAGGGCCAGCTCTGCACCGGCGCCGTTGACTCCGACGCGCCCGCGGTGTCGATCAGCTCGCCGTCGAGCGGCTCGACCTCGGCCACGAGCGTCATCGCCGTCACCGGCACCGCCAGCGACGAGTCCGCCATCGTCTCGGTCACCGTGAACGGCGCCGAGGCCGTGGCCACCTCCACCAACTTCGGCACCTGGACGGCCTACGTCACGCTGAGCGACGGCGAGAACGTGCTCTCGGTCACCGCTGAAGACATCGCCGGGAACGTCTCCACGACCTCAGACAGCGTCACGGTCAGCTACAGCGACACCTGCAACATCGACTATGACCTCGTGCTCACCTTCGACGAGGACACCGGCGGCACGGCGGCGGACAGCTCGCGGTCGGCGCTCTCCGGCGTCGAGTCTGGCACCGACCGCCAGATCGGCGTGTTCGGCAACGCGGCCACCTTCACCGGCGCGGGCAGCGTCACCGTGGCCGACGACCCGGCCCTGAGCCCCACCGACGCCTTCACCGTAGACCTCTGGTACGCCCGCGACGGCGCCACCACCGACTACGAGGTGCTCGTCGCCAAGGGCAGCCTCACCGGCGCCCAGTACGTCATCGCCGCCTACAGCAGCTTCTTGGGCTGCGGCGGCGTAGACGGCGCCGGGGACACCCCCACCGTGACCACCTCGGGCTTCAACGACGGTGAGCTGCACCACGTCGCCTGCGTGTATGACGGCTCGGACCTCTCGCTCTATGTCGACGGCGCGCTCCAAGGCTCCACCGCCGTCACCGGCGGCCTGGTCACCAACACCGATGACCTCTCCATCGGCGGCATCGGCGGCTCGTACGGCCTCACCGGCGCCATCGACAACGTGCGGGTGCGCCCCGACGCGCTCAGCGCGGCCGAGGTCGCCGACCTCTACACCGAGGCCGAGCCCTGCGCGGTGAGCGACAACCTCGCGCTCTCCGGCAAGGTGACGGAGAGCTCCTCCGCGTCGAGCAACTACGATGGCGACAAGATCATCGACGGTCTCACCGCTGAGGACTCCTACTCCGACCAGACCTACTGGCTCTTGCCCGGGAGCCGCACGGGCTACGTCACCGTTGACCTCGGCGCCTTGGTCGGCGTCACCCGCATCCGCTGGGTGAACACCCACCACGGCCCTCGCTACAGCTACGCCACGAAGGCGTACACCATCGCCGTCTCCGACACCGGCAGCTTCGCCGGTGAAGAGACCCTCATCTCCAGCGACAGCGGCGACTTGGAGACGACGCTTCGCTATCACCAGCTCGACCTGAGCGCCCCCGCGACGGCCCGTTACGTCCGCTTCACCGTCGGGAGCTACCACTCCCTCGGCGGCGGCATCAACGAGCTCGAAATCTATGGGCTGGAGTGAGCCGACCATGCGCACCGCAGTACGTTCGCTGATGCTGATGTTGCTCCTCGCCGCGCCGTTGAAGGCCGCGGAAGAGCTGAGTCCGATGAGCCTGCCCGCCCCGGTGCTCATCCGAGTGCCCACCAACGGCGGCGTCTACCACGGCGTCGGGCCGGGGGAGAAGCTCGAGTACAAGGTGGTGGGCCCGGTGAAGCTGGAGGTGGTCATCCGCCAGCGGCTCGCTGAGGGCAGCCCCGGCAAACCGCTCACCGTCGACGCCTTGGGCGACGGCGTGCCGTTCATGCAGATCAAGGTCGAAGGCAACATCGAGGAGGGCGGGGCGATCCTGGACCTCGTCGGCGGCCTGCCCTCTACGGCCACCCCGGCGATCCTCGACGTGCCCGCCGGTGAACACACCGTCGCGTTGGTGCCGCGGGCGGGCTCCCCCCAGCTCATCGTCAACGTGCGTGTGGCCAGCGCCGCCGCGCCGCTGCCTCTGAGCACCACGCCTCCCGCCGTGGTCGCCGCCACCGCGCCCGCGCCGACCCCCGCGCCGAAACCTGCGCCGCCCCCGGCGGCCTCCCCAGCGCCGGCCGCCGCCGCCCCGGTGGTCGAAGAGAACGTCTGGGACGAGCCCAGCGCCCCAGCCAGCGCCCCGGCTGTGGCCAGCGCGACGACCGACCCCGACACCTTCGACATCGACGAGGAGGACGAGCCCAGCTCGCCGATGATGTCCGGCGCCCCCGTCGCCGCCACCCCGGCGACGCCGAGCCCGGCCAAGGCCGAGAAGGTGGAGAAGCCCGAGAAGGTCAAGGCCGAGAAGGTCGATTCTTTGGACAACGACGGCCTCTCGTTGCTCGTCGGCGCGCGGCTGGGCCTCGGCGCCGCCCCCGCGGCGAACCACGCCACCCGTTACCTCGGCCTTGAGGTGCGGATGCCGCTCACCGACAACCTCTCTTTGGCCGGCTCTGTCGGGCGCTACACGCTGCGCAACGACGCTGAGCTGGCGATTCAGCCCGCCATCGGCGGCGCCGAGGCCCAGACCAGCGCGCAGCTCGACTGGCGCACCAAGGTTCGCCCTCTGGAGGTCGCCGCGCTGTACAGCTTCGACCTCACCGGGGACATCAACGGCTACGTCGGCGCCGGGCTCTCGACGATCTGGTCCACGCGCCTCGACGCGGAGGAGAAGATCGGCGGCCTCAGCTTGGGCACCGTCTGGAGCGTCGGCGCGGATGTGCCCGTCGGCCCCGGCCTGCTCGTGCCCTCGGCGTCGATGAACACCGGCCGCCGCGGCTACGAGAACACCTCCAGCGAGGGCGACGAGGCGCGTGAGCGCTTGCGCACGACTCGCCTCAACCTCGCGTACTTCTACTCCTTCTGAGGGTCTCCGCCATGCGCCTCTCCCCTGCTCTCTCTGTGCTGCTCCTGCCCCTCGCGGCCTGTGGTGACCCCGTCGTCGTGAAGGACTACCTCACGGTGATCAACGTCTCCCCGGCCCACGGCGCCGTCGAGGTGTCCGCCGACGCTGATGTCTTCGTCACCTTCAACGGGGCCTTGGACGAGTCCACCGTCGAGGGCCGCGTGTTTTTGCAAGACTCCGCCGAGGCCACCGTGGCCGCGGAGTGGGTCTACCTCGCCGACGACCTCACCGTGCAGCTCACCCCCAGCGAGCCGCTGTTCTTGGGGGAGACCTACACCGTCGTGCTCGCTGAAGGCCTCACCAGCGATCTCGGCGAGCTCCCCGCGACGATCCGCACCGAGTTCACCGTCACCACCGACGGCGTGATCCCCACCGACGATCTCCTGGCGGTGATCACCCAGATCACCACGCCCTGCATCGTCGGCGAAGGCACGATCTTTGACGGCGGGGCCTCTGAGGTGCCCGGCGACGTGCCGCCCCTGTTCGCCTGGACCCTCGTTGAGGACCCCAGCGGCGGCCAGTCCACCCTCACCGGCGTGGACCTCCCCGCCGCCGAGCTCGTGGCCACCTTAGAGGGCGACTACACCATCGGCCTCACCGTGAGCGACGGCGTCGAGACCTCAGAGCAGGCCCTGCTCACCGTGACCTGCGCGCCCCCGGCGCCCTGAACCTCGGGTTGAGCGGATTCAGCGCGTCGTGACTCAGATCGGAGTCACGGCGCGTTTGGCGCTCTGGGAGGCGAAGCGCGGCGACCCTCACGACCGCTTTGGCGTTACTTTGCCCTCCCCTGCCCTCGGAGCTCACCATGTCCAACCCCACCCGCACCCTCGGCGAACGAATCCCGGAGCGGGGCCTCGCGGACGCGGACGAGGCCTTGGACGTGCTGCTCGGCTGGGTCGCCGACCAAGGGCTCACGCTCTACCCCGCCCAAGAGGAGGCGATCTTAGAGCTCTACGCCGACAAACACGTCATCCTGGAGACGCCCACGGGCTCGGGCAAGTCGCTGGTGGCCACCGCCCTGCACTTCCAAGAGCTCGCCCGGGCGCGGCGCAGCGTGTACACCGCGCCGATCAAGGCCCTGGTGAGCGAGAAGTTCTTCGCGCTGTGTAAGCTCTTCGGCGCCGAGTCCGTGGGCCTGATGACCGGCGACGGCAGCGTCAACCGCGACGCGCCGCTCATCTGCTGCACCGCCGAGGTGCTCTCGAACCTCGCCCTGCGCCAGGGCGACAACACCGGCTTTGAGTCGGTGGTGATGGACGAGTTTCACTATTACGGCGACCGCGACCGGGGCATGGCCTGGCAGATCCCCCTGCTCACGATGACGAAGGCGCGGTTCTTGTTGATGTCGGCCACCTTGGGCGACACCACGGCGATCCGCGACGATCTCGCCGAGCGCACGGGCCGCGAGGTCGTGCGGGTGGCCCACACCCAGCGCCCGGTGCCCCTGAGCTATCTGTACGCCGACTCCCCCCTGCACGACACCGTGCAGAAGCTCGTGCGCAACGGAAAATCGCCGCTGTACGTCGTTCATTTTACCCAGCGCGCCGCCGGAGAGACCGCCGGGGCGCTGATGAGCGTCGATCTCACCAGCAAAGAAGACAAAAAGGCCATCCGTGAGGCGATTCGGGGCTTCCGGTTTGACAGCCCCTACGGCCCGGATCTGCTGCGTTTTTTGAGCCACGGCGTCGGCCTGCACCACGCGGGGCTCCTGCCAAAATACCGCCTGCTCGTGGAGAAGCTCGCCCAGCAAGGGCTCCTGCGCATCATCTGCGGCACAGACACCCTCGGAGTCGGCATCAACGTGCCGATCCGCACCGTGCTGTTCACCCAGCTCTGCAAGTTTGACGGGGAGCACGTCGAGATCCTCAGCGTGCGTGACTTTAAGCAGATCGCCGGGCGCGCGGGCCGAAAAGGCTATGACGATGAGGGCCTCGTCGTCGCCCAGGCCCCGGACTGGGTCATCGAGAACCAGAAGCGTGAGGCGAACAGCAAAGGCAAACGGGTTCAAAAGAAGGGGCCGCCCACCAAAGGATACAGACACTGGACTGAAGACACCTTCCGCCAGCTCATCGAGCGCCCGCCCGAGGCCCTCAAGCCCCGCTTTAAGCTGGATCATGGCCTGGTGCTCACGCTCTTGCAGCGCGCCGAGGCCGAGGGAGGCGACGGGCTCGCGGCGTTGAGGGAGCTGATCACCCGGTCTCACGCGCCGGCGAAAGACAAGGTCGAGCTTGAGCGGCGTGGGGAGGAGGTGCTCGATGAGCTGGTCAGCGCGGGCATCGTCGAGCGGGAGGAGCATGAGGGGGGCCGGGTTCATGGGGTCTCCGCGGCGCTACAGCAAGACTTCTCGATGCACAACGCGCTCTCACTGTTCTTGATCCACGCCATCGGCAAGCTCGACCCGGCGGAGCCTCAGTACCCGCTCCAGGTGCTCACCTTGGTGGAGTCGGTGCTGGAGAACCCCAAGGTGGTGCTCTACGCGCAGATTCAGGAGCTCAAAGGCCAGCTCATCGCCGCGCTCAAGGCTGAGGGGGTGCCGTATGAAGAGCGGATGACGGCGCTTGAGGACGTGAGCTGGCCCAAGCCCATGGAGCACTTCATCTACGACACCTTCAATGAGTACCAGACGACGCACCCCTGGGTGGCGGCGGAGAACATTCGCCCCAAGTCCATCGCCCGGGACATGGTGGAGCGGTTCGCGGCGTTCTCGGACTATGTGAAGGATCTCGGCATCCAGCAGGCTGAAGGGGTGCTCTTGCGGTATCTCACCCAGGCCTACGAGGTGCTGGTGCGCAGCGTGCCGCTCTACGCCCACACCCCGGAGCTCCTCGACGCGATGGCGTTCTTACGCGCCACCTTGGCCCGCGTAGACGCCAGCCTCGTGACCGAGTGGGAGCGCCTGCTCGCGGGCGAGGGCCCGGTGCCCGAGGCGCTGCCGCCGCGCCCCATCGACGTCAGCCTCAACAAGAAGGTGTTCATCGCCCGCATTCGGGCCGAGCTGCACGCGCTCTTGCGCAGCCTCAGCCGCCTGGACTGGGACGAGGCCATCGCCGGGCTTCGCCGCCGGGATCCCACCCCCCCCGGCCGCCCGGAGTGGACGGCGGAGGAGCTCGCTGAAGCCATGCAGCCCTGGCTAGAGGAGCACCACGCCGTGCGGTTTGACGGCCCGGCGCGCTTGGCGAACAACACCCGTGTAGAGCAAGAGGGCCCGCATCTGTGGCGGGTGAGCCAGCTCTTGATCGATGAGGAGGGGGAGATCGCCGGGTCCTTGGACGGCGTGGTGGATCTCACCGACGACACAAACCCCGACGGCCCCCTCGTGGAGCTGCTGCGCGCGGGAGATTGAGCCATGAGCTCGGGCAAAGGCCGAATCCTCTCGTTCTTCGGCGGGCTCGTGCTCACCGAGGCCACGATCACCCACAATGAGGCCCTCGGCCCTTACCGTCGCCTCAGCCTGCGCGGCGAGGGCCTGCAGGCCAAGACCTTTGAGCCCGGCGACAAGCTCCAGCTCCTCCTGCCCGGCGACGACGTGCGCACCTACACGCCGATCACCTGGGCGCGGGGCGAGACGAGCCTCTTGGTGTACCTGCACGGCGAGACGACCCCGGCGCCGCGCTGGGCCCAGGCCGCCGCGCCGGGTGACATCCTCCGGTTTGTGGGCCCCCAGCGCTCGCTGAGCCTGCCGCCGGGGCCGGTGGTGCTCATCGGCGACGAGACGTCTATCGCCGTCGCCGCCGCCCTTCACCTCGCGCGCCCGGGGCAGGTCAAGGCCCTGCTCTCTGTGGCGGATGAGCACGCCGCGCGCGCCGCCGCCGCCGCCGTGGGGCTCCCCTCCCCCACCTTGTTGGCGCGGGAGACCAACACAGACGCCCACCACCTGGCCATCGCCGCGGCCGCGCGCGCTGCCGGGGCGCCGGGGCGGTCAATCGGCCTCTGCGGCGGCGCCGCGCTCATTCAAGGGGTGCGGGCCGCCCTGCGCGCCGGCGGCGTCGAGGGCGTGAAGGTGAAGGCGTACTGGGCGCCGGGCAAGGTCGGGCTCGACTGAGCCAGGGTCGTGTCAGGGATCGGCTGGGCGCGTCAGAGATCTTGCGCCGCCGTCAGGGGCCCGATGCCGAGCTCAAAGTGGGCGTCGAGGACCGCCACCACCTCGGCGACCAAGGGGCCCGCGGCGGGGCCGACGGTGTAGTGCGCCGGGTTCAGGCCCACTCGGACGTAAGCGCCGGTGGAGCCAGGGCCGAGGGTCCCGACGGACTGTGGCAGGTGGGCATCCGCCTCGGTGGCGAGCCGCCAGGTGGGGTCGCGCACAAGGGCGAAGCTCTCGCTCTCGGTGATGGGGCGCGAGCCCATCGCCGTGAAGCTGAGCTGGCGTGTGGTGTCGCCCGCGGAGACGATGAGGCGCTCAAGCTCCTCACCGCGCCAGTCCAGCGCCAGACCCTCGATGCTGGCGAAGTGCATCAGCACCAGCGGGAGCTCGGGCAGGGCCCGGCCCAAGACCAAGAGCGCGGCGCCAAAGCGGGGGTTCAGCTCGGTCGGGAAGAAGCCGTCTCGGGTCATCACGCCGTCGAGGGTGAACACGCCCCGGTACCCGAGGGTGTCGCGGAGGTGGGCGCCCGCGCGGCGGGCGGCCTCACGCATCTCTTCGCGGCCCGCTGGGGGAGGATCCCACGAGGTCGCGGCCTGGGCGTAAAAGAAGACCGGAGGCGCGGGGCGACGCAGCACCAACATCTCGCAGGGGCGAAACACCCGCACCCCGTCGGGCAACACCCAGCCGTGAATTGAGCACGGCACCCCCTCCAGAAACGGCATCACACGCGCCGAGTCGCAGCTCTTGGACAGCGTCTCAAAGGCCTCGTCGGCGTCTTGGGCGTCACGCACCCAGCGGGTGAGCGCCGCGCCGCCGTTGAACCCTTCACGCGCGTCTCCGGCCCAGACCGTTCCGTGGCCACGATCAAGGGCGGCGGCGGCGGCGTCAAGGGCCTCGCGGGTGAGGGGCACGATGCGGTGCGGGGCCACACGCACCCCCGCGGCGCTGAGCACGGCGTCGATGACGACCTTGTCCTCCAGGGCGCGCCAGGCGGCGGGCCGGGCGCCGAACACCGGGCGGTTGAGCTGGGGCAGGCCGGTCACATAAAACGGCGCGATGATCTGGGCCTCGTGATCGGGATCAAAACGGTCTACCTGGGATTGCACCTCGGCGGGGGGTTGCCGCAGCACACGCTCGGCCTCGCGGATGACCTCCATAAAGCCCAACGGCAGGCTCTGGTTGACGAGGATCTGCTCAAAGCCGTGCTCTTGTGGCAACACACCCGTCCCACGCGCCACGCCGACACAGAGGATACGCTCAACCCCCATGGCGCGCAGGCCCAGGGCGAGGCCCGTGGTGGCGGCGAGCATGTCGCTGGTGACGATGAACGGACGGCCCCGAAGGAAGGGCGCGAGGGACTCAGACCAGTGTTCACGGCGCATACGGGATAGGGTAGCTCAAGCCCAAGGAGAGTTCATGCCCACCCTCAATCTGCCCGACGCCACGGTGTTTTTTGACCAAGCGGGCCACGCTGGGCCGCGGGTGATGCTGGTGCAAGGCGCCGGGGTGATCGGTGAGGGCTGGCGCGGGATCGTGAACGTCCTCGCCGCTGATCACCAGCTCGCCTGGCACGACAACCGGGGCGTCGGCCGAAGCCTTCCCCTGCGTGGGCCGGTCACCGTGGAGGCCATGGCGCAGGACACCCTCGCCGTGCTGGACCAGCTCGGCTGGGAGGACGCCCACCTCGTCGGGCACTCCCTGGGCGGCCTCGTCGTGCAGGAGGTGGCGCGGCGGTCGCCCCACCGGGCGCGCAGCCTCTCCTTGATCTCCACGGCGGGCCGGGGCCGGGACGTGATGTTCAACATGCCGGTCTCGGCCTGGGGCGCCTCGTTGCGGATGACCTTCGGCGCCGATCGAGGCCGGTGGTTGGCCCTCGCCGAGCTCTCGTTGTCCGCCGCCGCGGTCAAACGCCTCGGCGACGACGAGACCATCGCCTTGCTCAAGCGCTCGTTCTGTGAGGGCTTCGTGACCATGCCCGCCATCGTCCGGGCCCAGACCGCGGCCTTGTGGGCGCACAGTCAGCCCGACTACGCCCCGCTCCAGGCCGTGCCGACGCTCATCCTCACCGGCAGCGACGACCGCACGGTGCACACCCGGCTCAGCGACGTCTTACACGCCGCCTTGCCCCAGTCGAGGCTCGTGCGGATGCCCGGCGAGGCCCACGCGCTCATCTTCACCGAGCTTGACGCCGTCTCGGCCTTGCTCGCTCAACACTTCGCTGACGCCGAGGCGCGCTCGCTGACGGCGCCTCGGCCTCTCTGACACCACACGATCAAGCGGCGATCAGCGCAGCCAGAGCGCCTGGGCTGCGCTCTTGGCGGGATAGGTGACCCAAGCGCTCGTGCCATAGCCGCTGTGCATCCAGCGGGAGCTCGCGTCAACACCACACATCGTCAGGCCCGCGTTGGCCCCTGTGCTCGCCGAGAAGTCCCAGCCCGAGCCCAAGCTGCCGTGGGCCTTACAGTCGTTGGGCGCGCCCGAGGGCTGGTTCACCTGGCCCGAGCCGCTGTCGGTGTAGCTCGCCGCCCCGGCGCACCAGTAGTAGCCGTTGCTGTCGTTGTACAGCAGGTAGCCGTTCTGGCCAAAGTCGATGCGCAGCTCGCTGGCGCTGATGTCGTTGGAGACGTAGGTCTGGGCGCCGTTCAGGTACGACGCGATACGAAGGTCGGTGAAGGTGAACTCGTTGATGTTCAGCCAGCCGCCATAGGCCGTGGACGACGAGGACGCCGTCGCCGGGTCGGTCTGGAGGTGGCTCGTGTCCTCGTAGGTGCTGCCCGCGTCGGAGTAGCTGTCGTAGTCTACGGAGTTCTTCACGAAGCCCAGCGTCCAGCCGCCGCCGTCGGTCGTCATGTCGCAGTACACATCAAACACGGTCCCGCTCACGGGCTCGATGGTGTAAACGCCGTCGGTCGCCGAGGGCTGGTCGTTGAGGATGTCGAGGCAGGTCGTCGCCGCGCAGGCCACGTCGCTGCCCAAGACGCCGTCGTCTACGTCGCCGTCACAGTCGTTGTCGGTGTCGTCGCACAGCTCCGTGGCGCCGGAGTAGGTGGTCTTGTCGGTGTCGTCGCAGTCTTTGTTGTTGCCGATGTAGCCTGTGGGCCGCGAACACGCCTTTGAGGTGACCGAGATGTCGCCGTAGCCGTCGGAGTCTGCGTCGGCATAATAGGTCTTGAGGTCGATGGCGTCGGTGTCGGTCACGCCGTCGCAGTTGTTGTCGGCGCTGTCACACACCTCAGAGGCGGCGGGGTTCACGGCCTTGTTGGCGTCGTTACAGTCCGTGGCGTCGCTCACCGAGCCCGAGGGCTGCTCGCAGGCCACGCTCGTGGCGCTGAGGTCGCCGTAGCCGTCGCCGTCGGCGTCGTCGTACCAGGTCGCGGCGTCGGCGGCGGTGGCCTCGTCTGTCGCGCCGTCGCAGTTGTTGTCCAGGCCGTCACACAGCTCGGTCCCGGCGGGGCTCACGCTCGCGGCGCCGTCGTCGCAGTCCTCGCGGTTGGTGACGTTGCCCGAGGGGGCCTCACACGCGAGCGCGCCGCCGTCGGGGTCGCCGTAGCCGTCGCCGTCGCTGTCGCTGTAGGTGGTGATGGCGGTGCTGGTGTCGAGGCTGTCGTCGGCGTCGTCGATGAGGCCGTCACAGTCCTCGTCGATGCCGCTGCACACCTCTTGGGCGGCGGGGTTTACGCCGACGTCGTCATCGTCACAGTCCGCGCCCACCGTCGTGTAGCCCTCGGGGGCGGCGCAGGCCTCGGCGGGGAAGTCGTCGTCGCCGTACCCATCAGCGTCCCGATCTTGGTAGAAGGTGCTGGTGACGCCCTCATCGGTCGCGCCGTCACAGTTGTTGTCGCGCTCGTCACAGATCTCCTCAGCGTTGGGGTTCACCGAGACGTCGCCGTCGTCACACTCCTCACAGGCGGCGAAGCCGTCGCCGTCGCCGTCGTTGTAGCCTACAGATCCGTCACAGTTGTAGTCGTTGGGGTCGGCGCAGTCGGTCTCCGCCGCGCCGGGGTTGTAGGCGGCGTCGGCGTCGTCGCAGTCCCCCGCCACGTCCACGGCGCCCTCGGGGGGCTCACAGGCGATGGTCTCCGTGGTCGTGTCGCCGTAACCGTCGGTGTCGGCGTCGGTGTACCACGCCGTGCCCACACCTTCGTCTACGCCGCCGTCGCAGTTGTTGTCCAGGCCGTCGCACAGCTCCTGCGCGCTGGGGTTCACCGCGGCGTTGTCGTCGTCACAGTCCTCCTCAGCGGGGACGCCGTCGCCGTCATTATCGACCACCTCGGTGGGGCCGGAGTCGTCTACGGGCACGGAGTCGGAGGAGACATCGTCCTCGTCGCCCTTACAAGCGGCGAGGGCGAACAGGGAGAAGAGCAGGGCCATCTTGGCGTTTGTCATCGTGAGGCTCCATCGATCATGCGGAGTGAAACCTCAAGATACCACGCGCCAAGCTTAGGGGAGGCTGAAGTTGAGCCGGTAGAAGCTGTTTCCTAGGGCGGTGCAGCTCTGGTGCCACACCCACTGGGCGCCGAGGCCGCGTAAGCTCGCAGGGGCGGTGCCCCAACGAGACGACACATCGCTCGACGCGCAGAGCAAGGGCGTCGTCCACGACGAGTCGTCAAAGTCTACCTCGGCCCAGTCGCTCGCCGTGGTGTTGTCCACCATGACCCAATCCCCGGCGCCGCCGGTGACGTAGGTGACGGTTCCATCAATCGACACCGCCGCCAAGAACCCGGCGATGGCGGCGCCAGTATCCGACACATAGGCGGCGAAGGTGTGATCGCCGGAGTCTAAGGTCATGGTGACGCTCTCGACGGTGCTCCACCCGCCGTCGCCCAAGGCGTAGGACCCATCGACGTAGCCGTCCCAGGAGTCGTCACCCGTGCCGTAGAACACCACCGTGTAGCTGATCTCGTTGCAGTCGGTGATGCTGTCGCCGTCGGCGTCAAAGCCCTCGTCGATGACGGTGTCGCAGTCGTTGTCGGCGTCGTCACAGACCTCGGTGGCGCCGGTGTAGATCGCCGCGTCGGTGTCGTCACAGTCCTTCTTGTTGCCGATAAAACCCGTGGGGCGGCTGCAGGCGAGAGAGGTGACCGAGGGGTCGCCGCTGCCGTCCCCGTCGGCGTCGGCGTAGTAGGTCTTGAGATCCGTGGCGTCGGTGTCGGTCACGCCGTCACAGTTGTTGTCGACGCTGTCGCAGACCTCAGAGGCGGCGGGGCTCACCGCGGCGCTCCCGTCGTCACAGTCTTCAGCGTTCGCCACGGCGCCCTCGGGCGCGTCGCAGGCGCTCGTGGCGCTGCTCGCATCGCCGTAGCCGTCGCCGTCTGTGTCGGTATACCAGGTCGACTCACCCGTGGCCCCCGACTCATCGGCGCTGCCGTCGCAGTTGTTGTCTTGGCCGTCGCAGGTCTCCTCCGCGTCGGGGCTCACCGTCACGTCGGCGTCGTCACAGTCTTCAGCGTTGGTGACGTTGCCCGGCGGGGTGTCACAAGAGAGCGTGGCCGAGCCGGGATCCCCGAAGCCGTCACCGTCGTCGTCGGTGTAGGTGGTGACGCCAGAGGCCGCGTCGAGGCTGTCGTCGGCGTCGTCGATGAGGCCGTCACAGTCCTCGTCGATGCCGCTGCACACCTCCTGCGCGCTGGGGTTCACGGCGCTCACGCCGTCGTCGCAGTCCTCAGCCACGCTGGCGTAGCCCGCCGGGGCCTCGCAGGCCGCCACGGGGAAGTCGGCGTCGCCAAACCCATCGGCGTCTTTGTCTTGGTAGTAGGTGCTGGTGACGCCCTCATCGACGGTTCCGTCACAGTTGTTGTCTTGGTTGTCGCAGACCTCCTCCGCCTTGGGGTTCACCGCCGCGTCGCCGTCGTCACACTCCTCACAGGCGGCGAAGCCGTCGCCGTCACCGTCCGCGAAGCCTACGGAGCCGTCGCAGTTGTAGTCGTTGGGATCGGCACACTCGGTCTCGGAGGCGCCGGGGTTAAACGCGGCGTCTTTGTCGTCACAGTCTTCACCTTGGGCGACGGCGCCCTCGGGCTGGTCACAGGCGATGATCACCTCGCCCGCGCCGTAGCCGTCACCGTCTGAGTCGGTGTACCACTCCGTCCCCGCGCCGTCATCGACCGTCCCGTTACAGTCGTTGTCGAGCTCATCGCAGAGCTCTTCAGCGCCGGGGTAGACCGCGGCGTTGTTGTCGTCACAGTCCTCGTCCGAGCGCACGCCGTCGCCGTCGGCGTCTACCTCTTCAGCGCCGGTGTCGTCGGATCCGCCGGTGTCGTCGGTGACCTCACCGGTGTCATCGTTGGGCACGGAGTCTGTGCCGACCCCATCGTCGGCGTCTTTACAGGCGGAGAGGGCGAAGAGCGTGATCAGGAGGCCAGGGAGCGTGCGCATTTGGAGCGTCCTTCATCTTGAAGAGAGCCCCAAGCTAACACAGGGGCCCCCGGGCCCGCGACGCCCAGGCGGCCTCAGAGGGTCTTGAGGTACTCCAAGAGCGCGAGGCGATCCTCCTCACCAAGCGTCGTGCCGTACGAATGGCCCGCGTTGGAGTTGCCTTCTACGCGGGTGTCGAGCACGAAGGGGCCCCCCTCGCTGACGTAGCCCACCATCGCCGGATCGTACTCCCAGCGGCCGACGGTGAAGGTGGCCGGGCGCGCCTCGGGGGGCAACAGCAGGGCGTAGAGGTTCGGGACCGAGCCGTTGTGTAGGTACGGAGAGGACGCCCAGACGCCGTTCAGCGGCCGGGCCTTGTAGCTGCGAAGGGCCGCCCCCGGGTCGGCCTCGGTGGCCTCGTTGAGCTGGCCCTGCTTGGGGGTGGTCTCTAAGCCGTTGGTCTTCGCGTAGATCGTCGCTCGGGCGACGGCGGCGGGCTGGGCCTGGAGCGTGCGGGTCGTGAGGTCCAAGAGCATGGTCAGCGCGGACATCTCAGGGCCGTAGTAGCCGTCGCTCTTGGTGTTGATCGCGCCCTCTAAGATGCCCGAGGGCACCCGGGCGTCGACGAGGTTGTTGGAGGCCAGCGGGTCGGTTCCTACACGGTCGGCGCTGATGATCTGCGCGGTGACGTGGCGTTTGGGGTCGTCCCGATCGATGACCGTGTGGCATGAGGCGCACTCGGCGGCGTAGAGGGGCTCCCCCTTGGCGGCCAAGGCGCGGTCGATGGGCGGCAGGACGTCTTCAGGCCACACCGGGGACTGGAGATTCCACAGGCTCTCCTCCATCGCCGCGATGCTCTGGCCCTCGGCGCTGGACTTGTAGCCGGCCTTGGCGTCGTCTTCAGTCGTGTACCGTTTGATGTCGAGGGTGCCAAACACCCCGATGACCTCGCCGACGTTGCGGCCCAAGCTGCCCGCCCCGGCGTTGGGGGAGAAGCCCGCCCACTGCACATAGTCGTGGCGCGGCGCGTCCCACAGGAGCGGGAACGACGCGGGGGCGTTGGGCTCGATGGCGTGCTGGGGCCCGCTGGTGAAGCGGATCGTCGCGTTCACGATGCGCCCGATGGCGTCCAGACGCCCGAACCCCTCGAGGGTCTCCGTCGTGTTCATGCGGTTGTAGATCTCAAGCCAGGCGAGGCTGCGCTCCAGCGCGGCCTGGGCCTCGGCCTCTTCACCGCCGTGGCGCTTCACGAATCGTTTGAGCTTGGCCTTGTCCTCTAAGGTCGCCCGGGTGGCCGCCTCCAGATCCGCCAAGAACGTCGGCATGTCGATGAGGCCCGGGGCGCCGTCGATACGCATGGCCGTGCCTTTGTAGTTGATCTGGCCGGTGTGACAGGCCGCGCAGGTCAGGCCGACGCTGTCTTCGTGCTGGGCGAAGCCCACGGGCAGGCCGTCGGGGTTGTTGGGGGTCTTCTGTTGGAGCAAGAAGCGGTACTTCGCCATGTGCTCTGGCGCGATGAACAGCGCGCTCGCGCCGGGCTGCTCTAGGTTCACCAAGACCTCCCGGGGAATCAACACAGAGCCCTGGTCTGCGAAGTAGTACCACAAGGTCTCGACGGGCCCCCAGCCCTGGTCCAGGTAGACGAGGCGCGAGGCGCCGTCGCCGTAGAGGTCTTGCTGCAGCACCAGCCCCGCGCGCTCATCGAGGGTCGTCGAGACCTTGGCCAAGGGGCCATCGTCGGGGTGCCGCTGTCCGCAGGCGGCGAGGGTGACGAAGATCAGGGCGGTGCGGGTCATGGTGGGCTCCTGGGGGATCAGTCCCGCTCAGAATACCGAGCCGAAGGCCGCCGACGAATGGCGGACCCTGGCCAGCGTGTGTCGCTGTTTTGGCCATCTCAGCGCGGCGTGTACACTGGGCCTGCACCCACCCCCGGAGGCTGAATGCTCCCCCTGCTGCTCCTGGCCTGCGCCGAGATCGAGCCCGGCTCACCCGCCGATGATCCCGACACCCACGTCCTCGTCGTCGGCGCGGGCATGGCGGGGCTCACCGCCGCGAAGGTCTTACACGAGGCCGGGGTGAAGGTGACGGTGTTGGAGGCCCGCGACCGGATCGGCGGCCGCACAGCCACGGAGACGATCGGCCCGGCGACGGTGGATCTCGGCGCCGCCTGGCTTCACGGCGTGCGGGGCAACCCCGTCGCCGACTTCGCCGACGCCCACGACCTCGCCTATGTCCCCGATGAGACACGTTGGCTCACGCTGTATGACGAGGCCAGCGGTCAAGCCCTGGGCGATCGTGGCTGGGCGGTGATGGAGGACGCCTACGACGGCTTCACGAGGGCGCTGGGAGAGCTCAAGGAGCGCCTGGGCCCCGACGCCACCACCGCCGAGGCCCGGGACGCCTACCTCGCAGAGCAAGACCTCAGCGCGCAAGATCGGCGCCTCGCCGCCCACGCCATCGACCAGTGGGCCGTAGAGCTCAGCTACGCCGGGCCGGTGGAGGAGGTCGGCCTCGCCTACTTCTGGGATGAGCCCGAGCTTCGGGGCGGTGATCAATTCCCAAAGGGCGGCTACAAGCCCATCGTAGACACCCTCGCCGAGGGGCTCACCATCCTGCTTGAGCGCCCCGTCACCCAGATCACCCACGGCGATGAAGGTGTGACCGTGCTCGCCGGGGGGGAGACTTACGAGGGCAGCCATGTGCTCGTCACCGTGCCCGTCGGGGTGCTGCGCGCCGGGACCATCCAGTTTGATCCGCCGCTCTCCGAGGCCAAGTCCGACGCGCTCAGCCGCCTGGATGTCGGCAACTTAGAGAAGGTCGTGCTCGTCTTTGAGGAGCGCTGGTGGCAGGGCAGCCTGGAGTTTGTGGATCGGGATCAGTCCGGCGTCTTCCCCGAGCACTACGACATCACGGAGCTCGCCGGGGCGCCTACCCTCGTCTGCCTCTACGGCGGCGGCTTCTCCCGGGAGGTGCAGGCGAGCTGGACCGATGAGGAGCTGATCGCCGGGGTGCTCCAGACCTTAGAGACCGCCACGGGGCAGACCCCGCCGACGCCCACCCACACCGCCGTCACCCGCTGGACCTCGGACCCCTTCGCGTTGGGCTCCTACGTCTTTCTGCCGCCGGGGGCGAGCCCTGAAGACATCGAGGCCGTCGCCGCGCCCGAGGGGGAGCGCCTGCTCTTCGCCGGGGAAGGCACGGAGCGGGACTATTATGGCAACGTACATGCTGCAGTGATGTCCGGGCTGCGTGAGGCGCACCGCCTGGGGGTCAACAAGATCGTTGTTCCCGGCTGGGAGCGGTGGTGAGCGGCGACGTTGTCAATTGGTCAACCAACCCATCACAAGAGCTTGTCTTCGGTTGAACGTTCGTGGTAACCTGAACACCCGTTCACAGGTTCAGGATGGACCCCGATCGCCGCGTCGTGCTCAGCCAGCTCCAAGCCGCCGTCTCCTCCTTGCGGGGAGCGCCGCGGCTGAGCACCGGCGCCACCCTTCCCGAGCGCCAGACCGATCTCCCCTCGGGCCTCGCCGGTCTGCCGCGCTGGCCCCGCCCCGGGCTCATTGAGCTGAGCGGTCGCCCCGGGAGCGGTCGCCTGGGCCTGTGGGCCCCCGCAGCAGCTTTGTTGACACGTCAAGGCGCGCCCGTGGCCGTGGTGGATCCGCTGGGTCGCCTCTACCCGCCGGGGCTCGTCGGCCTTCGTTGGGAGCGCCTGCTGCTGCTTCAGCCCGCCGCCGAACAAGCGGCCTGGGCCACGGAGCAGCTCGCCCAGTCCGGCGCCTTCCCCCTCGTCGTGCTCCTCGACCCGCCCCGTCTGGGCAAAGCCGGGGCGCGGTTAGAGCGCGCCGCCGAGCGCGGCGAGTGCGCCCTGTTCATCGTCAACGAGTCTGTTGACCTCCACCTGCCCGCGAGCCTAAGGGTGCAGGCCCTCGGCCGCCGAGGCGAGCGCCTGTCCGTGGCCCTGCGCCGGGCCCAAGGTGAGGCCGAGGGGCGGAGGTTGGAGGTGGGGGGCGCCGCGCTGAGCGGGTGAGCCCTCGTGCGCTAACCCTCCCCCACCCACCGCCAAGTCACATTCACCCGCGCCCCCACCGCCCGCGCCGTCTTCGGCAACGCATGCTGCGTGAGCCGCTGGCTCTCGGCGCTCATCCACAGGAGGCTGCCGTGGGGCAGGTCAATGGGGGTAGACGGCCCGCCGCCGCGGGGGCGCACGAGCAGGCGGCGGGTGGCGCCGAGGCTCAACGAGGCCAAGCCGCCCAAGGCCTGGGGCGCGTGGTCGTCGTCTGTGTGCCATCCCATGCTGTCTTGGCCGCTGTCGTAGCGGTTGAGCAGGGCGCCGTTGAACGGCTGGCCGCAGGCCGCGGTGAGCTTGGGCAGAAGCGCGGCGAGGGCGGGGGGCCAGGGGGCGGGCGGGTGAACGAGGCCGGAGTAGCCGTAGGGGCGCTCGCCGAACCAGGCGATCTGCCGGGGCATCGGCAGGGCCTTGCCGTAGAGCTTAAAGACGTGGCGCTCCCACGGGGTCTCGGCCAGGAGCGCGGCGAGGAGCGCGTCGGCCTCGGGCACAAAGCTGAGCGTGAGCGTGTAGCCGGGCGGGAGCGGGGGCATCAGGGCGCGGCCGGGGCGGGCTCCATCGGGCGACCGGCGGGGGGCGGGTACTCCTCGATCACGACGAGGTCATCCTCTAAGGTGTAGCCAGCGCGGCGCAGGGCGTCGATGGCCGGGCCGTTCAAGAACGCGCCGCCGGGCCGGGCGAAGCCGTCGATGGTGAGATCCGCGTAGGAGACGAGGTGCTCGGGCTCACGGGCGGAGGAGATGATCACCCGCACCCGGCGGCCCATGGTGTCACGCAGGGGCAACATCGGGAACAGGTACCGGGTCTGCTCGGGGCGGCCGATGCGCGCGGGCTCGACGTACCGAATTCGCACCGGGTAATGGGCGGTTCCTTCGATCCGCACGCCGTCGTGGGCCACGGTCACCGACTGAATGGTGACGGGCTCGGGCACAGGCAAGGCGTCGAAGGGCGGCAGGCGGTTGAGCCAGAGGTACCAGGTCATCAGGCCCAGCGCCAGCACGACGAAGAGGGGGCCGATCATTCGCATCGCGGCGCGCTCCAGAGGGCGCGCCGGGAGGCGGCGCGCGGGGGTCTAGACTACTGAGCCGAGCCCCCGTCGTCGAGGCCCGGGGGCCGAATCCACCGCGCCACGAGGGCACGAATCTCCTCTAGGCGAAAGGGCTTTCGTAGGATGGCCTTGATGTTGAGCTCTTCAGCGCGGCCCAAGGCCGGGTCGCTGTAGCCGCTGATCATCACGAAGGGGGGCACGCTCGGCCAGGGCAACGCTTGGAGGGCCCGGGCCAGCTCCAGTCCATCGCAGCGCGGCATCTTGAGATCGCTGATGATGAGGCTCAGCGTCGGGTTGGCGTGAACCACGGCGAGGGCCTCAAGGCCGTCTTGGGCCTCGAGCACATGAAGCCCGAGCTCTTGCAGCACGCTCGCCAGAACATCTCGCATGTCGGCGTCATCGTCGACGACGAGCACGACGCGTCCTGCGAAGGGGGAGAGTGGCATGAGGGTCAACGCCTAGGGGGGAGTGGAGACGCTGGGATCGGGGGGCGTGCAGCCGCCGTAGCCCGCGCGGAGCGAGGCGCCGGGCAGCTCGACGACAAACCGTGTGTGGGGCGCGCCCGCGTCTAGCCGGAGGCTGCCGCCCATTCGTTCGACGAGGCCCTTGGAGATCGGCAGGCCCAGCCCCGTGCCTTGGCCGACGGCGCGGGTGGTGAAGAAGGGCTCAAAGATCCGCTCCCGCAGCGACTCTGGGACGCCCGGGCCGCTGTCGCTCACCGCGAAGCGTACACCGTCGCCTACGCCCTCGGCAGACACCTCGATCCAGGCCATCTCTTGGCCCACGACGGCGTCATGGGCGTTGTTGAGGAGGTTCAGGAGCACCTGGGCGAGCTGGGTGGTGCTCAGCCAAGCGCGCGCCGTGGGCTCGGGCAGCCGCACGTTGAGGCGCACACCATGGTTGAGGATTCGCTCGCGGCAGAACGAGAGCACATCCTCGGTGAACCCGCCGAGCACGACCTCCTCGGGGGCGTCGCCTTCGCCGTCCCGGGCGAAGCTGCGCAGGCTCTTGATGATGCGGGTCACCCGGCCAAGGGTGCTCTCCAAACGCGCGAGGCCGCGGTTTAGGCGCTCCTGCGACACCGTCCCGGCGCTCGTTTGGGCCTGGAGCTGCTCCACCGTCAAGGACATCACCGCCAAAGGTGTGTTCAGCTCATGCGCCAATCCACCGGCCATCTCTCCCAAGGCGGCGAGCCGAGCGGACGCGGTCATCTGCGCCCGCTGGGCGGTGAGCGCCTCCTCTTGCACATGCTCGCTGGTGACGTCGAGCACGGTGCCGATGGCGCCGATCATCACGCCGTGCTCATCGGTGAGGCGGGAGGCCCGAGAGATGACGTGGCGGAGGACGCCGTCGGGCGCCAAGAACCGGAACCCGAGGTGGAACGGCCCCCCTTCGACAACAAAACGGCGCCACTCAGCAAACACCGCGTCGAGGTCATCGGGGTGCAACGACCGCACCCACCCGCTCCCAAAGGCCTCTTCAGGGGTGAGGCCGGTGATGGAGCACCAGGCCTCGTTCACGTAGAGGCAGCGCCCGGATCGGTCGGAGTGGTAGATGCCGACGGGGGCGAGCTGCATCAGGGCCGCCGTGCGCCGCTCTTGCTCTTGGAGCTGCTGCTCGATTCGTTTCTGCGGCGTGACGTCGGTGTGGGCCCCGACCATCCTCAGAGGTTTGCCCTCGGACGACCACAACACGACCTCACCCCGATCGAGGATCCACAGCCACTCTCCCGACTTGTTGCGCATCCGGTGCGTCGTCTCGTAGCGCTCGGTCTCCCCCCGGAAGTGGCGCTGCACCTCGGCGAGCACCCAGGCGATGTCGTCGGGATGCACGTGGTCGCTCCACGAGCTGAGCTGCTGGGGGACCTCAGCGCTCGTGTAGCCGAGCATCTCGCACCAGCGCGGCGAGAAGTAGACCTCGCCGGTGTCTACCCGCCAGTCCCAGATGCCATCGTTCATGCCGTGCACGGCGTAGCCGAGGCGCTCGGCGTGGGTGAGGCGGCTCACCTCCTCGGACTTCTGGCGGGTGATGTCGGCGGCGAGCCAGAGGCATCGCCCCGGCCCCACGGGCTGCACCGTCACCTGGCAGCAGCGCTGCGCCCCGTCGGAGGCGACGCAGCGGTGCTCAAAGGTGCGGGCTTGCCCGGCGGTGAGGCTGTCTTGGCCGAGGCGCTTGAGGAGCACCGGCAGGGGCTCTGCGCCGACAAGCTCACCCCGCGCCGGGCTCCGACCGCAGCCCTCGGCGTCGTGGTTCCTCCCGAGCTCCTCTAAGGCGCCGCCCTCCTCGATCTTAAACGCGCCAATCGGAGAGCTAGACTCTCCGACGAGACGAAGCAGGGAGACGAGCTCAGGCATAGGTCACTTGGCAGAGCACGCCGGGGGGAAGGCGCGTTCGAGGCATCATACGGGCTCAGCCACAGCGGAATCAATGGGGGCCCTCTCAACACTCTTACGTCATCCCCGCGTCAGCCCCGCCCGAGGCCCACGCCCCCCTCAAAACAGCGTCATGGGACGCGTAACTCCTCAAAGAGTCACGCCTCTTTCACGTCGCCAGATCTCGCCCGACACGGCGCTCTCCACCCGCCATGATCCTGATTTGGATCATCTCTCCTTGAGCCCCCTGCCACTTTGCGGCTACGCTGTGTCTCCCACGGACCCCCACACCTACGCTCGGAGACACCTTGCGCGTCCTGCTCATCAACCCGGCCATGAACCTCAAGAAGCTAGGTCGTTTCGCTGGGCTGCTGGAGCCTATGCCGCCCACGGGCCTCGCGTACATCGCCGGGGCCTTGGAGGCCCACGGGGTCTTCGTGCGCTGCCTCGACATGTTCGCCGACAAGCTCTCGGGCGAAGACATCGTCGATCGCGCCAAACGGTTCAAGCCCGACCTCATCGGCATGACCGTGCTCACCCCGTCAGCCCCGGTGTGTGAGCGCCTCACGGCGATGCTGCGCAAGGCCTTGCCCGAGGCCAAACACGTCTGGGGCGGGGTTCACGCCGACGTGTTCGCCAAAGAGATCGTCCGCGATCTCGACGTCGACTTCTGCGTTCACCACGACGGCGAGATCACCATCTGCGAGCTGGTAGACGCCATCTCACGCGGCGAGAAGGACTACTCCGCCATCGACGGCCTCACCTGGCGCACCACCGACGGCCAGCCGGTCACCAACAAGCGCCGGGCGCTCAACAAAGACCTCGACGACCTCCCCTACCCCGCCTGGCACCTGCTCCCGATTCACCGCTACGGGCTTCTGCCCTTCGCGGATATCGACAAGCCGATCCTCACCATGGCCGGCAGCCGCGGCTGCCCCTACCGCTGCGACTACTGCTCGCTCATCCACACCGGCGGCAAGACCTTCCGCCGCCGCGACCCGATCAAGGTGGTGAACGAGTACGAGTACATGGTCGATCGGTATGGCGTGAAGCAGATCGG
Source organism: Deltaproteobacteria bacterium (assembly GCA_016717595.1). Lineage (GTDB taxonomy): Bacteria > Myxococcota_A > UBA796 > UBA796 > CAJQPC01 > JADKFE01. Next base: position 10,267 of record JADKFE010000018.1, on the reverse strand, counting down.
CTTCATCGACCCGATCTTCCCCTTGGTGAAAAAAGACCTCCTCCCGCTGTGCGACGAGATCGTCAAGCGCGGCTTAGACAAGCGCTGCGTGTGGCTCTCCGAGACCCGCGCCGACCGCCTCGACAAAGAGACCTGTGAGCAGATGTACTACGGCGGCTGCCGCCGGGTGCTCATGGGCATCGAGTCCGGCGTAGACATGCTCCTGGGCAACGTGAACAAGACGCTGACCACGGACAAGGTGCGTGAGGGCGTGGCCAACGCCAAGAACGCCGGGATTCAGACCGTGGGCCTGTTCATGATCGGCCTGCCCGGGGAGACGCCCGACCTCACCAAAGAGACGATCGAGTTCGCCGTTGAGCTGGACCTCGACTTCGCGAAGTTCGCGATCACCGTGCCGTTCCCCGGCTCGAAGCTGTTTGAGGACCGCTGGCAGAAGGATCTCTTCCGGGACGACTGGGAGAACTACACCACCTTCAACCCCGACCCCGACCGCCTGATCTACCACCCCCACAACTATGATCCCCAGCAGCTCATCGACATGCAGGCCTACGCCCTGCGGCGCTTCTACATGCGCCCGGCGCAGCTCAAGAAGCAGCTCGTCGAGCTGCGCACCATCTCGCCCAAGATGCTGCTGTACGGGCTCTATGGCATGGCGATCTGAGCCGCAGCGGCGCAGGACGGGCGGACATCCCGCGCGCTCACGGCGCTTTGAATCGCCGTGAAGTGGCGCTACAGTGCGCCCTTGAGAACTCGGTCTGACACAGGTGTCCCTATGCGCGCTGTCCGTCTGCTGCTTCCTATGGTGCTCGGCCTCCTCAGCGGCGGGTGCAAAGACGCTGGGGATCGTGAAGCGGGCGACTCCGTGCCTCCTCCGGACGACTCCGCCGTCGAGGCCTCGGTGATCACCGTGAGCGCCGAGCGGCCCGTGCTCACCGCCGATGGTCGAGACGCCGTGCAGCTCACCTTGCGGGTGATGATCAACGGGGAGCCCGCGCCCGACGGCACCCCCTTTGAGCTCACCACCGATCTCGGCGAGCTCAGCGAGCTGACCGAGCTGACGGAGGGGGTGGCCACGGCGCGCTTCACCGCGGGCACCTGGCCCGGGGACGCCACCCTTGAGGCCAAGGGCTGGGTGATCAAAGGCGACGGTGTGTTGACCATCAACCCCCCGGCGGCGCGCTCCACCCAGCTTCACCTGCACGGCAGCTTCTCTGAAGGCGACGGCACCATGCTCGGCCACACCCTTCAGGCCGAGCTTTTGGGGGTAGACGTCTTGTGGTGGACCGACCACGAGCACTTCTACTTTGACGACGGCATGCCCGCGGTGAGCGGCTACGACTTCAACAACGGCAACCTGCTCAAGACGATGGACATCTGGCCGCCCGGCGAGAAGCTCACCTACGGCTTCACCCTGGATGAGGAGTCGATCGCCACCTACACCAGCGTCGTGTCCCGGGAGAACAGCGCCGATGGCACCGACGGCTGGGGCATCTCGTTCCCCGGCGGTCAGAACGGCGTCGTGAGCTGGAAGCTCATCGCCCGGCCCGGCCTCAACTACCGCCCGCTCTTGAGCGACGTCACGCTCTCGTTTGACCTGCGCTCTCAGTGGGCAGACAGCGACGGCGCCGTGCTGTCGATCCTCGTCGGGCTCTCCAACTCCGTGACCGACGATCAAGGCGTCACCGTGGAGAACGTCTTGAGGTTCCGCGTGGGCGGCCCCGACCCCGACCCCTCGGACGGCGTCGGCGAAGAGACGGTGATGATCACCACCGTCGCTGATGAGTGGCAGACCTACACCGTGAACGTCTCCGACCTGGTGAAGACCCTCTACCCCACCTTAGGCGCCGATCAGAAGGCGGAGTTCGTGAAGGTGGAGGTGCGCGCCGCCGGGGCGAAGGGCGCGTTCGCGCTGGACAACTTCTCCTGGACCATGGCCCACCGCGGCCAAGACCTCCTGAGCGTTCAGCGTGAGTACCTCGCCACCTTGCCCTACGACGTCGAGCACCACGTCGGCCATGAGATGGCGATGTTTGACGCCCAGCACGTCAACGTCTACGGCGAAGGCGCGCCGATCTACCCCTACACCCAAGACGCCACCCGGGACTGGGCCAAGGCTGTGGGCGCCTTACGCGAGGTCGGCGCGCTGACGAGCTGGAACCACATGTTCGGCTGGGAGCTAGACACCGCCACAGATGAGGCCCGCGCCGCCGCCGTGGAGCGCATCGCCACGGAGCTCATCGCCACGGACGTGTACGGCTGCGACATCATCGAGATCGGCTACCGTGTGCGGTGGGGGCTCCTGGAGGACTTCTTGACCGTGTGGGATCGCCTGAGCCTGGCCGGGGTGCTCGTCACCGCCGTGGGCGTGAGCGACCTGCACAAAGAGCGCCCCTGGTCTACGGACCGCAACAACTTCGTCACCTGGGTGCATTCGCCGTCCACCTTAGAGCCCGATCTCATGGCGGACCTAGAGCGTGGCCTCGTGGTCTTCGGCGATCCCACCCACTTCGCCGACACAAACGTCACCGCGATGTTGAGCGCGCCCGACTCCCAGGCCACGATGGGCCAGGTCGTCCTAGGCGCCGAGGGGCCCCAGCGCATCTGGTTCACGATGAGCCCACCCAAGCCCGGCTACCAGGCGCGCCTCATCGTAGACGGTGAGGTGGCCGAGACCTGGACGCTCGACTCCGCCGACGAGGCGTTCATCGAGACGGAGATCGACCCCGACGCGGTCTCTTTCGTTCGTATGGAGGTGCTCTCCACCGCCGGGGAGGCCGTGCTGTTCACCAACCCGATCTGGTTCTGGGGAGCCCAGGACCTGCCGCTCGTGCCTGAAGAGCGGCGGCCCCGGCCCTAGGCGCTTCTGGCGCCTCAGTCGCCCAAGGTCCACTCCTCATAGGTCGCCGCGCTGGGCGGGTTCAGGATGAGACGCACCAGACGACCATCGGGGGAGATGGCGAGCTTGCCGTCCCCCGACACCGTGTCGTAGACGCTCGCCGTGGCGCTCGACGCGTCGTAGTGCAGGATCTCGTTGCCCGTCGTCTCAAGATACACGTCGCCGTTGTAGTCCACGACGAGGTCGAGGATCGTCGCCGAGGCCGTGTACAAGGCCACGCTCGTCGCGGCGCTGGTGTCTACGGTGTAGAGCACCTTGCCCGCCGAGGCGTAGAGCCCGCCGTCGGGGCCCACGTAGACCCCCTCGATCCGGTCGGAGAGCGTGAGCAAGGTGCTCTTGGCGCCGGTGGACAGGTTCGCGCAGACCAAGGTGCCTTTGCCCGAGAAGTTTGGTGTCCACGCACAGTTGGCGTCGTCTACGGCGATGGAGCTAGAACAATAGTTCATGTAGCTGTTGGCCCACGAGCTGCCTGAGCTGAACGTCCCCGTGACGAGGTTTGAGATCGTCGTGCCCGAGCCCTGCTGGCCGACGGCGTTCGTGGAGTTGTCGTTGTGGCTCACGACGACCTTGCCCGCCGGGCTCAAGGTCATCGCCGGGATGTTGTAGTTGGAGTAGCCGGTGATGACCGTGGCCGTGCCGTCGGCGGCGATCTTGTAGACGTAGTCGGTGCCGCTGATGAGGGAGGAGACATACGCCGCGCAGGAGTCGTCAAACACGAGGTCTGAGCCGCCGCTGGGGTCTTTGGAGGCCAAGGTGGTGAGCGAGACCGAGACGCAGCCCGGATCGGGGCGGCAGTTGAGCCCGGTGTAGGCCCCGGCGTCGCCGTCGTCACAGTCGCCGCCGCCGTAGAGCTCGGCGTCGTCGCCGTCGCCGTCCGCGTCGTAGTCCGACGCCTCATCACAGTCGGCGTCTACGCCGTCGTAATACACCTCGGCCTCGCCGGGGTTCACGCCGCCGTCGTCATCATCGCAGTCTGTGGCGTCGGCGACGGTGCCCGTGGGCGCGTCACAGCCCAGAACCGGGGCGCCGCCGTCGCCGTAGCCGTCGCCGTCGTCGTCGCTGTACCAGGTGGCCGCGTCGGCGGCGTCGGGCTCGTCGGTGTCGCCGTCACAGTCGTTGTCTTGGCCGTCGCAGAGCTCCGTGGCGTCGGGGTTCACCGCCGCCAGGCCGTCGTCGCAGTCTTGGCTGTCCGCCACGGCGCCCGCGGGCTGGTCACAGGCGACGAGGGGGGCGCTCGCATCACCGAAGCCGTCCTCATCGGCGTCGCTGTACCAGGTGGCGGCGTCGGCGGCGCTGGCCTCGTCGATGGCGCCGTCGCAGTTGTTGTCTTGGCCGTCGCAGACCTCGGCGGCGTCGGGGTTCACCGCCGTCTCGCCGTCGTCGCAGTCCGTGGCGTCGGCGACGGTGCCCTCGGGGGCCTCGCAGGCGAGCTGCGCCACGTCGGCGTCGCCGAAGCCGTCGCCGTCGCTGTCTGCGTACCAGGCCCCGGCGTCGGCGGCGTCGTCCTCGTCGATGACCTCATCACAGTCATCGTCGATGGTGTTGCAGACCTCGGTGGCGCTGGGGTTCACCGCCGCCGCGCCGTCGTCACAGTCCCCGGCCTGGGCGGCGTAGCCCTCGGGCGCAGCGCAGGCGAGCTCCATAAAGTCGGCGTCGCCGAAGGTGTCGCCGTCGCGGTCCTGGTAATACGTCGCCGCGTCCAGGGCGTCGGCGCCATCGGTGAGGCCGTCGCAGTTGTTGTCGAGGCCGTCACAGACCTCCACCCCGTCGGGGTTCACCGCGCCGTCGGCGTCGTCGCAGTCTTCACAGGCGGGGAAGCCGTCGCCGTCGTTGTCGGCGAAGCCCGTGGAGCCGTCACAGTTGTAGTCCGTGGGGTCGGCGCAGTCGGTCTCGGCGGCGGCGGGGTTGATGTCGGCCCGGGCGTCGTCGCAGTCCTCGGCCACGGCGACGTGGCCCTCGGGCGCCGCGCAGGCCTCGATCGGCTCCCCGGCGCCGTAGCCGTCGCCGTCGCCGTCGGCGTACCAAGACAGCAGCACGCCCTCATCGGCCTGACCGTCGCAGTTGTTGTCGAGGCCGTCGCAGAGCTCCTGGGCGCTGGGGTTCACGCTGGCGTCGTCGTCGTCGCAGTCCTCGTCCGCGGGCACGCCGTCGCCGTCGTTGTCCACAGCGCTGCCCGAGTCCGTGGGCGGCAAGGCCGTCTCGCTCACGGGGGGGCCGTCGTCTTTGCAGGCGGCGAGGGTGAGGGCGAGGATCGTGAGCGTGGCGAGGCGGGACATGGGGGGCTCCTTCTTGGATGCCTCTAAGATATCGACTTTCTTTACGATCCATCGACTCAGGGATCACCGGACAGAAAAAAACGAGGGCGACATCACAATCTGATGATCCATCGCCAAACCAGAGTGTCTTCCAAGACGTGATAAGAAGGCGGAGTAAAGGGTGATGAGAACAACAAGCTCAACTTAACTTTGGTCCGTCTTTTGGGGCCACGAAGAGGGGGCCTCTGGACTCGGCAAGATGCCAAACAACAAGCGTGCGGCGTAGCTGCGCCGCGCGCAGGGGAACATCATGGACTCGATCCTGACCTGGAACGAGGTGGCGTTGGATGTGCAGCGCCGCGACTTTAGCCCAGACGAAAAAGGGGAGGTTCGCCCGCAGCAGCCGGGCCCGACGCGCACCTCACGCGCGCTCGCGATCGTGCATATGGCGATGTTTGACGCTTTTGTCCCGCTGCAGAGCCAGCGGTTTGGCGTCTACACCGCTCCCGACGACGGCCAGGGGCTCGGCGGTCGTCGCGCGGCCGTAGCCACCGCCGCCACGCTCACCCTCATCGCGCTGTTTGACCGCCAGCGCGACTTGATCTTGAGCAAACACCAAGAGTACCTCGCCACGCTGTTGGCGCCCTCGGAGGTGGTGAACCGCGGCGTGGCCTGGGGGCGCCAGGTAGCCGAGACGACGCTGCGCAGCCGTGATGGCGACGGCTCCGAGCGCTCGGCCCTGCTCTACGCGCCGAGCCCAGAGCCTGGCCAGCATCGTGTGGACCCGCAGAACCCGGGCCAGAGCTTCCTCGACCCCCACTGGGGCGGCGTACTGCCCTTCGGCGTGGCGAACCTCACCTCGGTCATCCCCGCGGGGCCGCCCCCGGCGCTGGGCTCGGCGACCTACGCGGCGCACTTCAACGAGGTGAAGGCCAAAGGCGCGGCGTCGGGGAGCACCCGCAGCCCGGACGAGACCGTGCAGGGTGTGTTCTGGGCCTATGACGGGGCCAGGGGCCTCGGGGTGCCGCCGCGTCTGTACAACCAGGCCGTGCGGGCGATCTCGATGAAGCGTGAGTCCTCAGAGGCCGACAACGCGCGACTGTTCGCCTTGGTGAACATGGCGATGGCCGACGCGGGCATCCAGGCCTGGCACGAGAAGTACCTGTACAACCTGTGGCGCCCGGTCGTGGGCATCCGTGAGGCCGATCTGGGCTTTGGCCCGACCGGCGGCGGCGACAACAACCTGAGCACCGCCGGGGATCCGTGCTGGCTGCCCTACGGCTCGCCGCGCAGCAACCAGCCGGGTGAGGTGAGCTTCACGCCGGGCTTCCCGGCCTACCCCTCGGGCCACGCCACCTTCGGCACGGCCGCCTTTCGGGTGGCGGAGCGGGTGTTGGGACTGCCCGCCGGGTTCACCTTTGAGTTTGTCTCCGATGAGCTCAACGGCCTCACCGTCGACAACCGCGATCAGGCCGTGCGGCCCCGCCACAGCCGCACCTTGACCATCGACCGCGCCATCCGTGAGAACCTGGAGAGCCGGGTGTTCTTGGGCGTGCATTGGCGGTTTGACGGCGACCGGGGCAAGGCCATCGGCGAGGAGATCGCCGATCGGCTCGTGCCGCCGACGCCCTGAGAGGTGCCTAGAGCGGGGGCGGCGGGTTACCTTCCGCCCCCTCTCTCTGGAGCCTCCTCATGGCCGTCTTCCTGCCCAAAGGCACCCGCGACTTCTTGCCCGCCCAGATGAACGCCCGGCTCGCCGTGATCGGCAAGCTGCGGGAGGTCTTCGCCCGCTTCGGGTTTGAGCCTCTGGAGACCCCAGCCTTGGAGCGCATCGAGACGCTCACCGGCAAGTATGGCGACGAGGGCGACAAGCTCATCTTCCGCATCCTCAAGCGCGGCGAGGGCTCGGACCGGGGCGAGACGGACCTCGCCTTACGCTACGATCTCACCGTGCCCCTGGCCCGGGTGGTGGCGATGAACAACGATCTCGTCATGCCCTTCAAACGGTACCAGATTCAGCCCGTGTGGCGCGCGGATCGCCCCCAGCGCGGTCGTTTCCGCGAGTTTTACCAGTGTGACTGCGACATCGTCGGCTGCAAAGACATGTCCGCCGACGCCGAGTGTGTCGCCGTGGTGCATGAGTCGCTCCTGGCCTTGGGCTTCACCGACTTCACCATCCGCCTGAACCACCGGGCGATCTTACGCGCCATCGTCACCGCCGCCGGGGTGCCCGAGCGGGAGGGCGCGGTGCTCGTGGCCGTAGACAAGCTGGACAAGATCGGCCGCGACGGCGTGAGCGCCGAGCTTCTGGCCAAGGGTGTGCCCCAGGCGTCCATCGACACGCTGTGGACGCTCTTTGAGGGCCGGGGCGAGGCCGCCCTGGACCACCTCGCCGGGGCCTTGGGTGAGGTGGGCGCGAAGGCCATCGCCGAGCTTCGGGACGTCTTGCGCTTCGCCCGGGCGATGGGCGTGGGCGAGCGGCTCTCGTTTGAGCCCACCCTGGCGCGTGGCCTCGACTACTACACCGGCCCGGTGTTTGAGACCGTGCTCAACGACGGCAGCGTAGGATCCGTGAGCGGCGGCGGGCGTTATGACGGCCTCGTGGGCATGTTCTCCGAGAAGCGTGAGGTGCCCGCCGTGGGCGTGGCCTTGGGCTTAGAGCGCCTGATGGTGATCTTGGAGGAGCGCAAGATGTTGGGCGACGTGCGCCCCACGACCACGGCGCTGGTGACCGTGTTTGATGAGTCGCTGCGTGAGGCGAGCCTCACCGCGGTGACGGCCCTGCGCGCGGCGGGCGTGGCGGCGCAGATCACCCTGGACGCCGGGGGCAAGCTCGGCAAGCAGCTCAAGCGGGCGAACGAGCTTGGCGCGCGTTTTGCCCTGGTGATTGGGCCTGAGGAGGCCCAGGCGGGCATCGTGAACCTCAAAGACCTCGTGTCGGGGGAGCAGCACAAGCTGGCGCTGGCCGAGGCCGTGGCGTTTGTGGTTGGCGCTGGCGGGGGTGAGACGCGGCGGCCCCAGCGCGCTCAGCCCTCACACACCCAGCGCCAGGGGCCGGGGGCCAGGCCGTAGCGCTCGTCCTCGGGGGCGGCGGGGGTGAGGGCGCAGCCGTCCGCGCTGGGGCCGTGCCAGGCCGTGGCGTCGCCCTCGGGCAGCGACTCCAAGGGCGTGCGAGCGCCCTGGGCGTCCACGGCCACCAGCGTCCACTCCCGCCCTCCCCAGCCGTACATGCCATAGGACAGGGCGAAACGATTGCACCACCAGCAGGCGCAGGAGGTGTTTTGTACGGGCCAGTCCTTGGCCCCCGTCACCTCCATGAGCCAGGCGCCCTCCCCATCGGGCAGGGCGCCGCCGCGCCAGACGCGGCCCTCGGCGGGAAAACGTCGCGTCTGACCGCTGGAGAGATCACGCACGCTCAGCGCCTGGGCGTCGGGCTCGATGACGGCGAGGTGGCGGCCGAGGACCAGAAGCTGCGCCGCGGGGGGCAAGCAGGCGTTGCCGTCGTCCTCCTGTGTCGGCGTCCAGGCCCCTCCCTGGTGGTTCCACCCTCCACATGCGGCCGTCGTCCAGCACGAGCAGGTGGCGGCGGTCGGCGCTGACGTCCACGATCTCATCCAAGACACGCTCGGCCCCGGCCCGCAGGTCGAGCAGCACCAGCTCCGGCTCGGGGGAGGCCTCGCCGTGGTGGCCGAAGCTGGGCGTCACGCCGGGCGCCCAGCGGCGCATCACCACCAGACGCCCGTTGGCGGAGGAGGCGTGGACAAATCCCAGGCCCTCGCCGCCCATGTCTTCGGCCAAGGTGGCGGAGAGCTCAAGGGCCGGGGCGGGGTCAGGGATGGGGGGCGGCCCGGCGGGGGCGCGGCAGGCCAGGGTGAGCAGCAAGGTGGGGAGCATAAGATTGTCCTCGGTGAGCGAGTGCGGGGACAGTCTATGCGGAGTTTGGTTCCCGCCGGGGGGCGTTGTCGCCGCGCCGCACCACCCCCAATCGCCAAGACGCCCGCGCCGCCGCCGGGAGCCCAAATCCAGAGCGCCGCCGCGCCGCGCGCTGATGCTGGGCGTGACGTCCGATGAGCCGAGCGGCCCGCCCCGCCGCCGGGAGCCAAAATCCAGAGCGCCACCGACGCCCCGCCTCGGCGTTGGGCGTGACGCCTGATGAGCCGAGCGGCCCGCCCCGACGGGCCACGCTCCCCCGACTCCTCGAGCCAACGAACACAGATCCGCCAATCGGCGGCCTGCTCCATCAAGAGCGCCCGACCGTTCGCCATGCGGTCGGCGGAGAGCAGCAGCGCGTCCGGTGCGCTCGGGGTCGTGTGTCGGAGCGTCGTGGTGAGCACGGGGTCAGCCCACGATGCGAACCCGCACGCGCTCATCCCTGGCGGCCAACACGACGCGCTCGCCGCCAGCGGGCTGCCCTCACCGTCGGATCGACCACCACGTCAGCGCCCGCGTCGTCGTGACGAGCGCGCTGTGGCCGTCCTCGCTCAGCGCCATGGCGACCGCGTGGCGCACCTTGGGGCGATGGAGCTTGGCGAGGCCCCGCGACCAGGGGTCGAACGCCTCACCGTCGCGGCTGAGCGTCATGCCGGAGGCGCTCACGAGGTGGTCTTGGGGACAGGGGCTCAGCGTGGCGGTGGGGAGGTGAACGAGGCCGTGATGCCCGCCGCCCTGGATGTAGACGTGCTCAGGTGTCAGCACGAGCAGGCGCAGCATCGAGGGGAAGTCACGAACGGGCGCCAAAGAGAGCAGCTCCTCTGGGCCTTGGGCCGTGAACCGAATCAGACGGCTTGGACCCCAGGTGTCGTCTTGCCCCTCGGTCACGACGCCCACCCAACCGTCCCCGCCGGGCAAGAGCGCGGCGGAGGTCTCACAGGCTCTCTCACGGGCACGACGCCCGCCCGTTGGGTCACTTGGGTGTCGGCGCGCTCGGTCCAGGTGCGCCACCGCCCGTCTTGAACGGCGCTGCGGAGGAGGATCGGCGGGTCTGTCGCCTCGGGGCCAACCCACCAGTGTTTTACCGCGCGCTGGTCGTCTTTGGCCAAGACCGCGAGCGTGCGGAGATCCCAGAGCGTCCATGAGGCGTCGCTGCCGGTGATGACAGCGCGCCCGCCAGCGCCAG
>JADKFE010000017.1 GCA_016717595.1 Deltaproteobacteria bacterium | reverse complement strand
CGCTGATGGCCTCAAGGGCCGCCAAGGCGTCTTCAGTGCTGTCGCCCAGGGGCAACACCGTCGCCGCATCCGCGATGCCTGCGTCTACCCAAGCCACCCAGGCGGCGGCCTCGGCCAAGGCCCGATCCAGGCTCGCCGCGCTCACCGCGGGCTGGCCCGTGGGGTGGGCCTCGGCGCCGCCGATGACGATGACCCGCTCGATGAAGGCGCGCAGCGCGGCGTCCTCAGCGGCGCTGACCAGGGCGAGACCGGCCTCAGAGAGCCCCCGCGCCTCCTCCTCCGCCCGCACGGCGCGAACTTCGGCCAGGGTGAGCTCCGCGGCGCCAGGGCGCCCCAGCCGCGTGAGCGCGCGCTCGGCCACGGCCTGAAGGCGACCGCCCTCACCGTCCTTCTTGAGCGCGGCGAGGCGGAGGGCGTCGCGGCCGAGCTCCAGATCAGCGGTGTCTGCCAGGGCGTCCAGAGTCCAGCGGATCCCGCCTTGTACCTCGTCAATTCGCAGGCGACCGTCACCGTCAACGTCGAGGCCCTTCAAGAAGACCTTGTCCATCCGCAGCGTGCTCAGCGGCGCCGCGTTCGCCGCCCAGAGCGCCGGATCGAGGGTGAGCAGGCCGCGTAAGTCCGCCGCACGAAGCAGCTCGGGGTGCCAGCCGCGCCCGAGGCGCACAAATCGTAGGTCGGTCGCCGCCATGAGTCACTCCAGTCATTTCTTTTGAGGCCGCCCTTTAGCCTACGAGAAAACTCACGACGATTACACGCCGCTGTCCTCCCCTGGGCTTTCACACAGGGACGGGACGCGGTATCAAAGAATAGACACTCTCTGAGGGCTGATCATGACGACTCTGCTGCTCCTCCTCGCCTGCCAGAAAGACCCTGACTTCGCCACGATCCGCGCGGAGATCACCCCCGCCTCGGCGTACGGCGTCGACTCCGCCGTCGGCCTAATCGCCAGCGCGCCCCTGCCGCCAGAGCTGGACCTCACGAACACCGTCTGGCGCCTGAGCACCGAGGTAGACGCCGCCGAGGGCATCACGCCGTACACGGTCACCTTCGCCCGTGGCGGCCGCCTCATCTGCACCCACCCCAACGACACCACGCCCGACAACGACACCTGGTCCCAGGTCGGCGCCAAGGTGCGGATCGCGTTCAACGACAACTACGCCGAGTACGACCTCCGGTTTGACGACTGGAGCAAGATCAGCGGCGACGCCAAGAACGTCACCGGCCTCACCTGGACGGCCAGCCTCGTCCGCGAGCCCGGCGCGGGCACGGGCAGCTACGACGCCGCCCTGAGCGGCCAGCGCTGGTCGTTGAAGTACACCTCGCCCAGCGGCGAGCCCCGGGATCACCAGCTCGTCTTTCACCAAGGCGGCGGCGTCTGGACGAGCGAGATGGAGACCGCCCAGGGCCACTCCTGGACCCGCACCCCCGACGCGCTCAGCTTCTCGTTCAACGAGGGCTACGCCACCTACACCGCGAAGGCCGCTGGCGCCGACCGCTTTGAAGGCCAAGCGAAGAACGTCGTGAACGAGACCTGGAGCTTCACCTTGGACCGCACGCCCGTGGCGTCCGGCGCGCTCAAGGTCGGCGTGGCGGCCCCGGCGGACGTTCGCGCCGCCGTGGTGGGCACCACCTGGCTCGTAGACGACTACGACGCCAACCAGCCCACGGATTTCACGATCACGCTCAACGCGGACGGCGGCCTCACCCGCAGCAGCTTTGAGTCGGGCAACCCCTCCGGCGCGGACTCTTGGGAGATCGTCGGGAACAAGCTCGTCTTCCGAATCAACGACGGCTTCTCAACCCACGAGAACGTCTTCGTCGGTGAGGGCGTGATGTTGGGCTACGCGGTGAACAACGACGGCTACGAGTGGCCCTACCTGCTGTTGCGCCAGCCCTGAGCGGCGCGGGCGCTCCAAAACACGACGGGCCTGCGGGGATGAACCGCAGGCCCGATCTGCTCAGTGGCGCGATTTTATAGCTGGCCGGTGATGTCGATGACGTGCAGGCGGCGCCAGTCGGCGCCCTCGCTGGGCAGGGCCGTGAACGCCACCAAGGTGCGGCCCCCGGCGACGGTGAGCGCGGGCTCACCACAGGCGACGAGGCCCGTGGGGATCTCGACAGTGCTGGAGCCATCCAGGCGCGTGATGAGCAGGCGGTCGGCCTTCTCGGGCACCGACGAGGCGTAGACGACGGCGCTGCCATCGGGGGTGACGGCCGGGGCCGAGCGTGACGGCAGGCGCACATCTTGGGCGACGACGACCCGCTCACCGGACTTGCCGGTCACGGCGATGTCCCAGTGGCCCTCGCCGCGCTCTGAAGTGAAGTACACGACCTTGTCGCCGACCCAGCGGGGCCGGGTTTGGTCACCGTTTCCGCCCTTGAGCGGAGGGGTCGTCGCGCCGCTGTTCCAGGTGAACAGGTCCTGGTTGCCGTCGTTCTTGCGGGAGAAGACGAGGGTGTCGCCGGCGTCGTTGAAGTTGGGGAAGTTCTCGGAGGCCTCCGTCGCCGCGCCGCCCATGACGCCCAGGTCACCCTTCTCCAGGTTCCAGACGTAGACGTCGCCGCTGCCGGTGACGTCGGAGATGAAGGCGAACCGTTTGCCGCTCTTGGAGATCGCCGCCGAGCTGATGTTGCCCTGGATCTGCGCGTTGGTGATGAGCTCGTTGGGCGCGCCAGAGCCGGGGTTGGCGTAGTACAGACGCCGCTTGCCGCCGGGGTTTGAGCCCTCAAAGACGATCATCAGGGCGGGGGTCGTCGCCCAGACCGGGCTGGCCGCGAAATAACCGCCGGCGCCGAAGCTCGTCGAGGCGCCGGGGATGCGGAGCTGCGTCGGGGTGCCCGGCGCGCTGCCGTTCATCTTCGTGAGCCAGAGCTCCACGACGTTGGACATGTTGTTGACCTCAAAGGACAACCACTGACCGTCGGGAGACCAGACCGGGTTCTGAACGTGGCCGCCGTCCTTTGACGAGACCTCAACCCCTAAGGCGGGGCCGGTGAGGAGGAGGGCGATGGCGGCGAGGAGCCTCGCGGGGGTGCGTCCAAGCATCACTTGTTCCTCTTTGGCGCCGGGGCGATGGTGAGGGCCACCTGGCCCCAGGGATACAGACGAACGCCGCTCGCCAAGGCGCCTCCGCCGACGCTGACCGCGCCTTGGAGGCCATCACCGAGGTCGAACAATGCGTAACCGACGGAGAGAGAGGCGCCGGGAGCGGTGAGACGACCGCTCATGGTGCCGCCCGCTTGAGCGTCTTCAGTGAAGTAGACACACCAGGAGGCAGCCGCTTCCCCTCCATCGGCGGTCGTACAATCTTCCAGGTTGGATCGTGATGTCCGTCGGCGACTGCACCCTGGCCACGCCGGTGGCGAAGACCCCACCCGCGGTGATCCAGAGGTCACTCATCCGCAAGACCGCGCTGAGCTGGCCATAGCCGAGGTGCGCCGTCACGCCGCCGGCCTTGTCGGTGACGACCTCGTCCTCACCCAGGGGGTTGATGAGGTTGTGGTAGCCCACGGTGAGCGCGACGCCGAAGTTCTGGCTGAGGCCGAGCTCGACGCCGACCCCGGCGCGGGCGCCGACGCCAGAGAAGGCGCCGGGGGCGGTGGTGCCCTCTGCGTTGGGGCCCAGGCCCAAGGTGTAGGCGCCGCCGACGTCGATGCGTGGGCCGGCCCAGGTCAAGCCGCCGCCGCTGCCCTTCTCGCCGCCTTCAGCCACGAGCTTCACGTTGATCGGCGCGCCGCCGCTGGCCACGGAGAAGGCCTTGGTGAGCGTGCCGTCGGTGAAGGTGTAGTTGCCGACAGGCAAGAGGCCGGAGAACTCGCGGGTCTCGGCGAGGGTCTTCTGGGCCACCTCGACGGCGAGGCGCTGGTCGGTGGCGAAGAGCATGCCCTCGATGGTCAGCGTCGCCGTGGCCTCTTTGTTGGGGCTCTTGAGGGTGACGGAGACATAGTTGGCGTTGATCTCATCGAGCCACGCCTGGGACTCGGCGTTGGCCTCGACCGTGAGGGCCTGGGTGAGCCGGTCTTTGCAGGCCGCCATGTCGCCAAGGCCGCGGGCGGCTTGGGCGCCGAGCAGCCAGTCCTCATACGTGAGCACCTCGCCGGCCTTCTGAAGCGCGAGGAGCTCCTGAAAGCTGCGCTCCACGCCCGCCCAGATGTTCTTCTGGGCCTTCTTCTCCATGTCTTCAGAGAGCCGACGGTGCTCGGCCTTCTCGACCTCACCCGCGTGCACGAAGGAGGACGCGGTGAGCGACAAGGCGGCGGTGAGAAACGCGGCGCGGCCAAGGAGGCGTGCGGTCATGAGGCGGCCTCGGTCACAGGGGGGTTGCGGTCGGCGTGATGATAACAGGCGACATGATGGTGCTCATTCTCGCCCATTCGGGTGAGGGTCGGGGCGCGCTCGGCGCAGCGCGCCGCCAAGGAGCCGACCGCCAGGGGGCAGTCAAGACGAAAGGGGCAGCCCGCAGGCGCGAGGCCGTTGCGCGGGAGATCCGCCGACCAAGGATCAAAGAGCAGGCGCGAGTACGGGTGCGCGGGCTCGTCCTCCTCAGCGCGTAGCGTCTCGATGACCCGGCCATCGAGCATGACCATGGTGCGGTTGGTCCATTTGCGTGCGGCGGACATGTCATGTGTGACCAGAATACACGCAGCGTCCTTGGGCAGATTGCCGATCAGATCACGAAGCACCTCTTCGCGTCGATCGGGCTCCAGACCCGAGGTGGGCTCATCGGCGACGACCAGCCGAGGGTGCAGCGCGAGCACCCGGGCCAAGGTCACCCGGCGCTGCTCACCGCCCGACATCTGCCGGGGCAACGCCTCGGCGCGAGCGCCAAGACCCAGCCGAGACAACATCGCGAGGCCATCCACCCGGGCCTGATCGCGGCTGCGCCCGCCGAGCACCCGCAAGGTCTCCATGACGTGCTCTAAGGCCGTCTGCTGAGGGTCCAAGGCGGCCATGGGATCTTGGGGGACGTACTGATAGCGCGCCCGGTGTTTGGCGCGCTCACGCTCGGTGAGGCCGTCCCAGCGCTGATCCTCAAGCCAGACCTCGCCGCCGGTGGGCTCCTCCAAGCCCAGCACGAGGCGCGAGAGCGTCGTCTTGCCCGAGCCCGACTGCCCCACCAGCGCGAGGATGTCGCCAGGGCCCAGGGTGAGATCCACACCCCGAACGGCCTCGACGGTGCGTTTGGGTGACCACGGGAAGGTGCCGTGCTGGATGAAGGTCTTCTGCAGGCCCTTGATGCGGACGATCGGCGCGCTCATGCCGTGTCTCCTTGGGCCTTGAGCCGCACGACGTCCTGGGCGATGCGTGAGACGGTGTCCTCGTGGTGCGAGATGAGCAAGAGGCCGCAGCCGTGGTCTTTACACACGGAGATCATCAGCTCGATGACCGTGCGGGTGAGCACCGGGTCGAGGCCGGTCTCGGGCTCATCGGCGATCACCAGGCGCGGATGGGGGGCGACGGCGATGGCCATCGCGGCGCGTTGACACTGGCCGCCGGAGAGCTCGCCGGGCAAGGCCGTCGTCGCCGAGCGCGGCAGCCCCACCTCCGCGAGGGCCTGCTCGACCGCCTTCTGCACGGCCTGGGCGCCGACGGGGGGCTCGTTGCGCCGGGAGATCGCCAGCTCAAGCTGACGTCCCAAGGTGCGCCCGGGGTTGAGCGCGCTTGAGGCCGCCTGGGGGCTGTAGGTGAGGAACGAGCCGCGTAACGCCGCCGTCTCGTTCAACAATCGCCGCTGGGCCCGAGCGCCGCCGCCACGAACGCCCTCAAACCAGTCGCGATCGCTGAACGCCGGGAAACGCAACGAGCCGTCCATGAGCCCGGGGTTCACCTCGATGAAGCCCATGATCGCGCAGGCCGTCAGCGTCTTGCCCGAGCCCGAGGGGCCCATCATCGCCGTCACGCGCCCGCCGTAGACATCGACGTTGACGTCGGCGACGAGGGTGCGCTGGCGCGTGGCGATGCGCATGTTGCGGAGCTGGACGAGGTGCTCTTTGTCGCTGCTCATCGTGCCCTCACCGCCCAGGTGACCGACAAAGACATCAGCGCCACCACCCCCACCAGGCCCAAGCCCAAGGCCAAGGCGTGCCCGGTCTCGACGTCGAGGATCACCTGGTAGCCAAGGTAGAGGATGTCCGCCCAGGAGCGCACGGAGTCGTTGTGGGTGAACGACGGCTGGCTGTCGGAGAGCGCGAGGTAAGAGAGCGCGATCTCCAAGAACACCACCTGCATCACCGTCTCGATGGCCTGGCGCACCACGACGGGGCGCAGGTTCAGCGCGACGATGTGGTAGAGGTAAATGCGAGCGCGGGAGAAGCCGTGGGCACGAAGGGCCTCGACGAACCGCGCGCCGCCGAGCCGACCGGCCACTGAGGCGGCCTCGTCCATGGCGCCCGGCGCGGCGAGCAAGGCCCAAGTGAGCGCGATCGGCGTGAGACCGCGCATGTCTTGGGGCAGAAGCAAGGCCACGACCAAGACGACGACGAGGCGGGGCAAGGCGCCGACCACCTCTCCGAAGCCCTGCACGACGGCCTGAACCCGACCGGAGCCGACGCAGGCCAGAAGCCCGCCCAAGGTGCCAAAGAGCAGGACCACCAGCCCGCCGAGCATCGCCGGGAGCGCCACGACCTGAGCGCCCTGCTGGGCGTACTCCAAGAGCGGGCGCCCACGGTTGTCGGCGCCGAAGGGCGGCAGCTCACCCGGGCTCGCGTAGGCCTGGGACAGATCCGGCTGGGCGAGGTGCTCAGGCGCGAACATGCCCATCACGACGAGCAGCGCGAGGCATGAGGCGGCGAAGACCCCGGCGATGACGCGGCTCATGGGGCCACCACCTTCGGCGCGCGGCGCACATGCAGCGCCACGCCGATCTCGACGAGCGCCTGGGTGATCAACAACCCGGCGCTGATCACCGCGAAGCCGAAGGCCGCCGCGATGACCACGCCGAAGTCTTGGTAGAGCGTGCCGCCCCAGAGCAGATCCCCGAGGCCATTGATCTGCAGGACCACCTCGACGATGACCGCGCCGGAGAGCAGGTGCAGCACCCGCGCACGAAGCTGGCCGATGATCGCCGGGAGCGCGTTGGGCAAGGTGTTCTGGAGCACCCCTTCGCCGCGCAGAATGCCAAAACGCACATAGCGCTGCTTCCGCTCGGACTCCATGAGGCCACGCACGCCGGAGACCGCGCCGGCCATCGCCGCGTCGGCGAGGCCCAAGGCCAAGGCGCCGAGCACCAGCTTCACCCGCTCGGCCTCGTCCCCAAACGCCGCCGATCCGTACTTGATCGTGATGATGGCTGAGGCCGCCAGGGCGAAGATGACCGACGGCGGCAGGCCCAAGATCCGCAGCAGGCCGTCCGCGGCGCGGGGCAAGACGCGGGTGGCGGCGCCGATCACGCCCAGCAGGATCGGCAAGAACGAGAACAACACGAGCAAGGCCGTGTTGGGGATGGACTCGATGAGCATCGGCGCGACGGGGGCGCCCTGCTGAAGCCGCCACGAGCGCCCGAAGTCGCCCGAGAGCGCGGCGCCGATCCACTCCGTGAAAAAGTGAACCGGCCCATCATTGAGGTTCCAGCGTTTGGCCAGCTCCTCCGTGCCCGAGCAGACCTCCGGCGGGCAGATGATCGCCGCCGGATCCCCAGGCAACGCCCAGATCAGCGCGGTGATCACCGCTGGCACCGCCGCGGGGAGCAGCAGCGCAGCGATCAGACGCACCAACGGTCGGACGTACCAGCGCTGCATCAGAATCTTTCCTCAGCCTCACCACGACGTCGAGGCGCGAAGCCGCCCGATCAGGCGCCGGTACGCCACTTGTCGAAGACCGTCCAGTAGTAGTACGGCGTGATGGTGTTGCTGCGCACCTCGGTGCGCCAAGCCGACTTCGTGTCGAGCTTCCACAAGAACAGGTACGGCAGCTCCTGCGCGAGCAAGGAGTGCAGCTTGTGGTAAGCGTCTTGGGCCTGGGTGTCGGTGCGCGCGACCTCGTACTGGGCGAGGAGCGTGTCGACCTGGGCGTTCGAGAAGTTGAAGACGTTGAACGCGCCCCGGCCGTCTTTGCGGCTGTGGAACAGCGGGTTCACGTCCTCGACGAGGCCGAAGGACCACTTGCCGATGACGAGGTCGTAGTCCGAGGCCTGGCCGGTGAGCACCTTGAGGTTCCAGTCGTCCGTCGTGATCTTGAACTCTTGGCGATCAAAACCGGCGGCGCTGAGCTGGTTGCCCACCTGGGAGAGCAGGTCGGGCGCCTCGATGTCCAAGGGCGCCTTCATGCCGATGCGCATCGTGATCGGCTCGTTCTTGAAGTGCCAGCGCCCGCCCTCTTGTTTGAGGCCCGCGGCGTTGAGCAGCTCAAAGGCCTTCGCTTTGTCGGCCCGGGCGTTCACCGCGACGGTGCGGTTGTAGAACGGCGACGACTGCACGAAGGGGCCGGAGATGAACTCACAAGGAGAGTTCTGCTCACCGGGTTTTACGCCGATGGAGAGCTGGCGCAGGTCGGTGCGGTCGACGATGAGGTCGAGGGCCTGACGGACACGCTTGTCCTTGAGGTAGGGCTTCTCTTGGTTCACCGCGACGAACCACCAAGAGCGCAGGTCGTAGGACTTGAGCGCGAGGTCGTCCTGGGCGCTGACCTCGGCGCGGTTGCCGGGGGGCACGGTGATGATGCCCTGCACGCCGTTGTTGATCAGCGTCTTCACCTGCACCAAGGGGTCGTTGCCCTCTTGAAGCGACAGCGTGTCGATGCCCGCGTCGTGGTGCACGTTCTTGAACTTCTCGAACGTGGTGCCGCGACGGCCTGAGCTGCCCTTCATCGGCCCAGTGCCCACGGGGCGCAGGGAGAACTCGTGGTCGGGCTGAATCGCCGTCTTGCCGCCGAAGGCGTGCTCGGGCAACACATGAACGCCGAGGCGGTTCAGCGGGTTGTGGAACACCTTGGTGAACTGCACAACCGCCACGTCGGGCTTCTCGACGGTGCAGCCCGCGAAGATCGCGCGCTGCTTCTCGGCGATGGGGCTCGGAGTGCCCGGGTCGAGCATCGCCTTGACGGTGAAGCAGATGTCGTCGGCGCCGAGCACCTCGCCATCTTGCCACTTCACGCCTTTGCGCAGCACAAGCCGGATGCTCTTGCCGCTCTCGACGAGGGCCCACTCCTGGACGATGTTCGACACGAGCTCGTTGTTGATCGGATCATTGAAGTAGATCCGATCCATGACGAGCTCATGCACCCGGTTGTCGACCATGGACTGGGCGAACAGCGGGTTCATCGTGCTGGGGAGGCTCTCCTCGAAGAACGCCAAAGAGGCGCCCGTCGTGAGGGCTGCGGCCGCGAGGCCAAGGACCGACAGAAGTCGGTGAGGGTTCGAATGCATAGGAGCGATCCTCACTAGTGCACCGGTATCGCCGGTCCCGCGTCCCGGCTCACGCGTAGGTTGAGCGCGTCCAAGGATACCCGGGCGGCCTGCAGCCCGGGCAGCTTGTCTACATAGCCATGAAACAGCTCTTGAGCACGAACGGGGTTGCGCTGACCCGCGTCCCAAGCAGCGATGGAGATGAAAAACGTGGGGTCGGCGGCCGCGTCTACGGAGCGGTCGCGGGCGATGAGCCGAAGCTCAGCGGCGCCGCGCTCATCCCCGAAAGACTCCGCCACCTCCGCCCCGGCGCGCAGGGTGCCCGCGAGCACAAACTGCGCGAAGAGCCGATGGTCAGCGGAGGCGCTGCCAAAGGCTTTGCCCATGGCGGCCTCCACCTGCTGAGACAAAGCGATGGCTTGGTCTTGGAGGCAGTTGGGGTCGACCTTTTGTTCAACGACGCAGCGCGAGATCACGACCGCGTACGCAGACGTCGCGGAGAGCTGCTGCAGCCACTCCGTCGCGGGCTTGCCGGCGTTGAGCCCGACGACGAGCTGAAGATCCGCCGTGGTGAGCCACGGGCTCATAAAGAGCGCCTCCAGCGGCAGCTCCTTGAGCTCACCGGACGCGACGCTGTTGAGCGGCTCGCCCGGAAGACGCCAGGGGCCCAACAGCGCGTCGGCGACGCTGACGTCACCGGCGAGGGCGGCGCTGGCCGCGGCCTCATGCCACATCGCCGCCTGCAAGAGCGCCGTCGCGTCAGAGAGGCCCACGTCAAGCGGCGTCGAGCCGCCGTCTAAGGGGCGCTCCTTCACGGTGTAATGCGGGGCGTCCGCGATGCCGGGCATCACGCCCGCGGTGACCTCGGCGAGCGGGAACTGTGCGGGATCATTGGAGATCGGCCACCAACGCGCGTCGGGCTGGGCGAGGCGTTTGGCCCACGCCGCGTCCGCTGATGCGAGGGCTTTGCTCGGTGAGCCGCCAGACTTGCCGAGGAGCTCCTTGGCCTTCTCCGTCTCGTTCACCACCATCCACGCCACGGCCAGCACATAGCTGACCTCGGCTGGGTCCCCCTCCCGGATCTGCTCCGGGCGGTAGGTCTCGATGGTGGAGCGCGCCTGCAGCAGCGCGGCCTGGCGGTACATGGCGGAGATCTCGGCGTGGAGACGAGCCGTCGCTGGCCCGCTGGCTCCGAAACCCGTCAGCGCGCCGGAGTAATTCCTCTCGTAGTAGGATTGCCAGCCGGGGTTCGCCAGCAAGGTGTCGAGCGCGCCCGGCGCGGCCACCTTGACCGGCCAAGACGCTGACACGATGGCCTCGGAGATCGGCTCGGGGCCGGTGTTCGGCGGCGAGACCGGCTCAGTGGGCTCGCCCGAGCAGGCGAGCAGCAGCATGGACCAGATCAAGGTGTCATTCCTCGCAGAACTTCTTGCTGCCGGCGGTCGAGACGCAGAGCGCCATCGGCTTCTTGATGTCTTCACCCGCGGCGCGCGCGTAGTCGAGCCACTCGCGAGAGTAATCCTTCGCCATGCCGCGGAGCTTGACCTCATCGGCCTCGAGCTTGCTGCGATCGTCACCGGACGCGGCCAACATCTTCGCGTTGGCGTCCTCCCACAGCTTCACCGCCGCCTCAGCGCGGAGCTGGTAGAGGGCGTTCACGCGGGCCTTGTAGGTGGAGCCCGTCCACTGCTGCTTGTTCTCTAAGGCGTAGTCCGCCCACTTGATGACGCCCCAGGCCCGGCCGACGCCGCCGCGGGAGAGGTGCAAGGCGTACTTGAAGCAGAGGTTGGGGTCGGAGCGGTCGATGTCCTCGAGGTGGCGCTTGATGAGGCGCTCCCACTCGGACTTGTTGCCCGCGGCCTCGGCGTTCTGCATGAGCACGCGGGAGATCTTGTCTTTCTCGGTCTGGAGATCGGCGCCGGAGAGGCGACCCTCGAGGCACTTCACCTGACCGGGCAACATCCGGCCCATGAGCGCCGCGGGCTCTAACGCGACGAGGTCGTCGCAAGAGTCGTTGGCGACGGGCGGCGCGACGGGCTGAATCGCCGCGGTGTTGTCGAGCTGGGCCACCGTCGTGCCCGAGCCCACAGGCGTGGGGGTGGTTGGTGTGGCCGTGAGGTCGCTGCCCTGGCCGACGGGCGTCGGCGTGAACATCGGGCGACCGCTGGGGGTGGTGGCGCCACCGCCCGCGCCCGCGGGGGCCGTGGTCTCACCGCCGGGATCCCGACGGCTGCCGCCTTGGCTGGCCTGCCCACCACCGCCTCCGCCATCGTTGGACGCCACGGCGACGGGGCGAGCGTCGCCGCCACCTCCGCCATCGCCGCCGCCGCTGGCCACGGGGGCCTCAGCCGGGGGCTCGGGGGCGTCCAGCTCACCGTCGTACGCCGAGAGCTCGACGAAGGGCGAGAGCGCGGCGGTGGCCTCGAGATCAAACCAGCCGACCCGCAGATCAGACGGCAGCGGGCGACCCGCGGCGTCTTTTGTGGGATCCGCGGTGACGGAGTCGCCGTTGACGATGCACGCCGCCCAGCCGTCTTGGCAGGGGTTGGTGGGGAAGATCGGCTCGTAGTCGCTCAAGCCCGCGGCGAGCGCCACGGGAGCGACCAAACAGAGCCCAAGCAGGGAGAGGCGGAGAGAGCGGGTTCGCACAGAGGCCTCCATTCAGTTCGCGGGACCGCCGCCGCCGAGATCGCGGGGGTTGTCGCGCCCGAAAGACATCATCGGCTCTTCGATCGCTTCGTCATCGAAGTCGTGGCGTACAAGCTGGACGTTGAACTCGTTCTTACGACGACGGACCTGGTATTGAATCACCTGGGTCTCGTAGCCGGGGGCCGAGATCTCTAGCACGAGCATCTCGCCCGGGCGGAAGGTGATCTCGCTGCCGTCGGGCATATACAGCACCTCCTCCGTCCACGAGCCGTCGACGCTGTTGACCCGATGGCGCTCGGCCTCGTCGGGGTGGCGAATGACGGCGGTAGAGATGGCGGTGGCCTCGGTGTCCGTGACGAACACCGTGACGGGCGTGCCGGTTTTTCCTTTGGCGGCGCAGCCCGTCACCATGACGGCGGCGAGCGCCCACATCATACGGCTGGACATGGTGATCACCTCTCGGAGAGGAACTGGCGGAGGAGGCCTTCGGGGGCGAGCTTCATGGCGAGGCCCGTCTTCCCGGCGCGGTAAGCGGCCAAGGCGGCGGAGGAGGTCTCGACCCCCTCCAAGAGCGCCTTTGTGGCCTCGGGATCACGATCGCCCAAGGCGATGGCGGCGGTGGCGCGGGCGTCGGCGAGGCCGTCCGCCGGGGCCGTCGCGGCCAAAGATCCGAAGGTGGCCTGGCAGGTCGCGGCGTCGCCCTCGGCGCACTGGATGATCGCGCGGGTGGCCTCAACACGCCACGCCTGGCCCGCGGGCGGGAAGCCGACGGACTCGACGAGGTTCAGGGCGACCTGGCTCTCCCCCACTGACGCGGCGCGACCGGCCCAGAGGAGCAGCTCAGCGGGCTTGTCTTCGCGGGTATCAGGCAAGGCCTTCACGACCTCTTCGACTGAGGAGACGGCGACCTGGCGCTGGCCGAGGGCCCAGAGGGCGTAGTTCTCGGCGAGCCCAGCGACGGAGGCGTCGGGATCTTTGAGCAAGGAGAGGTACTTCTGGGCGGTCTTGCCGACTTCAGTGGTGTCGGCGGCGAGGCCGTCGAGCACCTTGACCGCCTCGTCACGCTCACCATCCGCGAGGAGCACCTCCGCGGTGAGCAGCTTGCCCGCGGGCAGCCCGCTCGCCTCGGCGTGGGTGCGCACGGCGTCGGTGTCGGCGGCCTTGAGCGCCACGAGCGCGCGGCGCAGCTTGAGCGCGGGGAGCTTGTCGCCCGCGGCGGCCTCGGCGGCGGCGAGGAGCTTGTCGGCCTCGGCCCAGTCGCCCCGCGCGTAAGCGAGGAAAGAGAGGCCCACGGCGGCGTCAACGCTGGTGGCGTCGGCGTCGATCAACTTTTGGTATTCCGCCTGCGCGCCAGCGAGATCCCCGGCGCGAAGCATCTCTTCAGCGGCGGCGGTCTCGGAGCCATCACCCTTGGAGCCCAGCAGCCCACAGCCTGTCAACGCCCACAGCAGAGGGAGAACGAAGCGCATCCGATAGCTCCTGTCATGCATCTTGCTCTGACACCGTGACCTGTCGTCTTGTCTTCTTGTCGTCGCTCAGAATGAAGGCCCGCGTGAGGCCAACCTGAAGACCTCGCGGATTGTAACACCGATGCGCGAGAACGGGTGGCTTGGGTGAGCCGGGGGGCGCCGTGTTATCCTTTGGCACTCGCGCGGAGCGGTCGCCTCCGACGCACAGCGGAGCACACCTTCACGATGACGACGCCCGCGACCGATCGTGGTCAGAAGATAACGCTCATCAAGGAGCGCTCCTCCGGCACATTCTCCAGGGTCTACCTGGCTGAAGCCACTGGCGCGGGGGGCATCAGCCGCCTCGTCGCCGTGAAGGTTTTGCGCGAGAAGTGGGCTCAGGCTGAGGAGTTCCTCAACCGCACGAAAGACGAGGCGCGAATGCTCGCGCAGCTCCGGCATCCGGGCATCGTGCGGGTCGAAGATCTGGTCGCGCTCGACGGAAACCTCGCGATCGTCATGGAGTTTGTCAACGGCATCGACCTGCAGCAGCTCGTCGACGCCCTCAAGAAGCGCGGGGAGCAGCTCCCCCGGCGCACGGTCTACTTGCTCATTCAGCGCATCGCCTCGGCCCTCGACGCCGCCTACCGCAAGGCGCCCTATGGCCGCACCCAGCCGATTCGCGTGGTGCACCGCGACATCAAGCCCTCCAACATCATGCTCACCTCAGAGGGTGAGCTGAAGGTGCTCGACTTCGGCACGGCGCGGGGCAGCTTTGAGGATCGTTCGGCGAAGACGACGATGTTTCGTTTCGGCTCGCTCAAGTACATGAGCCCCGAGCGCCGCCTGGGCGATCGTGGAGATCACCCCGGCGACGTCTACGCCATGGGCCTGATGCTCATCGAGCTGCTCAACGGGCGCTGGCTGCCGCTGATGCCTGAGCCTCCCGACCACGATCAGGCCATCGCTGAGGCGATCGAGGCCATCGCTGACACCGGCATGCCCGATCAGGAGTGGGACACCGCCGCGCGCCAGGTCATCGGCCAGATGTGCGCCACCGAGCCCGAGGATCGCCCCAACGCTGAGAAGGTCGTGAAGTTTATGCGGGCCTTCGCGGATCAGGCCTCAGGAGCCTCGTTGGAGGGCTTCTGCGCGGATGTCGTGGAGCCCATCTCCGCCGAGCTCTTCCCCGAGCAGTCCACCGAGAGCGGCGTCTTGGCGGGCACCCAGCTCATCATCGCCTCCCCGGCCGAGGCCCCGGCGAGCCCGGTCGCGGACGAGGCCGCCGACGCGCCCTCCCCCTCGATCCCGCCGACGCCCGTGGCGCAGACGCCCGTCGTGCAGTCGCCGTCGATCCCGCCGACGCCGTCGATCCCGCCGACGCCCGTGGCGCAAGCGCCCGTCGCCCCGACTCCACCTCCCGCCCCGGTGGTGACCGCGCCCTCGATCCCGCCGACGCCGACTCCTGCGGCGCCGGTGACCCCTGTCCCCGTGGCGCCGGTCATCAGCGGTCCGGTCTTGCCGCCTGCGGCGCCCCCGCCGAGCCGGCCTCGTCCCCCCAAGGTTGAGCCCGCCGAGACCAACACCGCCCCCAAACAAGACAAGAGCCTCGTCGTCGTGCTCGCCGCGGCGGTGGCCCTGGGGTTTTTGGTCACCCTCGCGGGCGGCGTGGCGATGGTGCTGCACCTTCGCGGCGAGAAGACCAACGTCGAGGCGCCGCCTGCGGAGGCCGGGGGCTCGTTGGAGGCCCTCGCCGAAGATCCGCCTGTCGAGGGCGGCGTCGCCGTCACCGTCACCGTCACGGGTGAGGCCAAGGTGCAGTGGATCAAGCTCAACCAGGGCGAGACCACGGCGCTCAAGGGGGACGAGGGCGGCCTCAAGGGCTCCATCGCCCCCGGCGAGTATGAGCTGGCGGTGAAGGTGATCGGCCGCCCGGCGGCGACGGTGCCGATCACCGTCGGCGACGATGGTTTAGGCCTCACCTGCGCCTTGGACAAGGCCGGCAAAGGCGCCTGCGAGGGCGGCGCCGCGCCGCTGACCTTGAGCCCCGGCTGAGCCGACGCCCCGGTCAGTCCACCTTCTGCAAGGCGTCAAAGCCCGGCAGGGTGGACAGATCGGGGACGACCACGATCTCAATGCGGCGGTTCGCGGCTTTGCCCTCTTTGGTGTCGTTCGCGGCGACGGGGCGCAGATCCCCGTAGCTCGCGGCGCTGAGCTGGGCGGCGGGCATGCCGCCCGCGATGAGGGTTTTTGTCACGACGAGGGACCGCGCCGAGGCGAGCTCCCAGTTCGACGGGTACTGCGGCGTGTTGATCGGGTCGTTGTCGGTGTGGCCCTCGATCTGAAAGCGCCGATCGGGGATGCCCGCGAGCACCACGGCGACCTCCATCAGCGCGGCCTCGCCGTCTTTGGAGAGGTTCGCCGAGCCTGAGGAGAACAGCACGTCCGTGGCCAGCTCGACCACCATGCGGCCATCGACGATCTTGACCTTGAGCTTACCGGCGTCGATCAGCGACTTGAAGCGCGCGAGCAGGTTGCGGTACTCGGCCACACGGGCGTCGGCCTGGGCCTTACGCTGGGAGAGCTCGATGAGCGCGGTCTCCATCTCTTTGACGCTCGCCTGCAGTGAGGACTGATCCTTCACCAGACGCGCCTTCTCGGACTGCAGCGCGGTGAGCTCTTGGCCAAGGCGGGCGGCCTCGGCCTCGGCGGCGGCCAGGGCCTCCTCCAACGAGAGGATCTGGCCGCGCATCGCCGTGGTGTCCGCCTCATAGCGGGCCTGCAGGGCGTCGTGCTCAAGCTGCAGCGCGTCGTGGCTCGCCTGGAGCGCCTCGTGCTTCTTCAGGCCGACCAGACAGCCAGGCTGCAGAGCGACGAGGGAGAACATCAGGGGGAACAGCATCAGGGGAATCCTTGGAGGGGGCGCAGATTAACGCTCACGCTTCATCTGCCCGGAGGTGTAACGACCCCAATAATCGTCCAGCGCCGCGCGCACCTTGCCCGAGAGCAAGAACAGGCCGATGATGTTGGGGAAGGCCATGCCGAGCACCATCAGGTCGGAGAAATCAAGCACGTTTCCGAGCTTAAACACCGCCCCGAAAAACACGAACATCAGGAAGATGCCCCGATAAAACAGGCTGTAGCCCTCGCCGAAGAGGTAAGCCCAGCAGCGCTCGCCGTAGTAGCTCCAAGAGATCATCGTGGAGTAGGCGAACAAGAACACCGTGAGCGCCAAGACCGCGGGGAACCAGGGGATCACCGTGCGGAAGGCCTCAGACGTCATCAGCACGCCTTCGCCGGGGTGGGTCTTGTAGACGCCGGTGACGACGACGACGAGGCCGGTCATGGTGCAGATGACGATGGTGTCGATGAAGGGCTCTAACAGCGCGACGATGCCCTCACGGACAGGCTCCTCCGTAGCGGCGGCGCTGTGGGCGATCGACGCCGAGCCGATGCCGGCCTCGTTGGAGAACGCCGCCCGGCGAAAGCCGGTGATGAGCACGCCGAGCAGGCCGCCGTAGCCCGCCTCGGGGGTGAACGCGCCGGAGATGATTGAGCCGAAGGCCGCGGGGATCTGCCCCAAGTTGACGGCGAGGACAAAGAGCGCCGCCAGCACGTAGATGCCACACATCACGGGCACGATGACGGAGGCCGCCGCGCCGATGCTCTTGATGCCGCCGATGATCACCGCGCCGGTGATGACCGCCAAGAAGGCGCCGTACAGCCACGCCTTGTCGGCGAGGAAGGGGATCTGCTCGGCCACGGCCACATAGGACTGGTTGGCCTGGAACATGTTGCCGCCGCCGAAGCTGCCGCCGATACACATCACGGCGAACACGATGGCGAGCACCCGCCCAAAGCCGCCGAGGCCAAGCTCCGCGAGGCCGAGATGCAGGTAGCGCATCGGGCCGCCGGAGAGGTGCCCCTTGGCGTCGGTCACGCGGTACATCTGGCCCAAGGTGCACTCGGTGAACTTGGAGGACATGCCCAAGAACCCGGCGACGATGAGCCAGAACACGGCGCCGGGCCCGCCGACGCCCACGGCGACGGCCACTCCGGCGATGTTGCCCAGGCCGACCGTGGCCGAGAGCGCCGAGTTGAGCGCCTGGAAGTGGCTGATCTCGCCACGATCTCCGGCGTGGTCGTAGTGCCCCAAGGTCACGTCGATGGCGTGGCGGAAGGCCCGGATCGAGATGAAGCCCATCCGTAAGGTGAAGAACACGGCGCCGAGCACCAGCCAGGTCACGATGAACGGCAGGCTTAGCTGGGTGGTGTTCTTGAGGGGCTCGGCGCTCTGGCGGCGGTCTGCGTCGCGAAGATCGAGCTTGTCGCCGTTGATCCCGACGACCTCAGCGGTCTCTTCGCCGACGACCACGGTGTCGCCCACACGCGGCACAAGGGCCGTGGGGGGCAGGGTGAATCGTGTGGTGAGCGTCGTGGCGACCCCATCCCGCACCTCGACGGGCACACCGAAGGGCGCGAGATCCCGCACCAGCACGCGGTCAACGCCCTCCTCGCGGTTGAGGGCGGACTCGGGCAGGCCCTCCGGCGGCGGCACGAGCTGGTCTAGCTGGGTGGTGCGGCGCCCGGTGATGTCTACGGTCTGCCCTGACTTGAGCTCAGCGCTGAGCCGACCTTCTTCGCGCGGCGTGATG
Organism: Deltaproteobacteria bacterium; assembly: GCA_016717595.1. Taxonomy (GTDB): domain Bacteria; phylum Myxococcota_A; class UBA796; order UBA796; family CAJQPC01; genus JADKFE01. The sequence continues at coordinate 110,901 of JADKFE010000017.1, read as the reverse complement.
ATGAGGTTGATCCCCGCGATCTGGACCTCGCGTGGCTCGGCGAGCTGCACCCGGGCGTCGGCGGCGGGGGCCTCAAACCGGCGCGCGTAGGCGTAGCCCGTCGCGGCGTCGTAACCGACGATCTCCTCGTCCTTCACCCGCTCGCCGACCCCTTCGCCAAGCGGCAGAGTGTTGTCCCAAAAGTAGAGGTCGTAGAACAGCAGGCTGGCCAGAGGCGCGACGAACAGCTCCCCGAACTGCTTGTCGAGCTGCTCAAACGCCGTCGGTGGGGCCGGTGGCGCGGGCGGATCCTCGGCGCGGGCGGGGCCGCTGAGCAGGAGGAGCGTCCAGAGCGTGAGGAGCCGTGTCATCCGTCTCTCCAGAGGGGGCGGGGGTGCAGTCGAGCGGACATCATACGACAGGAGGTCAATCCTCTGCTAGCATCACGACCATGCAAGACCCCAGCCCCGAGCCCCCGGCCCCACCCCATCGCCCCTACGGGCTCAGCGAGGGCGCCATGTGGGCGCTCACCAGCGCGGCGATCGCCGCCGTCGCGGTGACCTTCACCCGGCGCCAGCTCACCGCCTTGGCGGCGCACGACGCGCATTGGGCGCAGGATCTGGCGTTCTTCCATCAGATCGTGCACAACGCCGCCGCCGGTCGAGCCTGGGCCTCGTCCTTGCTCTTAGAGCCCACGGGCTTCTTCCAGATGGTGCACTTTCACCCGATGCTGGTCGGCGTGGTCGCGCTCTACGGGGTCTTCCCCACGGTGAGCCTGCTCGCGGCGCTCAACGTCGGGATGACCGTGGCGACGGCCTGGCCGCTCGCGGGCTTGGGCCGCGCGGCGACGGGCAGCGCCGTGTTTGGCCTCTCCGCCGCCCTCTCGTGGCTGATGTGGGCGCCGGTGGAGTCCGCCGCCGGGGCCGACTTCCGCCCGATGGAGCTGGTGATGCCCGGCACGGCCTTGGTGATCTGGGGCGCCTATGAGGGCAAGCCGCGTATCTGGGCTCTGGGTGCGCTCCTCTGCATCTCCGCCCGGGAAGAGATGGCGTATCTGCTCACCGCCTACGGGATCGTGCTCACGTTAAGCCCGCTCCCCGGCGGCAGGCGATATGGGCTTCTAACCCTATGTAGTGGTTTAAGTTTCTTCGTTTTTTTATTGATTTTTAAGGACAATTTCTTCTTTCATTTTGACCCAACGAAGCCGCCAGTGGGTGACCCTCCCCCGCCGGAGCTGCGCGACGCCCGCCTCACCTGGCTCAGCCAAGCTTTGCTTGGGAGCTATACGTTGGCGCCTGTGGGCCTCACCCCGTTTCTCTGCTCCTTCGCTCCCCTCGCCTACCTTTGGACCGACGCCAGCCGGGAGTGGCAGCTCCCGACGGGGCCCTACGTTCACCTCCGCGCGCCGTTCTTGGCGCTGTGGGCCTGCGCTGGGGTGCTGGGCGCGGCCTGGGCGGCGCGGCGCTGGCCACGCACCTTGCCGCTGTTGTGCTCCTGCCTCATCTTAGGAAACGCCCTCACCCTCCCCGACGACCGCGCCGCCCTCACCCGCCGCGCCGAGGCCCAGCGGGAGACGCTTGGCGACCCGGCCCACGCCGCGCGGCTGGCGCTGTTGGCCCGGGTGAAGCCCGAGGATCGGGTGGGCACGGACTACACGCTCATCGCCGCGCTCTCTGGGCGTGAGGTGATCTGGCAGGTGCGCCACCTCTACTTGGAGGACAGCGAGCCCCCACACTGGGAGGCGGAGTGGCCCGTGACCTTGGACCGCCTCGACACCCTCGTCGTGCCGCCGGACGACCCGGTGCTCAGGCACGTTGACGACGCGTGGACGATGGAGGCCGAGGGCGGCGGGTACACGCTCTGGCGGCGCACCCGGCCCCCGCTCGGCGGCTTCCCGACCCCCCTGCCCTGACGCTCCTCAGCCCGCGGGCTCGGCGGTCTTGCCCAAAAAACGGACGGTCAAGAAGCAGACGACCGCGCCCACGGGCAAAAGCAACCACGGCGAGATGCCATACCCCGCGGGCAAGGTGCCGAAGACCACGCTGATGACGCCGACGACGAGGGCGTAGGGGAGCTGCGTGCGCACATGGGCCATCAGATCGCAGCGGGTGCCGACGCTGGAGAGCACGGTGGTGTCGGAGATCGGCGAGCAGTGGTCGCCCCAGCAGGCGCCGGAGAGCACCGCGCCGCTCGCCACGAGGGGGATGAGCGGGTCGTCGGTGATCGCGAACGAGAGCGGCACCACCAGCGGCATCACGATGGCCATGGTGCCGAAGGAGGTGCCCGTCGCGAAGGAGATCGCCGCGCAGAGCAGGAACACGAGGGTGGGCAGCAGCTCCGGCGCCAACGACGACTGCAAGGCGCCGATCAGGTAGCCCGCGGCGTCTAAGGCGTTGATGCCCGCGCCCAAGGACCAGGCCAAAAACAGCACCACCAAGGCGTCGAAGAGCAGCGCCGCGCCCTTGAGGCCCGCGTCGAAGATGTCGCCGAAGCTGAGCGCCCGGCTGAGCGCGGCGAGGGCTCCGGCGCAGATCAGCCCGGCGAGGCTCGACTTGAGCATGGCGTCATAGCCGTTCGCCGCGCCGAGGATCTCAAAGATCCGGGTGGCGTCAGGCGCCGCGGCCCGACCGTCGCGCCAGAGCACAAAGAAGGTCACGAGCACCAAGGTGAGCACCGGGGCGGCGGCGATGAGGCCCCGAGAGGCCGGCGGTGCTGAGGCCTCCCCCTCCTCAGCCTCGATCTCCGGCGAGGTGAGCGCGCGGCGCTCGGCGGCGAGCATCGGCCCGAAGTCGCGGCCCATCATGGCGACGGCGCCGACAAACAGGATCGTGAACACGCTGTAGAAGCGGTAGCCCATGCCCTCGATGAAGAAGGCGTAGGCGTCCTGCTCCACCCCGGCGGCCTTGAGGCCCTCCTCCATGAGCCCGACCTCGTAGCCGATCCAGGTGCTCACCAAGGCCAACGACGCCACGGGCGCGGCGGTGGAGTCTACGATGTAGGCGAGCTTCTCACGAGACACCCGCAGGCGGTCGCAGAGGGGCCGCATCGTGTTGCCCACGATCAGGCAGTTCGCGTAGTCGTCAAAGAAGACGATCATGCCCGCCAGCCAAGAGGCGGTCATCGCGCCTCGGCGCCCGCTGGCGAGGCGCACGAGCCACTCCACCAAGGCGCGGGTGCCTCCGGCCCGGGTCATCACGCCGACCATCGCCCCGACAAAGAGCGAGAACAGCGTGACCTTCATGTGATCTCGGCTCGCCAAGGCGTCGAGCATGAAGGGATCGATGGCCTTCCACAGCCCCGCGAGGGGGTCCCCGCCGACGATGAGCGTGCCCGCGAGCCAGGTGGCCGAGAACAACGACAGCACGACGTTTCGTGTCGCCAACGCGAGCAGGATCGCGGCGGCGGCGGGGGCGAGGGACCAGAGGCCGTAGTCGTGGGTCATTGACGTCTCAGGACCGGCTGGCCCAGCGCGCCATGCCCTCGATGTTCGCCTTCACCACCTGGGGGGCGCTGGCGTCCGCACCTTTGGTCATCGCCGCGTACTTGAGCATGCCGACGTCCTCTTTCGCGGGCGCGGAAGAGAGCGCGTAGCCGACCACGCCGGGCTTCACGATCCAGCAGCCGACGTTGTAGGCGCTCCGCGCGCCGCGTTTGGGATCGAGGCGGCGCGTCGCGTCGTCGATCTGTGACCAGGCCGCGACACGCCAGCCGTCGCGCACGCCGAGGTCGACGAGCGCCAGCTCCATCTGAATGTCGCCGAGCACGGGCAGGCCGATGCGCTGGTAAAAACGCACCTTCTGGGGGCGGACGTAGTTGGGGTCGGCGACGGAGCGGCACTCGGCGACGTAGTCCACGTTGCCGACGTAACGGTCGACGTCCATCACGCGGGCGATGAGTTTGTCGGGATCGACGCCAGGCACGGGGCCGAGGCCGAATCCTTCGCTCGTGGGGCGATCGCCGCTGCGCCAGCTCTTGAAGTCAAAGCGCGTGACGGGCCCGGTGGGCAGGTTCTGGAAGACGCGGTTGACGAACTCGTTGGCGTCCATAGGGAGGGGCTCCTTGTGCGGGGATCGGGATCCTCCCCCGTTGTGACCGGGGTGTCAACCGCTCCTGCGCACGGGACGCCAACGGGGCCCCCTACGACGCTCAAGACGAAGGTTTACTCCGCCGCGGCGATGGTCTTGAGCAGCTCATCCCAGCGCGTGACCTCGGACCAGCTCGCCCCGACCTTGGTGTAGTCGCGGAGGTCGGACTGCACGGTGTCGGCGTAGATCGTCATGCCCGTCGTCCACCCGTAGCCCCGGCTCCCATACGCCGCGATCACGGTCTCGAACACGGCGGACTCTAAGGCCGCGCCCGCCTCCGCCATGCCGGGGTGGTCCGACTCGCTGAGCCTGCTGCCAAGATCGCCGAGATCGAGGTAGGACAGCCGCCAACTGTCCGCCTCAGCGCCCCGCGCCGCGGCACGACCGGCCAAGAAGGCGTCCATAGCGGCCTCGTCGTCCAGCGCGAGCCCCGCGATGTTGTCTACGGCGGTGACCAAGGGGCCGAGGTTGTCGAGGCCGATCGCCGAGTAGTTCGGCTCCTGGTTCACCTTGACCCCGTGGCGCGCGAAGAGATCCGCGAGGACGACGCCGTCTACGCTGGGGTCGAGGGTGAGCTCGGCGATGGTCGTGGTGTAGTTGAGGCCCTCCATGCCGACGGTGCTCTCGGCGCCCACGAGGGTGAGGCCGTAGGGCGAGAGCGCGTGGGCGACCTCAAACGAGGCCATGTTGCAGGCGTCAAACGCGATGACGTCGAAGGGGGCGCCGTCGCCGATGCCCAAGGCGAGACCTTCCTGAAGCTCCCCTTTGGCGATGGAGAGCTCACGCCCGCTGCTGTCGTCCCAGGCCACGCCGGGCGGCGGGATGTCTCCGGTGACGGGATCAAAGAGGCTGCCCTCGCCGGGGCCGGGCACGCTCTGGTCGTCGGCGGGATCTTCAGCCCACCAGGTCGTGCCGTGGTTCCAGAGCACGATCGCCGTGCGCTCCGCCGGGGCGTAAGAGCGACCCCAGGTGATGAAGTCGGCCAAGGTTTGTGGATCCGCCATGTCGAGCTCGCCCAGGTCCTCGATGACCGGGGAGACGACGACGCCGCGATCGGCGTCAGGGGAGGATCTCGTAGCGCCGGGTGGTCGTCCAGTCGCCGTCCTCAGTGACGTAGCCCTCAGCGCGGTCGGCCAGGACGAGCACCCGCACGTCGGGGCTCAGCATCGACGCCTCAAGCTCGTTGAGGTCGTGCATCACGTAGGACTCAAGGTCGTTGTCGCCGTCCATGTAGACGAGGATCGTCCAGGCCGCGCCGGGGTCGTCCTCGACGGGGGCGATGAGATCGGGCTCCCCCTCGGGCTCGGGGGCTGGGGCGCAGGCGATGAAGAGGAGGCTGATGAGGGCGTGCATGGCGGGAGTATAGCGCCATGATCTCCGCCTCGCTGCCTGAGTTTGGGCGCGGCGCCGCACCTCACGCGGCCCCCCGACGCCCCGCGCTTCGCCCGCATAGAATGCACAGGATGAATCCCTACGCCCCGCCCACCGCGGATCAAGCGCCCGTCGTCTGGGGCCCGAGCGCCTCGACCCAAGCGCTGCGGCGGCTGCGCTGGCTCGCCGGGGGCGTGGGCCTCGTGGGGCTCCTGTCGTCTCTGGGCGCGATCACCCAGGGCTCGCGCCTGTTGACCGGGGAGACAGAAATACTCCCGGGGCCGGAGCTCGTGAGCCTGGGCTTGATGATCTTCGTCGCCGCGCTCTACACGTTCACGGCCTGGGCGTTGTGGACACGCCGCCCGTTCGCTCGGGTCTTGGGCGTTGTGAGCGTGATCTTGAGCGTCTGCGCCTGCCCCACGGGCACCTTGCTCACGATCTGGGGGCTGTGGGTGCTCACGCGGCCCTCGGTCGTGGCCTTGTTCAACCTGAAGGCCGACGGCGACGCGCCTCCCGCTGGGCTTGGCTAGGGAGCTGAACGTCCCAGGCGAGCCCTACACGCTCAAGCGCCCAGATCACCCACCACGAGACGTCGAGCTGCCACCACAAGAGGCCGTGCCGGGCCGAGCGCGGGAAGCAGTGGTGGGTGTTGTGCCAGCCCTCGCCCAAGCCGAGCACCCCGACGAGCACGTTGTCGCGGCTGTCGTCGGTGGTCTGGTAGGGCTGGGCGCCGAAGGTGTGGGCGATGGAGTTCACGGCGAAGGTGCTGTTCATCCAGGCCACGGTGGGCACAAAGAAGACCTGCGGGGCGCTCTTCCAGCCAAAGATCAGGCCGATCGCCAGGATCCCCAGGAGCTGAGGCACCATCCGGTAACGCAGGAGCCAATGGTAGTATGCGTCATCAGCGAGGTCCCGGCAATTGCGCCGCCAGAGCTCGGGGATGGTGCTCTCGGGGTCGAGGAGCCAGCCCATGTGGCTTCGCCAGAGGCCCTCTCGCGGGGAGTGTGGGTCGCCGGGACGATCGCTCTGCGCGTGATGTTGGCGGTGGTTCGCCACCCACAACAGCGGGCTGCCGGGGGTGTTGACCATCGCCATCGTGACCAGGACGTGCTCTAACCATCGTGGGCAGCGGAAGGCGCGGTGGGCGAGCAGGCGGTGGTACCCCACGGTCGTGCCCAGCCCGCCGATGAGGTAGACGGCGAGCATCATCGGCCACAACGACCCGCGCCAGGGCAAAAACAGCGCCGCGGCGGCGCCGCCGTGCATGAACAGGAGCCACAAGAGCGCCCAAAGATCCAGCCGCCGCGCCGCTCGCGCCATCCTCGCTCCCACCACAATACGCAGAGGGTACGACGCGGCGGGCGTGTCTGGCCAGGACCTGGATCACCAGGCGCGAGGATCTTTTGCAGATTGGCTCAAGGCAGAAACCGCGCGCGCTCCTCGGGGCTCGGGAGGCGGCAAGCGTCGAGCTCACCCCAGACGCGGTAACGAATCGAGGCCACGACGCGGTAGCCAAGATCGGTCAAAAACGCAGGAAACACCCGCAGAAGCGCGATCCAAGACCAGACCCCGCCGAGCTCGCGGAGGGTCAAGAACACCGCTCGGGAGCGTAAGGTCACCGTGCGGATCGGGCCGCGGCTGTCGACGAGGAGCACGGACTCTAAGGTCTGGGGTATCTCAGGGTGGCGCGCGCGCAGGGCGGCGGCGGTCTCGCCTTGGAGGGGCGTAAAATGAAGGCGGCCTTGGGGGTCGTGGTCCATGAGCCACTGCACGCTCTTGTCGCAGAGGCCGCAGACGCCGTCGTAGAGCACCACGAGGGGAGGCAGCGTCAGGTCGTCCGTCTTGGGGGCTGAGTTCATAAGACCTCTTTTAAGCGCCGATTCGGCCCGCGGCTTCAGCGATCAGCGCCAAGCGACACGAGGGTCTTGCCGCCGACGTACGGCGTGGCCGCCAAGGCGTAGATGTCGGCGTAAGGACGGCCACTCAGCACCGCGGTGACCTGCTGACCGCGCAGGCCCATCGCCCGAAGATCAGCCTCAGACGCGGTGTTCGCGGCGTTTACGGCGCGGGCGGCGGCGTCAGCGCTGAGGCTCACATCGTCAACAAAGATCGTCGCGCCGCTGGGTTTGGCCTGGGCTTTGGGCGGGGGATCCGCCTTGGGGTCGGCGCGACGGCGGGGCGCCTGGGCAGGGGCCTCGACGACGGGGGCCTCGACGACGGGGGCCTCGACGGCGGGGGCCTCAACGACGGGCTCGGCGACGATCGGCGCGGCGCTCCGGGCGCCTCCACCGGCGCGGCGGGGCGGGGACGTGCGCGCTGCAACATCACCACGCCCAGACCTACCCCCACGGCCAAGAACAGCGCGCCGACCCCACCCACAGCCCCAGGCGCTTGTTGGGCCGGCGCTCGTCGGGCTCAACCGCCGCGGCGGGCACCAACGGTGCGTTCGAGGACTGCGTGACGGAGGGCTCAATGGCCGCTTGGCCCAGGGTGCTCACCTCGGTCTCTTCGCCGACGACGCCCAGCCCCAGGAGGCTCTGGAAGACGCGGGCGAGCTCTCCGGCGGAGGCGTAGCGGTCGGCGGGCTCTTTCTCCATGAGGCGCCGCACCACGGCCTCGACCTCGGGAGGCACGGCCACGCCCGGGGCGCGCTCGCCCATTGGCGGATAGGGTGAGCGCAGGTGCGCCAAGGCGATGGTCATGGGGTTGTCGGCGGTGTAGGGCAACACGCCGGTCAACAGGCGGTAGAGCACGCAGCCCAAGGCGTAGAGATCGGCGCGCGCGTCAACATCACCGCCGCGTGCCTGCTCGGGCGCGATGTAGTGGGGCGTGCCCATAAACGCGCCGGAGCGGGTGATGGTCGTGTCTTCGTCGGCCTTCACGAGCCCGAAGTCCAGAAGCCGCGCGCGCTCCTGGTCTTCGTCGTCCCGCACGATGGTGATGTTTCCAGGCTTCACGTCGCGGTGGACCATGCCGCGTTTGTGGGCGTGGCGTAGGCCCAAGGTGACGTCGAGCATCAGGCGCATCGCCCGAGCCGGGTTCATCGGGCCCTGGTCCATCAGGCGCTTGAGGGGCACGCCCTGAATCAGCTCCATCGCGATGAAACACCAGCCGTCTTCAGTGCGGCCGTAGTCGTAGACGGTGACGATGTTGGGGTGGGACAAGCGCCCAGCCATCGCCGCCTCCCGCAAGAAGCGGGCCTCAAAGCGGTCTTGTTGATCGGGCTCAAGCTCGGGACGCACGGCCTTGAGCGCGACGAGGCGGCCCATGGGGAGCTGAATCGCCCGGTACACCCGGGCCACGCCGCCCACACCGATGAGCGCCTGCACCTGATAGCGCCCGGCGAGGGTGCAGCCGATGAGTGGATCCACCGGGGGCCGCGGCGTGACGCTCGGCTCAGCGACGGGATCGTTCGGCGCTTGCTCGCTCATGATCACCGCTCGTTGGGGTCGCGCTCGCCAGAACAACGCCGATCGGCGAGGGGCGCGACCGTGAAGGAAGAGCACAAGCTAACCCGGCTCTCGCCGCGCCGCTTCCTTGACCCGGCCATCCGCGCCGCGGAGCCGCCGACCGGCGCGAGATCGTCACCGTCCCCTCACCCGCCGAGCTGTTGACGCAAAAACATCAGCATGAGGCAGCACGCGGCGACGAGCCAGGTCGAGCGCTCGCCGCGCAGGGCCTCGGTGAACGACCAAGGGCCCAAGGGCGGCGCGGGCCAGGGCAGCCCCCAGCGCGGCACCTCCTGGAGATACGCCGCGTAGGCCGCGCCGCGCTGGCGGAGCAGGTTGGCCTCCTCCCAGCGCACGATGAGCGAGACCTCGAGCCCCATCCCCACGACCCAGGCCAAGGCCACCCACGGCCCGGAGAGCAGGCCGAGCCCCGCCCACATCAGCAGGTTGCCGACGTAGAGCGGGTTTCGGCACCGGCGGTAAGGCCCCGCCCGCGCCACCTCCCAGGTCTCATCGCCTCGGGTGCGAGAGCGGGCGCTGATGACGCCCACGGCCCAGAAACGCAAGAGCGCCCCGAGGACGAGCACGACGAGGCCAGGCGCCCAGCGTTCGCCCGGCGGCGCCCAGAGGAGCTGGGCCAACACGCCGGGGAGCGGAAACACACCGCGGGTACGAAAGAGCCAGGCGCCCGCCTTCTCGGCGAGCCCTGGCCTCTCGGCGCTCAGCGAGGCTCCTGCGCCTGGGCCTTGAGCACCTCGGCCACCTGGGGCCAGCCCTCGATGCCTTGGCCGCTGAGGCGATCCGAGAGGGCGCTGTCGTGAGACAAGGCCTCCTCGTACGCCCGGGCCGCCGCGCCGTTGTCGCCGCTGGCGCGCAGGGCGACGGCGAGGACCACCCCCGCGCGACCCGCGTTGGCGCCGATCTTGGCCGAGGCCAGGGCTTGCTCTGCGAGGCTGATCCCGCTCGTCCAGTCCCGGCGCCGTAAGGCCAGCTCACCCAGGCGCACCAGCACCTCGGGCTCACCGGGGCTCACCGCCAGGGCCGCGTCGAGGTACTGCCGGGCCTTGTCGGCCAGGTTCAGCCGGGCGTCGAGCACCCACGCCGCCTGAATGTGGGCGTCTACGACGTCCGCCACGTCCGGGGCCGTGCTGATGAGGTTGCGGAGCTGGGTGAAGGCGCCGTTCCAGTCACCTTCAGCCCCCAGGGACGACGCGAGGCCTTTGAGGGCGCGCACGTCGTTGCTGCGGAGCTCAAGCGCCTTGGCGTAGCGTTTGCGGGCACGATCTGCCCGGCCCATCACGCGGTCGCAGTCACCGAGGTTGACGTAGGTGTTCGCGAGGTCATCGGCGTTCGCGGTGCCGCTGGTGAGCTCCAGCACGTTGCGCCAGATGGCCTCAGCGGCCTCCCACTGGCGTCGCCGCATGTAGATCGGGCCCGAGGCGCGCAGCGACGGCAGGTGCCGGGGGTTGAGCTCCAGGGCGCGCTGCAGGCGGGTGAGCGCCTCGTTCTCCCGACCCAAGCTGAGCAGCGCCGAGGCGTAATGGAAGAAGAACAGCGAGATCTCGACCTTGTCGTCGAAGTCGTCGATGTCCCAGCCGCCGGTGGTGGGCTCCATCCGCTCAAAGATCTCCACCGCCCGGGCGTTGTCGCCAGCGCGGAAGGCGTGATCGGAGGTGAAGCGCAGGGCCTCGACGTTCTCGGGGTTGCGGCCGAGCAGCTCCAGGTAAAGCTCGGCGGCGCGGGCGCGGTCTTGGATGAGCTCCAAGGTCATGCGCGCGGCGCGGGTGAGCAGCCCCACGGCCTCGGCGTCGGAGGAGACCCCGGCGAGCCGACGGACGACCCGAACGACCTCCTCCGTCTCACCCCGGGCGCCGCGCAGGCGCTCCAGAGCCACGGCGGCCTCGACGTCGGTGGTGTCACCGAACACGGCCTCGTCCAACAGGCGAAGCGCCGCGGGCTCGTTGTGAAGCTGGTGGAGCTGGGCGAGGCCAAGCCGGCGCAACAAGGCCGCGCGCTCGGCCCCCTGCGCCCGGCGCAGGAGCATGGTGCCGACCTCGACGAAGCCGCTCCAGTCGCCGTTCTGCTCGGAGAGCGTCAACAGGCGCTCCAGAGCCTCGGTGTGCTCCGGGGCCTGCTCGAGCACCAGACGCCAAGACTCCGCGGCCACCCGGGGCTCGTTGAGCTTTTGTTCCCAGAGCCGGGCGATCTCCGCGAAGCGCTCGACACGCTCGTCGCCGACGCTGATCGACGCCTCACGGGCCAACACACCGACGAGGCTCTGCCAGTCGGACTGGGCCTCGGCGATGCGACGCAGGCCCAGCAGCGCCTCGCGGTCTTCAGGCACATGGCTGAGCGCGGTGAGCCAAGACTGACGCGCCTCCGCGTGGTTCCCGGCGGCCTCGTGGATCTCCGCGGCGCGACGGGCGTAGCGCGCGGCGTCGGCGGCGGGCAACGAGGACGCGCTCAAGCGCTCGAGGTATTGCAGGGCGAGGCTGGTCTCGCCGCGGGCCCCGGCGATGCGCGCCAAGGCCTCCAAGACGGAGACGTCCGCGGGCCGATCTTCATGGAGCTGGCGGTAGAGCTCCCAGGCCTCATCGGTGGTGGCGAGCTTCTCGGCCAACATCCAGCGCTGGTGCGCCTCGATGGCCTGACGGCGCGCGGGATCGTTGGAGAGCGCGGCGAGGCGGCGAGAGACCGCGAACGCCTCGGACCACGACTCCTGCGCCTCGAGCACCCGAGACAGGCGCACGAGGGACACCAACGACTCTGGCGCGGCGCGCAGCACCTCGGCGGCGCCCGCGAGATCGCCGGCGTCCTCAAGGTCGGTGGCCAAACCGAAGGCGTCGTGCTCCCCCGCTTGGGACCAGAGCGTGACGATCGCGGCGCTGTCTTTGCGACCGATCTGAATGCGGCGCAAGGCGTCGAAGGCTTTGCCCGCGGCGGGGCGCGCGTCGAAGGCGATCTGGTAGGCCTCCGCCGCGCGGTCCTCTTGACCGAGCCCCGCGTAGAAGTGGCCGGCCAAGGTGGCCTGGACCGCACGAACCGGGGCCTCGTGCACGGCCTTCGCGAGCTGCAGGTGAGCGTCCGCGAGCCCGGCGCGGTCTTGCAGGCGGCGCTGCAGGCGCGCCAGGGCCGAGAGCGCGTTCACGTCGTTCGGGTGGTCCACCAAGGTGGCGAGGTGTACGGCCCGGGCGGGCTCGTAGGCCTCGAGGTACTCCTCCTCAAGACGCGCGGCCTCGGCCTTGTCTCCAAGGGCGAGGAGCGCGCGGTGGGCCTGCTCGCTGTAGCCCAGGGCCTCAAAGAGCCGGGCGATGGCGAAGAGCGGGCGGGCGGCGACGCTGTCCGCGGAGAGCACGTCGCTCGCGGCCTGGGCGGCCCCGGGCACATCGCCGAGATCCCGCGAGAGATCCGCGATAAGCGCCGAGCGACCCGCCTGGGCGGTGGTGTCCTCCATGGCGGCCACGGTGCGGCGGTGCAGATCGACGAGGCCCCGGAGATCGCCGGAGCGCAGGCGGAGCTGCTCCAACAACGCCACGGCCCCGGCGCTCTGCGGGCTCTCCCGAAGCGCGGCCTCGGCCAAGGCGCTGGGATCGGCCTCGGGGAGCTGCTCGGCGAGCAGCGCGGCGGCGACGAGACGCCACACCCGGGCGGCGCCGTCCTCGGTGGCCTCGGCCTTCGCCCGCCAAGCGACGAGCACCTCGTCCCAAGACTGCTCACCGACGAGCAGCTCCTCCAGCAGCTCCTCCGCGGCCAAGAAGCCCGGGGAGACCTGAAGGGCGGCGCGTAGCGCGGCGATGGCCCCGGCGCGGTCGTTGAGCTGGTGCAGACGAATGTTCGCGGCGCGATACCACCAGCCGACCTGCAGGTTGGGATCGGCGCTGGCGCCCGCGGCGGCGGCCAAGGTGGAGGCGGCCAGGGCCCATTCGCCATGAACCGGCGCGAGACGCAAGAGCGCGTCGAGGCTGAGGCCGTGGTCGGGGACATGCTCCAACGCCCGGGCGTAGGCCTGCAGCGCGCGCCCACCGTCGCCGAGGCGACGCTCGATGAGGTCTGCGGCGCGGTAGAGCTGATCGGCGACGGCGCTTGGCTCATCAGCCGAGGACGCGCGCTCTTCAGCGAGCTTGACCAGGGCCTCCCAGTCGCCGAGGCCGTAGAGCACACGCTCCAGCGCGTCGAGGGCGGGCAGGTAAGCCGGGACGAGCTCGATGGCGGCGGAGAGCCGCGCCCGAGCGCCCGGAAGGTCACCGATACGCTCGGCGAGCTCCCCAGCGCGCAAGAGCAGCGTCACCCGGGCCTGGCCATCCGTGGTGCCCGCGGCGCGCTCGTCCCAGAAGCTCAACAGCCCGGCGTAGTCTTCACGCTGGAGCAGCAGCCGGGCGATGGCCTCGGCGGCGACCCCCGCGGCGGGGTCTGACTCAAGGACGGCGCGGTAGAGCGGCAGAGCGGCGTCGCCTTGGCCGAGCTGGTGCTCAAAGAGCGCGGCGAGGCGGAGCTGCGCCTGGGCCCGGGCGGCGCCCTCTTCGTGGTTGATCTCTTGCTCGATGGCGGCGGCGAGGGGCTCGTAACGGCGAAGCTCGGCGTAGAACGCCTGCAGCTCGTGGATGAGGCCGAGGTCGAAGCCGAAGTCCAGCGCCTCGTTGTACGCGGCGACGGCGCGCTCGTGGTCGTAGAGGCGACCCCGGAGGATTCGTGCGGCGCGGGCACGCCAGAACGCGGCGTCCGCCCCGCCGACGCGGGTGGCCTCATCCAGATAGAGCTGGACGAGGGACTCCCACTCGGCGGCGTTGACGTAGAGCCGCTCCAAGGCCAAGAACGCGGAGCCGTGCTCAGGCGCCGCGGCCAAGGCGGCGCGGAACGCGATCACGGCCTGCTCAGGCTGGCGCAGGCCCTCGGCCAACACGCGGCCACGCTCGTGGTGCAGGCGCGCGGCGAGGGGGCCCGAGGAGAGCGCGGCCATGCGGCGTAAGGTCTCGTTCAGGCCGTCCCAGTCGCGGGCGGCGAGCTGGCCGTCGCGCAGGAGCTGGAGCGTGAACCAGTCCTCGGGGTGACGCTCCGCGGAGGCGCGCAGGAGCGCCATGGCGTCGACGTCGCTCTGAAGGTGGTTGCGGGTGAGCACCGCGGCGTCCTGGAGGATCTCCGAGGCCGTGCGGGCGTCGGGCTCCAAGGCCGCGAGGCGCTCAAGCTGCTCACGAAGCTCACCGAATCGTTGGGTGCGGTTGAGCACCTCGGTCAGCTCACGGGCGGCGGTGATCGAGCCGGCGTCGGCGGCGATCGCGGCGCGCGCGTGCTGCTCGGCGAGGGTGAGATCGCCCAGACGGGTGCGGGAGAGGCGCGCGGCCTCGGCGAGCGCGGCGGCCCGGCCGACCCCTTCAAGGTGTGTGGCCTCGGCGACGAGCAGCTCGACGGCCCCAGCCCAGTCAGAGCCGAGATCATCCGCGGCGAGCTCAGCCTGGGGCGCGGCGACGGGCGCCTGGGCGACGGGCGCGCCGGCCTCCTCCATCATCGCCGCGAACTCCGTGGAGTCCATGCTCACGACGAGGGTGGGCCCGGAGCTCAGCGCGCCGTAGGGCAAGGTGGGCGCGGGCTCGGCGGGGGCGGCCTCCTCGACGGGCTCCTCAGCAGGCAGCGCCGCGACGTCCATCGACCGCGACGGGACGAGCCCGGGGTTCTGGGTGGGCTCGGGGGCGCGCTCGGCGAAGACCTCCGGGGCCGGCGCCTCTACGACGGGCTCCTCCTCAATGGTGCTGACGATCTGCGGCTCACCTTCGCCGGGCTCGTCCTCATCATCCAAGAACGACTCGGCGGTGGCGAACACGTCCGCCGCCTCCTCATCGACCTCGTCCTCTTGGGCCTCTTGTTCGGCGGCCTCTTCTTCCATCGCCGCGGCGAGGAAGTCGGCCATCGGCGCCATCAAGGTCGGCGCGGAGCTGAGCCCGCCCTGAATTGGCGTAGGCATCGCCGAGAGCGGGCTCGGCGGCTTGGGCGGCGGTGGCGGCGCAGGGGGCGGAGGTGGCGTGGGGGCCTGGGTGACGACGGGGATCGGCACCTCCTCAGAGAACTCGTTGTCACCAAAAAACGACGACTCCGCCTCTAAGGCGGCCTGGCGAGCGGCGGCCTCGGCGCGGCGGCGGGCCTCCTCAGCGACCCGGGCCTCGTCCACACGACGGGCCTCCTCGGCGCGGCGGGCCTCCTCAACGCGGCGGGCCTCCTCAACACGACGGGCCTCCTCAGCGCGGCGGGCCTCTTCAGCGCGGCGGGCCTCCTCAGCGCGGCGGGCCTCTTCAGCGCGGCGAGCCTCTTCAGCCCGGCGGGCCTCCTCAGCCCGGCGAGCCTCTTCAACCCGGCGGGCCTCAGCCTCCTGCTCGGCTCTGCGGCGCGCGGCCTCTTCTTCAGCCTTGCGGCGCGCGGCCTCCTCTTCGGCCTTGCGGCGCGCGGCGTCCTCTTCAGCCTTCCGCAACGCGGCCTGCTCAGCCTCCTGCTTCGCCTTGTCCGCCGCCGAGGGCTGGGGGTCGTCCCAACGCTCGCCGGAGATGCCCTCTCCTTCCTTGAAGAAGAGGTCATCGAACTCATCAAAGCCGTTCTTGTTGTCTTTCGGCATGAAGCCTGCTCCGGTGGGCGCGGTGAGGCGCCGCAGGTGGGCATGAACGCGCAGATGCTACACCCGCGCGAGGCTGAGCGCGCGGCACCATCGTCCTACCACTTGGACAAGCCCGGATCAACCGGGGGTGCGACGGCCTGTCAACTCTTTGGCGTTCCCGCTGAGATCGCGGCGGGCGCGGGGCGATCTACGGCGTCGGCAACAGCGCGAGGATCCAGCGCAGATCGTCGTCGGTGAACGTGAAGCCGCCGCCGACATACCCCGTGAAGTACCCATATTGGGCGCCCAGGAGCACGTTGTGGGCCCCGGCCTGCAGGTAGAGGTGCTTCATGGGCTCTACCCGCGCGCCCAGGTTCAACACCGGCGTGCCGTTGAACACCGGATACGAGCCGACCATGAAGTCATAGAGATCCACGGAGAGCTTGACTCGATCGCGTAGGAGCATCCCGTCGAGGCCGACACCTCCGGCGCTGTCTTTCACGCCGAAGCGGAGCACCATCGGCCCGTAGCGGCGCGCGAGCTGGAATGAGAAACGATAGCCCGATGTGATGGTGTACTGGCTCCAAGAGCTGCCGTACTCGGGGTTGATCGTCGTCGTGGGGTCGATGGTGCCGATGGGGTGGCTGACGACCTCGACGTTGTACCAGTAGTCTTCCCGGGGCATCAGGCGCGCGCCCAAGGCGTTGCGCATCCCGCCAGCGACGGGGTTCTCGGTGAAGCCCGGGGCGTTGGGGTCGGTGCCGAAGTACACCGCGCCGTCGTAATACACCTCGGTCTGCAGCTCGGTGACCGAACGCACGAGGTTGTTGACCTCGGTGACGGTGTTCGTCACCTCCTCCAAGGCCGACTCCAGCTCACGCACCGCGCCGTCATCGTTCACCAAGGCGCCTAAGGTGCCCTCCCCTCGGTTCACCTTCGCGGCGATCTCTTCGACCTCCACCAAGGTGGCGTCGAGCTTGTCCATGGCGGCGCCGACGCTCGCCATCTCGGTGTCGACCTGGCCGCCGGTGCGCTCGATCTGAAGCTTGAGCAGGGCGCTGGCCTCCTCCAGGTTCTTGACCACGGCGCTGATCTCGTCGACTGGGCGGCGGTGAGGCCGTTCACCCGGTTCACGGTCTCGTCCAGGCTCTTGATCGTCGCCTCGATACGCGCCGGGGTCTCGCCCTCCATGAGCAGGCGGAACTTGGCGGTGATGACCTCCACATCGGCGCTGATCTGGTCGGCGCGGTTGGAGAGCATCTCCAAGTCGGGGCCCGTCACCTTGATCGGCAGGATGTCTTGGTCGACGAGCAGCTCGCCCGGCGGGCCCGGCGTGAGGTTGATGACCTTGTCTCCCAAGATGCCGTTCGACGCCATCACGCCGAAGCTCTCCCGGCTGAGCTCGACGTCCCCAGACATCTCCAGCCGCATCCGCGCTTTGCCATCGACGAGGCTGATCTCGCGCACCGAGCCGACGGTCACCCCGGCGATACGCACCTGGGTTCCGGCATAAACGCCCGTCGCCGATGGAAAATCCGCGTACAGCGAGTACCGGTCGGCGCTGGTGACCCCGGTGCGGTCATCCGTGAACAGGGTGAAGCCGACGACGACGCCGAGCGCGATGAGGGTGATGACACCGACCTTGAATTCACGAGAGAAGTTGCTCACGGCGCGAATCCTACGGCGACGCGGCCAGGGCCGCAGAAGAGAGGGTCACTCCACACCGATCGGGCCGTCTAGACGACCCTCTACGAACTGCCGCACGAGCGGATCGTCCGTGGTCTTGAAGTGCTCGGGCTCACCCTGAGCCACGACCTTGCCTTGGTGGAGCATGTAGATGTAGTCCGCCACCAAGAACGCGCCCTTCATGTCGTGGGACACGACGACGCTGGACATCCCGGGGTGGTTCTGTTGGGTCTCGGCGATGAGCTGGTCGATCTGGGCGGTGAGGATGGGGTCTAGACCCGTCGTCGGCTCGTCGTAGAGCAAGATGTCGGGGGTGTGGATGATCGCTCGGGCGAGGCCCACACGTTTACGCATCCCGCCGGAGAGCTCCGACGGCATCTTCTGAATCGCGAAGCTCAGCCCCACCTGGGCGAGCACGGCCTCGACGCGGCTGAGCGTCTCGGCCTCGCTGAGCTTCTCGTGCTCCCGCAACGGGAACGCCACGTTCTCGTACACGCTCAACGAGTCGAACAGCGCGGCGTTCTGAAACACCATGCCGAACCGCAGCCGCAGCCGCTGGAGCTCATCCCGCTTGAGCTTGCCTAGCTCTTTGCCCAGCACGACCACCCGGCCCGCGTCGGGCTGGATGAGCCCCATGGCGTGCTTGAGCGTCACGCTCTTGCCCGTGCCCGAGCGCCCGATGATCACCGTACATTTGCCCTTGGGCACCACAAGATCGAGGCCTTGCAAGACCTTGTGCGCCCCGAACGCCTTGTAGACGCCCTCAAAGACGACGGCGGCGTCCTGCGGGTCGAAGGGGGACTCGCTCACGTCAACAGCCCGAGCTTCATCAACAGATCGGTGAAGAAGTAGTCGAGCACCAAGATCGCCACTGAAGAGACGACCACGGCCTGCGTGGTGGCCTGCCCGACGCCTTGGGCGCCTCCGCGCACGCTGAGCCCCTTCCAGCAGCCCACCGCCGCCAACACCCAGCCATACACCGAGGCCTTCACCAGCCCCCAGTGGAGGTCTTCAGGGTCGGCGTACCAGGCGATGCGGTCCAAGAAGGCGCCGCCGTCGATGCCCATGTACGGCACGCTCACCATGTAGGCGCCGAGCATCCCGATGCCCGTGTACATCGCCGAGAGCACGGGCACCATCAGCGCGCCGGCGAGCACCCGCGGCGAGACGAGGTACTCCACCGGGTCTACGGCCATGGCCTCCAAGGCGTCGATCTGCTCGGTGACCTTCATCGTGCCGATCTCCGCCGCCATGGCCGAGCCCGCCCGCCCGGTCACCATCAACGAGCAGAACACCGGGCCCAGCGACCGCGAGAGCGAGAGCGTCACCGTCGAGCCGGTCAGGGTCTCGGCGCCGAACAGCCCGAAGCCATACGCCGCCTGCAGCGCGAACACGCCGCCGGTGAAAAAGCCCGAGATGAGCACGATCGAGAGCGACTGCACCCCGACAAACTCAAGCTGCTGAAGGATGAGCCGCGGGCGATACGGCGGGGTGAACAGGCTCCAGGTGCCTCGGCCCGCGATCTCGGCGAAAGCGCCAAAACGCTCCACCACACGGATGACCGCCGCCCCGACGCCCTCGACGAGCCCAGAGAAGAAGCCGGTGACAGACCCGGTGAGAGACCCGGCGCTCATGGGGCCCCCGCCTCACGCCGAGGAACACGCTGGGACACGCCGCACAGCACCTCGTAGGGGATCGTCCCGGCGATCTCCGCGAGCTCCTCCACCCGCACACCGTCGCCGAAGAGCTCCACCTCATCTCCTGGGCGAACCGGCGTCTGCACATCCGTGACGTCCACCATCACCATGTCCATACACACCGTTCCACGAACCGGGCAGCGCTGGCCATGAACCAGCACTTCTGCGCGGTTGGAGAGCGCTCGCGGGTAGCCGTCCGCGTAGCCCACGGGCAAGGTCGCCAGCCGCGTCGGCCTCGGCGCCACCCAGCGCCGCCCGTACGACACGCCGTAGCCCGCCGGGATGTTCTTCACGTAGAGCACCCGCGTCACGACCTGCATCACCGGGCGCAGGCCCTCGCCGAGCCCAGGACCAGGCGACACGCCGTACAGCGCCAGCCCAGGCCGCACCATGGTGAACCGCAGGTCGTCGTAGCCCAAGGTCGCCGCCGAATTGCTGCAATGCAGCATCTTCGGATGAAACGCCCGGGCCTTGGCGGCCTGCACCGCGACCCGAAACCGCCGGGCTTGTTCGCGGGTGAAGGTCGGGTCGCTCTCGGCCTCGGCGAAGTGGGTGGCGAGGCCGGTGACGTCTAAGGTGTCAAAGTCGGCGACGCGGTCTAAGAACGGGCCCCACTCCCCATAGGGCACGCCCAGGCGGCCCATGCCGGTGTCGACCTTGAGGTGAACGGCCACGGTGACGCCGCGGCGGCGGGCGACCTCATGCAGCGCGGCGGCGGAGTCCAGATCAAAGAGCATCGGCGTGAGCCCACGCTCAATGGCGGTCTCAGCGCCGAACACCGCCACCCCCTCCAAACACAAGATCGGCGCCTTCACCCCGGCCGCGCGGAGGAGCTCACCCTCCTCGACCAAGGCCACGCCGAACCACTCCACCCCGCTCGCCTCCAAGGCCAAGGCCGTCAGGGCGGCGCCGTGGCCGTAGGCGTCGCCCTTGACCGAGGCGCACACGGCGACACCCGCGCCCACACGCGAACGCACCACGCCGAGGTTGTGGCGCAGGCGATCGGCGTGGATGAGGGCGGTGGTGGGCCGAAGCTGCTGCATAAGCTCCGTTTGGCGGGGCGCGCGACGGGCCCACCCTAACGAGCTTTGGGCCTCGCCGCTCCCCCGCTCGGCGGCGGCGGATCACCGCGGGCCGTGGCCTCGCCGGGCCTTCACGCCGGGGTTACCCAGCCCTGAACGCGCAGGAGCCAGCCATGAGAACCCTCGTCACCGGCGGAGCCGGGTTTGTGCCGTCCCACCTCTGTGAGCGGCTGATCGCTGATGGTCACGAGGTCGTCGCGCTCGACAACTTCATCACCGGCGCCGAGCGAAACCTGCGCGAGCTGCGCCGTGAGCCCCGCTTCACCTTCATCGAGGCCGACGTCACCAAGGCCTTGCCCGTGAGCGGCCGCTTCGACCGCGTCTACCACATGGCCTCCCCGGCGAGCCCGATCGACTATGTCGAGCTGCCCTTTGAGACCCTCTTCGCCGGCTCCGACGCCACCCGCCTCGGCCTAGAGCGCGCCCTGCAAGACGGCGCCCGCTTCTTCTTGGCCTCTACGTCTGAGGTCTACGGCGACCCGGCGGTGCACCCCCAGGTCGAGTCGTACTGGGGCAACGTCAACCCCATCGGCCCGCGCTCGGTCTACGACGAGGCCAAACGGTACGCGGAGGCGCTCACCATGGCGTTTCACCGCTACAAGGGCGTGCCCACACGAATCGTCCGCATCTTCAACACCTACGGCCCCCGGATGCGCGTGAACGACGGCCGGGTGATCCCCGCGTTCTGCTCCCAAGCCCTGCGCGGCGAGCCCTTGACCGTCTTCGGCGACGGCAGCCAGACCCGCTCCTTCTGTTATGTCAGCGACCTCGTCGACGGCCTGTTCCGCCTGATGGAGTCCGACCTCGCCGAGCCCTGCAACGTCGGAAACCCCACCGAGCGCTCGATGTTGGAGCTCGCCGACTACATCAACCGCTTCACGAACAACCCCGCGGGCGTCGTTCATAAACCGCTGCCCCAAGACGACCCCACGCGCCGCCGCCCCGACATCAGCCGCGCCCGGGAGCGCCTCGGCTGGGAGCCTCAGGTGAGCTTTGAGGACGGCCTGCGCCGCACGGTGGACTACTTCGCCGAGGTTATGCGGGAGAAGGGTGAGCTGGTCTGAGGGGGCGGCACCACCTCAGACCTACTCGAACCCTTCCGCTCTAAGATCTTGTTCTTCAACAAGATTTTTGATGTACCCCCGACACGATTTGAACGTGCGACCTGCGGATTAGGAATCCGCTGCTCTATCCAACTGAGCTACGAGGGCATGCCGCCGCTCGTATTAGAGTCTCGCTCTCCCGTCAATCGAAGGTGCCGCCGTGCTGCTCCTCGCCCTCGCTCACGCATGCACCAAGGCGCCTGAAGCGGTAGACACCGCGCCCCAGACCGTGCCGTTCTCACGCACCTTGGCGCGGATTGACCCGAGCGAGCAAGATCTCGGCGGCTACATCGCGGCGCGGAGCATCCTGCACCTGCACTCGCCTTGGAGCCACGACGCCTGCGACGGGGATCCCCTGCCTGACGGGGCCCCGAACGCCCCCTGCCTCGCCGATCTGCGCGCGGCGATCTGCGACGTCGGCCTCGATGTCGCCTCCCTGACCGATCACCCCACCCACGCCGCGGCGCAAGACTACGACACGCTCACCTGGGCCGCCGAGGGGGATCGCCCAGAGCTCCTCGACGGTGTGGCGGTCGGCAACCACGTCCGCTGCGCCGATGGGCGCTTGGTCCTGGTGCTGCCCGGCATCGAAGACACGCTCATGCCCCAGGGCCTGCGCAGGCACGTCGAGGGCGACGCCGCGGCTCGGGACGCGCTCTACAACCGCCGTGACGATGAGGCGATCGCCGCGATGGTCGCCACGGGCGCGGTGTTGACCCTCGCCCACACCGAGGGCGAAGAGATCGCCGAGCTCACGCGCCTTCAAGACGCCGGGCTCGTGGGCCTAGAGGCCTTCAACCTGCACGCCATGGTCGATCCCAACATCCGCGAAGAGTCCCTCGGCTTGGACAGCCTCTCCTGGCTCTCGGACATCGCCGACTTCACGAACCCTGACGGCGTGGCCGAGCCCGACCTGCTGTTCTTGGCGGTGGTTCAGGAGCAGGCGCCGTCGATCTTGGCCTGGGACACGCTCTCGGCCCAGGGGCCCACCTTCGGCTTCGCGGGCACCGACGCCCACCAGAACGCCCTGCCGATCATCATGCGCGACGGCGAGCGCGGCGACTCCTACCGCCGGATGATGCGCTGGTTCTCAAACTGGCTCCTGCTCAGCCCCCAAGACGCCGCGCCCGGTGAGGCCGTGACCGCCCAGGCCGTCGAGGCCGCCCAGCGCGCCGGGCGCGGCTACATCGTCTTTGAGGCCTTCGGCACCCCGGCGGACTTCGACGTGGCCCTCTACGACGACGCGGGCGCACGCTACGAGATCGGCGCCGACGCCCCGACCGGTGAGCTTCGGGTGCGCTGCCCCCGCCTCGCCGCGCTCAGCCCCCGGGGCCTCACGCCGCCGGAGATCTCCGCCCAAGTGCTCAAAGATGGCCAGCCCTTCGCCCAAGGATGCGGCGCCCACACCCTCACCGAGCCCGGGGTGTACCGGGTCGTCTTCACCATCACCCCGCTTCATCTCAGCCCTTTTTTGGGGGCGGATCCCGCTCCACACATGCGTGAGGCCGTTTGGATCTACGCCAACCCGCATCGGGTGCGCTGATCACCATATCGGTGATTGACACCCCCCCAGGCCTCAGGTACGCTGAGCCCTTGATCCCGCCCCTCCAGAGGTCCAGGTCCATGCGCCGATTCTCCGCCCCCTCCCCGGCCCGAGCCCTCCCCGCTCTCCTCGTCGTCGTGAGCAGCTTCTGGCTGGAGGCCTGTAAGGGCTGTCGGGACGAGGTTGTGCCCGAGCCGGACCCTGATCCCATCCCCGAGGAGCCCCACGACATCGGCCAGTACCTGTCGATGCGCACGATGCCCGACGGCAGCCCGGCGATGGCCTACTACGATCGCACCAAGGGGGGTCTGTCGTTCCGCATCGGCACGATGAAGGGCGAAGACATGACCTGGGCCGAGGAGCGCATCGACGGCTTCGCCGACGCCAACGGCCTCGACTCCGGTGATCGTGGCAAGTACACGTCCTTGGCCATCGACTCCGCGGGCACGGCCTGGATCACCTACTACGACGCGATCAACGGCGCGCTCCTCTACGCCCGTCGCGACGGCAAGAACAGCTACACCAAAGGCATCGCTGACGTCGGCGGCGGCGTCACCCCCAACGCCGGCCTGTTCAGCTCCCTCGCCCTCGACGCCTCGAACAACCCCGTCGTCGCCCACTACGACCGCTACAAGGGCCAGCTCCGCGTCGCGCACTGGAAGGACACGTCCTTCGTCGGTGAGGTGGTGGACGAGGGCACCGACTTCATCCCGCCCGATGGCTCTGAAGAGGAGCCCAAAGAGGCCGACGTCGGCAGCTTCGCCCGCCTGCTCATTCACGACGGCGTGGAGTACATCGCCTACTACGACGCCGCGAACGGCGATCTCAAGCTCGCCTCGGGCACCGCGGGCAACTACCTCACCGTGGTGGTCGACTCCGAGGGTGACGTCGGCAAGTGGCCGTCGATGGTTCACACCGGCAGCGAGCTGATGATCGCCTACCAAGACTCGGCGAACCAAGATCTCAAGCTCGCCCGGGGCTCTGGCACCGACTGGTCCATCGAGACGATCGACTCCGGCGACTTCCGCGGCGCCGACTCCGAGATCTTCCTCAACGGCAGCTTCCCCTCGATCCTCTACTTCGACGGCAACGAGAACAACCTCTTGCTGGCGCGGAATGACGGCTCGGCCTGGAGCATTGACACCTTGGGCGGCGCCGACGCGGCCTTGGGTTTCCACAACGAGACCATCTCGTCCGGCGGCAAGCGGTACATCGGCTGCTACGATTACACGGTCCGCACCATCTGGTTCCAAGAGCTGCTCTGATCTCCTGCTCGTCTCCCCTGGGAGTCCGGAGGGCCGTTGCTCGCTACGCTCTTCCTCAGCGCCGCGCTCGCTGGAGAGCTGAAGGTTCACGTCATGGACGTGGGCCAGGGTGACGCGATCCTCCTGACCACCCCCGCCGGGAAACACGTCCTCATCGACGCCGGAGACGACCTCGACGACACCGCGCCCCAGCTCCAGGCCCTCGGGGTGGAGTCGTTGGCGCTGGTGGTGGCCACCCACGCCCACGCCGATCACATCGGCGGGATGCGCCCGGTGATCGAGGGGTTTGAGGTGGGCATGTACATCGACAGCGGCATGCCCCACACCTCCCGCACCTACACCTCGTTGATGCAGACCATCGAGGCCAAAGGGGTGACGTACAAGACCGCGCGCACGGGCCAAGTCTACAAGCTCGACGACGGCATCACCGTGCAGGTCCTCTGGCCCGGGGACTCCCCGCTCAAAGACACCCGCTCGGATCTGAACTCCAACTCCGTCGTGCTGCGGGTCGATCACGGCGCCGACTGCTTCTTGTTCACCGGCGACAGCGAAGAAGACACCGAGCGCGCCATGCTCAGCCGCGGCGTCGAGACCTGTGACGTGCTCAAGGTCGCCCACCACGGCTCGCGGCACTCCACAAGCGAACACTTCTTAGACGCCCTCTCGCCGACGATCGCGCTCATCAGCGTCGGCGCTGGCAACTCGTATGGCCACCCCGGCGCAGAGACCCTCGAGCGCCTCAGCCAAGCGGGCGCCACCATCTACCGCACCGACCTCAGCGGCCACATCACCGTCGTCTCCACGGGCCAAGGGGTCTATGTCACCGACGGCCTGCCTTACTCGCCACGCCCAGCCCTGAGCGGCGGCGGCTGGGGCGGCACACAGCCCGGCCTCGCGGCCACGGCGAGCCCGGAGTCACCATGAGCCCTCGGCTGATCGTAGACAGAATCGAGGGTGATCTTGTGGTGTTGGAGCATGGCGGCGCCAAGTTCAACGCGCCCCTCTCGGCCCTGCCCCCAGGCGCTCACGAGGGCATGGTGCTGGAGCTGCGGGAGGCCTTTGCGGAGCCCACCGCCTTCGGTTTAGACCACGGGGAGCCGGTCCCCGAAGAAGAAGCCCGGCTACAGGAGGCGACGGAGCGCCTCAAGCGTCTGGCGGCGCGCAGCGCGGATCTCCCCGACGAGATCGAGCTGTGAGCGTCCAGGCGCCTCCTCAAACGGCCTGCGCGGAGGTCCTGTGCGATCGCTGATTCAAGGCATTCTTCTGGGCGTGGCGCTCCTCTTCGGTGGGGCGGCTGAGGCGGGGGTCAACATCAACACCGCGAGCCAGTCAGAGCTAGAGACTCTGCCCGGCATCGGCCCGTCCAAAGCCGTCGCGATCATTCAGCACCGCGAGGCCCACGGGCCGTTTAAGGCGCTGGGTGACCTCGACGCCGTCACCGGCATCGGCCCCGCGACGCTCACGAACCTCAACGGCCTGGTCGAGTTTGGGGACGGCGCCGTCGCGCCCTTCGGCCCCAACCGCCGCCGCCGCCTCGACGAGCCCGGCCAGCCCCGCGCCTGCGCCCAAAGCCGCCGCGTCGGCTCCTGCTGGCAAGATCAACATCAACAGCGCCCCGATCTCCGAGCTTGAGCAGCTCCCCGGCATCGGCCCGTCCAAGGCCCAGGCCATCCTGCGGGATCGTGAGGAGCGCGGCCCGTTCACCACCTGCGCCGATCTAGACCGCGTCGAGGGCATCGGCCCGGCCACGGTCACCCTGCTCGTCGAGACCTGCGTCACCCAGTAGCCTGGGCGCGAAGATCAGCGGAAGCGGCTCAGGGCGTCTTTCACGACGTCTTGGGCGCGGGCCAAAGGCGCGATCGGGGCGTCGTCTTCGACGTGACTCCGCGCGGAGTCACGAAGCCGCTTGGGGAAGAGCTGCTCATGTTTGCTCTGGAGCGTGTCCACCAGGCGCTCGTCCAGGGCCCTCGGGCCGCCGTGGGGCAGGCTCAAGGTGAAGATCTTGGCGAGGTGCTCCACCAGCTCCATTCTTAGCAGGCAGGTCTCCAGATCGGGGCCGACGGTGAGCACGCCGTGGTTGCCGAGCAGCACGGCGTCGGCGCGGGTGAGCGCCTCGGCCAGCTCACCATCGTCTTCGCCCGGGAGCAGGTGGGGGATGAGCGGGATCTCCCGGCCCAATGAGACGACGGGCTCGGCCATAAACGGCGCGCCGAGGCCCACCCCCGCCACCGCCATCGCCGTGGCGTAGGGCGGGTGCGCGTGCAGGACCGCGGAGACGTCCTCACGCACCCGATAGGCGCAGCGGTGCAGCGCGATCTCCGAGAAGACCTTGCGGGTGCCGGCGATGACCGCCCCCTCGTCGTTGAGCGTCACCAGCGACTCAGCGCTGACCTCCGCCTTGGAGACGGCCGTCGGCGTCGCGAGGATCCGGCCATCGTCCAGACGCGCCGAGGCGTTGCCGTCGTGGTTCGCCACCCAGCCCGCGCTGTGCAGGCGACGCGAGACCGAGACCAAGGCGGCGCGGGCGCGCTCCTCCGGGTGAGACACGGCCTAACCCTCCCCGTCGCGGGGCTTCTGGGGCTCGCTGCGGCGGCGGGCCTCGTCTTGAAGGCTCCCGGCGAGGTCTTGAAGGCGTGAGCCCAAGGTCGAGAGCGCGTCGGTGACCTCGGACGACTGGAACAGGCCCCGAAGGCGCTGGCCGATCTCCCGCGCGGCCTCGCCGAGCAGCTCATCGGGGCGGGCGTCGGACCGGGTCTCTGAGCGGGTCTCGGGGCGGGCCTGATCGTTGACCTCGGCGCCCAAGGCCTCACGCACCCGGCGCGCGGCGTCTTCGCTGGCCCGGGTGGCCTCCCCCAGCCGCTCCTCCATCTCAGGGCGGCGCAGGGCGGCGGCCAGACGCGCGAGCGCCATCAGGTGACGCCCCAGGGCCCGGGCCTCCTCGTAGCCCTCCTCCAAGCGCTCGTTCACCTCGGCCAAGGCGTCCGCGACGGGCAGCTCAAGGCCGGCCAGGTCCTCCTCAGAGGCGCTCAGCGGTCCGTCGAGGCCCCGCAGACCGACCACCCCTGACGAGGGCGCGAAGCCCCGGGGCACCCGGAAGGCGCGGCGGCCGTCGTCGCTGACGAGGATCTCTGTGGCGAAGCGGGCATCAGACACGGTGAACCTCAGGTGCCGTCTGGGCCAGGACCGGGCCCCCGGACCTCACCCGCGGCGGTGTTGATTCGGTCGATGATCGCCAAGACGACGCTGTGAAAGGGATCGTCTGGGCCGCCGAGGAGCTGACGGGCGGTGTTGCCCTCGCGGCTGCACAAGACAAGATCGCCCTCCCCCGCGCCTACGGCGTCCACAGCCAAGAACGACCGGCCCAGGCGCGCGTCGCCGTCGGGGCGCACGGGCTGCACGATGAGCACGGTGCGCCCGACATAGACCGGGTGTTTGACCGTGGCGACGGCGTTTCCCAAGACGCGGCAGAGGATCATGGGGCCCCCTCACCCGCGTTGGGGTGGTGGTGATCGACGATGGCGATCACCGTGGCGTCCACGGGCGAGAAGGTGTCGGGCAAGGCCAAGGCCGCCTCACGCCCGGTGATCCACTCCACCAGCTCACCGGGGCCCGCCTGGAGCGCGTCAGCGGCCACGATGGCGTCTCCATCGGGCAGACCGTCGTGGTCTTGGGGCTGGATCAGCAGGAGCCGCACGCCGATGAGGGACGGGTGCTTCACCGAGGCGACGACGACGCCGAGCACACGGGCGAGCTGCATCAGGCGCCTCGAAGGAGGTTTGGGGAGAGGTTGAACGGCGCGGGGCGCAGCACCAAGGCCACGAGCTCGTCGCTGGGCCGGGGGATGAGCTCGGCGGCAAAAAACGCGCCCCGGGCGTTGAGCTGGGCCGTGGCGGCGGCGAGGCCGGCCTCGACGTCGTGCTGAACCCCGGCGATCACGAACACGCCGCGCCCGCCCAAGCCGGGGCTCACCCGCAGGCCGCAGAGGCGCACGTCGGCGTCTTTGAGGGCACGATCCGCCGCCAACAAGGTCGCCGCCGGGGTGCGCCCCTCGACGACGCCGAGCGTGTCGGGGCTGCCCACCTGGACGTGCCCCGCCAAGGCCGGCAAGAGCGCGGCGTGGGCGAACGGCAACAGGAGCTGATCGATGAGCGCGCCGTCGGCCACGGCCAAGGCCGCCGACATCGCCTCTTCGACCTCGGCGACGCCGCCGCAGAACAGAAGCAGGAACTTGCCGGGCTCGACGAGGTTCGCCTCAAGCACGGTCACCGGGGAACGTTTGGTCAACGCATCTAAGGCGCGATACCCCCGCGCCAAAGACCCCAGCTCCACGAGCCCGAGGGCGTCTCCGAGCATCAGACGATCCGGAAGTAGCCGGCGAGCGTGCAGCGGCGAACGCGGGTGAAGTCACGCGCGGTGGTGAGGCCCTCACCCGTCGGCGAGGCGATGGTGAAGGACGTGAAGCCCTCGCCGCCGAAGCCCAAGCCCGCGTAGTTCGGCGCGTTCTTCACGAAGATCGAGCAGTTCACCACCCGGGCCATGCGGTGCAGCGCGTCGAGGTTCTTGCTGTACATGCTCGCGGTGTGGCCGTAGCCGTGCTCGGCGAGCACCGCCTGATCGATGCCGTCGTGAACGTCTTTCACGCGCACCACGCCGACGATGGGCATGAGCAGCTCTTGCTGAACGAAGGGGTGCTCCGCGGGCAGCTCAGCGACGATCAGCCGCGGGTCGCCCTTGAACGGCACGTCGATCTCCCGCAGGAACTCCCCGGCGTCTTTGCCCACCCAGGCGCGGTTGACGTGCTCCCGATCGGGGGTGAGCACGAGCTTCTCCAGGCGGGTGACCTGGTGGTTCGTGAGCTTCACCGCGCCGGAGGCCAACATCACCTCAAAGAGCTTGTCGACGATCTTGGAGACCGCGAAGACCTCCTTCTCATCGGTGCAGATGACGTTGTTGTCGAAGCTCGCCCCGGCGACGATGCCGCGCCCGGCCTGCTCGATGTCCGCCGTCTCGTCCACCACCACGGGCGGGTTGCCGGGCCCGGCGCAGATCGCCTTCTTGCCCGAGTTCATCGCGGCCTTCACCACGGGGCCGCCGCCGGTCACCACGATCAGGCGCACGCCGGGGAACTTCATCAGCTCGTTCGCCGAGTCGATGGTGGGGCTGGCCACGGCGCACATGATGTCCGACGGGCCGCCGACCTCGACGCTGGCGCGGTTGATGAGGTCGATGCAGTAGGCGCTCACCCCTTTGGCCGAGGGGTGGGTGTTGAACACGACGGTGTTGCCGCCGCTGACCATCCCGATGCCGTTGTTGAGGATGGTCTCCGTGGGGTTGGTGCACGGCGTGATCGAGCCGATGACGCCATAGGGCGCCCGCTCCATCAAGGTGAGGCCGTCGTCGCCTGTCCAGGCCGTCGTCTCCAAGATCTCCGGGCCCGGCGTCTTGTGGATGACGAGCAGGTTCTTCTTGATCTTGTCGTCGATGCGGCCCAGGCCCGTCTCTTCCCGGGCCATGCGCGCGAGGTTGTGGACGTCTTCCCCGGCGCGGCGGCGGATGTTGGCGACGATCTCCCGGCGCTTCTCTAAGGGCAGGTTGATCAAGAGCTGCTGGGCGGTGCGCGCGGCGGCGACGGCGTCGGAGACGGTCTTGTACACGCCGCGGGGATCTTTGGGGATCTCCCCGCGCGGCCGCACGTCGCCCGCGCGCACCCGCTTGAGCACCTGATCCACCAGGGCGAGCATCTGATCGTCGCGGAGCTGCATCAGGCGTCGTCCTCACTCGCGGGGAACGCGGGGTTCTTGTTGTAGACGAGGCCCTCGGGGCGGTGGATGGTGTCCACGATCGCCATGATCACCGCGTCTACGGGGCGGCCCTCCGTCTGGGCGGTCTGCCGGGCGCTTGAGCCCGAGGCGTAGAGCACGACCTCCCCCACGCCAGCGCCCATGGCGTCGGCGGCGACGACGAAGGCGTCTTTGCCCTCTAAGGAGAGGCTGAGATCCTGCACCAGGTACAGGCGCAGGCCCTCTAGCTTTGGATCCTTCTGTGTGGCCACGAGCGTGCCCACGACACGGCCCAGCTTCATTCCGCCTCCAAAGTGGCGAGGAGCGCCTTAGCTCACTCGCCCTTCTTGGCGCCGCGGCCCAAGGGCAGGATCTCGTCGATGTTCGCGTGGGGACGCGGGATGACGTGAACGGAGACGAGCTCACCCACGGCCTGGGCCTGGCGGGCGCCGGCCTCGGTGGCGGCCTTCACCGCGGCGACGTCGCCACGCACGATGGCGGTGACGTAGCCGCCGCCGATCTTCTCGAAGCCGACCAGCTCCACCCGCGCGGCCTTCACCATCGCGTCGGCGGCCTCGACCATGCCGATAAATCCTTTGGTTTCGATCATGCCGAGCGCGTCAGCCATTGGAGACTCCCTGAGAGTTGTACGAAGAGCGGTGTGAGTTTGAGAGAGGGACGGAAGCTAACCGGGGGCGCGCCGCCAGACAGCCTCGATGGCGGCCACGGCGGCGGCGGCGGCGGCGTCGATCTCGGCCTCGCTGCCCGCCATCCACAGCCGCCCGAAGGCGCCGAAGGGCTGGAGGCTCACGAGGTTGACGTTCGCGGCCTTCTCGGCCTCGTTCGCCGCGAGGACCGCGTAGGCCGCGGGCTCGGTCTCTAAGATGAACAGCGACTGCCCGGGGATGAGCATCATGCCTTGGCGGTTGCGGTTGATGAGCTGGGCCTGGTAGGGCTCCACCGCGCGGATGATCTGGTTCGAGACCACCTTGGGCTTGATGCGTTGGGTCTCACCGACGTTGAGGTGCTTGAGGATCGCCGCGCCCGCGGCCATCACCTCGCCCTTGTCGTCGTGGTGGACCTCCAACAGCCCAAACGCGCGCTCGACCACCTGCACCGCAGGGGTGGCGCGCGTCGCCTTGAGGGCCACGTCGGTGACCCGGTTGATGAGCATGCCTGGCGCGATCTCCACCCACAACGACGCCTGACCCGCCAGCGGCAAGAAGCCACGGCAGGTCGTGCCCGTGAAGGCGGCGAGCTGAGGTTGGAGCGCGTCGAGAAAGACGTAGCCGCGAAGGGTGACGGACATAGACTTCACGATCAGGGGAACATCAGACCTACCGCGTGTGTGGGCGAGCCGTCAAGTCTTTGAGTCAGAACCCGCGAACCGTTGACTTCAGCTTGCCGCTGATGGTAGCGGTGATCACGCGCCAGGCCGCCAAGACGGGAGGTGTCATGCGCGCTCGGTTCCTGATCACGTTGTCCTCTGCTCTGCTCCTCCTGACCGCTTGTCCGGAGACCACTCCGCCTGCGGCGACGCCGGGCGGTGACGCCCCCGGCGGTGGTGCGCCCGGTGAAGGCGGCGCGCCCCCGGCTGAGGGCGCCGCGGGCCCCATGGGCAAACGCCCAGAGGAGGCGCGCTTCACCGTTGTTGAGGGTGAAGGTGTGGCGTTCTCGGGCACGGTCTCCTACCCCGGCGAGAAGAAGGGCTCGATTCGACTCGACTTCTTGACCCAAGAGGGCAACCAGCCGCCGAACCTCGTGCACGCCGTCTCTTTGCCCAAGCTCGGCGAGTTCAGCGTTGAGCTGCCCAAAGACTACGGCCAGCTCCACGTCGTCGCGTTCATCGACGTAGACGGCGACGGCCCCAACGCCAGCGATCCGGCGGCCTTGGCGACGCTCACCGTCGGCGTAGAGCCGATCACCGGCGTGGCCTTGGCGCTCTCGGACACCCCCGATCTCGGCGCGCTCACGCCGGGCGCGAACGGCGCGACGCCGGGCGAAGGGGCGCCGACGGGTGAAGGCGGCGCGGCGGCTCCGCCCGCGGAGGGCGCCGCTCCGCCCGCGGAAGGCGCGGCGGCACCCCCGGCTGAAGGTGGCGCGGCGGCGCCTGCGGCCCCTGCGGCGGGGGGATGACCGGGCCGCTCTCCGTCATCGTCCCCGTCTACAACGAGGCCGGCAACCTCAGCCCTCTGCATGACGCCTTGGTGAGCGCCCTGGACGCGGCGCAGGTGGCGTTTGAGGTGCTCTACGTCGATGACGGGTCGAGCGACGGATCGGCGGAGGAGCTTCGCGCCATCGTGGCGTCGGATCCTCGCGCCCGGGTGATCCGGTTTGTGCGCAACTACGGGCAGACCGCCGCCCTGAGCGCCGGGTTTCGCCACGCGCGCCACCCGCTCTTGGCCACGATGGACGCCGATCTTCAGAACGATCCGGCGGACATCCCGGCGATGCTCAAGCTCTTGGACGAGGGCCACGACGTCGTCTGCGGCTGGCGCGCCGACCGCAAAGACCCAGCGATCTCCCGCCGCCTGCCCTCATGGCTCGCCAACCGGCTCATCGCCTGGCTCTCCGGGTCGATCTGCACGACTACGGCTGCACCCTGCGGGTGTACCGCCGGGAGTATGTGAAGGGGGTGCCGCTCTATGGCGAGATGCACCGCTTCATCCCGATCTACGTCACCTGGGCCGGGGCGAAGGTGGTGGAGCTCCCCGTGCGCCACCACGCCCGCACCCGCGGCGTCTCGAAGTACGGCCTCTCGCGGGTGCCCAAGGTGCTCCTGGACCTCACCACGGTGAAGTTTCTGCGCGACTTCTATGTGACGCCGATCTACTTCTTCGGCTGGGCGGGCTTCGCGGGGCTGATCTTGGGCGGGGCGGCGTGGCTTGGCGCGGTGCTCACCTACGCGCTCTTCGACGCGCCCCTGGCGGTGCTCGCCTTGGCCTTGTTGGGGCCGATCCTCGCGCTCTTCGGGGTCATCGAGATCACGCTCGGCATCATCGCGGAGGTGCTCATCCGGATGCACTACGACATCCGCGACAAGGCGCCGTACCGCATCCGCAGCGTGTGGAACCTGGAGACCGCCGAAGAGGTGGTCTCGCCGGGTGAGGCGGTTTAGGCCGTGTGTGGTGTCGCCGGGATCGTCGGCCCGGGCGTTGGCGTTGACGCTGAGGCGCAGACCCGGCGAATGCTCAGCGTCTTGACCCACCGCGGCCCCGATGACGAGGGCCTCGTGCGCCTCGACGGCGTGGTGCTCGGCTCGCGCCGCCTGGCCATCGTCGATGCTCCTGGCGGCCACCAGCCCTTGCGCCACGGCGGGGCGTGGGTGGCCATGAACGGCGAGATCTACAACCACAACGCCCTGCGCAAGGAGCTCGCGGCCCAGGGGCGGCGGTTCTCGACGCGCTCGGACACCGAGGTCGTGGCGGCGCTCGTGGACGAGCTGGGCGTAGAGCAGGCGCTCACCCGCCTGGACGGCATGTTCGCCATCGCCGTCTGGGAGCCCAACACCCGGGCCTTGACCCTCGCCCGAGACCGAATGGGCGAGAAGCCGCTCTATTGGACCCGCCGCGGCGACACGCTGCGCTTCGCCTCGGAGCTCAAGGGCCTCTTGAGCCTGCCCGATCAGCCTCGGCAGCTCTGCCCCGACGCCCTGCACCAGCTCTTGATGTTTGAGTACATCCCGGCGCCGCGCTCGATCTACCAGGGCGTCTTTAAGCTCCAGCCGGGCCATCTCCTGCGGATTGACCCGGAGGGGCTGCGCATCACGCCGTGGTGGCGTCCGCCCGTGCCTGGCGCGAACCCCAGCCGCTTGGAGGAGCCGCGGTGGGAGCGCGCCGTGCTCAGCTCTCTGCAGATCGCCGTCAAGCAGCGCCTCGACACCGAGCTGCCCGTCGCCGTCACGCTCTCAGGCGGCATCGACTCCTCCGCCGTGCTCGCCTTCGCCGCCCGCCTGCGCCCGGAGACGCCGCCGCACACCTTCACCGTCACCTTCGACGAGCCCAGCTTTGACGAGGGCGGCCCAGCGGCCTTGATGGCGAAGCACGTCGGGGCGACACACCACGCCGTTCCCCTGCCCGCCTCGGCCTTGCCCGAGGCCTTGGACGACCTCACCGCGCGCCTGTGTGAGCCCTTGGCCGACGGCTCTCTGGTGCCCACGCGGGCGCTGTACAAGGCCATCCACGAGGCCGGGTTTCGGGTGAGCATCGGCGGTGACGGCGCTGATGAGCTCTTCGGCGGGTATCCGACGTACCTCGCCCACCCCCTCGCCGAGCGCCTGAGCGCCTTGGGGCCCGTCGCCCGCGCGCTCGTCGGGCGTCTGCCGACGTCTACGGAGAACCTGAGCAAGACGTTTATGGCCCAGCGCTTCGCCGAGGGCCTCGGCCTGCCATGGGCGCGGCGCGATCAGGTCTGGCTCGGCGCCTTCACCCCGCGGGAGCTCCTGCCGCTCACCGGGCGGGCGCCCCTCGCCGCCTGGGACGTCGTCGACGCCTGGGCCGAGGCCGCCGCCGCCGCGCCGGAGGTCGCGGGCCGCGCGATGTACCTCAATCAGCGGCTCTACCTGGGTGAAGGGGTGCTGACGAAGGTGGACCGGGCGTCGATGCTCAGCTCGGTGGAGGCCCGGGCGCCGTTTCTGTGCCACCGCCTCGTGGCCCTGGCCGCGGACATCCCCGTGGCCGCCCACCTCCGCGGCGGGCAGACCAAGGCGCTCTTACGCAGATCCGTGGCCGAGCTGCTGCCCCCAGCCCTCACCAAACGCCCCAAGAAGGGCTTCGGCGCGCCCCTCGGCCCTTGGCTCGCCGGGCCCATGCGTGGGCTGCTGGACGGCCTTGATGACGCCTTGGCCGGGCTCATCGACGGCGAGCTCGTGCGCCGCCTCGTGCGTGAGCACACCCAAGGCCAAGCCGACCACCGCCGCCGCCTGTGGACGCTGCTCATCTTGGCCCGCTGGTCTCATGGACCCTGGGGGCCGAGGAGCCGCCCAAGCTGAGCGTTTAGCTGCACCCCGGCGTACCACGAGCGCGCGTTGGAGAACGCGGCGATGGTCGCCTGAGAGCCGAGATCGACCCAGACGAGGTACTCCGTCGTCTCGGTCTCGACGATGCTGGCGACGAGCTGGCCCTCAGCCACGGCGTCTAAGGCGCGGAGCACGTTGGTGGTGGCGACGACCTGATCGAGGGCGCCCTGGGCGGCGAACTTCGCGCGGTGGCCCTTCCACAAGGCGCGGAGGGTGGTGCGCTCGTCGAGCACGAGGGCGTTGACGATCTCAAGCTTGCTCGCCGAGGGGAGCTGACGGCGCAGCAGACCGGCGACCTGCACGGCGAGATCTCGCACGGCGTGAATCTGCTCGGCGGCTTTGCGGCGGCGCTCGGAGTCGGCGGCGGCCTGGGCGGCCTCCAACGCCGACATCGGGCGCTGGGCGCGGCTGGCGAGCCCGGCCTTCTTGGGCGGCGGGGCGGCGGCGGCGACGGGCGCGGCGGCGACGGGCGCGGCGACAGGAGGCGGCGCGGGCGCGGGGTTGGCTTTGGCCCGGGCGATCGCGGCCTTCGCCAGCGCCTTCGCCAAGGCGGCCTTGTCGACCTCTGGCGCGGCGGGCGGCGCGGGCGGCGGCGCAGGTTTGGGCGGAGGCTCCACGATGGCCCCTTTGGCCCGGGCCATGGCCGCCTGAGCGAGGAGCGCGCCAAGGCGAGCTTGTCGGCGACGCTGGGCTCGGCGGGGGCCTCTGGCGCGGCGGGGGCGACCACAGGCGGAGGCGCCTCGACGATCGGCGGCGCCTCAACACGCGGCGTCGCGGCGCGCAGGGCTGAAGGCGGCGGCGGAGGCAGCGCGGCGAGCACCTGATCCCAGCCGCCGATCTCCCCCACCGGCGACGGCGCGTCGCCCTCGTCTTCAGCCTCCTCCGTGGGGTAGGAGGCGCCCAAGAAGGAGTCCAGCCCGTCGTCCGCGTAGGCGTTCAGCGCGGTCGCGGCGGCGATGGCGCGAAGGTTCGGCCCGTCAAACAGGCTCGCGAGCGGGTCAAAGGCCTTCTTTGGGTCGTTCATGGCTCCCGCAGCACTCCTGTCAGCGCGGTCTTATAGAATATCGTGCGTTCTCCTCAAAGAGTTAGTCCAGGCCATGCAAACTCTGCGCGCCGACCTCCCAACCCCCCTCAACGCCTTGGATTGGGGCCCTGTGGCCGCGCTGGGGCAGGTGCCGCTCTTGCTTGTGCGCCATGGTCAGACCCTGGCCAACGTGGAGCGTCGTTTCGTCGGCCGCACGGACGTGCCCCTGGATGAAGAGGGTCGCCGCCAGGCCGCGCGCCTCGCCGCCCGCCTTCGGGGGGTGCCCCGCGCCGCGCTCTACGCCTCTCCCCTCGCCCGCGCCCGCCAGACCGCCGAGGCCCTGGGTGACCCGCTCACCCTCGACGATCAGCTCATGGAGCTTCACCAGGGCGAGCTTGAGGGCCTCGACGGGCCCACGGCCTTCGCACGTTTCCCCGAGGTCTTCGCGGCCTGGATGAGCGACCCCGCGAGCGCGGTGATCCCCGGCGGCGAGGCGCTCTCCGCCTGCCAGTCCCGCGGCGTGGCCGCCTTGACCCGCATCGCCCAGGCCCACCCGCCCGGCCCGCCGGTGATCGTCGTGAGCCACCAGCTCCTCATCGTCACCACGCTCCTCGCCGCCTTGGGCCAGCCCCTCACGGGCCTACGAAAGCTCACCCAGAGCAACACCGCGGTGAACCTGCTGGGCTGGTCTGAGGCCGAGGGCCTGCGGGTGTGGGTGCAGAACGATCGGGCGCATCTGGAGGATCCCCCCGCGCCCGACGCGGCGCGCTGAGCGGACATCTCCCGCGGATCCACCCGCGGCCGCAACCCCGCCTAGCGCCGCGGCATCTTGTGGTTGAGCGCCAAGCCCCGCGCTCACCGAGGTGTCGCCATGACCCGCCGCTCATTTGTCGCCGCCGCCCTCGCCTTCGCTGGCTGCGCCCGCGCTGGAGGCGTCGCGCCCGCCCTCAAAGGCAACGCCGCCCCCGGCCTGACCACCGAGGCCGCCTCCCCCGCCACGGTGACGCCGATCACCCTGACCGACGCCGAGTGGAAGAAGCTGTTGAACCCCACGGCCTACCACATCCTGCGTGAGGAGGGCACCGAGCGCGCCTACAGCGGGGCCCACTGGGACAACCACGCTGAAGGCGTCTACGTCTGCGCGGGCTGCGGCCTGCAGCTCTGGTCGAGCGCCGACAAGTTTGACTCCGGCACCGGCTGGCCGAGCTTCACGCGCCCGATTCGGGCCGAGCACGTCCGGGTGAACCTCGACTCCAGCTACGGCATGGTGCGTGAGGAGGCCGAGTGCGCCCGCTGCGGCGGTCACCAAGGCCACGTCTTTGACGACGGCCCCAAGCCCACGGGCCGCCGCTGGTGCATCAACTCCGAGGCCACGGTGTTCGTGAAGCGCGCCTGAGCCGCGGCGCCATCGCCCGCTCAGCGCCCGCCCCGCGCGCCGAGCAGCTCAGGCAGCAGCCGACGCGCCGCCTCAGCCTCGGCGCTCTCCGGCGCCACCGCCGTCACCCGCAGGAGCTGCTGGGTGGCGGCGCCCTCGTCTCCGGCCTTGAGCAAGATCACGCCGCTCGTGAGGTGCAGCCGGGCGGCGTCCGCGTCGCTGCCGCCCCTCAAGAGCGCGAACCGCAGCGCGCCCAGGGCCCGGGCCGCCTCGCCTCGGCTGGCCAAGGCCGTCGCCAGCGGGGTGAGCGCCGAGACGGGCAGCGCGCCCAAGGCCTCGGGTGAGACGACGCTCCCCTCGGCCGCGGCCACGTCGATCTCCCCGGCCTGCAGCGCCCGAATCACACGCTCCATGGGTGTAAGCGCCTGCGCGCTCACCGCCTGGGCCTCTCCACGCCGCGCGACGAGCCACGCCACGCCCGCGCCGCTCACGAAGCCGCCGATGTGCGCGCCATAGGCCACGGGGCCTTCAGCGCCAAAGAGCACCGGCAGGAGGTTGTCGAGCACGAGGTACGCCCCGAGCACCCACCGCGCCGGGAGGTGAATCACCCGAAAGAAGAACGGGAACAGGCCCAAGGCCGCCCGCACCTGGTTGTGGGGGAAGAGCACGAAGTACACGCCGAGGAGCCCCGAGACCGCCCCCGAGGCGCCGATCATCGGCAGAGGGGAGCTTGGCGAGAGCGCCGCGTGCCCAGCGACGGCGGCGAGGCCCGTGCCCAGGTACACGACGACGGCGCCGAGGCGCCCCAGGCGGTGCTCGACGTTGTCGCCGTAGATCCACAAGAACAGCATGTTCCCGGCGAGGTGCCCCAGGCCGCCGTGCATAAACATCGACGTGAACGCGTCGGCCAACGACGGCGCGAAGGGCCGAAACCCCCGCTCCCAGACCAACACGTCCCAGGCGCTCACCGCGCCGAGGCCCACGGGCAGGTGGAGCTGCCAGAGCCGCGGGTCCATCGAGTCCACGGGGATCTGCCCCAGGGGCAAGGTGTAGAGCAGGTACACCGCGACGTTGAGCGTGAGCACAGCCCACATCACCCACGGGCGAAAGCCGCGCGGGTTGGGGGCGTCGCCGATGGGCAAGAAGAACATGCGGGCTCGTCGTGGCGGGTTGTTCTTCAAGCTGCGCGCCGCGCCGGGCGACGACAAGCGGCACGATCGTCCCCTCCCCGCGGCCCACCCCGCGCCACCGCAGATCGGGCTCTCCACGGCCACACTGGCGCACCGCCAAGAACCTCCGCTATACTTGGCGGTCCCCCAGCTTGAGGTGCCAATGCGCGCGCTCACCCTCGTGCTCGTCCTCTCTGCGTGTCGTGAGGACACGCTCCCGCCGCCCGTCGAGGGCCAGACCCCCGGCGACTGCAGCGATGGCGCCGACAACGACGTCGATGGCCTCTTCGACTGCGAAGACTCCGGCTGCAAAGGCGCGGCGGAGTGTGCGCCTGAGGACACCGCGCCCCCAGAGGACACCTCCCCGCCCCAAGACACCGCGCCCCAGACCTTCGGCGTGGCCCTGGAGTGGACGGACGAGGCCCTCCTTGTGAAGATCTACAACTCCGACGAGCCCGAGTGGCGCTTCGGCATGTACTCCCAAGACGGCCTGAGCCCCTACCCCACCGAGTCCTGTGTCGGCATCACCTTCTGCCACCTGCTCGGCCCCGACGGCGGCGAGATCCTGTACACCACCAACCTAGAGCAGGTCGGCCCCGGCTACACCCTCTTCCGCCGCTCCTGGGAGACCCACAGCGCGTTCATCCTCCGAGGCACCGGCGACCGCTGCTACGTCTGGGGCGTGAAGCGCGACTACTTCGACGCCGAGGGCTGCGAGGAGCTGACGGTGGATTGAGGGGCGCGGAGATGAGTGGTTTCTTCGATCCATGAAAGACGAGGACACCGCACCGCGTGTCCTCGGCCCGTCACTCCTTCTTCTTCTCGACGGGCGGCGCAGGTTCTACCCACCGGCCGGGCGTCACCGGCGCCGTCGGCTCCACCGCCGTCACCGGCTCCACCTTCGGCGTCTCGGCGGGCTTCAGCGTCGGCAGCTCATCGGGCACCCAGTGGGCCTCGATGGTCCAGGTGTACGCCGAGCCCTCAAAACCTTTGGGCGGCGTTGGCGTGGTCGTCGTGCGGCCGGGGTACCCTTGGTAGACGATGAGCTGGGGCATCGTGACGGGCACTCGTTTCTGGGAGCGGCCCTTGACCTGGTACACCCCGGCCTGCACGACGATGGTGTCGTGCTGGCCAACGGCCTCGATGGTGACGACGTGGGGCAAGCCTCCGAACGAGACGTCTAGCTCGGTGGTGTCTGTCGGCAGCACCCAGACGTCCTCCACCACGACGGTCTCGCCGGGGCCGACGAGCTTGAGCTGTAAACGACGGCCCTCATCGCCAGCGAAGGCTGCGCTGAGCGCGAACAAAAGCGGAATCATTGGCTAAGTCTCCGGATCGCCCGCAGGAGCGCGCGGTTGGCGCGCGCGCGGCCTGGGGGGATCCACTCTGGGTTTTGCGGAACAGCGCCAACAGGATGATCGTTGAGCTGGTACCAAGGCAGGCCGCCCCGCGACGCCGCCTGGATCATGCGCTCGGCGTGGCGTAGCTCGCCGGGCTGGGCGTGATCACGCGCGGACTGCACCCGAAGGTATCCGCAGCGCAAACGCTCGATATGACGGGTCGCCTCTCGGGGCGTCCAATAGAACTCGTCATCGAGTCCGTGGCCCATCGCGGGCACGAAGCGCGCGCCGCCCGCGGTGATGATCTCCCGGTCGCAGGGCCCCTCCCAGTCGATGAGCGCCGTGACCGCCGGGCCGTCCGCCCAGTCCGCCAAGGCGCCGCAGGCCATCGCCAGGCCCAAGGAGATGCTCACGACGAGGACTCGGGTGGGGTCGACCTGGGGGTGCGCGGCGAGGGCCCGCAGCGCGACCCGCACGTTGTCTTGGTGCTCGGGGCCGCCGTAGTCTTCTTCGCCCCAGCTTCGACCGCGCCCGGCGGGGTCAAAATGGGCGACGACGAAGCCCATCGCGGCGATCTCTCGCGCGTTCACCGGCTGGGTCCAGCCCTCAAACACCTCGCCCGCGTCGTTCGTGCCGGGGCAGAGCAGCACCGCGGGGTGTGGGCCCGCGCGCTCGGGGCGCCAGACGCGGCCGAACAGCCGGTAGCCCGCCGTGGACCGCAGCTCCAGGGACTCCTGGGTGAGGGTCGCCCCCAAGGCGCGCATGAGCGCCCGGCGAGGCAGAGACTGCGCGGTGGTCACGGCGGCGGCGCGAAGGGCGTTGGGGTCGGGCATACCCCACGAGGATAGCACCCGCGCGGGCTGACGCGAAGTCGCGGGGTGACCGGGGGCGCGGCGCAGGCGGGCTCACCACACGCCCGCGCTGCTTCTGCCCCTCACTCGACGGTGGCCCCGAGCCCCACCAAGGCCTCACCAAGCGCGCCCGCGACGGCTTCAGCGCGACCGGGCCACGACCGGGTGCCCCAGATGAGGATCAGGGTGTCTGTGGTGTCGTCGTCGGTCTTGGTGCGCTGGGCGTCCTTCACGGCGTTGGCGCAGGGGCCCTCGGCGTCGAACAGGCAGATGAGGCCGCCGAGGCTGATCTCTTGGCCGCCGCGGTTGAAGATGTAGGACGCGCCGCTCTCGGCGACGCCGACACGCAGAGCGCCTTGGAGCTTGGCGGCGTCTACGATGGAGATCGGCAGGCCGCCGACGAGCACGGCGGCGTTCACCACGTCTACCCCGGCGTTCACCCGGGGCAGCTCCCCGCGCTCGGCGGCGGCGCGCATGTACTCCGAGCAGGGTTTGCTGCGACCGGAAGGTTTGAAGCCCCCCGCGCGCAGCAGGGCGCGCACGAGCTCCTTCTCGGCGTCGCCCCAGGCGGGCAGCGCGCCTTGCAGGGAGACGTAGGGGTCGGGGCCGGTGAGCGTCGAGAGCGCCTGGGGGAAGCGGGCGCGGAGCGTCTTGAGATCGAGGAGCGGATGGGGATCAACGGCGATGGACATGGGCCCTCGGCGGCTCAGGGGGACGCTCCTTTATCCTCCGCCGCGGCGAGCGCCGCCTCGTTCGCCGGCGCCGTGTTGTAGTGCTGGCTGCGCGGCGCGCGGAGCTCCACCCACGGGCGGTCATCGGTGTTGAGCTGGCCCCCGACGGACAGGCGCTTGAGGCCCGCGGGCCCAAGACGCGGCGGAATGGGCTCGATCGGCGGCGCCGGGCCGTCGCCGAGCCGCCCGATCAACAAGGCGTCCGCGCCGGGCAAGGTCTCGTAGAGCCAAGCCTGGGGGAACACCGCGGTGAAGGTGCGCACCAAGGTGCGCAGCTCAGAGGGCGCCAAGCCGTAGAGCTGCACCCACTGGCAGAACACGCCGCCGTCGCTCAGCCGCGCCGCGCCCAGGCGCCAATACTCCAAGGTGAACAGGTTGGAGACCCCGGTGATCCAGGGGTTGGAGGGCTCGGAGATGATCACGTCAAACTTGGGGCCCGCCCGGCTGAGCACGGCGCGGGCGTCCTCGACGAGTAAGGTCACCCGCGGATCGTCCAAGGGCGCGCCGCTCACGGCGTCAAACAGGCGGCTGGCGGCGACGACCTCGGGCTCAAGCTCCACGACGGTGAGCGCCTCGACGCCAGGCTCGGCGAGCACCGCCCCCGCCGTCACCCCCGACGCGAGGCCGACGAGAAAAACGCTCTGAGGCCGCGCGCTGAGCCGGGCCGGGAGCTGACCGCTGAGGAGCTGGGTGGGCATGTCGTCGCCCGTGGAGGCGTCCACCTTGCCGTTGATCGACAGCCAGAGGTTGCCGCTGCGATCGGACTGGCCCACAGCGACGGCGGCGCTGAGGCCGTCTTGGTACGAGCGTAAGGTCCAGCCCTCTTCAGCGAAGCGCCGAACGGCCTCGGGGCGGTGATCGGCGAGGTCGGAGACGCGGCTGTACACGCCGACGGCGTAGAGCTTGCCGTCCCAGGCCGGCAGCAGGGCCCACAAGACCAAGGGCGCGGCGAGCCAGCCGGGCTTACGGCTCAACAGCGCCGCGCCCAGGCCCGCCAAGGCCGCCGCAGCGCCCGTCGCGCCCTGAACCCCGAGGGTCGGGATGAGCCAGAGCCCCGCCCCCGCCGATCCAACGACGCCCAGGAGCGTGTTCACGCCGTACAGGCCGCCCGTCGCCGCGTCGTCGTCGCCGCCCGCCTCGTCCAGAGCCCGCGCGAACACGACCCCCGAGGCCACGGGCGCGCCGCCCATGGTCAACACCGCGAGCAAAAGCTCCACGAGGCCCATGCCGCCAGGGCCGACGACGGGGTACGCCGCCGCCAGCAGAACCGGCGCCTGCCCCCAGCTAAACGCGCCGAGCAGCGCGCTCACCCCCAACATGCCCAAGGCCGCGGGCAGCGCCGCCGGGTGGCGCAGACGACGCCCCAGGGCCGCGCCCCCGGCGACCCCCGCCAAGAACACCGCGAGCACCATGCTGAACGCGTAGATCGACGGGCCGACCAGGGCCGCGGCGAGGCGCATCCAGCACACCTCCAGGGCCATGCTGATCAAGCCCGCGAGGCCAGCGGCGAACAGCGCGCGGCGGCTGGCCGGCGGAGAGGCCCCCGGGGCCGTGACGGAGGCCTCGATGGGCAGCCCCCAGGCGCCCCAGGCCACCACAAACGCGACGCACGCGGCGAGGCGCTCGGCGCCGACCACCCCCAGGAGCGGCAACAGCACCCACGGCACCAGGAGCACCCCGACGACGGCGCCCAGGGTGTTCACCGTGTACACCGCGGTGATCGCCGCGCGGTCGGGCAGGCCCCGGGCGAGCGCGGGCAAGGTGGCGCCCAAGGCCAAGGCCGGGGGCAAGCTCAAGATCGTGACCGCCAAGGCGCGGGGGGCGAGCCCGCCCGTGGCCAGCACCCACGGCTCAACCAGGGTGATGAGCCAGGGCATCGACAGCGCCCACAGCGCGGCGAGGGCCTCCAAGACCGCCCACGCCCGCGCCGGTCGCGCGGCGCGGAGCCGCCCACCCAGGAGCCCGCCGAGCCCGAGGCCACCAAACAACGCGGCGACGGTGAGCGCTGAGGCCAAGGCCCCGCCGCCGCAGAGGAGCGCGAAGCGGCGCATCCACAGGCCCTCGTAGATCAGCGCGGCGAGGCCCGAGCCGAAGGCCAAGAGGTAGAGGAGCGGCGGCGGCGCGGACCTCATCGGGAGGAGAGCTCGGGCATCGCCGCAGAGAACGGCGGGGTCCACCAGGCCCAGACCAGCTGATGAGCGCGAGCCCCAACAGCACGAGGCGCTGGCGGGGGCTCGCCGGGCGCCAGTCGAGGCTCCAGCAGGCGATGGGCATCCACACCGCCGCCACAGACAGGGCCAGGTGGGTCGGCGTGTCGTAAAGGAGGTGGTGGAACCTCAGCTCACGCCAGACGTCGCCGCTCGTGAGGTAGAGCGGCCCCGGCAGGGTCAGCAGCGCCGCGAGCGCGGGGTGTCCCCCTCGGGCGGCGAGGCCGAGGCCCAAGGCGGCGAGGCCATAGGGCAAGCCGAGGAGTGGATCGAGGCGACTCAGGAGCCCGAGCAGCACAACGCAGAGGACCGCGCCCGCCGCGGCGCCGCCGCCCTGCCCTGGATCCCCCGCCCTGCGGCCGCGGGTGAGCCAGAGCGACGCGCAGGTCAGCGCGAAGACCGCGCAGGGCTCGCTGAGCGAGGCCAGGGTTGACTCCCCGCGCCCGGCGAGGGCCACCGCCACCGCCCAGATCACCGCGAGGGTCGTCACCCGCAGCAAGCCCCCCAGCGCGCCGAGCGCCGCGGCCCGCAGCCGACCCCACACCGCGCCGAGCCCCACCACCGCGCCGAGCGCCAGGGCGCCAAACACAGAGTCGCCCGGCGCGACGAGGCCCCCACCGCCCACAGAGAACGCGGGCTCGCCGCCGTCCTCCCCGGGCAGCTCCGCCCGAGCGAGGCGCACCACGGCGTCAAGCGTGCGCGCCATCGCCGCGGGCTCGACCTGATCCATCCCGTCTTGGGGGGTGTGGTAACGCCAGAAGATCCCGTCTGGGCCGCGCCCCATGAGGTGCAGCGCGCGCACACCGGCCTGGGTGAACGGCCGGTGATCCGAGCGCTCCATCCCCGGAAAGGCCCGCGACATCGCCCGATACACAAACGGCGACGAGACCGTGGGCTCGCCAAGGGTGCGCAGAAGCCAGCGCAGGCTGTCATCGCCCCAGCGTGGGCCGAGGCCGTTCGCCGTGAGCGTGCCGTGGCCGACCAGATCCATGGACAAGACGAGGCCCGGCGTGAGGCCCTCCGTAGAGAGCGTGTGCTGGAGATCCCCGGCGCCCACCAGCCCCACCTCTTCACCCTCGGGGAAGGCAAAACAGGCGGGCTGGGACAGACGTTCGCCGCGCAGCGCGGCCGCGGCGGCGAGGTTCACGCCCACGGCGGCGGCGTTGTCGATGGCGCCGGGGGCCTGGGGCACGGCGTCGATGTGGCTGAGGCTCCAGAAGGCGCCCGCCTTGGGCTCGCCGACACAGACAAAACACGCGTCGAGGCCGGGCGCCAGGCCCATACAGCGCGGGGTGAAGCCCAGCGCATCGAGCCGCCCCAGCACATGCTCCCGCGCACGAAGCTGCCCCACAGCGCTCGCCCGCTCGCCGAGGTTGACCAGCGCGGCGGCCTCGGAGATGGCCATCTCAGCGTCTTGGGCCCAAGCGGGGGTGAGGCCGAGGCCCAAGGTCAACAGCGTCGTGAACATCCGCGTAGGGTAACCCGCGCAGCGCCTCAGAAGATCGACGCCACGAACGTCACCATCGTCGTCTG
The DNA here is from genome assembly GCA_016717595.1 of Deltaproteobacteria bacterium. Lineage (GTDB taxonomy): Bacteria > Myxococcota_A > UBA796 > UBA796 > CAJQPC01 > JADKFE01. The sequence continues at coordinate 66,037 of JADKFE010000017.1, read as the reverse complement.
GTCGAGCTTGGCGAAGCGCTCGTCATCGCTGGCGTCGTCGGGGGTGCCGCCGTCGCTGATCAGCACGGGCACGTTGTCGAAGGTGACGTTGTGGCTGAGCTTCAGGCTCATCTTGTCGCTGAGCTTCACGTTCATGGCGGCGCGGTTGTACAGGCGCAGGTCGTTCTCGGCGCCGGGCCCAGCGACGGTGAGCAGGTTCTCAAACACCTCGATCTCCTCCGTCACCTTCACGTTCTCGTTGAGCACCCACTCCGCGCCGACCATCACGCGGGCCGAGGGGAACACATAATCGAGGCCGTCCTGGCCCAGATCCGAGCCCGGGGCGTACTCCTCTTGGGCGAAGTCGACGCCAAGCTCGGTGAACAGCTTGAGATCGGCCTCGTTCACCAGGCCTCGGGACACGCCGAGCTGCTCGTGGCTGCGCAGGCGGAACCCGGCGAGCACGTTGGAGTCGGCGCCGGCCAAGGCGTACAGCGACGTCTTCTCGCCCAAGAAGCGGTCATACCGAAGCTGCGTGGTGAGGAGCTGGGCCGAGAGCGCCCAGTCGGAGACGGGCTGCTCCCGCTCGGCGCTGTCCAAGACGGCATCGGCGTTTAGGTCCAGCGCCGCCCGGGTGATCGACAGGCCCGCGGCGCCAGAGAGGCGGTTGTCGGTCCACTTGCGGCCGGCCTTCACGCCGCCGCCGACGTTGTAGAAGCGGGCGTTGCCCGTGGTCAACACGCCGCCCAGCTCGGCGGAGAGATCCGCGTCAGGCTTCTCGACCTTGAGCTCCTCCTCCTTGGCGAAGTCCTCAAACTGAGGATCTTGGGCGAGCGCGAGGGGGCTGAGCGCGAGCAGAACGAGCAGCATAGGCACCTCATCAAGACGATTGGTCGTTGAGGGGGCCAGTGTAACGGAGCGGCGCGCAGAGATGCCTTACAGCGGGCCTTCATCGGGGCCACGCGCGGCCAAGCGCCTCACTCGCCTAAGGTCAACCACACCGGGGCGTGATCCGACGGCTTCTCTTTTTTGCGCTCCTCGATGTCAACGCCGGCGCCGGTCACCCGCGCCGCCACGTCCGCCGTCACCAGCAGGTGATCGATTCGCATGCCGCGCTTGCGCCTGAACGACAGCTCCCGGTAGTCCCAGAAGGTGTAGGTGCGAGGCGCCAGCCGCGGCTTCACCACGTCGATGAGCCCCAGGCCCTCCAAGGCCCGAAACCGCTCGTGCTCAAGGGGGTGGTAGCTCACCTGGTCCTTCATCTCGACGTCGTCCCACACGTCATCGGGCAGAGGCGCGATGTTGATGTCTCCGGCGAGAATCAGGGGGCCGCATGCCAGCCGGGCGGCGATGTGCGGGATGAGCGCGTCGAAGAAGCGCAGCTTGTAGGCGAACTTGGGGCTCTCGACCTCTGAGCCTTGGGGGCAGTACGCGCAGACGATCCGGACGCCGTCGATGACGCCGGAGATCACCCGGGCTTGGCCCTCGTCCCCCTCTGGCAAGCCGCGCTCAACGTCGGTGATGGGCCGCAGAGACGCGATGGCGACGCCGTTGTAGGTGGGCTGGCCCAAGGCCTCAAGCTGGTAACCCCGGGAGGTGAACAGCTCGACGGGCAGCTTCGCCTCGATGGACTTGAGCTCTTGCAGGCACACCACGTCCGGGCGGCGGCGGTCGAGCCAGGCCCCGAGGTGCTCGTGGCGGGCCTTGATGGAGTTCACGTTCCAGGTGGCGATCAGCATGGGGACCTCGGCGGGCTCAGGAGACCGAGGGCCTTATCGCGTCGGCGCCTCCTCCAACAGCCGACGCAGCGCCGCGACGAGGGCCGAGAGCCGAAACGGCTTCTGCAAGAACGCGATGCCCGGCTCAAGAACGCCGTGCCGGGCGATGAGATCGTCGGTGTAGCCCGACATAAACAGCACCCGCACTTCGGGGCGCGCCGCGGTGAGCGCGTCGGCGAGCTCTTTGCCCGACATCCGGGGCATGATCACATCGGTGACCAACACGTCGATGGGCTCGGGGTGCGCGGCGACCCGCTCCAGCGCGATGTCTCCGGCCTCGGCCTCAATCACGGTGTAGCCGTGCCGCGACAACATCTGCCCGATGACCTGGCGCACGGAGTGCTCGTCCTCGACCAACAACACCGTGAGCGGGCGGCTGGGCGGCGCCTCGGCGGCGCTGGGCGCGGGCGTGGGCTCCTGCACCGCTTTGGGCACATCTTGGGTGGCGGGCAACCACACGTCAAACCGCGCGCCTTTGCCCGGCGCAGACTGCACAACAATGCGCCCCCCGGCGCCTTTGACCGTACCGTACGCCGTCGCGAGGCCCAAGCCCGTGCCTTGATCCCGAGGTTTGGTGGTGAAGAACGGCTCAAAGATGTGCACGGCGACCTCAGCGCTCATGCCGACGCCGGTGTCCTGCACGCTGAGCACGACGTACTCCCCCTCGGCGAGATCGTTCGCCCGGCGGGCGATCCGGCCGTCGATGCGCTCGATGGACGTCTGTATCGAGAGCGTGCCCCCAGACGGCATGGCGTCCCGGGCGTTGATCGCCATGTTCACGACCATGTTCTCGATCTGCGGCAGGCCGATGCGCACCGCGGGCAGCCCCGAGCTGAGCTGAATCTCAAGGCCGATGTGCTCGCCGACGCTGCGACGCAAGAGCCCGGTGAGGTTCTTGAGCACGTCGTTGAGGTCCAACGGCTGGGCGTCGGGCAGATCGCGGCGAGAGAAGACGAGGAGCTGCCTCGTGAGCGCCGCCGCCCGGGACGCCGCCTCCCAGATCTCCTTCATGTCCGCGCCTTGGCCGGACTCGGGGCCGAGGTCTTGGAGGATCATCTCCGCGCGGTTCAGGATCACCGCGAGCATGTTGTTGAAGTCGTGCGCGATGCCCCCGGCGAGGCGACCGACGCTCTCTAAGGTGCGGGCCTGTTGGAGCTGCCCGGCGATCTTCTGGCGCTGGCGCTCCTCGTCTTTGCGCTGGCGGATGTCGCGCACGATGGCCTGCACGCGGCCGTCCTCCAGGGCGCTGACGCTGATCTCCACGGGCAGCTCCTCGCCGCCGCGGGTGATGAGGCGGTGCTCGATGAGGCGCGGGCCGCCGGTCAAGGGGCTGGTGATCAGGTCGTCGGCGGCGGTGAGGTCGCTCACGCGCAGCGCTCGCAGCTCGGCCTCGGTGTAGCCGGTCAAGGCGCAGGCGCGGTTGTTGGCGACGAGCACCTGGCCCTGGTTGTCGTACAGCAGGATCGCGTCGCTGGCGTTCTCTAAGAGCGCCCGGTAGCTCGTCTCGCGGTCGCGGGCGGCCTGCTCGGCGCGGCGGCGCTCGGTGATGTCTACGGAGAGGCCCACGGTGCGGCGCACACGGCCCGCGCCGTCCCGCACGGGGTACACCCGGGAGAGCATCCAGCGGTCTTCGCCGCTCGGCGCGAGCACACGGTACTCGCTGCGCAGCTCTTCACCCCGGGCCAAGGCCCCGCGCAGCTCCTCACGCACCCGCTCGCGGTCGTCCTCGTGCACCCGCGCGAGCCAGCCGCGGGGGTGTAGGTACACCTCGGCCAAGCTCACGCCGTAGAAGGCCTCGTGGCTCGGCGTGACGTACTGCAGGCGCCGCCCGTCGGGGCTCGACACCCACAAAAGCTCGGGGATGTTCTCGGCGATGTCGCGAAAGAGCTGCTCGTTGCCGACCAGATCCCGCTCGGCCTCGACGAGCCCATCGACGCCGATCCAGAAACCCGAGAGGTGGCCCTCGGCGTCGCGGGCGCCGATCTCCCACACCCAGCGGCTCCCGCCGTCGGGGTGCTGCAGGCGGAAGGTGACGCGGTAAGGTTTGCCCGAGGTGTGCGCGAGGTGCGCGCGCTCCAGAAGTCGGGCGCGGTCGTCTTGGTGAACCCAGGGGTGTAAGGCGGCGCCGTCTTTGCCGAGGAGCTCGACGGCCGCGCGCCCGAACAGCTCGCGGCACGACGCGCTCACCCGCACCAAGGTCATCCGGGCGTCGTGCAGGCGGGTGAACCGCACGAGCGGCGCCGAGGCCTGCACGATGGGCAAGCTGTCTTCAGCCGGGACGCTCACGGCCTGGGTGCTCACGGCGCCATCCAGCTCGGAGACGTGCAGCAGCAGGCCGTCCCCTGCCCTCACGGCGTCTACACGCACCCGGCGCGCGAAGCCACGCTCGACGAGCACCGTGCGCCAGCCGTCTACGTTGGGCTCGGCGCCGAGCAGCACCCGGCGCAGCGCGCGCCGCAGCGCCTCTTCAGGCAACAACGCCTCAAACGACACGGCGGCCTCTGCGTCACCCGGAGGGGGCGACACCGCGAGGAGGCAGAGCCTAGCGTCGAGGAGGAGCGCCTTCATCGGCGGGGTCCGGGGTGAGGCACAGCCTCAGCGTCCTCCACAACGACGTGTTCGTCAAGGGCGCTCGCCGCGGCCGGACCCGCCTGCGCCGCTCAGGGGACGACGGTGACCGCGACGCCGGCCTCTCGCACCACCCGCTCGGCCACGGAGCCCAACAAGAAGCGCTTGAGCCCGGTGCGGCCGTGGGTGCCCATCACCACATGATCAAAGCCGCCGTCGGCCACGAGGCTGATGATCTCTTGGGGCGGATACCCCTCACGGACCTCGACGCTGTGGCGGATGGACTCGGGGATCTCCTCATGGGCGAGCTTCTCTAAGCTGTGGCGCTGCTCCCGGGCGAGCTGCTCCCCCGCCTGGGTGAACAGCGGGCCGACCGCGCCGCTCATGCCGATCTCGGCGCTGTAGATGTGGGGCAAGATGCCGATGTGCACGAGGCCAAGCTCGGCGCCGGAGTGCCGGGCCAAGGCCACGGCGAGGCGCAGGGCGCGCACGCTCGAGTCGGAGAAGTCGAGGGGGACCAGGATCTTGCGGAAGGGCATCACGAGGCTCCAGGTTGGGGTTGAGCGGTCGGGGTGGACCAAATGGGCTCAGTGAACGTCGCTCGGCGCGCTGTGCAGCGGGCAGGGCGGCGGCGCCACCGCGCTCTCTGGGCTCGCCGCCACGGGCGCTGGCCGGGCCCAGATTGAGCCAATGCCCAATGTAAACACGATCAACGCCAAGGTGCGACGGCCCCAGATCGATCCTTGGGTGATGCGCCGCAGGCCGAAGCTCGCCGCGAAGAGGCCGGGCATGGTGCCGAGGCCGAACACCACCATCGTGAGCGCGCCCCAGGCGGCGCTCTGGGTGGCCACGGGCATCGCCAAGGCCGCGTAGACGAGGCCGCAGGGCAAGAGGCCGTTCACGAGGCCGAAGCCGAAGCGCGCGAGCACCCCGCCCCGGCGCAAGAGCGCGCCGCCCACACGAGAGAGCGGCCCATGAGGCAAGCTCAGCTCGGGGAAGATCCCCGCGAGGCGCCCCGAGAACCAGATGAGCATGCCCAAGGCCAGGGCCTGCCCCGTCCACGCCGGGCCTGGCATTCCTTGGCCCACCGCCCCCGCCGCCGCGCCCAAGGCCGCGTAGGTGGTGAGCTTGCCCAGGTGCCACGCCGCGGCCTCCGCCGGTCGCCCGCTGGCCGACACCGCGAACCCCCCACACATCCCCAGACAGTGCGGCGCGCCGCTGAGCCCCGCCAGGGCCGCGCCCATCAGGGCGCCGGTCACCATGAGAACTCCAGGCTGAGCAGATCAAGCCCGGCGCGGTCGGGGTGCGTGACCACCTCCACCTCTACCCCCGCGCGCCCCGCCGACTCCAGCCGCCAGGTGAGGTGGTGCGCCAGGGCGCTGACGTCGACGTCGTTCGGCGCGGTGACCACCACCGCAGCGAGGCGACCCTGGCGCGCGCGGCACAGGGCCAACACACGTCGGAGGATCTCATCGAGCTGGGGAAGGTTGGACTCGGACTGGAGCAAGCTCCCTCCATCGGCCTAGAGACGCGCTCACCCGTGACAGGGCGAGGCGGGACGAGCGCAGCAATGCAAACCCTGTGCCACCGTGCCTGAGGCTCTTCAAGGGGCTCTGGCGCGAGGGTTGGGGCAAATCACACAACGCGCTGGGGCATCCCCCACAGCCGCGGTCTGTCGAGGGGCCCGCTCACACCGCGGGCGCGAATCCACCGCCCGTCGGCGGGATGTCGTCCACAGGCCGACCCCAAGAGGCGGTTTCTGGCCTCGCCCGCGCCGTTCGTGTCCGCCGCCCACGACGCAGCCCCGAGGGCCTCCCAGGGCCCCTCCTTCGCTGGCACGAGTCCTGCATAGGCCGGACGCCTGAGCCTGAGAGGTGAACCCTTATGACCGCTGAATCCGCCGTCGTCGCATCCCCGCGGTACGACGATGAGATCGTTAAGAAGTTTCTGCTCGCCACCTTCATCTGGGGCGTGGTCGGGATGCTCGTCGGCGTCATCCTGGCCCTGCAGCTCGCCTGGTGGCCGGCCAACCTGGGCCTGCCCTGGACGACGTTCGGCCGCCTGCGCCCCCTCCACACCAACGCCGTGATCTTCGCGTTCACGGCGAACGGCCTGTTCACAGGCATCTACTACTCCATGCAGCGCCTGCTCAAGACGCGCATGTTCAACGACACGCTCTCGAACATCCACTTCTGGGGCTGGCAGTCGATCATCGTCGCCGCGGCGATCACCCTGCCCCTGGGCATGTCCCAGACCCACGAGTACGCCGAGCTCATCTGGCCGATTGACCTGGCCATCGCCGTCGTGTGGGTCTTGTTCGCCGTCAACTTCTTCGGCACCATCGCCGTGCGTAAGGTCAAACACCTCTACGTCGCGATCTGGTTCTACATGTCGATGGTGATCACGATCACCGTGCTTCATGTGGTGAACAACCTGGCGATGCCCGCCACGCTCACCCGGTCTTACCCCGTGTTCTCGGGCATGACCGACGCCTTGGTGCAGTGGTGGTACGGTCACAACGCCGTGGGCTTCTTGTTGACCACGCCGATGCTGGGCATGATGTACTACTTCTTGCCCAAAGCCGCCGACCGCCCGGTCTACTCCTACCGTCTGTCGATCATCCACTTCTGGGCGCTGGTGTTCCTCTACATCTGGGCCGGCCCCCACCACCTGCTCTACTCCGGCCTGCCCGACTGGGCGCAGACCTTGGGCATGATCTTCTCCATCGTGCTCCTCGCGCCCTCTTGGGGTGGCATGCTCAACGGCCTCTTGACCCTTCGTGGGGCCTGGGACCGCCTGCGCAGCGACGCCGTGCTCAAGTTTTTTGTGGTCGCCATCACCTTCTACGGCATGAGCACGTTTGAGGGCCCGATGATGTCGATTCGTGCGGTGAACGCCTTGTCTCACTACACGGACTGGACCATCGGCCACGTGCACAGCGGCGCCCTGGGCTGGGTGGGCATGAGCCTCTTCGCCGTCGGCTATTACCTCGTGCCCCGGCTGTGGAAGCGGCCCCTGCACAATGAGGGCTGGGCCACGGCGCACTTCTGGTTGGCGACCATCGGCATCGTGCTCTATGTCGTGGCGATGTGGGTCTCGGGCATCACCCAAGGCCTCATGTGGCGGGCGATTGACGATGCGGGCCAGCTCCAGTACCCGAACTTCGTGGACACGGTCATCAAGCTCGTGCCCTTCTACTGGATTCGCCTCGGCGGCGGCCTGATGTACCTCACCGGCATCCTCTTGATGATGCTGAACATCGGCCTGACCATCGCCGGAAGCTCCCCCAACCAAGCCATCAACCCCTCTCCCGCTCCGGCGAAGTGAAGGGAGCCAAACATGTCTCATCCTGACAACCACTCCCCGCAGTCCCCACCGCCGGATAGCTGGCACCGTCGCACCCTGGAGCACAAGAGCGCACTGTTCGCCGTGGCCACCACCCTCGCCATCAGCGTCGGCGGCCTGGTGGAGATCGTCCCGCTGTTCACCGTGAGCGCGGGCCCTCAGGCCATGGCCGAGGTCACCCCCTACACGCCGCTGGAGCAGGCCGGACGCGACATCTACGCCCGTGAAGGCTGCGTGCAGTGCCACTCCCAGATGGTGCGTCCTTTCCGCGCCGAGACCTTACGCTACGGTGAGTGGAGCCGCGCCGGAGAGTACAGCTTCGACCGTCCGTTCTTGTTGGGCTCCCGGCGCATCGGCCCCGACCTTCACCGCCTGGGCGGAAAATACCCCGACGTGTGGCACTACGAGCACATGAAGGACCCCCGCTCCACCTCGCCGGGCTCGATCATGCCGTCCTACCCCTGGCTCTTGGAGGACAAGATCGACGCCGCGGACGTGCAGGCGAGCATGACGGCGCTCTCGGTCTTTGGCCACTACACCCAGGCCGAGATCGACGCCGCGCCGCAGGCCATCGCCAAACAAGGCGAAGAGATCGTAGGCCGTCTGCGCCAGTCCAAGGTCGAGAACATCGAGGCCGACCACGAGATCGTGGCGCTCATCGCCTACCTGCAGCGCCTCGGCACAGACGGAAAAAAAGCCCTGAAGAACCAAGTCGCCCAATCTGAGGGTGCTGAGACGACCGGGAGCGCACAATGAACCCCGTGTTTCGCGCCGCGTCTGAGTCCGCCTCCGACATGTGGGTGATGGGCATGATGACGGCGATCTTCTTGGCGTTCTTCGTGGGCTGGACGGTCTGGGCCTGGTGGCCCACCAACCGCCAGCAGATGATCGACGCCGCACGAATCCCCCTCGACGATGACGGAGAGTGAGCCATGAGCCGCGAGAACCAAGATGTGCCGATGGGGCACTCGGACGAGGCCGACGGCATCGAGGAGTACGACAACGCTCTGCCCGCGTGGTGGTTGGGTCTGTTCTACTTCACGATCGCCTGGGCCGTCGTCTACGGCGTCCACTACCACTTCGTCGCTGGGCGCTCCCAGGCCGGGGACTACCTCGCTGAGGTGCAAGCCGCCGAGGCCCGCTGGCCTGCCCCCGACCCCGCCGCCGTCGCCGCCGCCGACCCCAAGGTGCTCGCTGAGGCCGGCAAGGCGATCTACATGACCAACTGTATCGGCTGCCACGGCCCCGAGCTCAAGGGCGGCATCGGCCCCAACCTCACCGACGGCGAGTGGATTCACGGCGGCAGCATCGAGTCCATCACCAAGGTGATCACCGAGGGTGTGCCCGAGAAGGGCATGTTGACCTGGGGCCCCATCCTTGGGCCTGAGAAGGTGGCCCAGGTGGCCGCCTACATTCACGCCGCAGGAGGTGGCCAGTGAACCGCCCCGAGATCGCCGGGGTGCGGCAGTGGATTTATGCCGCACGAATCAAGGGAAAATACCAGAGCATCCACCGCGTATCAGGCATCCTGCTGCACGCGATCCTGTTCATCACCCCTTGGCTCTCCCTCGGCGGTCACCCGATGCTGCGCCTCGATCTGCCGGGCCGTCGTCTGTACGCGCTCGGCCAGATCTTCACGCCGTCCGACACGATCTTTCTGGTGCTCATCGGGCTGTTCTTGGCCTTCGCGCTGTTCTTCTTCACCGCGCTCTACGGTCGTCTGTGGTGCGGGTACCTCTGCCCGCAGACGGTCTTCTTAGAGGAGTGGATCCGCCGCATCGAAGAGAAGATCGAGGGCGATCGCGCCAGCCGCATGGCCCGGGATCGCCTGCCCTACACCATGGACGCCAAGGGCTTTGACAAGGTGTGGCGCAAGGGCCTCAAGTGGACGGGCTTCGCCGCCGTGGCGGGCCTGCTCTCGATGACCGTGATGAGCTACTTCTCCGGCGCGCCGGCCCTGTGGACCGGCGAGGCCGGCCAGGTCTCCTACGCCTTGACCGGCGCTCTGGGCGCGGTGCTGTTCGCGGACTTCGCCTGGTTCCGTGAGCAGTTCTGCAATTACCTCTGCCCCTACGCCCGCTTTCAGGGCGCGCTCACCGACGAAGAGAGCCTGGTCATCGCCTACGACGTCCGCCGCGGTGAGCCCCGGCGCTCGTTGTTCCGCGCGGCGAAGGCCAAAGGGGAGCCCCTGCCCAAAGAGGGCGCCTGCGTCTCTTGTGACAAGTGTGTCTCTGTGTGCCCCCAAGGCATCGACATCCGTGAGGGGTTCCAGCTTGAGTGCATCACCTGTGGCCGGTGCATCGACGCCTGCTCCAGCGTGATGGAGAAGTTCAACATGGAGCCCCTGGTTCATTACACGACCATCGCCGAGAGCGAGGGCCGCTCGCCCCGGGTGCTGCGTCCGCGCACGGTCGCCTACAGCGCCCTGTTGTTGGGCATCGCCACGGCCTTTGTGGCCCTGATGGCCAACCGGCATGACTTTGAGGTGGCGGTCAACCGCGCGCCAGGCTCTCTGTACACCGTAGACGCCGACGGCGGCCTACGAAACACCTACCTCCTGCGCGTGACCAACAACAGCCCCGAGGGCCTCACCGGGCCGTTCCAGCTCCACATCACCGGCCTGCCCAGCGACGCCGAGGTCATCACCACGCCCCTGACCATCAACCCCACCGAGCAGGCCACCGTGCCGTTGATCGTGCGGGTTCCTGCGGGTGAGGTCATCCCCCGCGCCCTGCCGATCACCGTTCATGTCGAGGCGCCGTTTGACCGCGTCTCGGTGCACACCACCTTCATGAGCGGCGGCTCCGTCACGCCGGAGAGCTGAGATGCGCTACATCATCGGCGTCTGTGTCACCTTGGCCATCGTCGTGGCGGTGAACCTCTACATGGTGAGCCTCGCCGTCGAGGGTGACCTCCAGATCTCCCCCTCCTATGAGCAGGAGCGGCGCTGACATGCCCGCCGTGACAGAGGAGGCGCCCCAGACCCCGCTAAACAGCTCGACCGCCTGCGCCTGGTGCGGCGCCCAGGTCGAGGGGGTCGGCGTCGTCTACTGCTGTCACGGCTGTGAGACGGCGGCGGACATGGTGCGAGAGGCGGGCTTGGGGCGGCACTTTGAGCGCCGTGAGGCCCCCTCCCCTCGCCCATCGGGCCGCAGCGCGGGCTGGGAGCACCTGCCGGTCGAGACGGCCGCCGATGGGGACCACGTCGCGATGCTCCGCATCGACGGCCTGCGCTGCGGGTCGTGTGTGTGGCTCGTCGAGCGTGTGCTCCAGGGCGCGCCGGGCGTGCGTGAGGTTCAGGTGTCTTACGCCTCCGGGAGCTGCGCGCTGCGCTTCGATCCCACACAGACCGACCTCGGCCAGCTCGCCCATCGCGTCGAGGACCTCGGCTACTCCCCGCGCCCCTCGGACAGCGGCGTCACCCCCGACCGCGCGCTCCTGCTGCGTCTGGGGCTCGCGTCGTTCGTCGCGATGAACGTGATGATGAGCTCGGTGAGCGTCTATCTGGGGTGGTGGAGCGGCATGGATCCCCGCTTCACCAGCTTGTTGCAGTGGACCAACCTCATCCTCGCCACCCCCGTCGCGCTCTGGGCTGCCGAGCCGTTCTTTGTGGCGGCCTGGGCGGGGTTACGCCACCGCGTGCTGCACATGGACCTGCCGGTGAGCGTCGGCGTGGCCATCCTCTACGGTCACGGCGTCTTCGCGACGTTCCGCGGCGAAGACAGCTACCTCGACAGCCTCACCATGCTCGTCGCGCTCTTGTTGGGCGGCCGCCTTCTGGAGCAGCGCGGGCGCACCCGGGCCGCTGAAGCCGCCTCCTCCTTGGCCGCTCGGGCGCCACGATCCGCCCGCCGCGTCGGCGAGTCTGGCCCCGAGGACGTCTCCCCCGCTGAGCTGCGCCCCGGCGACGTGCTGGAGGTCGCCCTGGGTGAAGAGATCGCCGCCGATGGCCTCGTCACCGAGGGTGAGGCCAACGTCGGCATGGCCCTGCTCACCGGGGAGTCTGAGCCACGACCCGTGCGCCGCGGCGACCGTGTGGTGGCCGGCGGCGTGCTCCTCGACGGCGGGCTGCGGGTGATGGTCGAGGCCGCCGGTGAGTCCACTCTGCTCAGCCGCATGGCGACGGGGCTGCGCGGCGCCCAGGCCAAGCCGACGCCGCCGTCTCTGCCCGACCGCATCGCCCCGGTCTTCACCGCGGCGACGCTCACCGTCGCCGCCGCCACCTTCACCCTCGGCGCGCTCACGCTGGGCGTTCACGACACCCTGCCGCGGGTGATCGCCGTGCTCGTCGTGGCCTGCCCCTGCGCCCTGGCCCTCGCCGCGCCCTTGGCCACCGCCGCGGGCCTGGGCGCCGCCGCCCGCCGGGGTCTGCTCTTTCAAGGGGGCGCGGGCCTGCGCCGCTTGGCGGAGGTGGACCTCGTCGCGTTTGACAAGACCGGCACCCTGACCCAAGGGGAGCCCGTCGTGGTGGAGGCCGACGACGCCACCTTACGCCTCGCCGCCGCCGTGGAGCGCCAGAGCCTTCACCCCATCGCCCGCGGCATCGTCGCCGAGGCCGTGCGCCGGGGCCTGCCGATCCCCCTGGCCCAAGGGGTGCGTGAGGTGCCTGGCGTCGGCGTGGAGGGTGTGCTCGACGGCCGGCTCATCCGGGTGCGCCGCGGCGGGCCCGGCGAGGTGATCGTCGAGGGTCAAGGCCGCATCTCGCTGCGTGACGTGATCCGCCCCGACGCCGCCCGCACCGTCGCCCGGCTCAAGGCGCTGGGCCTGCCGGTGGTGCTGCTCACCGGCGACGGCGCCGAGGTGGCCGCGCGCATCGGCGCCGAGGCTGGGGTAGACGAGGTGCTCGCCGAGCACGACCCCGAGGCCAAGCTCGCCGCGCTGCGCCGCTGGCAGGCCCAAGGTCGGCGGGTGCTCTTTGTGGGCGACGGCGTGAACGACGGCCCCGCGCTGAGCGAGGCCCACGCCGGGGTGGCCATGGGCGGCGGCGCGGCGTCGAGCGTGCTCATCGCCGACGCGGTCATCGCCCGGGAGGGCCTCGGCCCCGTGCTGGCGGGGATCTTCGCCGCCCGCGCCGCCGAGCGCGCCATCCGCGGGAACCTCACCCGCTCTCTGGCCTACAACGTCGGCGCCGTCGCCCTCGCCGCCGCGGGCCTCGTCAACCCGCTGGTCGCCGCCGTGCTCATGCCGCTCTCCAGCGGTCTCGTCATCTTCGGCGCGCTGCGCGTCGAGCGCGCCGTCGCCAAGGAGCTGTGATGGACATCATCTTCTTCTTGTTGCCCCTCGCCTTGGCGCTGGGCGGCGTCTTCGTGGCGCTGTTTTTGCGCGCCGCGTCTCAAGGCCAGTTTGATGACCTCGACGACCCGCCCCAACGGATCTTGGAGGACGACTGATAGACTGGTCCTGCTCAGCCCGAGCCTGAGGAGGAACGATGTCCGATCCCGAACCAACCCCTGGCCCCGCCCCACTCGACGCGCTGGGTCGGCTCATCGTTGAGGAGTGGGGTGACGACGGCCGCGCCGCCTGGGACGCCGCCGCTGGAGACCGCGAGCAGCTCATCGCCGTGCTCTCCGAGCGCACCGGGCGCACCCGGGCCCTGCTGCGGCGTCAGCTCGCCGAGCTGGACGAGCTCGCCCAAGAGGGTGGCGGTGGCGCCACGTCCCGCCGCGCCCGCCCGTCCTCCAGCGCCGCCGCCGACGGCGTCGCCCAGGCCGCGGCGAGCCTCTCCGAGCTCGGCCGCCGCGTCGAGGCCGCCGTTCGTGAGGTCGAGGGCCGCGCCCAGGCCGCCCTGGGAGACGTCACCGACACCAAGCTGCCCCAGGCCGAGGCCAAGATCCGCGAGAACCTGCTCACCAGCCTGTTGATGGCCTTGGGCTTCGGCCTCTTGGTCGGCATCATCGTCGGAGGCAGCCTTGGGCGTGGTCGCTGAAGCGCTGTTTGGCGCGCTCTCCGGGTTCACCGAGCGCTGGCTGAGGCTCCTGCGGGCGCTCGCCCAGGCCCACCTCGACCTGCTCCAGCGTGAGGGCGCCCAAGACGCCAAACGACTGATCACCGCGGCGATCATGGCGGTCTTGGGGCTGATGTTCTTGTTCTTCGCCCTGCTCGGCGCGCACCTCACCGCCGTGGCCTTCCTCAAGCCCGTCGTCGGCTCGTGGGGCCTCAGCTTCGGCGCCGTCTCTGTCGCCGACCTGCTGCTCTGCGTCGTCCTGCTCAGCGCCGCCTCCCGCAAAGCCCAAGAGAAGGCCCTGCTCGTCGAGACCCGCGCCATGCTCACCCGCACAAGCCAGATCTTGATCAACCCCTGAGCGGGCCTGCGCGGCTCAGGTCAGCCAAGGCAAGGCCGGGACGAGCCAAGCCGCCTCCGCCGCGATGCGGGGGCTCATCTTGGACGCCCCGGCCTGGCGCTCGGTGAAGTGGATCGGCAGCTCGACCACGGAGAGGCCGAGGCGCACGGCGCGCCAGGTCATCTCCACCTGAAAGGCGTAGCCGTCGGCCCGCGGGGGCGTCTGGAGCACGGCCTGGAGGGCCTCACGACGCCAGACCTTAAACCCGCCGGTCAGATCACGCTGGGGCAGGCCGAGGCAGCGCCGGGCGTAGGCCGCGCCAAACCGGGAGAGCGCCCGGCGATGGTTCGCCCAGCCCGAGACCCCTCCTCCGGGGACGTAGCGGCTGCCCAAGGTGAGGTCGGCCCCGGCGGCGACGAGGCGCGGGAGCTCCGCCGGGTCGTGGCTGAGGTCGGCGTCGAGCTGGGCGACAAGCTCGCAATCTTGGTTGGTCGCCCAATCAAACCCCGCGCAGTAGGCCCCGGCGAGCCCCGCCTTCTTTGGGCGAGAGATCACCGTGAGCGGCGCGCCGCCCTCGGCGAGGCGCTGGGCCTCGGCGGCGGTGCCGTCCGGTGAGCTGTCGTCCACGACGACGATGCGCGCCTCGGGCGCCGCGGCGAGCGTACGCGCCACGAGCTCGGCGAGGTTCTGGCGCTCGTTGTAGGTGGGCACGACGACGATCAGACGCATCCAGCGGCTCCCGCGGGCCTCAGTCTACCTGAGTCCGTTACCCTAAAGGCCATGCGCGCCCGGCCCCTTCTGCTCGCCCTGCTCCTGCCGCCGCTTGTGGCCCTGCTGACGGCCCGGCGTGTGGTGGATGACGCCATGAGCCCGTCGATCCGCGCGGGCGACGTCGTGCTGTTGGGCCCTGGCGGCGCAGACCCTGGGGACGTCGTCTGCCTCGCCGACCCCGCCGACCCCTCCCGCGCCGTCCTGCGCCGGGTCATCGCCGTCGAGGGTCAGACGGTTGAGCTGGGTCGTGGCGCGGCGCGGGTGAACGGCGAGGCCCACCGAGTCCGCGAGATGGGCCCCTTCGGCGCGAACACCGCGCGCTCTGAACAAAACCGCTACCTCATCCAAGAGTCCAGCCGCTCCCCGGCCCTCGCCGACCAGAGCTGGACCGTGCCCCCGGGCCACCGCTTCGTGCTCGCCGATGATCGCGACGGCGCGCTGGATGGCCGCGCCTGGGGCCCCGTCCCCGCCACCTTCGGCTGCGGTCTGGTGTGGCTGCGCGTCGGCCCCGCCGACCTCTGGCGCGGCCCGTGGTCGCTCTGGGCGCAGGACGGCCCGTGGATCCCCCCCAGCCAAGATCCCGACCGACACGAGGCCCAAGAAGCAGATAAGAGCGCCCCCTCGGAGGACTAAACGATGTCTCTGCGTGACGCGATGCTCAAGGCTGGCGTGGTGGACAAGAAGAAGGTCCAAGACGTCAACCGCCAGCTCAAGCAGGAGCGCAAGGCCGACCAAGGCGCCCGCGAACGAAAGTGGATCTTGGAGGCCAAAGAGGCTGAGGAGCGCCAGCGCGCGAAGGAGGAGCACGAGCGCCAGGTCATCGAGGCCAAACGTGCCCGCGAGGCCGAGCGTGGCGCCCAAGCCAACGCGCTGCGGGTGCGCCAGCTCTTGCGGCGCCACCGCCTGCATGTGCGTGAGGGCGGCACCGCCTTTTTTGTGCGGAGCCTCGACGGCCAGAGGCTCCTGCGCCTGAATCTGCCGGTGAACATCGCCCGGGATCTGCGCGGCGGCCGCCTCGCCTTGGCGGCCTTGGAGCCCAGCTACGGCGGCCCGCCCGACTACTTCCTCATCACCCGAGACGTCGCGCTTCGTGTGCTGGAGTCCAAGGGGCAGCTCCCGTTCTTCAATGAGCACCCCGCGCCCGACACGCCCGATGAGCAGCTCCTCCAAGACGAGGCCCAGCGCGCCGAGCTCGGCGTCGAGGAGCTTGTGGCCTGGGTCAACCGCCGCGCCCGAGAGCCCCGGGGCTGACTCCGTCTCGGCAGATTTGCCCGCCAAGGGGCCTTGCGCCGCGGTTTGGGGGAGTTATTGAAAACGACTATCAACAACGAGGCTCCCCGATGTTCGCCCTGATCCTCCTCGCCTTGACCGCCTGCGGTGAGACCCCGCCGCCTGCCCCCGCCGAGGCGCCCGCCCCGCCCGTCGCCGAGGCGCCGCCCGCTCCCGCCGAGGCGCCCCCGCTCCCGCCGAGGCCCCCGCCGCGCCGTTCACCCGCGTGGTGAACCTGAACACCGCCACCGACGCCGAGATCAGCGCCGGTGTGCCCGGCATCGGCAAGAAGATGATCCACGAGTTTGAGGAGTACCGTCCCTACGCCTCGATCGTCCAGTTCCGCAAGGAGATGTCGAAGTACGTCGATGACGCCACCATCGCCGAGTACGAGCGCTTCGTCTTTGTGCCCGTAGACGCCAACCAAGCCGACGCCGCCACGCTCCAGCAGCTCCCCGGCGTGAGCGTCGAGGACGCCGAGGCGCTGATCAAGGCCCGCCCCTTCGCCAACAACGACGCCTTCTTCGCCGCGCTCACCGACAAGGTCAGCCCTGAGGAGCTCGTCTCGGCCAAAGGGCTGCTCAAACAATGAGCGAGGTGGAGCGGGGTCTCCGCCGGGCGCTGCTGGCCCTCGCCGGGCTCACCGGCCTCGGGCTTGTGGGTGAGCTCCTGCTCATCGGCCACACTGAAGAGGCGCTGCAGCTCGCGCCCATCGTGCTCGGGGGCCTCACCGCCCTCGGCGCGCTGTGGGCGGCGCGCCTGCCCGAGACCGCCTCCCCCAAGCCCCTCCGAGCGCTCAGCCTGGCCTTGGTGATCACCTCGGCCATCGGCGTCTGGGAGCACCTGGAGAGCAACCTGGAGTTTGAGCGAGAGCTGCGCCCCGATCAGTCCACGGTCACGGCGCTGCTCGGCGCGCTCAGCGGGTCGAGCCCGCTGTTGGCGCCCGGGGCCCTGGTCGTCGCGGCCCTGGCCCTGGCCGCGGCGGTGTGGCGCCTTACTCCAAGTAGCCGAGCTCCTGGAGCTGCTTGAGCATCTCCGCGTCGTCTTGGCTCTTCGAGACCTCGCTCGTGTTGCGCAGGGTGCCGTAGGTCGGGACGGTCTTGAGCGGGTGCGCCTGCCGATACGCGTCGGTGTAGAGCGCCGTCTGGGCCTTGCCCGAGAAGTCTTGGCCCACGGGCAGGCCCATGCCGTAGAGCACCGTCGGCGCGACGTCGTGAATCGAGAGCGTCGCGGGCATCACCGCCTTGGTGTTGATGTCGGGGCCCGCGGCGATGAAGATGCCCGGCGGGTTGCCTTCGTGGCCGCCGGAGTTCTCCACCATGCCCTTCACCGGCTCGCTCGTGGGCGCGCCGTTGATGATGAGCTCCTTCGTGGCGCCGTCATCGAGCACCACCACCACAAAGTCCGCGCCTTGGGCTTTGTCTGACGGCAAGGCGTCCTCGACGCCAAAGACGGGCATGCCCGAGGCGTAGGTCACCTTGGTGAGCAGGGCCTTCTCAAGCTCCGCCCGGTGCTTCGCGACGTCCGCCGCGGCCACGGTGCCGCCCGCGTCACGGCCCGCGACGTAGAACCGCACCCGCTTGCGCACCTCGTTGTGCCGCGAGCCATAGGCGCTGGCCTTGCTCTTGGCGACGTCGATCTTCTCGCCGGTGCGTGTCTGGTACCCGAGCTTGGCCAAGACGAGGTCTAGGTCGATGACCACCTTGACGATGGGCTCGTCCAGGGCGTGAAAGCCGTGGTCGGAGACGATGATGATGTTGGTGTCGGTGCCTGACGACTCGACCATTCGCCCGATGACCTGATCGATGGACTTGTAGGCCTTGGGGATGCGGTCGACGTGTTTGGCGGCCTCAGCGGCGTCCACGGCCACGCCGGGGAAGTCTTGCGGGCGGTAGTAGCGCCAGTACCGGTGCGAGTTGGGGTCGGAGCCGTGGAGGTACATCACCATGAGGTCGTAGCCGCTGGCGGCCAAGGTGGGCGCGACGTGGGCCACCACACGATCCTCGGGGGCGAACTGCTGCTCGCCGGGGAACATCGACTTGTAGGTCTGGCTGTTGATCTGGGCCAGCTCACCCTTGATCTTGGTCTCCCAGGTCTTGGGCTGCACGACGTTGGCGTCACCGGCCTGGACCTTGTCGGTGACGTTCACGCCGCTGATGACCTCCGCCGGCCAAGAGCCCCACCAGCCCACCTGGTTGACGTACAGCCCGGCGCTCGTGGCGATGTTCCACAAGGCGGGCACCTTCCGCACGGTGGAGGCCACGGGCACGTCCCCTTCGTCGGTCGCGACGACAAAGCCCGTGATGCCGTGCTTCTCGGGGAGCACTCCCGTGGCGATGGTCGTCCAGATGACGGGGCTCTTGCCATACTCGGTCTTGAGCTTGGCGCGCACACCACGGTTCACCAGGGCGCGCAGATGGGGGAGATACCCCTTCGCCCAGAGGTCTTCGATGACCAACCACTCGGCGCCGTCGATGCCGATGAGCAGCATCTGGCTCTCTTTGCCGCGACGTTCGGCCTCGGCGTCGTTGGGGGCGAAGGTCACAGCCAGGCCCGCGATGAGCAAGAGCCCAGCGGACAGACGAGGGATGGTCATGGGGTACTCCTTCCTGTGCGCGGGCGAACCCGCGGCCGTCGTCTTGTAGTCCAGGGGTGCGGCTTCACGCTCGGGGGTTGAGGCGAGGCCGGGGGCGACGCCATCCAGAGCGCGGGGCCACAAGAACGGATCATCAAGACGATAACTCACCCCACGCGGCCCGGCCCATGCGCAACTTTTGAGCACACTTCGCGAGGCCGCCCCCTCGACCCCACGCACCCTGTCCGGGCGTGATGACTCCACAAGCTGTCCACAGGCCGTCCACCGTGGCCCCAAGCTCGCAAGTTGTCGTTTTACGACACAAGTGTTTGTTATCACTAAAATATGGCGCTTTGCGCACCCCCATGTGGCGCCTGAGGCGACCTGCTCATCTTGACTTGTCCACAGCCCTTATGGACAACTTGTCAAGGCACAAAACGACGATTTATTGAGGCGCGGGCAAGGTGCCGACGGCGCGCTCGGTGAGAGATCCCAGATAGAGATGGCCGTCCTGCTCCACCACGCTCGTGACCGGGGCAAAACGCCCGGCGGGGTCTTGGAGGTTGTGCAGGATCTCCCCGCTTGGCGAGATCCCCAGCGCCACCCCCACCCGCGCCGGGGCCGGGCGCAGGGCCGCGGGCAGCCGCAGGATCACCCGTGTCCAGGCCGGGTTCTGCATCAGCGCCTCGGCTTGGGCGTGGCGAGGGGCGAACAGCGCGGTCCAGATCACGCCCTCGGCGCTCACCGAGAGGTTGTCGGGATAGCCGGGCAGGTTCTCAAGGAGCGGCGTGGGCTGGGGGTTCTCTACGCCCAGGGGCACCCGCAGAATACGCGCCATGCCAGACTCGGCGAGAAAGAGCGCCGCGCCGTCGGGGCTCACCACGACCCCGTTGGGGAAGTACAAGCCGCCGAGCACCAGGCTTGTCTCCCCCGTCGCCGGGTCAAACCGCAGGAGCCGACCGTTGGGCCGGTGCTCAAAGAAGTCGTCCCGGTAACGATCGGGGCCATACCGCGACGAGGCGTCGGTGAAGTACACGACGCCGTCGGGCGCGATGGCCAGCTCATCGGTGAACCGGAAGGCGCGCCCGCCCTGGGCGTCGCTCATCACGGTGAGCTGCCCCTCGTGAAGCCGCAAAAGCCCACGGCGCGCGTCGGCGATCCACAGGGCCCCGGCGGCGTCAAGCGCGAGGCCCAACGGCCGGCCTCCGGTGTTCACCAAGGTCTCGATGAGCTCCTCGCCGGGGCGAAAACGCACCACCCGCCCATCGACGAGGCCGGTGATCAGCCGGCCTTCAGGGTCTAGCAGGACATCTTCAGGACCGTTTAAGAGCCCGTCCGCGAGGCGCCGCAGGGAGTTGAGGCGATCGTTCCGCGCGTAGGGGCCCTCAAAGCCGGTGCTTCGCGGCAGGTCCATCGGGGCGGGATCGACGTCGATGGGCCAGAAGCTGAGGTAAACGGCGCCGATCGTGCCGATCGCCGCCACCAGAAGCCCGCTTGTCCAGAGTCGCCGCATAGCTGCCCCCATAACCGGGCGTTGAGCGGTTATTCTGCGTGCCGACGCTGGACCTGACAATGCCCCACCCCTTCGACCGCGACCTCAGCTACCTCCTGCCCTTCTTGGGCCGTGTGGTTGAGTACGCCGAGGCCCAGCCCGAGCCTCTGCGCGGGGCGTTGTTGGCCGAGCTCAGCGGCGAGACGGCGCGTTGGGCGGCGATCCAGGCCCTTCTGGACGGCGCCGCGCCCGACACGACGCCCACGCCCAAGCCCACGCCCGCCGAGACGCCACGTCCCGGCCTCCAGCCCGGCTGGACCATCGGCCCGCTCTCACCCAAGCCCACCAAGCCCTGAACCCGGTCTCGATCCTTGGAAGACGTCAGCCCGCCCGCCCCGGCCCTCGATCTCGACGATCCCCAGCTCTTCCTCAACCGAGAGCTGAGCCTGCTCGGCTTCAACCGTCGGGTGCTCGAACAAGCGCGCAACACCAGCCTGCCGCTCTTGGAGCGCCTGCGCTTTCTGACGATCTGCTCGACGAACCTCGATGAGTTCTTCGAGATCCGCGTCGCCCGGCTCAAGCAGCAGGTCACCTTCGGCGTCGGCCACGCCGCCCCCGACGGCCTCTCCGCCGCCGACACCTTGGCCCAGGTGAGCCGCCTCGCCCATGAGCTCGTGGACGAGCAGTACCGCATCCTCAACGATGAGCTGCTCCCCGCCTTAGAAGAACAGGGCATTCGTCTGCTCAAGCGCGGTGAGTGGACGCGCAACGTGCAGATCTGGCTCAAGCGCTACTTTGAGAGCCAGGTGCTCCCCGTGCTGAGCCCCCTCGGCTTGGACCCGGCCCACCCCTTCCCCAAGATCCTCAACAAGAGCCTCAACTTCATCGTGTCCCTTGAAGGCGACGACGCCTTCGGTCGCGACGCGGGCATCGCCATCGTGCACATCGCGCGGTCTTTGCCCCGGCTCATCCGTGTGCCCGCCGACGTCGCCGAGAGCCCCCACCACTTCGTGCTGCTCTCCTCCATCGTGCACACCCACATCGACCCGCTCTTCCCCGGGATGCGCGTCACGGGCTGCCACCAGTTCCGCACCACCCGCAACGGCGACCTCTCCGTTGACGAAGAAGACGTCGATGATCTCCTCCAGGCCGTGCAAGGCGAGCTGATGAACCGGCGCTACGGCGCTGAGGTGCGGCTTGAGGTCGCCGACAACTGCTCTACGCGGATGTCGTCGTTCTTGCTGCGCCAGTTTCAGCTCAGCCACCAAGACCTTTACCAGGTCAACGGGCCGGTCAACCTCAACCGGCTCTCGGCGCTCTATGAGCTGGTCGACCGCCCCGACCTCAAATACCCGGCCTTCCAACAGGCGATGCCCATCTCCCCCGATCTGGACATGTTCGCCCAGCTCGGCCGGGCCGACGTGCTCCTGCATCACCCGTTTCAGTCTTTTCGCCCCGTCGTGGCGCTCTTGCGCCAAGCCGCGAAAGATCCCGACGTCATCGCCATTCGGCAGACGCTCTACCGCACGGGCAGCAACTCCCCCATCGCCGAGGCGCTCATCGAGGCCGCCCGGTCAGGCAAAGAGGTCACCGTGCTCATCGAGCTGCGGGCCCGCTTTGACGAGGCGGCGAACATCACCTACGCCCAGCTCTTACAAGAGGCCGGGGCCACCGTGGTGTACGGCATCGTGGGCTACAAGATCCACGCCAAGCTCCTGCAGGTCGTGCGCCGCGAAGGCGACCGCCTGCGCCGCTACACCCACATCGGCACCGGCAACTACCACCCCGGCACGGCCCGGGCGTACACCGACTTCTCGTACATGACCTCCCGCCAGCGCATCGGCGAGGACGTGCAGTGGCTGTTCAACCTGCTCACGGGCCTGGGCGAGCCGGTGAAGATGAACAAGCTCCTGTACTCGCCCTTCACCCTGCACCCGCAGCTCTTGCAGCTCGTCGAGAACGAGATCGAGGAGGCCCGCGCCGGGCGCCCGGCGGCGATCAAGGCCCGCATGAACGCGCTCACCGAGCCCACGCTCATCCGGGCCTTGTACCGGGCGAGCCAGGCCGGCGTGCAGGTCGATCTCATCGTGCGCGGCATCTGCCGCCTGCGGCCCGGGGTGCCCGGCGTCTCGGACAACGTGCGTGTGCGCTCGATCATCGGCCGCTTCTTGGAGCACGCCCGGGTGTTCTACTTCTACGCCGCCGGCCAAGAGAGCCTGTGGATGGGCTCGGCGGACTGGATGGAGCGCAACCTGTTCAAGCGGGTGGAGGTGGTGATGCCTGTGGAGGACCCTCTGCTCAAGGCGCGGGTGCTGCACGAGTCCATCGAGCTCTACCTGCTCGACGGGGAGCAGGCCTGGATCCTCAACCCCGACGGGCGCTACACCCGGGTGGAGTCCGGCGAGCGCGCCGCGCAGCAGGTGCTTCTGGAGCGCCTCACCTCGGAGAAGCCCGCCGTCACGCCGTAGTCGGCGCGGCGGTTAAGCGCTGAGCCGCGCGGTCTTCGGCGGCGGCCCGGCGTCTTGGGCGTCACGCTCGGCCCAGAGACGACGCAGAACGCCCTCGCGTAAGGCGTTGTCGCTGGGCCGCAGCGCGTCTAGGCCGAGCTCCTCAAACACCGCGGTGAGCGTGGCGACGCCCCCGGCGAACACCGCCGCCCGAGACTCCGACACGCCGTCGAGGAGCTTGGGATCCACCCGACCCGCGGCGGCGAGGCTGTCGCGGATCCAGCGCAGGCCCGAGGGGGTCACGCTGTCCCGGGAGGGGTCTCGGCGGCGCAGCACCCGGGCGATGGCGCGGATGGTGCCGCTTGAGCCCAAGACCTCGGTGAACGTCCCCGAGGCGAAGCGCTCACGCACCGGGGCGAACAGCGCCCGGGCCTCGCGGGAGGCGGCGTCGAGGCGCGCGGCGGTGATCACCCCGTCGCCAAAATGCCGCATCGACCACGACACACAGCCCACATCGACGCTCTCGCAGCGCAAGGCGGCGCGGCCCCGGCCCAGCACCACCTCAGTGGAGCCGCCGCCGATGTCGATGACCAGGCGCCAGGTCTCCGGGTTCAGCTCGGCGGAGACGCCCTCATAGATCAGCCGCGCCTCGTCGCGCCCGGTGATCACGTCGATGCGGTGGCCCAAGGCGGCGTAGGCCCGCACCAAGAACGGCAAGGCGTTCTGAGCCTTACGAAGCGTGCTCGTGCCCACAGCGCGCACGGCGTCGGGGCGATGCTCGGCCAACAGCGCGCGCATGCCGTGGAGGCTCTCCAGCGCGCGCTCCTGGGCCTCGGCGCTGAGCACCCCGTCAGGCCCAAGGCCCGCGGCGAGGCGAACGCGGTCCTTCTTCACGACGAGGGGCGTGACCCCTTTGGGGCCGACGCGGGCGACGATGAGGTGGAAGCTGTTCGAGCCCAGATCCACCGCGGCGAGGGTCGCTGGTTTTGCCATGACCCAATCAAAATCGCCGACGGCCTCCACATCAAGGGCTGTCACCGGATCGTGACGCCCGGCGCGGGACCGTCGCGCCCCCGGGGCCCCTCGGGCTCACTTGGCGATGGTGAACACGGACGTGAGATCCGCCTCACCGCCGGCCCAGGTGACGCTGAGCTTGGCGGTGTAGGTGGCCCCCGGCGTGAGCGGGCGCTCCGGCAGCAGCGCGATCATCGTGCCCAGATACTGATCGTCGTCGGGGAGCAAGGTGATGAGCGCCTCTTCGCCGTCTGGGCCGGTGAGCGAGGCCGAGAGGAGCTGGGCGTCGAACCAGTTCCAGCCGCCCCGGTAGTCCGACGACGCGATGGTCACGGTGATCGGCGGGCCCACGAGCCCAGCGTTTGGCGCGGGGTCGGGGAACTCCTGGTCGGAGTTGAAGCTCGCGGGCACATCGACCTGGCCGTGGACTGGGTAGATCACGGCCTCTTCAAAAGAGTTCGGAAAGGCATGCAGCGTGGTCATGCTGCTGTAGTTGCCCGCCTGCCCAAAGCCCGCGGAGATCCACTCCGGCGAGGTGAACGGGCTGCGGTGGTAGACCGAGTTCACCCAGCCATCGACGGCCTCGCTGGGGCTTGAGCCTTGGCTGATGACCTCGCCGATGGACTCCCCCGCCCCGAGCGCCCGCCCGGCGGCCTCCGCCCGATCCCAGACCTGGTCGCCCGTGTAGCCCGGCTTCCCGGCCTGCTCGCTGTGGTCGAGGGTCTTGTTCTGTTGCATGTAGTCGGCGTGGGCCTGGGCGGCGGTGTTGAGGTTGGCGTTGAGCACGCCGAGATCGAGGCCGAGCAGGTTGCGATAGCAGTTCGCGCGGTAGATCGCCTCCAACGCCGCCTCCGACGCGCCGGGATCCCCAAAATTATCCTCGGTGCAGGCGTCATCCACGCTCACCTTGGCGGGGACGATCACCGTGTCGTCGGAGTCACCCGCGCAGGCGAGCACCAAGAGAAGCAGCGTTGGCATCGGGAACTCCTTGAGGATCCGGCTTTGATCATAGGATGTAAGGGGTGGGCTCACTTTTCTTCTCGCCCGTCTGCGAGATCTGCGCTACCTGTCTCCGGCGTCAGAATGCCGCGCCCGAACGTCGGCGTTCAAAGTTCATCAGGAAAGATTCATGTCTCGCCTCCTCTCTCTCGCGCTGGTCGCGGCGTTGGCCGTCGGCTGCAACGTCCCCAAGAACTACAACAGCAACAACACCCACCTCACCCTCGCCGCTCAGTCTACGTTGACGACGGCGGTCGGGCAGCAGATCAAGGGCTCTCTGCGCCGCGAGGATCGTGTCGCCGTCGTGAACCTCGACGGCCCCTCCTCCGAGGACGCCGAGATCATCGCGATCGTAGAGGACGCGCTGGTGATGGCGCTGATCAACAACCAGGTCACCGTGGTCGAGCGCGACAGCGAGGGCCTGCGGGGCGTGGTGCAAGAGGGCTCAGGCCAGCAGCTTGAGTACACCGTCACCGGCCACACCGAGGGCGAGAACGAGCCGATGCTCCTCGACGCCGCGCTCGTCACCGGCGGCGGCCCCACCCGGGTGCTCGTGAACGGCGGCAGCTTCGTTGAGGTGCCGCCCAACACGGCCTTCTTGGACCAGGGCCCCGACGGCGGCGACGACCAGCTCACCAAGAACAACCCCGACCTCAAGAACGAGGTGGTCGCGGCCTCCAAGATCCTCGCGTACCGCATCGTGGACGTGCAGATTCGCGACTACACTTACAAGCGCCAGACCTACCGCTTCGCCAACATCGTGCTCGCCGTTCGTATCGTCGACGCTGAGTACGGCACCGTCGTGTGGTCCGGCACCATCCAGAACGTTGTTGAAGACAAGGTTCCCGCCATCATCGCCCCCAAGCTGCGGCGCTGAGCGGCGCAAGACGCGCACACTGGAGCCCCTATGACTCTGCTTCTGCTCTTCGCTGGCGGCCTGTCCTGGGCGGCCGACGTCAAGGTCACCAACAGCGACGGTGATCCCCTCATCGTCTACGTCAACGGCAAGGAGCGGGGCAAGACCCCGACCACGCTGAAGCTGCCTGACGGTGACTACCTCATCGCCGTGAAGCCCGCGCCGTTCACCGCCTTTGAGCTGAGCCATCAGCTCGCGGTGAACAACAACACCAAAGGCACGCTGGTCTTCTCGTGGACCTATGAGTCCGTCGACTTCAAGTGGGACGGTCCTCAGCCCGAGCCTACGGTCGAGGCGGCCCCCGCGGACGCGGGCGGCGGCGCGGCGGCGGCAGGCGGCGGCGCGGCGGCGAGCGGCGGTGGATCTACCGCGGCGAGCGGCGGGACGAGCGGCTCGACGACCACGAGCGGCGGCGGCTCCACCACGACGAGCTCCGGCGGCGCGACCACCAGCGGCGGCTCCACCACGACGAGCTCCGGCGGCTCCACCACCGCGAGCGGCGGCTCAACCACCGCGAGCGGCGGATCCACGACGAGCTCTGGCGGCTCAACCACCGCAAGCGGCGGATCCACCACCGCGAGCGGCGGCTCCACGACGAGCTCTGGCGGCTCAACCACCGCAAGCGGCGGCTCCACCACCGCGAGCGGCGGCTCCACGACGAGCAGCTCCGGCTCCTCGTCGTCAAGCTCTGGCTCCTCGTCCTCAGGCTCCACCACGGCCTCCTTGGCCCCGGTGACCGGCGGCATCCCCGAGGGGGTCGAGCTGCCCAAGCCCAAGGTCATCGGCGACAACGTGCGCTTGGGCGTGGCGCCCTTCGACGCCTCCTTCGTGCTCGCGGGCCCCGACGGTGTGCTCCTCGACGCCGCGGGCGGCACGGTCACCTTGCCCGAGGCCGGCGCCTTGATGAAGGCGGCCATGGGCGACAAGATGGTGGAGTACACCGTCAAGCCCGGCGATGTCCCCGGTCTGCCCTTGCCTTGGGGCGCGGAGATCACCGTCGGCGAGAAGACGACGAGCTACTTCTACTCCCCGGCGACGGCCACGCAGAAGGTCGAGCTTCGTATCGACCTGCCCGAGCCCGTGGACTACCCGGTCAAGGTGACGGGTGAGCTTGTCGCGAGCCCCGGTCAGGTGCAGCGCCTCGTGCTCGAGCCCAGCCTGCACCCGGCCATGACGGCGTTTGAGCGTATGGAAGACGCCCTGCCGGGCAAAGAGTCCGCCGTCAAGAAGATCGGCATCCGTGTCGGCGCGGGCCTCGGCGTCGCGGCCTTGGGCGGCGCTGGCTACTTCTTGGGCGCCGTGCCCTACGCGAACGCCGCTCGTGAGGCTGAGACCCAGAGCGACTACGACGCCTACGCCCGCACCGCGCTCATCGGCACCATCGGCGCCGTCGCCCTGGGCGGCGTCGGCCTCGGCGTGAGCTTCACGGGCATCCTGTACGCCTCCGGCGAGGGCGGCGATCTCATGGGCGCGTACACCGAGGCTGAGGACGCCTACCGCAAGGCGAAGAACGACACCGTCGATCTCTTCACCTTGACCGGTGAGGCCCCTGTGTCTCAGGAGCTCCTTGAGCTCCTCGACGATCCCCCCTCCAACTGAGCGAACGGAGAGACCATGCGAGCTGACCCCACCCGGTCCATCCTGACGGCGCTCTTCTTGTTCGCGCCCGGCTGCATCCTCAACACGGCCTTCCCCTACAACCCGCGCTTCACCGACTCGAACGGCGACGGCAAGTCCTACTTCGACGGCGACTGTGACGAGTGGCCCGGCCACGCGGGCCGCCCGGTCATCGCGGGCCAAGGCATCTACGAGAACCTTCAAGAGGCCGTAGACGCCGCCAAAGACGGCGACGTGATCACCGTCTGCCCGCTCCCCGGCACCCAGGAGTACGGCGGCCTCACGGTGATCGAGGGCAAGTCGATCAGCATCGTCGGCGGCGACGATCCCGACCGCATCGTGCTCAACGGCAAAGACGCGGGCTCGACGATCCGCGTCGCGGACGGCTCGCTCACCCTCGAGAACCTCACGATCACCGGCGGGACGGGCACTCGTTACACCGCTGATGGGAGCCAAGAGGTGCTCGGCGGCGGCATAGACGCGGCCTTCGCCACCGGCCTGACGATCGAGAACTGCATCATCGAAGCCAACAGCGCCCAGTTTGGCGGCGGCGTGTTCGCTCCCGTCATTGAAGGCGCCGAGACGCTCATCCTGGACTCAATGATCACGGACAACGAGGGCAGCTCCTCGGGCGGTGGGCTCTACCTCACCTTGGGTGGCCAGATCATCGGCTCCAGCATCTACCGCAACCGCTCGGCCAACGCAGGCGGCCTCACCGTGACCTCGGGCACGGTCACGATCACCGCCAGCGAGATCATCGCCAACACCGCGAGCTCCAACCAGGGCGGCGGCGGGGCCTTGGTGCTCAGCGCCCGGCTCAACTCCGAGGCGTCGGAGTGGGGCCAAGGCGACACGAACAACACCCCGAACGACCTCATGCTGACCAACTCCGGCGGCACCCGGAAGTCCTACAACGACAAGACCTCGGACGAGACCTTCTCCTGCGACGGCTCCGTGCCGTCCTGTAGCTGGAAGCAGCGCGGGGAAGGGTTCTCCCCCTCCCCGCTTCTCTCTCGTTAGAGCCCCCGACGCCGCGATGGCCTAAGCGCCCTCGCGGCGTCGTCGTCTTCAGCGCTCAGGCCTGCGCGGGCGGGCCGTCGTCATCCCCAGCGTCGGGGTGCATGTACGAGCCGCGGAGCTGCACAGGCTCCACGTCATCATCGACGTGTTTGCGCAAGCGCAGGTTGAGCATCTCCACAAACACGGAGAAGCCCATGGCGAAGTAGACGTAGCCCTTGGGCACGTGGTGGTGGAAGCCTTCAGCGATGAGGCTCATGCCCACGAGGATGAGGAACGACAAGGCCAACATCTTGAGGGTCGGGTGGGCCTCGACGTAGTCGCCGATGGACTTGGCCGCGAACAACATCACGCCCACGGCGGCGACGACGGCGATGATCATCACCGGGATGTCATCGGCCATGCCGACGGCGGTGATGACCGAGTCCAAGGAGAAGATGATGTCCAAGAGCGCGATCTGGCCGATGACCGAGGCGAACGACACGCTGGCCCGGCCGTCCTTCGTCGGGCCGTCTTGGTGGCCTTCGAGGTTGTGGTGAATCTCGCGGGTAGACTTCCACAACAAGAACAGACCGCCGGTGAGCAAGATGAGGTCACGGGCGGAGATCGGCGCGTTCATCACCGGCATCGTGAACAGGGGGTCGGTGAGCCGCATGATGGCCGAGAGGCTCAGCAAGAGCCCGACCCGCATAAACATCGCCAAGAACAGGCCGACCCGTCTGGCCTTCTCTTGTTGCTCCCGCGGCAGGCGGCCGACGAGGATGGAGATGAAGATGATGTTGTCGATGCCGAGCACGATCTCGAGCACCGTCAGGGTCAGGAGCGCCATCCAGGCGTCCGGCGAGTTGATCCAGCTCAGCCACTCCATGTCGTCGATCTCCAGTGAGGCGGGCTCACTCTATCCCTGAAGCGAAGCGGCGGTCCACATCGGCGAGAGGCCGATGGGACCGCCACGATCCTCACGATCCTGGGGGCGCCGGGGCTACTTGAGGCCCTTGTACTCCATGTGCACCGTCTGGGCCTCGTCCACCACGAGCAGCTCCTCGAAGTAGTAGGCCATGCCGCCGATGGGCATCGCCACGTCCACCGGGGCCACGCCGCCCTCGACGGCGTTGTTCTGGGCCACATAGGCCTGCTGCATCTCGGCTTGGCCGGCGGCGCCCAGGTACTCCCCCTCGGGGGTCACGGGGGTGGAGAAGTACTCGACCTCCCGCATGGTGCTCGTCGTGGCCTTGGCCTTCACCTTGGCCTCATAAGGCAGGTAGACCGCCCAACGAACGTAGGTCTGGGGGATGTCGGCCACGGGCAAGGAGAGATCCACCGCGCCGTTGCCTTTGGCGTCCGGGGCCTGACCGGCCTCGATCCACACCATCTCCACGGAGAACGCGGCCAAGGCGCTGCCCGAGGCGCGGCTGCGCACCAAGGGGATGAGGATGGCGCCCTTGTCGTCCTTGGCGGGCTGGACGGCCTTGTCGGCGACCTTCACCGACCACAGCTCCGCGCCTTCAGGCAGGTTGATGCGTAAGAACTGGCGGCGGTTGTTGCGCACATACCAGACCATCTGGCTCATCACCTTGCCGTCGGGGGTCACCATGGTGACGGCCTCGGCGGTGTCAGCGATGGTGACCAGCACGTCGACGTCTTGGTGCTGGTTCACCCGCAGAGGCACCTTGTAGTCGGCCTGGCGGTACTTGAAGCCCAAGAGCACGGGCTGGTCCGTGCGGCCCAAGACGCTCGCGGGCAGCTCACGCACATCGACGCGGCGCGCGCCCGTGGCGCCCTCGCTGAGCACCTCCAGGGTGGAGAGCGCGGCCACGCCCACAAAACCCTTCACACGCTCCACACCCTCGACGCCGACCACGGGCACCTGGGTGTCCACGGAGCCTTCAGGCAAGACCCGCTCGTAGTCGAGCATGAGCTTGTAGCTGCCCAAGGCCTCAAAGTTGAGGTCCACCTCGACCTGCTGCAGCTCGCCCTTGCGGGTGGACGTCCACTCCCGCACACCAGAGCCGGTGACGTCGAGCACGGCGACGTCGGCGGGCAAGGTCACCGTGAGCTCGGTGAGCCCCTGGTGAACAATCGTGTACATGATGTCGCTGTGGCCGGTGAGCACACCTTCAGAGACGCCGACGAGGGTGTGAACCTCGGCGTAGCGGCGGGCCTCAGCGAGGGCCTCCTCAGCGGCGGCGCCCGGCGTGATCTCCCGGGTGTAGGAGATGCTCAGGCCGCTCGTCGCGGGCAGAAGCGCCTCCATACGCCGAACATCGCCGCGAAGCTCATCCTTCACCATCTTCGCCTGGCCGACCTTAAACTCCAGGTCGTCCTTGGCGTTGGGCACCTCCAAGGACACCTCCGTGCCCGCGGACGGCGCCATGGGGAACGACATGCTGGAGGTGCCGTCGGCCTCAAACACCTGGGTGGCGAAGGTCAGCTCGACGGCCAACACGCCCTTCTTGTCGGTGATGAGGGTGTACCAGCCGTTCTGGAGGAAGATCGGCGCGTCAGCCCCGCCGAGCTTCGCCGACTTGAGCGCCACGGACGTGGGCAGAAGCGGCACGACGATCCAGCCTTTGTCCTTGTGGACCTGCACCTGCATCTTGGCGGTGAAGGTGGCGGACTCGCCATCGGCGGAGACGCGGCCCTCATAGGCGGCGCGGTTGAGCGAGTAGCTCTGCGGCGCGACCTCGGGCTTGTCCTCGGGGGCCTTGCCCGCCTCGTAGAGCTTCTTGAAGTCGGTCCAGGGCATGACCACCCGGGCGTCGGGGATCGCGGGCTCGGCGGCGAGGGACAGAGCGCTAAAGAGTAGGAGCGAGATCATCGCGACTCCCGGTACTTGACGGTGATGGTGGCGCTCTCGCCAGGGGAGAGCAGGGACTGGGTGACTTGGATCGCCGCGCCGTGATCGGGCAGCGGGATCGCGAGGGTGGTGGCGGAGACGCCGGCTTTTCCGGGGATCTCCGGGGGAAGGGCCGAGACCTGGGGGCGGCGCGGCTCGGGGGGGCGCTCGGCGCGCTTTGGCAAGGAGGGCAGGTGCAGGCGGCGACGCCCCTCGACGTTGACGTTCTGCGACCGCCCGGCAGGAACCTCGAAGTAGACCGCCATCTCCGAGACGCTGGACAGATCGTCGTAATACTCGTCCTCAGCAGGCACGTCGCCATAGGGCACGCCGCTGGGGTCGGCGATCACCGGCTTCGGCGCGCTCAGCGTCGGCTCGGGCATCGGGCCGCGGGACGCGAACTCAGCGTCCATCTTGGAGTCGTCGTTGATGACCTCGCCGCCGCCCATCACCGCGACGCCGGGCACGGACGTCACGACGGACTGGTAGGAGCGCGCGGCGGGCACACGCTCCAGGAGGTCCTGGGTGACCATCACGGCCTCGGGCTCGGGCTCGGGCGGCGGTGGGGGCGGCGGCGGCGATGGGGCCGCCTGCGGAGACGCCGGATAGCCCCCATAGGCCGCGCCGCTCTCCTCTTCGGTGATCACGATCCGATCGTTCGAGATCACGACCTTCTGCGGCGCGGGCGCGGACATGGCGCCGCTGCCACTGCCGGCACCGTAGCCGCTCGCGCCCCGGCCTGTGCCGGTGGTCCCTAGGCCGCCGAGGCCCTCCGCGGTGCCGCCGCCGCCGCGACCGCTGCCGCTGATGCCGAGGCCCCCACCGTCGGTGCCCTTCGTGCCGAGCAGGCCGCCGATGCCGTTCATCCCGCCGTCAGGCTGCGTCAGCTCGCCCATGATCTCCGCGTCGTCGAACTCGTAGACGTCAATTTGATCGGCGATGCCGTCGTAGTCTATGTCTTGAGGGGGCGCGCCGCCGTCCCCGCGGGTGACCAACATCTCCATCAGGAGCTGCTGCCCGTCGGCGCTGGGCTCCTCAACGGGCACATCGTCGATGTAGCCGAGGGCTTCGAGGTAGCCGAGGTCCTCGAGGGTGCCGAGCTCCTCGGCGTAGCCCAGCGCGGCCTCTTCGCCTGACGCGCCCGACGCGCCGTAGATCACGGGGCCGACCACACCGCCCGCGAGGCCGCCCAACACGCCGCCCTCAACCCCGCCGACCTCTCCGGCGATGTAGCCGAACTCCACATCCCACAGGAGCGCCTCGGCCTCGTAGACGTCCGCGACCGCCTCGCCCTCAAAGCTGCCCGCCCGGCTCCCCATCGAGGCGCTTGAGGCGTTGGACTCGAAGTTGCGGCGGGCGTCGCTGTCGTCCTTGGAGCGCTTCTTCGCCTCGGCGAGCTTGCCCGCTGAAGACGACGAGCGGTAGGACTGCTCCACGCTCTCGGTCTGCTCGTAGCGGGAGAGCTCCTTTGAGAGCTCAACGACCTCCTCCAGCTTCTCGGCGGCCTCCTCGTAGCGGCCCTCGTTTAGGAGCTGGTCGGCCTCCCACATCGCCTGCTCTTGGCGCAGCTCCTCATCGGCGACCTTGGCCTTCGCCATGTCTTTGACCCGGCGGGTCATCGCCTCGTCCGTGGCGGCGGCGGCGGCCTGCACGCCGCTCACAGGCGCGTTGAGCACCTCTAGGTTGGACTGGAGCTTGAGCGCGTTGTCGTAGGTGGGGTCGAGGCTCAGGGTCTGGTCGATGTAGGCCTGGGCGGCGTCGAAGTCGTTCTCTTGGTAGGCCTGCAGCGCCTTGTTCCAGGTGTCGCGGGCGTATTGATCCTCAAAGGTGGTGCTGGTGCTGACGCTCGCCGCCGTAGACGCGTAGGTGATCGACGCCTGCTGCATCCCCTCTAGGCGGGCGCTGCCCCCGGTGAGCTCGGCCTCGTAGCCCGGCGGCAGGCGCAGCTCCCACTCCACCCGGGCCACATCGGCGTCGATGCCGGGCAAGGTGAGCTGCTGCTCGCCCTTGTGCTCCCAGGGCGCGCCCTCCATCAAGAAGGTCAGCTCGACATCCAGCGTGGTGAGGCCGCTGAGCGTCTCGACGGAGCGCTCTAGGGGCACGGCCAAGGCGTCATCGGCGAGGCGCACCGGGGTGACGCCCTCGCCGTTCACCCTCGCACCCCACAGGCTCGCGCCCTCGGGCGGCGCCACCCGCAAGAACTGCTGGGAGTCGTTTCGTACATCCAGAGAGCAGCGCAGGAGGCTCTTGCCGGACTCAGCGGCGGCCTGCACGCAGCGCGCGCGGTCCACCACCAACGACGGGCCCTCAAGGCCTCGAGCTGGAGCGCCTTCACGTTCAAGGCGCCGCGCCCCGTCCAGGCCGCCGCAGGGGCCACGTCGCCGATGGCGCGGGCGTGCTCGGGCAAGGACGAGATCGCCGTGGTGCGCAGCCGGGAGTCGGCGCTCGGCGTGAGCAGCACCTCAGCGCTGCCGCCTAAGGTCAGCCAGCCGGTCAAGGCGCTCACCCCTTGGGGCTCGGGGAGCTGAATCGAGGCCCCGGCGGCGCCGAAGGGCTGGCGCCACTCCAGGCGCACCTCAAAGGCGCCCTTCACCGGCGCCGTCGTGGTGATCACGATGAGGTCACCCTGGCGGGTCCAAGACGCGAGGTTGGCCCCGGTGACGGTGAGCTCCGGCGTGGCCCCGGGCAGGCGGATGTTGAAGGTGGAGCGCTCGCCCCGGCGCACCAGGAACTTCGCCCGGGCGCGCACCCGCAGGGCGTCCTCGTCGAGCCACGCCGCGGCGGCGACTTCAGCCTGCACCACCTCTTGCCGCGACCGCGCCTTCTCCTCTGGCGGTCCCCAGCGCACGGAGAGGCTGTCCCGCGGGGAGACGGCGCCGTCGATGGCGCCCTCGACGATGACCTCCAGATCATCATCCCCCACGGGCACGACCTGCTGGCGCACGGCGGGGATCACCCGCAGGCTGAGCGCGTCGGCCTGGGTGGGGAGCGTGCCCTCTAGGCGCAGGGTGCGCGGGCCGCGCAGCTCACCGATGAACCACCACGCGCCGTCGGGGCCCATCACCACGCCGGGCTCCACCCGGGAGAGGCGCACGCGGCCGTCGAGCACGGGCACAAACACCCAGCCGGGCTTGGCCACCTCAAACCGCAGCTCTTGGGTGACCTTCAGCTCGCCCTCGACGGGGGTGAGCGTGGTGCGGGCCCAGGCGACCACGCTCTTGGCCGGGGCCAGCTCCGGCGGCGGCGGCTCCTCACCCAAGAGCACCTCGGGCGGCACGACGACGTGGGGATCCGTCGTCTGGGCGAAGAGCGGGGTGAGCAGGGCGAGCAGGAGCACGAGGGATCCTCGGGGAGCGGGCCGGACAACGAGCGCTCCACGATGTTCCTTACACCACTGACGCAAAAAGGCCAAAGCCCGGCGCGGGCGCGGATCGTCCGGCCCGGATAGGTCAGCCCACCCCTGGAGGAGCTACCGATGGTGATCGACGTGTCCGCCCTGACCCCGAACGACCCCACCTTCGCCGCCCGCGCGCTCACGGTGAACGCGCACACGCTCCAGGGCTCGCAGATCCTCGGCATCGCCGCCCAAGTTCGCGCGCTCAAAGCCCAAGGACTTTTGGTGTGTGACCTCACCGTCGGCGACTTCGCCCCGGCGCATTTTCCCACGCCCGAGGCCCTGCGCCAGAAGGTCACCGACGCGCTCAACGCCGGTCACACAAACTACCCGCCGTCGGACGGCCTCCCTGAGCTGCGTCAGGCCATCGTGCGTTTTTACGAGGAGCGCCTGGGCCTACGTTTCCCCGTGGAGGCGATCTACATCGCCTCGGGCGCGCGGCCGCCTCTGTACGCCACCTACCGCTGCTTGCTGGAGGAGGGCGACACCCTGGTGTACGCCGTGCCGTCGTGGAACAACGACTACTACGTACACCTCAACAAGGCGCGGGAGGTCGTGCTCCCCACCCGGGCTGAAGACGGCTTCATGCCCACCTTGGCGCTCATCGCCCCGCACATCCAAGAAGCCCGGGTGATTCACCTCAACAGCCCCCTGAACCCCTGCGGCACGGCCATCAGCGCCCCGGTGCTCAAGGAGATCTGCGAGGCCATCGTCGCCGAGAACCGCCGCCGCGACACCACGGGGGAGCGCCCGCTGTTTCTGCTGTACGACATGGTCTATTGGCCGCTGACCTTCGGCGACGTTCAGCACGTCAACCCGATCTCCCTTGTGCCCGAGGTGGCCCCCTACACGATCATCGTGGACGCCATCAGCAAGTGGTGCTCGGCGACGGGCCTGCGCGTGGGCTGGGGGGTTGTGCCCGTCTCATTGCAGGGCGCGTTCAAGAACCTCATCGGCCACATCGGCGCCTGGGCCCCCCGGGCCGAGCAGGTGGCGACGACCTGGTACCTCGGCCAGACCGAGCTGATGAACACCTTCACCGTGGAGTTTAAGGCGAAGATCCAGGCCCGCCTGGACCTCATCCACCGCCGCCTCACGGAGATGGCCGCCGCCGGCCTGCCCGTGCGATCCATCGAGCCCCAGGGCGCGATCTACCTCTCGGGCCAGCTCTCGCTGCTGGGCCGTGAGCTGCCGGGCGTCGGCGTCGCGAAGACCAACGAAGACATCCGCCGCTTCTTGCTGCAGTCCGCCGGGGTGGCGCTGGTGCCCTTCCAGGCCTTCGGGCTGAAGGAGGACACGGGCTGGTTCCGCTTCTCCGTGGGGGCTGTGGGTGTAGAGGAGCTCGCCGCCGCCATGGACCGCCTAGAGGCCGCCCTGCGCGCCGTGCCGACGTGATCTTTCTGCTCGCCTTGGCCTGCGCCCCCGAGGCCCCAGCGCCCTTTGACCCAACCGTCTTTGAGCGCCCCGGGCCTTACCCCGTGGGTGTGGTCGAGCGGGTGGTGGACGACACCGCGCGGGGCGTGAGCTTCCCGCTGCTCATCTGGTACCCGGCGGCGGACGCCTACGACGCCGACTTCCCCGTCGCGGACCTCTACAGCGACCCCGCCGAGTCGGCGAAGGTGCAGGCCGCCATCAGCGCCGCCCCTGAGGGCTGCCCCGGGGATCGCTCCGTCGCCGTGCAGAACGCCCCCTCCGCTGAAGGCCCCTTCCCCTTCGTGGTGGCCTCGCCTTGCA
The DNA here is from genome assembly GCA_016717595.1 of Deltaproteobacteria bacterium. Taxonomy (GTDB): domain Bacteria; phylum Myxococcota_A; class UBA796; order UBA796; family CAJQPC01; genus JADKFE01. The sequence goes on along the minus strand of JADKFE010000017.1, from coordinate 30,005 downwards.
CAGGCTGCGGTCGCCTGGGCCTTCTGGACGTCGCCGAGCTGCTCGCCAGCCACGGCTGGGTGGTCGCCTCGCCCGAGCCCCCCGATGACGGCCTCATCGACACCTTGGATGGCACGAGCGCCGATCTCACCGACGCGCTGGCCGAGGCCCGAGGCCTAGACCTCGCCGCCGCCCGTGACCTCGTGATCGCCGAGTCCCCTGCCCCGCTTCGCCCCGGGGTGTACGCCGCGATGGGCCACAGCCTGGGCGCGGTCGCCGCGGGGCACCTCACCATGAACGACCCCGGCGTGCGCGCCGCCGTGTTCTTCGCCGCGCCGCCAGAGAACCCGCTCCTGCCCGTCGTGGACATGGCGCTCATCACCCAGCCCAGCCTGTTTTTTGTCGCCGTGGAGGACAACTCCATCACCGAGCTGGGCAACGAGCTGATGCGCACCCAGCACGCCGAGGCCACGCCGCCGAGCTGGCTCGTGGAGGTGGACGACGCGGGGCACTGGTCACCGTCGAACGTGAACGGCGTCACTGAAGGGTTTATGCCCGGCTGCGGCGACGATGAGCGACAGACGAACGGTCAGCCCTTCACCTACATGGATCCGGCCCTGGGCCGACAGACGGCGGCGGCGACGGCCTTGGCGTTCTTGCAGGCGACCGTGCTGGAGGACGCCCGAGGCCAGGAGTACCTCGCCTTGGGCCGGCCCACGGAGCTGGTGACGACGGAGGCGCGGTGAGGGGCCTATCCGCGCTGGCGCTCACGCTCACGGGCTGCGCCTCGTTGAAGCTGCAGCTCCCCGGCGCCGCCGAGGCCGCCCTGCCCGCCGCCACGGCCCTGCTCTCTGTGGCGCATCCCGAGGCGACGCTGCGAAGCGTGCAGCTCACCGCCGGAGACAGCGGCGAGACGCCGAGCGCGACCTTGACCACACGCTACCGTGACGCCCGGGGCGAGGCCGTGAGCCGCGTCACCCTCACCCAGGTCTCTGCGTCGCCGTGTGTGGTGACCCTACGGTCTGTGCAAGACACCGGCGTCGCGCCGCTCACCCTGCCCGATGAGCGCGCCCCCGAGGCCGCCCGGGCCTGGCTGTGTGAGCGCACGGGGGCGGAGCTGGGGATGCGGGAGGCAAGTTAGCCTGGTGGTTAGCCCGGCGAGGCTCGTCGCTCGAAGACACGGCGTCCATCACGATGACCGTGCGGTGCCCCCCTTGACTCCCCGCCTCGCCTCGGGTTTGCTCTGTGTGGCCGAGGCGCCCTCACCCTCGGCCCGGAGCCCGAATGCCCACGCCCCGCGACCCGCAGACTGAGGAGCAGCGCCGCCTGGAGGCCCTGCTCGCGCCGCTCATCGCTGACGCCCAAGCGCGGGGCGACTGGAGCCGGGTGCAGCAGCTCCTCTCGTTGATGGGCATGCCCGACCACCACCACCGCTCCGTGGAGTGGTTACGCGCCATTCAGCCCTTCGGCTGGTACATCTGCCTGCTCACCTTCTCGGTGATCATGCTGCCGTTCTTCTTGGTGATGCTGGTGCACAGCGGCGACCCGGCCGCCAAGCTCAAGGACATGATGGACTGGGCCAAGACGGTCCTGCCGCCGGTGATCGGCTTCGCCTCGGCCTTGGTGGGCTATCTGTTCGGGATGCGCACGGCCCAGCCCAACGCCGAGGCCCAGCGCCCGAGCGCCACGCCGACCAACCCCACCGACACGCCCAAGGCCGAGACCACGCCGGAGACGCCGGGCGAGCCCGCGCCGCCGGACGCGCCATGAGCCCCGGGGACGGCGCAGGCGGACGCGGCTCAAGCCTCGCCGAGGCCTGGCTCAACTACTGGCCCCACACCCTCACCCTGGCGGTGCTGGGCGTGGGCATGGTGGGCGTGGCCGCGGTGGAGCAGAGCCAGAAGTATTACCTCAGCTTGGGCGACCGTATCGAGATGTCTGTGGGCAGCCAGCTCATCCTCAACGACGGGGTGGAGACGCCACTGTATTTCACGCAGGGCACACCCAAGGCCCATTAAGGGTGTGCGGCGGAGCTGTGCGCGCTCACCCCGGAGCGCCGGGATCTGGCGCAGATCTCCTTCCAGCGTGTTGGCCCCGCCCCACGCGATCAACGCGGTCTTTAACGACGGCCTAGTGGAAAACCAAGAGATCATCACCCACGCAGACGGCTGCGTACCCATGAGGTTGCACTGGACCGGCTCGGTGTCCAACGCCCTGGTGGTGATCAACTCGGGCAACGCTACGCCCCTGGCCGTGCGACTGTTGGTAGACAACGAGCTTGGCGCCAACGACCGCCTCAGCCTGTGGCTCAGCGCCGATGACGTGGCCCCCGGAGAAGACCTCACCATCGAGGCCCGGGCGTCGAGCGACGTGGGCCCCTTGGCCTTTCGCCGGGTGATGCTGCACATCGACGGCCCGGTGACCAGCGCCGACCCCGCACACTGCGTACAGAACGACACCCACACCCGCTGCGTACTCAGCACAGACGGAGGTGGCATGGTGCAGACCCGCATCACCGCCCCCACCACCGCGACCACCTTGCAGGTGCAGGCCCAGAGCGGCCTCGCGCGCTCGGCGGCGGCGGCGGTGGCGATCACGACGGCGGCCTCGGGGGCGTTTGTGCCCGCCGAGACCGCGGATGCGGGCGCCACGCCGGATCCCAGCGCGGCTCCGCAGGAGTGATCCCACCCTGGATCGCCCTCGGCGCCCACGGCGTCGTGATCCTGCTCTGGCTGTGCTCGGGCTGGCGTCCGCTGACGGGGCTGAGCGCGACGCCGCTGTGGATGAGCTTGGCCGCCCTCTCGTTTGTCCCGGCCCTGGTGTTGGCGCGGCTTGGGCGGCGAGACGAGCGCCTCTCCTGGGCCCTCTCGGCGATGGGCTGGCTGTGGGGGGTGGGCGTCGCCGCGTTGGTGTGTGCCGAGGGGCCTTGGACGCTGGGCCACGAGCCGATGTGGCTGGGGCCGTCGGAGACTCGTTACAGTCTCCACCCCGCCCTGCCCTTCACCCCCGTCGCGCTGAGCGCCGTGAGCGCCGGGGTGCTCCTGACCACGGCGCGGCGGGGCGCCTTGCCTGGGCGGCTCGTGTTCTGGCTCTTCGGGATCGGGGTGCTCGTCTACGCCCTCACCGCGACGCCGCCGACCTATCTCGGCTGAGGCCTATCTCACACAGACCGCTCACCGCGTCAGCCGCCGATACAGCGCCGGGAGCCTCGACGGCAGGCTCGCCACGTCCTCGATGACGACGTAGCCCACCTCGCCATACAGAGCCTCGAGGTAACTCTCGCCGCGAGGGTCCACCGTGATGCAGAACGGGTGGATGTTGAGCTTTCTCGCCTCGCGTAAGGCGGCGCGGGTGTCGGCCTGGGCGTAGGAGTCGAAGTATTGATCGCAGCCGCAGTCGAGCGGGCGGCCGTCGCTGAGCAGGATGAGCAGGCGGGTGCGGGCGGGCTGTTTGGCGAGCTTCATCGTGGCGTGGCGAATGGCGGCGCCGTCGCGGTTCTCCATCTTCCAGCTCATGCGCCCGATGCGCTCCTTCACCCGGCTGTCGTAGGCGTCGTCGAACTCTTTGGCGATGTAGAAGGCGACGTGCTCTCGACTGTATCCCGAGAAGCCCCAGATCGCGCAGGCGTCGCCGATGGCGTCTACGGCCTCAGCGATGAGCACCAGGGCCTCTTTCTCGACCTGGATGATACGTTTGCCGCCTTCAGCGGCGACCTCGTTTGTGCTGCTCGACATGTCGAGCAGGAACGCCACGGCCACGTCGCGCTGATCGCGGAGCTGGCGGGTGTACAGTCGCTCGCTGGGGCTGCCGCCGCTGCGCGCGGTGATGCGGGCGTCGATGGCGCGGTCGAGCTCCAAGATGTCGCCGTCTACGAGGCCCTTCACCCGGCGCAGGGCCTCGGGGCGTAAGGCCTGGAACCGCTTGCGTAGGCCGCGTAAGGTGGGGCCGTGCTCCTCCAGCACGCTCGTCACGAACTCGCGGCTGCCCGGCGTCAAGACGTGCTCTCGCACCCGCGTCCACTGGGGCTTCACGTCGCCGATGCCTTGGTCCCACTCGGGGTACAAGAAGCTGGGCGCGGCGGGGTCGTTGTCGGGGTCTAAGGCCGCGCCCAAGGGGCCGGGCAAGGGGCCGGGGCGGGACGGCGTCTCGCTGTCCTCGACGATGGCGCCCTCAGGGGCGGCGTTTCGCTCCAAGAACGCGACCATCTCGTCATAGCTGCGATCGTTTAACGGCGTCTGTTGGCGCAGGGCCCGGCGGATCTCGGAGAGCGTGGCGTCGAGGCCCTCTTCAGTCATCGCCGCGCGCAGCTCCCGGGCGGCCTCGTCTTCAGCGCGGTCCTCCGCCGAGAGCGCCTCGGGGCGAAGGGCCGTGCCCAACATCGGCTCCTCTAAGCCCCGGTAGCCGTCTTGGGGCTGCCCAGCGTCGTCCTCGCGGGAATCAGCGCCGCGGCCCACGTCCGGCGTCTCCACACGGTCGCGGCGCCCGCTGCCGCCTTGGCCTTGGCCGTCGTTGGGGCGCAGGTCGCCGTCCTCGACGAAGGTCATCAGGCGGTAGGCCAAGGGGAAGGCGCTCTGCACGGCGGCGGCGACGTCCTCCACACCCCGCACAGACTCCGGGCGCAGGAGGCTCCAGGCGGCCTCGGCGGCGGCGCGCACACGGATGGGGAGATCGTCCGAGAACGGCGCGCCCCAAGAGCGGCGCAACAGCGCCTCGACGAGCTGCTCGGCGGGGGCCAAATCCGTGATCTCCGGGCGCAGCGCCAGCTCATCGGGGCGGAGCACGGCGAGGTCGCGGGCGATGCCGGGGTACTCCGCGATGACCCGGGCCTCCACACGGGCGTCTTCAGCGAGGCGGAACAGGTCTCGGGCGAGGCTCTTGTTGGGGAACGAGCGCAGAAAACGCTCTAGGTCCCCCTCGCCGGGGTGCGCCGTGGGCCACTCGCCGGGCACTTGTTGCAGGTGCAGATCGAAGGTGCCGAACTCTAGGTAGCCCGCCGTGCGCGCGGTCAAGACGCGGTAGATCAAGAAGTCGCGCTCGTCGCCGTAGCGGTCCACACGCTCGGGCAGGTGGATGTGGCGGCCCTCGGACCAGGCGGGCTGGGCGCTCGACGCGCCGGGGTCGGCGCGCACCTGTACGTCCTCGCCGCAGTGGGCGCGGGCGTACAGCGCCAGGGCCCGGCTGACCTCCTTGAGCGGCAGGCCCAGGGTGAGGCGCTCGAGCTCTTGTTGACCCCGCTCGGACTCCCGCTTGAGGAAGCTCTCGGCCACCCGCTCGCTGGAGGTGTGCAGGTTGAGGCCCTCGCTCAGAAACCGGCGCAGGGCGGGGCCGGAGAGGCGCTCCATCAGCTCGGGCAGGGTGCGGGCGACGAGGCCCAAGGCGTTGGGCCGGGTGCTGAGCACCAGCTCCAGGAGCTCGAAGTAGTCGCGCTGGCGCTCGGGGCGCACCCGGGCGAGCTGGTCGGGCAAGGTCAAGGCGACCAAACGCCCGGTCCTGGCCTCGATCTTCACCGCGCGAAGCACCAGGCGGGTGTAGCCGGTCTCCGCCTGCACACCCAAGCTCGTGTGAATCGGGCCGATGTAGCGCATCCAGGCGCGCAGGGTGCCGCGGTCGGCCAGGGCCAGCTCGGCGGCGGGCCGGGCGTGGCGGGCGAGCTGGGCGGCGCGGCCCACCACGCCGGGCTGGGCCTCCAGGCGCTCACGCAGGCCCGTGGCGAGGCGCTGGAGCCGCCGGGGGATCATGCGGCGGACACCGATTTGGGGGCCGGGCTAGAAGTAGTCATTGACGACCTCACGCACGGAGCGGCGCAGGTCGGGGTCGTCGGTGAGCGTGCGGGCGAAGGCCACGTCGCAGGCCCGGCGCTCGGACACGCCCCGGGCGATGAGCCGCCCGGCGTAGATCAACAGCCGCGTAGACACGCCCTCCTCAAGCCCCCGGTCGGTGAGGTTTCGCACCTTCTGGGCCACCTTCACCAGCCGCCCGGCGATCTCCGCGCTGCACCCGGCCTCTTTGGCGACGACCTGCTGCTCGATGTCGGGCTTGGGGTAGGTGAAGTCCAGCGAGATAAAACGCTGGCGGGTGGACTGCTTCATCTCCTTGAGCACGGACTGGTAGCCGGGGTTGTAGGAGACCACGAGCATGAAGTTGTCTGGCGCGTGGAGCACCTGGCCCAGCTTCTCGATGGGCAAGATGCGGCGGTCGTCGGTGAGCGGGTGGATCACCACCATCGTGTCGTTTCGGGCCTCGACCACCTCGTCCAAGTAGACGATCGCCCCGTGGCGCACGGCGATGGTGAGCGGGCCGTCTACCCACACCGTCTCGTCGCCGAGCAGCAAGAAGCGGCCCAAAAGATCCGACGCCGTGAGATCTTCGTGGCAGGCCACGGTGACCAAGGGGCGGCCCAGGCGCGCGGCCATGTGGGAGACGAAGCGGGTCTTGCCGCAGCCCGTGGGGCCCTTGAGCAGCACCGGCAGCTTCGAGGCGTGGGCGTGCTCAAAGAGCTCGACCTCATCCTCGACGGGCACATACCAGGGGCGATCGTGAAGGAGGAAGTCTTCGGCGGGGGGGGTGATGACTCGCATGAGCCAGAGCCTACCGGGGCGACCGGGGGGGGCACAAGCCTACACGCGCGAGGGCAGACGCTTTGTTCACCTCCTTCTGGCCTCCCCCCGCGTTAACCAGCCTCACGAGGGAGAGATCCATGACCAAGGCCGAGCAGCTCAACGAGATCCTCAGACGAGACGCCCCCGCCGCCGCCGCGAGCCTCTCGCGCTTCGGCCGCGCCCTCGCGTTTCCCCAAGGAATCCCCAGCCAGACCGCTGAGGCCGCGGGCTGTGAGCTCAAGGCGACGATCGGGCAGCTCACCGACGGCAAAGGCCACGCCATGGCGGTGGACGCCTTGGCCTCCCACCTCGTGGGCATCGAGCCCGAGCAGGCCCTGTTGTACGGCAACGCCGCCGGGCTCAAGCCCCTGAGGGAGCTCTGGCGTGAGCGCCAGGCGCGTGAGGGCCACGGCACCCCCACCAGCCTGCCCGCCGTCGTCTGCGGCCTCACCCACGGGCTCTCGATCACCGCGGATCTGTTCATGGAGCCCGGCGTCGACGTGCTCGTGCCGACGCCGTACTGGGGCAACTACCGCCTGCTCTTTGAGGCCCGCCACGGCGCGCGCATCGTCGGTTACCCCTTCTTTGACGCCAACCACCAGTTCAACACCCAGGGGCTCGCCGAGGCCCTCGCCGGGGTTCAGGGCCGCGCGGTGGTGCTGCTCAACTTCCCGTCCAACCCCCAAGGCTTCTCGCCGCGGCTTGAGGACGTCGAGCCTCTGGTGACCCTCTTGGTCAACCACCCCGGCCCCTTGGTGGTCGTGCTCGATGACGCCTACCACGGCATCGTCTTTGAGGACGGCGCCCTGCGGGAGTCCTTGTTCTGGGCCCTGAGCCGCCGGGCGGACCCTGCCCGCCTGCTGGTGGTGAAGGTCGACGGCTGCACGAAGGAGCTGCTCTTTTTTGGCGGGCGTGTGGGCTTCATCACCTTCTCTGCCGCCGGAGAGGCCGGTGAGGCCCTGGTAGACAAGGTGATGGCGTCTACACGCAGCACCGTGAGCATCCCGCCGGGCCCCTCCCAGGCCCTCGCCTTGGCCGCCCTGCGCCACCCTGAGATCGACGCCCAGATTCAGGAGCGCCTGACGATGCTGCGGGGCCGCTGGGAGGCGATGCAGGCGGCCCTGGCCACCTTGCCTGCGGGGGGGCGGCTCAAACCTCTGCCGAACAACGCCGGGTTCTTCGGCCTCGTCGCCGTAGACCCCGACATCGACGTGCAAGAGCTGCGCCTCACCCTGATTCGTGATCACAGCGTCGGCGTGATCTCCATCCCCGAGATCAACGCCTTACGCCTCGCCTTCTGCTCCACCCGCGCTGAAGATATGCCTGAGCTCATCCGCCGCATTCAGCTCGCCACGAGCAGCCTCTGACCCACCACAGCCAAAAAACGAGGACCTGATGGAAGCCATCGACGCGCGCGTTCGCGCCCTCGACCCCCGCCTCGACCTGCACGACGAGCTGAGCCGCCTGCGCCGCGAGCGTAAGGCGGTGATCCTCGCCCACTATTACCAAGACGACGAGATCCAAGACCTCGCCGACTTCACCGGCGACTCCCTGCAGCTCGCCCAGGCCGCCCGGGACACCGACGCCGAGGTCATCCTGTTCTGCGGCGTTCATTTTATGGCCGAGACGGCGAAGATCCTCAACCCCAGCCGCACCGTGGTGCTGCCCGACCTGCGCGCCGGGTGCTCCTTGGCGGACTCTTGCCCGCCGCAGAAGCTCGCCGCGCTCAAGGCCGCTCACCCCGACCACGTCGTGGTCTCGTACATCAACTGCACCGCCGAGACGAAGGCGCTCTCGGACTGGATCTGCACGAGCTCCAACGCCCGCCGGGTGATCGACGCCATCCCCGCGGATCAGAAGATTATCTTCGCCCCCGACCGCAACTTAGGCGCCTGGCTGATGCGGGAGACGGGCCGGGAGATGCTCCTGTGGCAAGGAAGCTGCATCGTTCACGAGACCTTCTCCGAGCGGAAGCTCATCGAGCTTCGCAGCCAGCACCCCGACGCCGTCGTGCTCGCGCACCCCGAGTGTGAGCCGGAGATCCTGCGGCTCGCGGACGTGATCGGCTCCACCTTCGCGCTCCTGCGCGCCACCCAGACGATGCCCGCCCAGCGGTTCATCGTGGCGACGGAGCCCGGCATCATCCACCAGATGCGTAAGGTGAACCCCCAGAAGGAGTACATCCCCCTGCCCGGCCGAGACACCACCTGCGCGTGTAACGAGTGCCCGTTTATGCGGCTCAACACGCTGGAGAAGATGGTGGTGGCCCTGCGGGATCTGGAGCCGCGGATCGAGATGAGCGAAGAGCTTCGGCTGGCGGCGCTCAAACCTCTGGAGCGGATGTTGGCCTTGGGCTGAGCCTGCGGGTGAGCGGAAGGCTCACCCGACACAATCCCCCGCGGATTAGATGCCGACGGTGAAGCTCACCGACTGAATCACGCCTGTGGAGATGGTGCGCTCTCGCCAGGTCAAGGCGAAGCTGAACACGTCGGTGTCGATGACGCCGCCGACGTACCACTCAAACTCGTGGCCGAAGCCGAAGCGGTCGGTGCGCTCCCAGTTGACGCGGCGGTCGGGGCTCAGGAGGATGGCCGGGCTCACCCCGCCGAGCACATAGACCTGCTCGGGGCCTAAGGTGGCGCGCACGACCATGTCCATGCCGGGGCTGGGCGGCAAGAAGCTGAGGTTGCCCTCGACGTAGCGGTTGTAGAAGAAGTCGGGGCCGGCCTGCACCGACCAGTATTTGCCCGCGGGGCCCAAGAAGCTGCCCAAGCGGGCGTCGACGCCGAGGCCGCCGCCCAGAAGCGCCGAGGCGGCGACGCGGGTGCGGCCCACGAGGGGGCTCTGTTGGTCCTCGTAGCGCACGCCGACCATGGCGCCGACGGTGAACACGGAGGTGCCAAAACGCCCGGCGTTGTAGATCTGGTACCCGGCGATGGGCTCCCAGTACGGCGCCCAGTCCAGGCGCTCCAAGAGCGGGATCTCCGCGGCCAGGCCGCCCGGTTCAGGCAGCGGCGGCGCCGTGGGATCGACGACCTCGGGGGCCGGCGCGGGGTCGCCTACGGGGGTGTCGCCATCGGCGGGGATCCGCACGACGGGGCCCTCTTGGGGCTTGGGATCTTCAGCGGGCGGGGCGTCTTGGGCGAAGGCGGCGAGGCTCCCGAGAAGGGAGAGGAGGGTCATTCTGCGCGCTCCTCCTGCACACGGGTGACGCTCCCGCGGCGGTTGATGTTGCGGATGACCGAGGCCACGAGGGACTCCACGGCGAACTCCTGGTACCACGGCGGCGGCTGGGGGTGCTGGATGGACGTAGCCCCGACGACGGTGAAGCGCCAGCCCTCGGCCTGGGCCTCGGCGGCCACGGCCCCCAGACGATCCCAGGCCGGGGGCGAGAGCACGGCGTGGGTGCAGGCCGCGGTGATGTTCTTGGCGCCGTTCTCGCGCAGCTCTCGCACGGCGGCGACGACGGAGCCCGCGGTGTCGATGATGTCGTCGATGAGCAGCACGTCCCGGCCCGCGACGTCGCCGATGAGGTTCGCGCGCAAGACCGTGTTGGGCTGGGCGTAGTCGCGCTCTTTGGAGATCGCCGCCAGGCTCGCCGAGAGCTCCAAGGCGTAGCGCCGGGCGCGCTCCATGCCGCCGACGTCCGGGGCCACGACCACGTCGCCGCAGAGCTCCCGGGCGCGCAAAAACGCCGCCAGGGGCCGGGTGAGGTAGAGGTTCTCCAACATGCACACCCGAGGGTCAAACATCCCGGCGATGGCCTCGTTGTGAACCTCAATACACAAGACCCGGCGCACCCCCGCGGCCTTGAGCATCCGGGCCACCAAGGAGGCCGAGATGCCCTCGCGGGTGCGGCCCTTCCGTTTGTCTTGGCGGGCGCCGGGGTAGTACGGCAGCACCGCGGTGACCCACTGGGCGTCGGCCAAGCTGGCGGCGTCGGCGGCGTGCAAGAGCATCATCAGGCGATCGTAGGGGCTGTGATCGTCGCCGGGGCTGATGAGGTTCTGGAAGATGTAGACGTCGTGGCCGCGCACGTTCTCTTCGATCTCGACCTTGGCCTCGCCGCAGGCGAACCAGGTCTCGTGACTGGCGAGGAGCGGACGCGCGAGGTGGGAGGCCACGCGCCCGGCGAAATCTCGCGCCCCCTCACAGCTTAAGAGCGCCATTGGCGCCCGAACATCATCCATCATTCGCGCTCCTCCGTGAGCAGTCTTGGCTATGGTACTCTACGAGTCGACGCCCCGCCCGCGACCCCCACGGAGCCTTGTGGAGACGAGCCCCCAGTCGAGCCCCCCCACGGGGCCGTTTCGTTGCCTGCAGCTCCTGAGCACAGGCGCCGGAGGCATGGTCTGGCGGGCTGAAGGCCCCGCTGGGCCCGTCGCGCTGAAGGTGGCGCAGAGCGAGAGCCAGCAGGTGGCCTTGCGCCACGAGGCGGCGATCCTGGACTGGGTAGACCACCCCAACGTCATCCGTAAGGTGCAGGCCCACCCCTCGGGCACCTGGCTCGCCTTGGAGTACGTCGAGGGCGCGGCGCTCAAGGAGTGGGCCCGGGGCAAAGGGGTCACCCGCATCGTTGAGGTGGCCGCGCGGCTCGCTGAAGGCCTCGCGCACCTGCACGGCAACGGCATCGCCCATGGGGACCTCAAGCCGTCCAACGTCGTGATTGATGATCAAGATCGCCCCCGGATCATCGACCTCGGCATCGCCCGGCTGGTCGAGGACGAGCCGCCGCCCGCGGGCTTTCGGGGCACCTTAGGCTTCGCCGCGCCGGAGGTGCTCGCCGGGCGCCCGCCGGGCTTCGCCACGGATCTGTGGTCGTTCGGCGCCTTGGTGTACGCGATGTTGACCGGGCACCCGCCCTTCGCCGACCGCGACCCCGCGGCCTTGACCTACCTCCCGCTCTCAAGCCTGCCCGAGCCCGTCTCGGCGCTCTCGCCGGGGCTGCCCAAGGCCCTGGATGAGCTGGTGATGGGCCTGCTCGCCCGGCAGCCCGACGCCCGCCCCGGCCCGGCGAGCACGCTCCCCGAGGCCCTGCGCGCCTCGTTGCGCAGCCCCCCTCAGCCGATCCTCGTGGGCATGCGCCGTGAGCGTGAGGCGCTGCGGGGCCTCGTCGTCGCCGCCCAACAAGGCGAAGGCTCGGTGGTGGTGCTTCATGGCCCCGACGGCAGCGGGCGGCGCACCTTGGCGGCGGAGGTGCAGTCCGCGGCCCGGCGGGAGGGTTTTGTGCGGCTGAGCCTCGGCGAGCGCCCCCGGGAGCTGCTGCCCGAGCTGCGCGCCGCCCCCCAGCCCACCCTCGTGGTCACCGAGAGCCGCGACCGCGGCGTCATCGAGCTCGCGAGCCGGGTGCTGGCCGAGCGCCTGCGTTGCCTGCTCGTCATCGTCACCGACCGACCGATGGTCACCTTGGGCAAGCTCGGCGCCCAGCACATTCAGCCGCCCGCCCTGGGCCTGGAGCAGGTGCGGCAGCTCCTCTCGGCGCTGCACCGGTCGATGGATCAGGCCGAGGGCCTGCTCAGCGCGTCAAAAGGCAACCCCGGCGCGCTCGTGGCCCTCTTGAGCGACCCGGTGCGGGAGATCGTCGGCCTCACCGAGCCTGAGCGGGCGCTGTTGCAGCTCACCGCCCGCGGCCCGATGACGATCGAGGCCCTGGCGAAGCAGCTCACCTTCGGCGAGCACGCGCTGATCGACCTCGCCGAGCCTCTCTTAGACCGCGGCTTGATCGTCGAGCTCGACGACGGCGAACGTCTCGCGGCGAGCTTGATGCGCTGAGCGCGCCGCAACACGCGGCGCTCAGAGCTTGCCGATGTCCTTCACGATGACCTGCAGGCCGTCATCATGGGCGCCGCCGCGCTCGCCGCTGGACTCGCTCACCTTACGGCCGATGAGGATGGCGCCGGCCTCCTCCTTTTACGGCGAAGCAGGCGACGGCGCGGTCGGTCGCCGAGAGGCAGCGGCCGTCACGCACGTCGTAGCGCCAGTCGTGGTAGGGGCAGCTCACGACGTGGCCCTCTAGTTTGCCTTCGCCGAGCGGGCCGTCCTCGTGAACGCAGGTCTGGTCGATGGCGAAGAGCTTGCCCTTGACCCGGAACACGGCGATGGCGTCCTCGCCGATGACGTAGGTGCCGGCTTTGCCCTCGGGCACCTGATCGGAGCGGGCGACCTTCACGAAGGGGCCGTCGTCTTTGGGCGCCGCCACCTTCACGGGCGCAGGCGCGGGCGCGGGCTCACGGGCGAGGCCGCGGCCTCCACCGGCGGGCTCGTGGGCGGGGAGGTCGGCTCAGCGCCCCCACCGCCTGCGCGGCGCAGGGCCTGTTTGGCGAGGCCACGCAGACCTCCGTGCTTCTCAGCCTTCTCTTTGAGGAGATCTCGGAGGCCCATCTTCGCTCCTGTGGTCAGCGCACCAGGGTGAGCGCCGCGTCAACGACGGCGTCCACGGTGAACCCGAACCGCTCGGCGAGCACCTCGGCGGGCGCGGAGGCCCCGAAGTGATCGATGCCGATGGCGCGGCCATCTTGGCCAACATAACGCTCCCAGCCGAAGGTCCGCCCCGCCTCGACGGACAGGCGCTTGACCCCGGGGGGCAGAACGGCGTCGCGGTAGGCCTTGGGCTGGGCCTCAAAGAGCTCCCAAGACGGGAAGCTCACCACCCGGGCGGCCACGCCGCGCTCGGCGAGCACGGGCTGGGCCTTGAGCGCGAGGTCTACCTCGGAGCCGCTCGCCAGGATCACCACCTGGGGCGCGCCGCCGGGGGCCTCGGCCAGCACATAGGCGCCCTTGGCGACGCCCTCCGCGGAGGAGTAGACCGACCGGTCTAACACCGGCAGCTCTTGGCGGGTCAAGGAGAGCGTCGTGGGGCCGTCGGTGCGGCCAAGGGCGATCTTCCAGGCCTCGGCCACCTCCGTGGCGTCCGCCGGGCGGATGTTCACCAGGCCCGGGATGAGCCGCATCGCCATGAGGTGCTCGATGGGCTGGTGCGTGGGGCCGTCTTCGCCGAGGTGGAACGAGTCGTGGGTGTAGACGTAGACGACGGGCTGGTGCATGAGCGACGAGAGCCGCACCGCGGGCCGCATGTAGTCGTGGAACACCAAGAAGGTGGCGTTGTAAGGCCGGATCCCGCCGTGAAGCGTCATGCCGTTGCACATCGCCGCCATGGCGTGCTCACGCACCCCGAAGGAGACGTTGCGGTTGCCCCAGGCGCTCGCCTGGATGGTGCCCGTGCCCTTCTGGGTGGTGCCGTTGGAGCCCGCGAGGTCGGCGGAGCCGCCGACGAGGTTGGTCACCTGGGCGACGACGGCGTTGATCACGTCTTGGTTGGCCTTGCGGGTGGCCACCCCTTTGCCGCCCAAGGGCCAGCTCGGCCACACCACGGCGCTCAGATCGGGGGCGCGGTGCAGGGCCTCCCACTCCGCCCGGCGGGGGTGCGCGGCGAGGCGGGCCTCCCACTCCGCCCGGCGGCTCGTGCGGGCGGCGTTCTCGGCGCGAAGCTCGGCGACGACGTCCTGGGGCACCACAAAGCTGGCGTCTGGGTCCATGCCCATGCCGATCTTGGTGAGGCGGATCTCCTCAGCGCCCAAGGGGCTGCCGTGGGACTTCTCGCTGCCCTCTTTGTTGGGTGAGCCCTTGCCGATGCGGGTGCGGCAGCAGATGAGCGACGGGCGGTCGTCTTGGCGAGCGGCGAGGATGGCGTTGTGTACGGCGTCGCGGTCGTGGCCGTCTACGGTCTGAACGTGCCAGCCCAAGGCGGTAAACCGCGCGGCGCGGTCTTCAGTGAACGACAGGGCCGTGGAGCCGTCGATGGTGATCTCGTTGTCGTCGTACAGGTAGACGACGCGGCCCAGGCGCAGGTGCCCGGCCAACGACGCGGCCTCGGCGGCCACACCCTCCATCAGATCGCCATCAGAGACGACCCCATACGTCCAGTGGTCGACGAGCTCGGGGCCAAAACGCTCACGCAGCCAGCGCTCGGCGAAGGCCATGCCCACGCCCATGGCGAAGCCTTGGCCCAAGGGCCCCGTGGTGGTCTCGACGCCGGGGGTGTGGCCCACCTCGGGGTGACCCGGCGTGCGGCTGCCCCACTGGCGGAAGGCCTTGAGGTCGTCCAGGCTGAGATCGTAGCCCGTGAGGTGCAGGAGCGAGTACAGGAGCATCGAGCCGTGGCCCGCGCTGAGCACGAAGCGGTCGCGGTCGGGCCAGGTGGGGTCGCTGGGGTCGTGCTTGAGGTGGCTGTGCCACAGCACAAACGTCGCGTCAGCCATGCCCATCGGCATCCCCGGGTGCCCGGAGTTGGCCTTCTGGACCGCGTCGATGGTGAGGCCCTTGATGGTGTTGACCGCGCGCTGGGCGAGGTCGGGCGAGGCGATCCTGGACATGGTAGCGCTCCCGGCGTTGGGGCGGCGGAATATCCCCAAAGCCCGCCGCCGTAAAGGACTCGCGGCGTCATCCCTACGTCAGCCGTCGAGGACGACCTCCCCTACCCTCAGCCGCGTGCGGCCCCGGCGGCGCTCGATCAGCCAAGGATCAAAGCCCGCGGACTTGATGTCTTTGCGGGCGCGCAGCACGAGCACGGCGAGGCTGTTCTGGGGATCTTGAATCGGCATTCGGCCCCAGATCGCGGCGATGATCTCGTCATCCCCCACCCAGCCCACGAGCGGCGCGGGCAGCCGACCGGCCCGATCGGTGAGGATCTGGCGGCCCAGCGCGTGCAACAGCGCCACGCGGGTCTCACCATAGAGGTCGTAGCGCGCGTTTCGGTCGGGATCGAACAGAGACGCGCTGGGGCCGTCGGGGCCGCGCATCCGCGTGCGCAGGGCGCAGCGAACCGTCTCTTCTTCGACCTGGGCCGTGGGGGGCAGCTCACGGTTGGGCCGGTGCAGGCGGAATCGACCCCCGGCGATGATGAGCTCCTCGCCTTCAGAGAGCGCCCGCGCCGTCGCGCCGTCGTCGAGCCAGGCCTCGCCGCCATCGTCGAGGTAGAGCGCCACCTCCTCGTCACCTTCACCCTCCAGGCGCAGATCGCAGGCGGCTGAGGTGCCCACGCGCAGCCGAGGCTGGTCGAGGCCATGAAACAGGCCCGAGCCGAGATCCTCCAGCACCCACGGCGTCTCGGCCGGCACGGCGACCTCTGGCCCCCGCTGCACGACGAGGCGGGTGGAGAGCCCGAGCATCACCTGGGCGCCGACCTTGGCCACCCGGGCCCCGGTGAGGCGCTCGCCGTCGATGAAGGTGCCGTTCTTGCTGCGGAGATCCTCCACCCAAGGCTCCCCCTCACGCAGCCAGATGAGCGCGTGGTGGCCGGAGATGGCCTCATCGTCGATGACGACGTCGTTGTCGGGGGCGCGGCCCAAGCGCAGCGGGCGCGCGCCGAGGCGCAAGACGCGGGGCGGACGATGGTCACGAAGGATGACGAGCTCGGCCATGGTGAAGCGGGACTCCAGAGGGGCGTGTCATCGAAGAGTAATCCAAATACTTAAAGAACGAAGCACATTGAGGGAGGTCGGACGCAAGACGCGACGCCGACGGCAGGACGACCCAAACCGACAGGAGCCTCCGATGCGCACCATCACCACGTTCTTCTCCGTGCTCAGCCTCGCTCTTATCACCACCGCGTCCTCAAGCGCCCACGCGGGCACGAGCCTGTTGGACCTCACCTTCGGCGGAGAGGTGTGCTTTGAGGACGAAGAATACGACTACAACGGCTTTGAGTCGACCTGCAGCGCCCCCGGAGTCGACGTGGAGGTGGACTCGGTGCACCTCGAGATCGACGTGCAGGGCGCTGGGCTCTTGGGCCTCGACAGCATCCTCTGCGCCGTCTTGGGCCGCACGAACAAGATGGAGGCCGACCTCACCTTTGACCTGAGCCTCGACGAGAGCGGCTTGTACTCCGTTGTCGCCACCGACGGCGTGGTCGACGCCGTCTCGAGCCTGGGCTGCGCGCTCTCGACGGTGAGCCTCAACTCCTTGACCACGGTGACCGCCCGCGCCGAGATCGACACCAACGCCGAGGTCTGCGCCGCGTTCTGCGACGCCCAAGGCCGGGCCTACGCCGAGGTGGAGTGTGCTGGCCACCCCGCTGAGGCCCGCTGCCGCGCGGAGCTGGAGGTGGCCGCCGCCGCCACCTGTGAGGACGTCTGCCTCGATGTGGGCGCGTCGATCTGCGCTGAGGCCGAGGTGAGCGCCACGGTGCTCAGCGGTCTCGGGTCGAGCCTGTCTTCGGGCCTCGGCGCCGATCTGGAGCTCGATCTCACCTTCGACTGCCTCCAGGACTCAAGCGGCGCCGAGATCGAGCCCATCGACGAGGACAACATCGAGCAGGACGATGAAGCGCCCTCCGTCATCTTCAAGCGTTGAGGGCGCGGTGTGCGATTCGGCGGAGACTCGCGTAGTATGGGGAGTCTCCCGCTTGCCGTGTGAAGACTGTGGCCAAGGTCGGTGACCAGGTTGACCGCTACATCCTTGAGTCCGTGCTCGGGCACGGCGGGATGGCGACGGTTTACCTGGCGCGCCACGTTGAGCTGCGCTCCACCCACGCCATCAAGATCCTCCACCTCACCAACGAGACGCTCCGCGCCCGGGCGCTCATTGAGGCGAGATCCCAGGCGACGATCCGGCACCCCAACGTGGTCGCGGTCACGGATCTGCTGCGGCTCGCGGATGGCGCCCCTGCGCTGGTGATGGAGCTCATCGACGGGCCGTCGCTGGCGGCCCTGCTCAAGCTCGGCCCGCTCCCCGTCGCGATCGCCGAAGGCCTCGCCGTGGGTGTCCTGCGAGGCCTCGGCGCGGCGCACAACGCCGGGCTCATCCACCGCGATCTGAAGCCGGCGAACGTGCTCTTGGAGCTGAGCCAAGGCTACGCCGTGGCCAAGATCGCCGACTTCGGGCTGGTGAAGGCCGCGTCTGTGGAGCTCAACCAAGGCGCCGGCACACGCTCCGGCGCGCTCCTGGGCACGCCGGGCTCGATGGCGCCTGAGCAAGCGCGTGACCCCCGCGAGGTTGACCATCGCGCAGATCTGTTCTCTGTCGGCGTGATCCTCTACCACATGGTCACCGGCCAGCCGCCCTACTCTACCCACGACGCCATCCAGTCGTACCTGTGCGCCGCTGAAGGTCTCCGCGCCCCGGTGGGGAGCCTCTGCCCCGAGCTCCCCCGGCGCTGGATCGACACCATCAACGCCGCCTTAGACCCCGACCCGTCAATGCGCCCCGAGAGCGCCGACGCCATGCTGCGGCTGCTCCTGAGCGACGCGGAGGCGTCGGTGACAATGGAGCTGGCCGGGTGGTCCGATGAGCTGCTCCACGCCGCCCGGAGTCTGCGCGGCTCACAGAGCCCAGCCCTTGAGCAGGCCCCCCCGGCGGCGAGCTCGATCTCGGCGCCGTCGTTGGTTCAGCAAGGCGCGCCGCCGCTTGAGGCGCCGACCCTCGCGTCCCCCGCGCCGATGGCGCTCCCAAACCCATCGCCGCGCGGCGCAGGCCGTGGGCTCGGTGAGCGGCCTTGGCAGATCGCCACCGCCGTGGCGCTGCTCACGAGCGTGGGGTTGCTCGTCGCCCGGAGCCAGTCGAAGCCCCCCGCGGTGACCGAGGCGCCGCTCCTCGCCCTGCCAGCGCCCCCGCCAGACGAGCCCCCTGCGCCCGCGGCGGCCCCGGAGAAGGTCGCGCCGACGCCGCCGATGACTCCCCCCTCGCGGCGGCCCGAGGCGGCCCCGTCCCCCGAGGCCACGCCTGACACCCGGGCGCCAGCCGCTGCCGCGCCCGCGCCCTCTCCGCCTGCCCCCTCTCCGCCTGCCCCCGCGCCCAACGTGGTCATCCAGAGCCCCGTGCGGGTGATCCTCGAGAGCAGCGAGGGCCGGATGTTCACCGGGGGTGAGGTCCCCAGCGGCGAGTACACGGTTTATGCATACTTTGACGGCACGATCCCCACCCAGGTCCTCACGGTGACCGTCGTCGATGGCGTGCCGCTGCGCCTGATCTGCGATGAGGCGCTCAAGGTCTGCGTTCGCCGGTGAAGGGCCGTTCAAACTGACTGCAAACTTCATAAATTACGACTAAGATGATCTGCGTACACCCTGCGTAAAGGACTACGGAGATGAGCGGACCACGGGTCGGGGAACGAATCGATCGATACGAGCTGGTGAGCCCGATCGGTCGCGGCGGAGTCGGCGCGGTGTATCGGGTTCGGCACGTCAATCTGGGATCGGAGCACGCGCTCAAGGTGCTGTTGATCGACGCGGCCACTCGGCGGGCGCGGCTGATGCGGGAGGGACGGCTTCAAGCCAACCTGCGTCACCCAAACCTCGTGCCCGTGACCGATCTCGTCGTCCAAGACGGGCTCGTGGCCTTGATCATGGACCTGGTCCGTGGCCCAAGCATCGAGCTTCTGCGCAGCCAGCACCTCACCGTGGCCGAGATCGACTCCTTGGCCACCGGCGTCCTCTCCGGCGCCGCGGTCATGCACCAGCACGGCACCGTCCACCGCGATCTGAAGCCCGCGAACGTGCTCGTGGAGGCCGTGGATGGGCGGGTGAACGCGCTGATCACCGACCTCGGCATCGCCAAGCTCCTGCTCGACGACACCAGCGGCGACGAGCCCATCACCCGCTCGGGCCTGATGCTGGGCACCCCAGGCTACATGGCGCCTGAGCAATACCGAAGCGCGCGTCGAGTGGACGTGCGCGCCGATGTGTTCTCGTTGGGAGCGCTCTTGTTTCGCCTCGCCGGAGGCATCGCGCCCTTCCCCGCCCGGAGCTGGGCCGAGGCCTACGAGCGGGCGGTGAAGGGCAACCGCCCGCGTCTGAGCGCCTTGAGGCCCGACGTCCCCCCGCGCTGGGAGCGGGCGATCGACGCCGCGCTGAGCCCCGATCCCGCCGCTCGGCCCGCCGACGCCGCAGAGCTGCGCACGATGTGGCTGGAGGAGTCTGACCCCTCCAAGATCGCGCGGTTCGCCAAGCTGCGCTGGCCCGCCGAGCGCCAGCGCCTCATCCCCAAGCCGAGCTGGGAGATGGCCATGGTCTCCACCTTGGAGCTCCCGAGCCCCGAGGTCGGCCCGCCCCCCGCTCGACCCGGCCCCCACCGCCAAGCGCCGGGCCGGTGACGCTGATGCACCGTCGTCTCTCGCTGATCTTCTGGGTGTGGGCGTCGCTGCTCGCCGCGCCCCGCGCCCAGGCGGCCTGCTCAACGGCGACGGCGCAGAGCGAGCTGGTGATGTCCCTCGACCTCGCCGAGCGCGCGCTCTTAAACCTCGACGCCGAGACCTTCACCAGCACCCTCGACCGCGTGATGCTCAGCCTCGACTGCCTCGCTGAGCCCGCCGACCCCACCTTCGTGATGCGCCTGCACCAGCTCGTCGGTGTGCGGCACTTTATGGCCGGGGACGAGCGCCTGGCGGCCTTGGCCTTCGCCGCCGCCCGGCAGACCGTGCCTGAGGCGCCCTTGCCCACCTCCCTCGCCCCCGAGGGCCACACGATGCGTGGGCTCTACGGCCTCATCCCCACGGACAGCGCCGCCGTCGAGGCCCTCACCCCGCCGCGCCAAGGCAGCTACCGCGTGAACGGCGCGCCCAGCGTCACCCGCTCCGCCGAGCTGCCCACCCTCGTGCAGCACCTCGGCGCCGATGGCGGCGTGCTGTGGACGGCGTACCTCTACCCCAACAACCCGACGCCGTGGGTAGAGCCCGCGCGACGCGCGACGCCGCCAGACGCCGCCGCCGCCGAGTCCCCCAGCCGCGCGCCCTTGATCGCCGCGGGCTCGATGGCGCTGGTGAGCGCTGGGCTCTACGTCGGCAGCCAGGCCGCCCGCGCCTGCTTCAACGACGACGGCTGCGGCGGCCCCACCCAAGACGACCTCACACAGACCTGGACGCTGCACCGCGCGCTCTACGTCAGCGCGGCGGCGGGCGGCGCGGTGAGCCTCGCCTTGGGCGTCACCTGGGCCTTGCCCTTGGAGTCCCGATGAGCCCCGGCGCGCCCCTCAAGACGCTCTGGCTCTTGGTCATCACCGCGGGCTGCTCCACCTGGCTCGACCGCGACGATCTCAAGGACCGCCTCGACGCCGATGGCGACGGCTACACCACCACCACCTTTGACGGCCCCGACTGCGACGACGAGGACGCCTCGGTCCACCCCGGCGCGCTGGAGCTCTGCGACGGCCTGGACTCCGACTGTGACGGCCTGGGCGATGAGGACGTCTGGCTCACGTTCTACGCCGATGTGGACGGCGACGGCCTCGGCGACGAGGCGGCGCCTCAGCTTGAGCGGGCCTGCGACCCGGTCCCTCAGGGGTTTGTCACCGATGTCGGCGACTGCGACGACGGCGACCCCGCCGTGGGCCTCCCCAGCGAGCGCTACGACGATCTCGACGGCGACGGCTACGGCGACGGCGAGGCCAAGCTCCTCTGCCCCGCCACGCCCAACACCACCGAGATCCTCGGCGACTGTGACGATGGTGACGCCAGCGTGTACCCGGGCGCTCCCGAGACCTGCTCCGACGCAGAGGACAAGAACTGCGACGGCTCCGTGGGCCGCGTCGATTTAGACGGTGACGGCCACATCGCCTGCGAAGAGTGTGACGACAGCGACGCGGCGATCTCTCCCGACGCCGATGAGATCTGCGACGGTCAAGACAACGACTGCGACGGCCTCACCGACGACGAAGACGACAGCGTCGGCGCTGGGCGGCTGACCTATTACCTCGACGGCGACGGCGACGGGCACGGCGCGGGCAGCTCAAGGCGCGCCTGTGAGCCCCCGGCGGGCAGCGCCGACACAGACGACGACTGCGACGACACAAACTCGGAGATCTCCCCGAGCCACGTCGAGCGCTGCGACACCACGGCGGACGACGACTGTGACGGCGCCACGACGGACTGCGCGGCGCGCCTCGACACGCTTGGCGCATGCGCCGAGGGCGTGAGCGTCGGCGACGAGGCCGGGCGCGGCGTGGACGGCGTCGATCTGAACCTCGACGGCGCCGTAGCGCTCAGCATCGGCGCCCCCGGCGCGAACGGCGGAGGTGGGCGGCTCTACCTCGTCGGCCCCGACGCCGCGCGTGTGGATGAGGGCGACGAGCTTGAGGGTGGAGGCGGCTCGGGCGCGGGCGCCCTCGTGCTCACCGTGCCGGATTTTGACGGCGACGGGCACGACGATCTGGCCGTCGCCGCGCCCGACGACGACGCCGTACACCTGCTCCTCGCGGGCGGCGGCGCGGCGAGCCTGGGCGGCGCCGACGTCACCCTTCGCCACCAAGAGTCGGGCGCGGCCCTGGGCGCGGCGCTGAGCGTCGGCGAGGTGCAAGGCGATGGTCGAGCCGATCTGCTCATCGGCGCGCCCGGCGTCGACGCCGTCGGCCTGCTCGGCCTGCCGGTGACCGACTCCGGGGCGGTGTACCTGCTCATCGGCGCGGCCTCCAGCTCCGCGGCGCTGAACGAGGCCAACGCCGCGCTCACCTTGCTCGGCGAAGACAGCACCGGCGGCCTCGGGGCGGCGGTGGCGCTCTCCGACTGGGACAACGACGGCCTCGATGAGCCCCTGGCCTCCAACATCGATCGCGGCAGCCTCGGCCTGTCCAACAACGGCGAGGTGCTGCTGTTCTCCGCGGTCAGCGGCGAGTGGATGGCCCAAGACGCCGAGTTTGTGCTCAGTTTGGGCAGCGGCGTGATCACGACGGCCCTCGCGGGCAGCGGCGACCTCAACGGCGACGGCAAGGCCGATCTCGCCGTCGGCTCCACCGACTCCGAGAGCGTCTGGGTGCTGCTGGGGCCGATCACCAAGAACCTCACCGTGTCGTCTTCAGCGAGCCTGCGGGTGAAGGGCGACAGCGGAGATGGTGTCGGCGCCTCGGCCCGGTTTGTCCCCGATCTCGACGGCGACGGCGACGATGAGCTGCTCATCGGGGCGCCTGAGGAGCCCGGCGCGGTCCTGATCTACGGCGGCGCCGCCCGCACCGGCACGATCAACACCAGCGCCGCCGATCTGCGCCTGAGCGGAGATGTCGGCGACGGCCTCGGCGCGGCCTTCGGCCTGGGTGATCTCGACGGAGACGGCGCTGATGAGCTGCTCTTTGGGCTCCCCGGCCTGGACGGAGACCGCGGCGGGGCCTGCTGGCTTGACGGCCAGCGCCTCTGAGCGAGGTTTGCCGCGGGCGCCCGCTCAGCCAAGCTCAGGCATCACGAGGGTGATCGTGTCGAGGAGCTGCTCGGCCATCCACGCTTGCTCGGACGCCACGGGGTGACGGCCCGATCCGTTGTAGTCGAAGATTACGGCGTGAACGTGCTCGTCCTCTTCCTGTAACGTCTCGACGGCCTCCTCCAGCATGGCCGGGAACGGCGAGCCGGGCGCGACCACGTCCATGCTGCCCAAGGCGAAGAAGAGCTCGGCGTCGGGGTAGGTTGTGCGTAAGGTGCGGCCAAACTTGATCCACGCGGGGATCATCTCTTTTCCGACGCCGAGCCAGTAGTCGTTCTGGCCGAGGTTCACCACGACGATGTCTGGGGTCCAGACGGCAAAATCCCAGGCGTGATCGTCGTTCTGGAGGCTGTCCCAGTAGGTGACCATCGTCGCGCTCCACCAGCTCCGCACGAGCCCGATCCCGCTGAGCGAGACGCTGTGGTAGTCGGCGTCCAGCGCCCGGGCGGTGAAGGCGGCGTAGGTGTGCGTGTTGTCTTTGTACACCGCGTCGCCGCTGTCGCAGTCGCAGTCCACGGAGTAGCCCGAGGTGATGGAGTCACCGTAAAACTCGATCTTGAGGGCCTTCTCCGCCGGGCGTGGCCCAAGCTCGGCGCCGGGGTCGAGGGTGAGGCCGACAAAGGTGAGGTCACCCTCGGCGATCTCGGTGCGTTTGGCCACGCTGAGCGTGTGGGCGCCGGGGCTGAGCCCCTCGGCCACGACGTAGGTGTTCTCGCCCGGCGCGCAGGCGATGACCGTGGGCTCGCCCCCGTCGATGACCACGCTGACGTAGTTGGTGCCGGCGTCGTCGAGGTGCAGGGTGAGCGAGGTGCCCTCAAACACGGCCTCCACGGCGCTGCCCGGCCAGTGGAAGACCGGGGCCAGCGGATCGGAGGCGTTGATGCGGCCGACGTACCGCAGGTTGGCGTGATCGGCGGCGATGAGCTCGGGGGTGGTGTCTGGCGGCGCGGTGTCGCCGGTGTCGCCGCTGTCGCCGCTGTCCCCCTTGGAGTCCGGCGCCGCGCTGTCGGAGTCTGTGAGGGGGATGGAGTCGGAAGAGTCGCCCAGGGACGGGGCGTCTTTCGTTTGGGGCGTGCAGGCGAGGAGTATCCAGAGCATGAGGCTGACTAACCCCCGTCCTGCGGGGGCACCATCCAGCGCACGCTTCAGCGAACGATCCCAGGAGCCCCCGATGTTGTGGACCGCCGTAGGCGTCACCGCCGTGTGCGCGGCGATCATTGGCCTTCCCTTCGCCGCGCCCAAGCCCCTCTCCGCGAGCAAGCCTGGCCTTCCCCGGGCCGCCTTGGCCTTCTTCGCCATAAGCGCGCTGCTCTACGTCAACCAGGTGATCTTCAACGCCTGGATGGTGTTGGAGCACAACGCCGACCCCGCCTACCTCCGCCAGTTTGTGCACAGTCAGCACTACTTCAACCTCGCGCCCCAGCACCCGCCTGTGGCCTGGCTCGTGGCCTGGGCGGGGGACGGCGAGTGGATGGCGCCGAGCTTTCTGCGGGTGCAGGCCGTCTTGGAGCTGCCTTGGGCCCTGACGGCCTACCTGATGATCACCGCGCTCTTGCACCCGCCCACGGCGCGGCAGATCGCCGCCGGTCCCCTTGGCGCCTTCGCCGCCGTGAGCCACACCGCGGTGTTGTGTGTCGTCGAGGTGCTCCTGTGGAACCCCTGGACTGAGCAAGACCTCGCCCTGCGTGTCGTCGGGCTGGTCTTGACCTTGCCCCTGCTCCGCTGGATCGGTCGTGAGCCAACGGCCGAGGCGCCGCCCTCCGCGGTGCAGCTCGTGAACTTTTTTGTTGGCCTCGGCGCGGCCTCAGCGCTCGTGCTCGGCGGCAACCTCGTCGCCCTGCTGTACAACCTCGCCTGGCTCGACGAGGTGGCGCTGATCTTGGCCGCCGCCACCCTCATGCTCAGCCTGTGCCTCTGGGTGCGCAGCCGCCCCACACCCGCCACAGACTCGGCGTTGGTGACGGCGCTGCACCACGTCGGCGCGCGCTTCACGCTGACCTTCGCCGCGCCGGCCCTGGCC
Organism: Deltaproteobacteria bacterium; assembly: GCA_016717595.1. Taxonomy (GTDB): domain Bacteria; phylum Myxococcota_A; class UBA796; order UBA796; family CAJQPC01; genus JADKFE01. Next base: position 5,232 of record JADKFE010000017.1, on the reverse strand, counting down.
ATCCGGTACGGCATGACCCACTCCGCCGCCGTCACGCTCGCGGGGATCGCCGCCGCGGTGGTCATCCTCACGGCGCTCATCACCGGCCTGTCCGACGCCGCGGCCGCCCAGCCCCCCGATCGCCGGGGCGCGTTCTGGGTGCGCGCGGTCCTCGCCGTCGGCCTCGCCGCCCCCGCCGCCGTGTTTGATTGGCTCTCGCCCTTGGGCGTGCCCGTCGGTGAGCTGCCCGACGCCTGGCTGCTCGTGCGGCTGGCGCAGACGCTCTTCGCGTTCTCTCTGGGCTGGGGCGTAGGCGGCGTCCTCCGCCCGTTCGCGCCGACACCGGCGAAATAAGCGGCGAACGGTGACTAGCAGTTAGCGCTTTACCAACATTCAACACAGACTACAACGGGCGAGGATCAGAGACCGGCGCGAACATCCCGGGGTCAGGGTGTATAATGACCGTTCAACAAGGGCCCTCCACATGTCCTGTCGTTCCTTCGCCCCCATCGCTCCAGCGCGCTCGTTGCTCAGGCTCCGGGCGACGGTCGTGTTGACCCTGCTCCTCGGCTGCAACCCGAGCTCAAAGTCCTCCGACGAGACCGACGTAAGCGGGGACAGCGGCGACGACACCGGCGAGGACGTCGAGGACGTCGAGGAGGTGCCATCGGCCTCAAACCCCTGGGTCCGCGACGAGCGGGCCGCGCCCGGCTCCATCACCTTCAACGAGATCTACTACCACCCGAGCTCCGACGACCAGCCCGAGTGGCTTGAGCTCTACAACCCCATGGCGCTCGACATGGACCTCTCGGGCTGGTCGCTGGAGGGGGGCGTGCGCGTCACCTTCCCCGAGGGCACCGTCGTGGCCGCGGGCGGCTACCTCGTGGTGGCCGCCGACCCAGCCGCGCTCCCCGGGGCGCTGGGCCCCTTTGAAGGCCGCCTCAACAATGATGGCGAGCGCGTGAATCTGTATAACAACAGCGGGCGCCTCATCGACACCGTCGCGTATGGCGACGACGACCCCTGGCCCGTGGCGGCCGACGGCTCGGGGCTCTCCCTCGCCAAGATCCGCCCCGACACGATGAGCGACCGCGCCGAGGGCTGGAGCGCGAGCGCCACCCTCGGCGGCACCCCGGGACAGTCAAACCTCCTCGATCCACTACAGTCCACGACCACCCTGTCCCTGGTGCCCCTGGAGGCCACCTGGACCTACGACCTCTCCGGCGAGGAGCCCGCGCCAGGCTGGACGAGCCTTGACTTTGACGACAGCGGATGGGACAGCGGGCAGGCCATCTTCTACGCCGGGGCGGCGGAGGAGGACGCCGTGGCGACGGCCTGGGTCACGGCAGACAACTACTACGGCCTCTATCTGGGCCGCGCGGACGGGACCGAGCTGCGGCTGGTCGGTGAGGATCCCGACGGCGACTGGACGACGGTGGAGGGCTTTGAGATCGAGGTGACCCCCGAGGATCACCTGTACCTCGCCGCGTGGGAGTCTCCAGATGACTACGGCGGCCCACAGATGACCATCGCCGAGGTTGAGCTGCCTGACGACGTCGTCGGCACCGACCTCTCCACGTTTGAGTGGGTGCTCGGCCCCAGCGGCGACTCTCCGGGCCCCGCCCCCGGCGATCCCCCGCCGACGGTGACCGAGCTCGCCCGTCTCATCGACGACACAAACGCCGCCGCGTCGTGGGCCCCGCCGGCCGTCGACGCCGATCGCAGCTCAGACCCCTGGGGCTGGGCCGTCAGCGGCCTCTTCAGCGACGCCGCGCGCTACGTCTGGGGTGACACCTTCAGCGACACCTCCGCGACCAACATTCAGAACACCTACGCCTTGTTTCGCTCAAACGAGCCTCTCCTGGGCGCGCGTGGCACGACGGAGCTAGGCACCATCCCCACAACGGTCACCTTCCGCACCAAGTTTGTGTTTGACGCCGAGCCCTCCTCGGCCAAGCTCTTCGCCGAGTGTGTCATCGATGACGGCGCCGTTCTCTACCTCAACGGCGTCGAGGTCCTGCGGGAGAACCTGCCGTCGGGCGCGCTGAGCGCGGACACCCTCGCCACCACCCCCATCACGGGCACCGCGCGGGTGTCCGCCGCCCTCCCCGCCGACGCGCTCCTCCGTGGGGAGAACGTCTTGGCGGTCGAGGTCCACCAGGCGAACGAACCCGACACAGATCTGAGCTTCGGATGTGCGCTCACGGCGCGGGTGAGCGCGCAGGCCGCCGCCCCCACCATTGTGCTGAATGAGATCGCCCCCGCCACAGACGCGCCCTTTTGGGTGGAGCTGCTCACGGTGAGCGCGAGCGCGCAGGACACCAGCGGCCTCGTGCTGGTGACGTCGGATGGGGAGGAGTGGGCGCTCCCCGCCAGAGCGCTCGCGCCCGGCGCGCTCTTGGCGCTGGACGACGTCGATCTCTCCGTAGAGGCCGGCGACGTGCTGTTTCTCTACTCCGCCAACCGAGACACCCTGCTCGACGCGGTGCGGGTGCAGAGCGGCCCCCGGGCTCGGGCTGAGCAGGGCGGCCCCTGGCGCACGCCGAGCGAGGCCACTCCGGGCGAGCCAAACCTCATCGAGCTGACCGACGACGTGGTGATAAGCGAGATCCAGTACCACCACGCGCCCCTCTCCCGGGAGGGCGAGCCGGTGAGCGCGCAGCCCGAGGAGTGGATCGAGCTGTATAATCGCGGGACGACGGAGGTGGATCTCAGCGGCTGGCAGCTCGTAGACGCCGTGGCCTACACCTTCCCATCCGACACAGTCCTGGCGCCTGGCGCCGCCCTCGTGGTGGCCAACGACGCGGACGCCTTGCGGGCCAAACACGGCGACATCACCGTGCTGGGCGATTTTTCGGGGCGTCTTGACAACAGCGGCGACCGCATCCTCCTGCTCGACGGGCGCGGGAACCCGGCGGACGAGGTCCGGTATTTCGACGGCGGGCGCTGGCCCGAGGAGAGCGACGGCGGCGGGTCGAGCTTGGAGCTTCGCGACGTGTGGGCGGACAACAACGCCCCTGGATCCTGGGCCGCGAGCGACGAGCTCCCCCGCTCTGAGTGGGTGACCTACAGCTTCCGCGGCGAGGCCGAGCCCAGCGCCGTGGGCCCTGACGGCACCTGGGAGGAGCTGGTGCTGGGCCTGCTCGACCAAGGCACGCTCTTGATCGATGACCTCAGCGTGATTCAGGATCCAGACGGGAGCGCCGTTGAGCTCCTCTCAAACGGCGGCTTCGACGATGAGAGCGCGCGGTGGCGCCTGCTCGGGAACCACCGCCACAGCGAGATCGTGCCCGATCCCGACGACCCCGGCGACTCTGTGCTGCGTCTTGTGGCCACCGGCCCGACTGGACACATGCACAATCACGCCGAGACCACCCTGCTGCAGCCGATCGGGAATCAAGAGTACGAGCTGTCTTTCCGAGCGCGCTGGGTCTCGGGCTCAAACCAGCTTCACTCCCGGCTCTACTTCAACCGACTGCCACGCACGACGCTCGTGGAGCAGCCCACCCTCTCCGGCACGCCGGGCGCCCCCAACTCAACGGCGGTCGACAATCTGGGCCCGACCCTGACCGATCTCAGCGCCGACGTGGCCGTGCCCGCGGCGGGTGAGCCGGTGACCCTCAGCGTCACCGTGAACGACCCCGACGGCGTCGCGAAGGTGACGCTCTGGTCCTCCGTGAACGGCGCGGCCTTTGTTGGGCAGGCCATGACGAACACGAGCGCGGGACAATGGGTCGGCGCGCTGGATGGCCAAGCGGCGGGCAGCCTCGTGCAGCTCTACGTCGAGGCCGAAGACGATCGTGGCGCCACCGCCGCGCTCCCGGCCGCCGGGCCCGACTCCCGCGCGCTGCTCCGGTTCGACGACGGCTCGGCGGCGACCAACGGCCTGCACAACCTCCGTATTCTGATGACCGAGGCCGACTCCGACTGGCTGCATGACGACGTGAACCTGATGAGCGACGATCTCATCGGCGCCACGGTGATCTACAACGAGTCCCAGGTGTTCTTCGACGTGGGGGTGCGCGCGAAGGGCAGCCAGCGGGGTCGCCCTGAGCAGCCCCGCCTGGGCTACGGCGTTCATTTCACCCGCGAAGAGCCGTTCCGCGGGAGCCGCCTGAGCGTGCTCATCGATCGCTCCGAAGGTGTCGGGTACGGACAGCGTGAGGTCTTGATGAACCTCGTGATGACCCACGCGGGCTCCGTGTCCGGAGAGTACAACGACCTCGTGCACGCCATGACGCCGCTCTCCGAGCACACCGGCCCGGCGGAGCTGCAGCTCGACCGGTTCACCGATCTGGTGCTCGACGCACAGTTCGCGGACGGCGCGAGCGGCAGGCTCTTTGAGTACGAGCTCATTTATTACCCGTACACGACGGATGACGGGACCGCCGAGGGGCTCAAGATGCCCCAGCCCGACAGCGTGATCGGCACGTCCATCACCGATCTGGGCGACGACAAAGAGGACTATCGCTGGAGCTTCTTGATCAAGAACAACGAGCGCGAAGACGACTATGACGGGATCATCTCGCTGGGCAAGACCTTCTCGCGCTCGGGAGCGGCCTTCTTGGCGGAGGTCGAGGGGGTGATCGACGTCGACCAATGGCTGCGCGCCTTCGCCTTCGCCACCCTCTCCGGCGCCGTCGACAGCTACGGCGGCGACGGCAGCCAACACAACGCGGTCTTCTACGTCCGGCCCGAGGACCAGCGTGTCTTGTACTTCCCGCACGATCTGGACTACTACGGCGGCTATTCCGGCTCGGTCGTGGGCAACAGCGACCTGCAGCGACTGTTGCAAGATCCAGCCCATCGCAGGTCCTATTATGGCCACCTGCAAGACATCGTCGGGCGAGCGTACAACCCCGACTATCTCGCCCCCTGGTGCGCGCAGCTCAGCGCGCTCTTGCCCGCACAAGACTTCCAGAGCCACTGCCAGTTCGTCGCCGACCGCGCGAGCTGGGTGATGAACGACTCGTCCCGCTCCGTTCTGGCGCTCTACCCCCCGGTGGACTTTGGGATCACGACAGGCGGCGGCGCGGACCTCGTGGTCAGCACCACCGAGGTCACGCTGGAGGGTGTGGCCTGGATCGACGTGCGTGAGATCACCCTCGACGGCGCGACCAGCCCCCTGGACCTCACCTGGGTCACCGACCAGACCTGGCAGGCGACGGTGCCGCTGAACGACGGGCCCAACACGCTCAGCCTCGTCGCGACCGACCTCGGCGGCGCGGTGGTGGGCTCCGACTCGATCGTCGT
>JADKFE010000016.1 GCA_016717595.1 Deltaproteobacteria bacterium | reverse complement strand
CCTCGATGGCGCGCACCACGCAGCTCGGATCGTCCCAGGCGCGGTTCGGGTCACAGACGAGGCGCGAGAAGTGTGAGAGTAGGGCCTCGGCGCCGAGGAGCGCGCTGAGCGACGCGGTGAGGTCGTGGGCGCCGATGTCCCAGCCCCAGTGGTCCGCCAGGAGCGGCGAGTCCTCGGCTGCCGCCGCCAAGGCGCGGGGATATCATTGCTCGCGTGCTCACAGGTGAGCAGGATCGGCGCGCCCAGGCCGGGCAGCCGCAGAACGGCGTTTGGGAGAGAGGTCGTCATGGGCTCAGGCTTGGGTGAGGGGGAGTGGCGTCCGCACGGCGGCGCGTCTGAGGCCGACGCCGCCCGATATGTCTTCTTCTCGGCGCTCTGCCCACTCATCCCGCTGCCCTTCGTCGATGACTGGGCGCTTCGTGAGGTTCGACGGGCGTACTTCACGAGGATCCTCGGCGACGCCCCCTCGGCGCTCCTCGCCGCCCGCACGCTCAGCGAGGCCCGGGGCTCGTTCTTCCCCGGCTGCTTGTGGATCCTGCTCTTCTACCCGCTCAAGAAGCTGTTCCGGACGCTGTTCTACTTCTTGACGGTCAAGCAGTGCCTCGATGAGGCCGCGGTGACCTTGGTGCAGGGCGAGATGGTGCGTGAGGCCTTGGGCGAGGGGCGCTTGCCCAACGAGGCCGGGCCCGCCCGGGACGTGATGGACGCCGTGCTGCAAGAGGAGAGCGCCTCGCCGATCGGGCGCTGGTTACGCTTCGCCACCGTGGGCGCGCGGCGTCCCGGCGGCGGGCTGTTGGGCTTTCTGCGGGGCCGCGCCGGAGAGGCCGTGCTCGTCCCCAAGTTCAGCGAGCGCCTCACCGCGCGCCTCGCCGCGCCACAGCGGGATCTCAGCGCGCCGCCGCCGCCGGTTGACCCGACGGGTTGAAGGGTCCGCAGATCCGCGCTTTTGAGGCCGTTTGGGGCATATGGGGCGAAGCGCCAAGAGATAAACGTCAAGGGCTTGTGAAGCCTGTTGGCGAAGTCGCGCCGCGCTTGTGTTCTGTGACGGCACCGTGACAGACTCAAATCCCCCTGCGACGGAGTCTCTATGCTCACCCCTCTGCTCACCCTGCTCGCCATCACCGCCTGTGACTCGGCGATTAAGCTTGACGGTGACTCCGGCCTCGACACCGCGACCGAGAGCGAGACCGACAGCGAGACCCCCGACGACGACTCCTCCGATCCGCGCCCTGGGGATGCGGATGGTGATGGCAGCCCCACGGACGAGGACTGCGATGACGCCGACCCCACGAGCTTCCCCGGCGGAGACGAGGGGGAGACGGCGGACGGCGTCGATCAGGACTGCTCGGGCCTCGCCGATGACGTGCGGGTGTGCGATGGCGCCTACGGGGTGATTCAAGAGGCCATCGACGCGGCGCCCGACGGCTTCACCGTGGCGGTGTGCCCGGGCCACTACACCGAGAACCTCCGTCTGGAGTCCCGCAGCCTGCGCCTGTTGGCCTTGGAGGGCCCCGAGGTGACGATCCTCGACGGCGGCGGCGCGGGGACGGTGATCTTGGCCATGGGCTGCCCGGATCTCACGATTGAGGGCTTCACCGTCGAGGGCGGCGTCGGGGTGAACGGCGGCGGGGTGAGCGCCGGGTCAAGCGTCATCAACCTCGTCAACTTGGTGCTGCAACGCAACATGGCCAGCGGCCAAGGCGGCGGGGCCTACCTCTCGCGCTGCACCGGCGAGCTTCGCGACAGCGTCATCACCGAGAACAGCGCCGTGGAGGGCGGCGGCGTGGCCGTGAGCGGCGGCACCTTCGACGTGCTCGACAGCGAGATCACCGCCAACACCGCCAGCCCCGGCGAGCTGACCTGGAACGGCGCCTTGGGCGGCGGCGGCGGCCTGTGGGTGAACGGGCGCGGCGAGCTTCGTGGCCTCACCATCGCCGACAACACCTCGGAGGGCTGCGGCGGCGGGCTCTACACCGTCAACAGCGGCGGCCTCATCACCGAGAGCGTCTTTGAGGGCAACACCGCCTATGGCGACGGCGGCGGCGCGTACCTCAACTACACGACCAGCGAGGTGAGCGAGAGCCGCTTTGAGGACAACGTCGCCGGGGACGACGCCGGGGGCCTGCGCCTCTACGTCAGCCAAGGAAACATCCACGACAACGTGCTGATCAACAACAGCGCCTCAGACGACGGCGGCGGCGCCAAGTTCAGCCACTCCAAGAGCCAGCTCACCCGCAACACCTTCATCGGCAACCAGACCGGCGACGCCGGCGGCGGGATCGAGCTCGACAACGACAACACCGACGTCTTGGAGTGCGTCTTCGAGGACAACACCGCCGCGCGTGGCGGCGGCCTGAACTCCAAGGACAACACCGCCCCGTTCGTGATCAAAGACAGCGTCTTCTACGACAACACCGCCAGCGAAGGCGGGGGCCTACGCGCCGACAACAACCCCCAGACCGTGACCGTGCTGCGCGGCGTGTTCGACGACAACCGCGCCACCTTAGGCGCGGGCATCTACAGCCAAGCCGGGCGGCTGAACCTGCGGGCGAGCGTGGTCACCGTGAGTGACGGCGACGGGATCACCTTGGGCGAAGGGGCGGTGAGCGTCCTGCGGAACGTGACGAGCTGGGGCAACCAGGGCGCGGGTTTGGTGCTCATCAACTGCGGGGCGGTGACGGTACAAGACACGATCTTCGCCGACAATGGCGCGGGCCTCTCCGCGACGGGCTGCCAGGCGACGAGCGTCAACTACAGCCTCGTGTTTGACGCCTCGACGAGCGGGACGTGGAGCCCCCCGGCTGGCTCGGGTAACTTGAGCGCCGACCCGCTCCTCACCGATCCGGCCTCCGGGGACTTCACCCTGCAGAGCCTCAGCCCGGCGAAGGACGCGGGAGACCCCTCGGGGGTCGATCCTGACGGTTCTCGCGCCGACATGGGCGCGCACGGAGGCCCTGATGCCCTTTAAGTCCACGTTCTTCGCCCTGCTCGCCCTCTCCTTCGCCGCCGTCTTGCCCGGCTGCGGCGACAAGGAGCCCGTCCCCGACGACTCCGAGACGCCCACGGATGACACCGGCGAGACCGGCGACGACACCGGCACCCCCGCGGAGACCCCGGCGGTGTTCATCAACGAGTTCATGGCCTCCAACGCCACGATCATCGCGGATGATGAGGGCGGGTTTGGGGACTGGATCGAGCTGTACAACGCCACTAACGCCGCCGTTGATCTGAGCGGCTGGTTCATCACCGACGACCTCGCCAACACCGAGAAGCACATCCTGGGCGCGATCACCGTCCCCGCGGGCGGCTTCGTGTTGTTGTGGGCCGACGACGACATCCTCGACGGCGACGATCACCTCTCGTTTAAGCTCAGCGGCGACGGCGAAGACCTCGCGCTCTACACCCCCGAAGGTGTGGCCGTAGACGAGCTCACCTACCAAGCCCAGACGACCGACCAGTCCGCCGCCCGTTTTCCCGACGGCGGGGAGACCTGGGCGATCACCGACGCGCCCACCCCTGGCGCGACCAACGGAGACGGCACATGAACCTCCTCTTCGCCCTCTTCGCCTGCTCCGCGGGCAACATTGAGCTCCCGTACATTGACACCGCGCGACCCTTGAAGGACTCCGCGCCGGTTCAAGAGACGGGCGAAGAGGACGATACGGAAGAGGATACCGACGAGGTCGAGGTGGTGCCTGGGGCCAAAGATCCCATCGAGCAGCTCTTCGCGGGCGAGACGGTGCCGATCTTTGAGCTTGAGCTGAGCGAGGCGTCCATCGCGGCGCTGGCGCAGGACCCAGACACCTACGTCGAGGGCGCGCTCACCTTCGGGGATGTGCGCCTGGACCGCGTCGGCGTGCGCCTCAAAGGGGAGAACTCCTTCTTGCCGATCTCGCAGAAGGCCGCGTTTAAGATCAAGCTCGACGAGTACGTCGAGGATCAAGAGCTCTATGGCCTCAAGAGCCTCACGTTCAACAACCTCGTGAGCGACGCGACCTACCTTCACGAGTGGATGGGGTACCGCCACTTTCGTATGTTGGACCTCCCCGCCGCCCGCACCGGCCACGCCTGGATTCACCTCAACGGCGAGCCCTACAGCCTCTACGCCTTCATCGAGACCGTCGACAAACGTTTCTTGAAGCGCTGGTTTGACGACAACGACGGCTCGATGTGGGAGCTCGCCGACGTTGACTTCCAGATGGCCTACATCGCCCAGTTCGATCCTGAGGCTGGCGAAGACGACCGGGAGATCCTGGTCAACCTCTCAAAAGCCCTGGCGATGCCCGGCGAAGAGGCCATCGCCGCGGCCGAGCCTTACCTCAACTGGTCAAAGTTCCTCGACTTCTGGGCCGCTGAGATCATCGTCGGCCAGTTCGACTCCTACCCCTACTCAAGCCCCGGCGACGACTGCCACATCTACTCCGACCCCAGCGACGGCGGGCGCCTGGTCTTCATCCCCCACGGCATGGACGAGACCTACGGCGACCCCACCCGCGACGCCACGGGGGTGTACGGGATCGCCGCGCGCCGCTGCCTGGAGGTGCCGAGCTGTGAGGATGAGCTGCGCGAGAAGGTGAAAGAGCAGCTCCGCATCTCTGAAGAGCGTGACACGTCCCTTGAGTTTGACGCCGCGCGGGAGCGGCTGCGGGAGTCCATCGTGGCCGACCCCCGCCGCCTGTACGATCTCTCGACGATCACCTCGACCCAGAACACGATGGGCGCCTTCATCGCCGGTCGCGAGACCAGCCTCAGCCAATGGCTCTCAAAATAAACCGCGCCACCCCGGAGCCTGCATGATCCTCCTCTTCAGCCTCTTCGGGTGTGTCGCCACGGACGGCGCTCAGGACGACGGGCTCATGGGCGACGGCGCGCTGTGGCCCTTCCCCAACGTCGGCTTAATCGCAGAGAACGGCGCCCTGGACATCCCCCAAGGCGCCTTGCCCCAGGTGCCTGAAGAGGACGACGGCACCCCGTGGGCGGTCGAGCGCCTGAACTGGCGTGACGGCTTCTCCACGGTGCAGACCGCCGTGGTCTTGCTGGAGGGGGTGAACGAGGCCGCCCTGCCGCCGTACCCCGGCGTGAGCGGCGGCGGCGCCGTGCGCCTGTACGACCTCACCGACGGCGTCGAGCTGCCCTGTTACGCCGAGCTAGACGCCCACCCCGACGCCCTGGACGATCCCGACCGCCGCGCGCTCCTCGTGCGTCCGTCCGTGGCGATGGCCCCAGGCCACCGCGTCGCCGTGGTGGTCACCACCGCCGCCGCGCCGCGCCCTCGCCGGTTTGACCGCCTGGCCCGGGGCGATGATCCTTGGGACTCCGGCGGCTGGGGGGCCCGCACCCGGGCGCTGCTCTATGAGCTGGGCCAAGCCGGGCTCAACCCCGAGGAGATCGCCCTGGCCTGGGAGTACCCCGTCGGCGACGGCACCGCGCCCCTACGCGGGATGATCAACGCCCTAGAGACGCCGACCCGCTGGGACTTGAGCCGGGTCAAACGCACCGACGCGGGCGACACCTTGCCCCCGGGCGCCTGGATTCAGGCCGAGGGCACGTTCACCACGACGAGCTGGCTTGAGGACGAGCTGCGCTGGGCGTCGGTGGGGGAGGACGGCGTGGTGCCCAACGTCGTCGGCGAGACGAACGCCAGCCTGTTTGTGCACATCCCCGAGTCCGTGCGGGACGCGGCGCCGGGCAGCGTGCCGGTTTTGATCTTCGGCCACGGCCTGTTGACCGACCCGCAGAACTTTCTGGCAGACCTCGACGATCCACACGGCTTCGTCGAGCTGATGGATCGCCTGGGCGTGATCGTCGTGGCGACGACCTGGCGTGGGCTCACCGCAAAAGACCTCCCCGACGCGATCTGGGTGGCGAACGACTACGGCACCTTCAACGAGCTGACCGAACGAATCACCCAAGGGGTGGCCAACAACGTGGCGCTCTCTCGCCTGGTGCAGACCGGCGGCCTGATGGACGACCCGCTGTTTGAGGGCCTCGCCGACCCCTCCCAGCTCTACTTTTATGGGGTGAGCGCGGGCTCGGTGCTCGGCGGAGTCGCGGTCACCCAGATGGAGGGTGTGGACGCGGCCTTGTTACACGTCGGCGGCGCGGGCTGGTCGACCCTTCTGGAGCGCAGCAACGCCTGGGGCCAGTTTGAGGGCCTCGTCGCCGACGCCATGGAGGATCCCGCCGAGCGCCAGCTCGCCTTCGCCGCGAGCCAGCTCTTGTGGGACACCGTCGACCCGATCTCCTACATCCACGACTGGGGCGACACGCCGACCTTGCTTCAAGAGGCCGTCAACGACGACGTGCTGGTGAACTCGGCGAGCGAGCTCTACGCGAGGAGCGCGGGCTGGGCGCTCCTGCAGCCCTCAGTCACCACGCCGATGGGCCTCAGCCGGGCCGAGGGCGCGGTGCGCGGCGGGGTGATCGCCCAGTTTGACCCCGAGCTTCCGCCCCCGGCGAGCACCAACCGCCCGGCGGAGCGCACCGGGGCCCATGAGACCCCCCGCACCTGGGACAGCGCCATGCGCCAGGCCGAGGGCTTCTTCGCCGTGGGCGCCCCCGGCGTGGTGCGGCACCCCTGCGGCGAGGCCTTGTGTACGGCGACGGAGGAGGCCAGCCGCTGACGCGCCGCGCGGATCAGCCCGTGCCTACGGTGTAGACGCGCAGGGTGTTGGTGGTGCCGCGCATGGGGCTGGTCCCCGCGAGCACCACGACCTCATCCCCGGGCTCCAGGTAGCCCTTCTCCAACAGCGCGTCTTCGCCGACGGAGATGAGCTCATCGGTGCTCTTCACCACGGGCACCTGCACCGGCGTGACGCCCCAGGCCAAGGTGAGGCGGTCACACACCCGGCTCGACGCCGTGAGCGCGTAGATGCGGGAGCGTGGGCGACCTTTGGACACGGCGATGGCGAACTGGCCCGACCAGGTGAAGACGACCAAGGGCCGAGGCACGTCGGAGACGAGCACCGCGGCCGCCCGGGCGATGAGCGCCGCGGGGCCGGCGTTCACCGGCAGGTCTTCAGGGGTGACGGGCTTGAGGAAGGGTGAGCGCTCGACCTCCCGGGCGATCTTGTCCATCACCCGCACGGCCTTGAGCGGGTAGAGGCCGTTGGCCGTCTCGCCAGAGAGCATCACGGCGTCGGTGCCGTCGATGATCGCGTTGGCGACGTCGGTGGTCTCGGCGCGGGTGGGCGAGGGGTTTCGCTCCATGGAGTCGAGCATCTGCGTGGCGGTGATGACCAAGGCCCCGGCGCGGTTGGCGCTCTGGATGAGGCGCTTCTGGTGCACGGGCACCGTCTCCAACGGCACCTCGACGCCGAGATCGCCGCGGGCGACCATGATGCCGTCCACCGTCGCCAAGATCTCCGAGATGTTGGTGAGCGCCTCGGGCTTCTCGATCTTGGCGATGATCGGCATGCCCGGCTCACCGAGGCGCGCGAGGTGGGTCTTGAGCTTGAGCACATCCGCGGCGCGGCGCACGAACGAGAGCGCCACGAAGTCCACACCCGCCTGAACCCCGGCCTCTAAGTCGATGAGATCCTTCTCGGTGATCGACGGGGCGCTCACGTCAACGCCGGGCAGGTTGATGCCTTTGTTGGAGCCCAGGGCCCCGCCGTCCTCGATCTTGATGTGGACCTCTTTGGGATCCACATCGCGGAGCACGGCGGAGACGCGGCCCGAGAGCGCGCCATCGGCGAAGAGCACCCGATCGCCGAGCGTGACATCATCGGCCATGGCGGTGTAGGTGGTGCCGCAGCGCCGCCCTTCCCCGAGCCGATCGTCCATGACCACCTCCAGGATGTCCCCCTCTTTGAGCTGGAGCGGCTCCTTCATGCGGCTGGTGCGGATCTTCGGGCCCTGGAGGTCGAGCAAGATGCCGATGTGGCGCCCCGCAGCCCGGGCGGCGCGGCGAACGTGGGCGATGTCGCGGCGGATGGAGTCGGGCTCACCGTGGGAGCAGTTCAGCCGGAACACGTCTACACCGGCGTCGACCAGCTCCTTGAGCACCTCCGGCGGGCGTGAGGAGGGGCCGAGGGTGGCGACGATCTTGGTTTTGCGTGCGGTCATGGTGATCAGACTCCCGTGCGTGTCGTCTTGACCGGCGAGGCCATCACCCGGCACGAGGCGCCGGTTCACCCCGGGGACTGGAGCCTCGGCGACGTGCGCCGGGTGGCTGAAGGTGCGCTGGTCGTGGCCGGGGGCCTGCTCAGCGCCGGGGAGCGGGTGATGGCCGCGCGCCTCGCCGCGCTCTCGGGCCCTGAGGGGCGGCTGTGGGCGCGTATGGCCGGGCGCCAGGGCGACGTGTTTCGACTAGACCACCTGGTCTATGCCGATGTGCCTGAGGTAGAGGCCGCCGTAGACGCCCTCGTAGAGCTCGATCTCGCCCAGCGCACGGTGAGCCCACGCCAGGCCGCCGAGGCGTTCACCGTCGAGGAGCTCAAGGTGGTGTGCCGCGCCCAAGGCCTGCCCGTCGGCGGCCGCCGAGAGCTGCTCGTGGAGCGCCTCGCCGCTCGCCGCGGCTGGCTTCGGGTGAGCGTGGTGCGGGTGGCGTGTAAGGGCCTGCTGCGCCGCCTGGAGCTGCTCTGGTTCCGCAACCGCTGGCGCGACCGCTCGGCGTTTCTGCTGGAGCGCCTGGGCCACGCCCGCTGGGCCCAGTACCCGATCACCCCCGCGGAGCCGCCGTTTCTGAACCGCCATGAGCTGCTGCGGTTTGAGGAGGCCGCGAAGATGGTCGCCGGTGAACAAGCGCCCGAGGCCCTGCTCGACGCGCTCCGGGCCTGCCCACCTCGCCCGGCCCAGCACCGCGCCTTGGACCGCCGCCGCCTGCTCACCCGCCTGGTGTTGGAGGAGGCGCGCAGCTTGGAGCGTGTCGGTGAGCCCGCCCGGGCCGTGGCGCTGTACGAGGCGGTCTTGGGCCTTGGGTTCGCCGAGCCCGGGCCCGTCGCCGCGCGTCTGGCCTTGGCCTTGGAGGCCACGGGGCAGCCGGGCTTAGGGGCGGCCCGCTGCGCCGAGGTCTGGGAGCGCGCTGACGCCGCCAGCCGCCTCACCTTAGAGCGCACGGGCCGCCGCCTCGCCCGCCGCGCCGGAGGCCACTGGCGCTCGACGCCGCCGAAACAGGCCGCCCCCGAGCGTACCCTCTGGCTCAAGCGCGCGCCGGTGGAGGGCCCGCGGCCCCTGTGGCTCGACGCGGCCCTGCCCGTGGAGGCCGCCGTCACCAGCGCCCTGCGCCCCCGGCTGGGGCTCCACGGCGAGAACCTCGTCTGGACCACCCTCTTCGGCCTGCTCTTCGCCGAGCTGTACTTCTTGCCGGTTCATGGCGCCTTGCCCGTGCCCACCCTCGACGGCCCTCTGGATCTGGGCACACCCGCCTTCGCCGAGCGCCGGGCCGAGGCCCTCGGCGCGCGCCTCAAGCAGCTTCACGAGGGCGCCGGGCCGGGCTTGATCGCTGAGGTCTGGGCCGCGAGGGCAGGGGAGCGCCTCGCCGGGGTGTCGTGGGAGCTGGCCGACGTCGAGACGCTCCAAGGCATCGCCCTGGGCGTCGGCGGGCCGGGCCTCGCGCTGATCTTGGGGCGCTTGGCCCGGGAGGGTTGGTCCGCGGCGAGGGGCCTGCCCGATCTGGTGATCGCCCCCGGCGAGGCCATCGAGCTTCCCCAGGCGATCCCCGCGACGGTGCCCCCGGGGCTCCTGCTCGCCGAGGTGAAGGGCCCCGGAGACACCCTGCGGGATGAGCAGCACGCCTGGCATGACCTGCTCGTGCGCGCCGGGGTACCTTGTGAGGTCTGGAGAGTGAAGGAGGCGTGATGCGCATCACCGGTGGCTCGTTGCGGGGTCGGCCTTTGGTCGGCAAGGTTCTGGACGGCGTGCGGCCTACCCCTTCGCGGGTGCGAGAGGCGCTGTTCAGCATGATCGGCCAAGACCTGCGCGGGCAGCGGGTGCTCGACGCTTTTGGCGGCAGCGGGCTTCTGAGCTTTGAGGCGCTCTCTCGCGGCGCGGCCCAGGCGCTGATCATCGAGTCCAGCCGGGCCAACCTCGCCGAGCTCAAGAAGAGCGTAGACGCCTTCGGGCTCAGCGAAGAGGTCGAGCTGCGTCTGGGCCAATGCCCGGGCGTGATCCCCCGCGCCGGGCAGTTTGAGCTGATCTTCCTCGATCCCCCCTACGCCATGGACCCAGAGCCCACCTTGGCGGCCGTCGCGCCCCTGGCGACGGGCTGGGTGATCTTGGAGCACGAGCGCCGCCGGGTGGTCAACGCCCCGCCGGGGCTCGTGGAGGATCGCCACCGGGACTACGGCGACACCAGCGTGCGGCTGTACCGCCCGGCGCCCCTAACCCTCGACGAGGGCGCGTCGGGGTGAAGGCCGCGCGCCGGTCGCCTTAAACACGCGGTAGTCGGCCAAGATCTGCGCGTGGTCAAAGACGATGGGCGACGGCAGCTTGTCCAGCGGGAAGTACGCGGCGTCGGAGGCGTCGTCGCCGCCTTGGGGATCGCCCTCGGCGTGGCCGGTGAACACCACGGAGAGCGTGTGCTGGCGCGGATCCCTGCGGGGGTCGGAGTAGACGTAGAGCAGCTCATCCAAGGTGGCGTGAAGGCCGGTCTCCTCAAGCACCTCCCGCACGGCGGCGCGCTCGACGGGCTCACCTTCGTCCACGAAGCCGCCGGGCAGCGCCCATCCTTGAGGCTCGTTGCGCCGCCGGATCAACAGCACCCCGGCGCTCGTCTCTAAGATGACGTCTACGGTTGGCTTGGGGTTGCGGTACTCCATACGACTCCTTCATTGCGTTGTGCCTTGAGACAGGAGAATCTTAGCCTAAGCGGCCCCAAGTCCTGCGCCTCTGCGCTCGCCTTGGCGCGCAACGGGGCCCCGCGTCGGGGCTAGTCCCGAGCATCGTGAGAAGGAAGGTCAGATGAGCCGGATCATCATCGGCGGCGGTCCTGCGGGGCTGCGCGCGGCGGCGGCGGCGCAAGACGCGACGCTCTTCGACCCCACCGAGACCCTCGGTGGACTCACCCACCCCGAGCTGCCCGAGGACCGCGGCGTGGCCGACCCCGCCGGGGCGCCAGACATCGCCGCGGTGTACGGCGAGGCCCCGGCCATCCCCGCCGAGCGGCTCACCATGGCCCTGCGCTGCAACGGCGTCACCGTGGCCCTGCCGATGCGCCGCCGGCAGCTCGCCTCGCTCTTGCCCAAAGACGCGCTGGTCCCCGCCGTGGTCGAGATGGCCCGGGTGCGGGCCCGGGCGCGCATGCACGACCTCATGGGCGGCGGCCAAGAGCGGCGCACGGTGGCCCATTGGGGGGATCACCTCTTCGGTCAGGTGCTCTACGATCAGGTCTACAACGCCTACATTCGCCAGCGGTATGGCGATCCTGAGCAGCTCAACGTCTCCGTGGCCCGGGTTCACCACGGCGTGCCCGCGCCGTCGTCCTGGGTGGGCCTAGGGCACACCCCGGCGGAGGGGCTCGCGGCGCTGCGGCGCAAGATCCCCACGGTTCACCAAGGGGTGCGCCTGGAGGCGATCGAGGTTCGCGGCGGCAAAGTGGACGCCTTACGCACCGCTGAAGGCCGGGTCGAGCTCAACGGAGAGCTGTGGTACGCCGGGCCGCTGGAGTCCCTCGGCGGCCTCTTGGGGGACGCGCTGCCCACGGGCCCACGCTGGCAGCTTCAGCGTCTGCGGGGGCGCCACCGCGTCTCTGTGGCCATGCGTCGTGTCGGCGCCGGGGACGAGCTCCCCGCCGAGCTGCACATCGCCGACCCGGCGCCGTTCTTCCGTTTGAGCCGCCCCGAGCTGCTCTTTGACGATGTAGAGCTCGCTGGGGTGGTCGTGGCAGACCTCTCGTTCTCCGCCGACGACCCCCGCGCCGCGCTCTCCGACGCCCCCCTCGCCGCCCTCGTCGCCGACGCCGTGCGGTCCTTGGGGCTGCCCGAGCTTGACCCGTCAACGGCGCGTGTGCGGCGCCTCGCCCACTACGATCCCGAGTGGATCGGCCCTTGGCACCCCAACCACCTCGCCTTGGCCCTGGCGCTCTCGGCGATGGGCGTTCACCTCGTCGGGCGTCTGGCCACCCACCGCTTTGTGGACGCTGGCCAAGAGCTTCAATACATGGCGGCCCTACAAAAGCGCCCCGCTGAGCTGCGTGAGCTCTCCCGGACGCTCCTCGACCCGCCGGTCACCCTCAACGACCAAGACGTGTCGCTCACCCGCTTCGTGGAGCGATAGACAGTGCCTTCTCAACAGTGGACCCTCGGCTTCGTCGGCGCCGGGGTCATGGCCGAGAGCATGATCTCCGGCGTGCTCTCCCAAGGGGTGATCACCCCGGATCGGGTCTTCGCCTCAGATCCCAAGCCCAGCCGCCGCGTCTCGTTGCAGGCCGAGCACCACATCCGTGTGGTCGCCGAGAACGCTGAAGTCGCCGCCCAGGCCGACCTGCTCGTGCTCGCCGTGAAGCCTCAGAACCTCGCCCAGGTCATGGCCGAGCTGCGTGGGCACCTTCGGCCCGAGGTGCAGGTGCTCTCGATCGTGGCCGGGGCGTCGATGAAGGCCATCCGCCAAGGCCTCGACCACGCCCGCGTCGCCCGCGCCATGCCCAACCTGCCCTGCCGCATTCAGCGCGGCATCTCGGTGTGGACCGGCGCTGAGGGCCTAGACGCCGACCGCGTGCGCGCCGTGCTCTCGGGCATGGGCAGCCAGGTTCATGTGGAGCACGAGATCGACATCGACCGCGCCACGGCGGTGAGCGGCACGGGCCCGGCCATCGTCGCCGAGTTCGTGAAGGCGATGATGGAGGCCGCGACGTATCTCGGCCAGCCCCGGGAGCTCGCCCGGGAGAGCGTGCTCGCCACCTTGTTGGGCACCGCCGAGATGATCCGCCAGTCGAACGATCTGCACGTCGCCCAGCTCATCGACGACGTGACCTCTCCCGGCGGCACCACGTCCCGGGCGCTGCAAGCCCTCAAGAACGGGCGTTTTCACGCCGTGGTCACCGAGTCCGTAGACGCCGCGTTTCAGCGCACACAAGAGCTGGGGCGGGATTTAGAGCACAAGCTCATCTCGGGCGGCTGAGCTGGGCCTGGGCCTCGATGGCGCGGTCGAGCTCTGCCGCCCAGACGTGATCTTGGGCGCGTAGGGCCAAGAGCGCCGCCTGGGCCTCGGGGTGGGGGTCGGTGGAGAGGCGGCGCAGCAGGAGCACCCGCGCGGCGTCGTCGGCTTGGGGCCAGATCTGGCTGGCCTGTCGGCGAACGGACTCGGTGAGCTTGGACTCCGCCGCCTCCCGCCCGCCCTTCCCCCAGGCGAGGCCCCCGGCGGTGAGCGCGCTTGGGTCGGGATCTTCAGCCTCCAGGGGCAGCTCCAGCGCACCCGAGAGGCCGCAGCGTGGCCCGTCAGCTCCAGGCCGCCAGCGCGGCGCGGCGGCCCAGAGGAGCTTTCGGAAGGCGAGGGGATCTCCGGCGACGGGCTCGGCCAGCGGATCCCCAAGGCACATCGTCAAGGTCGGGCCGAGGCGGGGCCAGGCGTGGCGGCCCTGAACAAAGACCCCGTCGCCGCTCAGCGTCGCCGTGGCGCGCTCGTAACGCAGCGTGAGGCCGTCCTCACAGCGCCAGATCTCTACGGCGCCGGGCTGATCGAGGCGACATCGTTGCGCAGCGGGCGCGGCGGGGGCGTGGGGGACAGGCTCACCGCAGCCGATGAGCCCGGCGACGGCCAGCGCGCTCAGCGCTCCATGTTCACGCACCACTCGGCCTCAAACAGATCCGCGGAGAACGAGCCCTCGTCAAAGGTGACGCTGAAGCTGCCCGTCGCGAGGGTGTTGGACTCAAGGCCGGTGACCACGAGCTCGCCGCCGTTGGAGCGGTACTCGGTGTACACGCCGCCCGAGACGACGAGGGCCTTCGCGTACACCGCGGCCTCTCCGGCGACGGAGTAGTTGCCCGTGGAGACGTCGTCCTCGTCGTAGGTGAACTGCACCCCCACGAAGTCGAAGTCGGTCGGCGCGGCGGACACGTCATAGGTGCGCTGCACCCAGGCCATCTCACGGCACTCCAGCACCTCATCGGTCACGACGATGAACGGGCCGCCAAAAAAGACCGTGCCCGCCTCGCCGATGTCGAAGCCATCGACAGCGCCGTCTACGACGATGGGGTCCGCGCAGCCAGCGGCGAGGGGGATCAGGACGAGAAGGGAGCAGACGCGCATGAGAGCCTCCTTGACCGACTCTCCTATGGCGCCAAGCGCCCAGCGGCCAGGGCTCCACACACGCGGCGCCGGGTTAGGAGAGGCGATGACCTCCGCGCTCCTCACCGTGGCTGAGCGCCGCGCCCTTCGCGCCGACTTCAACGCCTTGGGCGGTGAGGGTCGGGTGTTCCTTCACGATGAAGACGGGGGCCTCGCGGTCATCACCCTCGACCATCGTTCGGCCTCAAACGCGCTCTCCGGGCCGATGATCGCCGCCCTGGACGAGGCCGTCGACGCCTTGGCCGAGGGGGGCGAGCGCCGGGCCCTGCTGATCCGCGCGGCGGGCGGCAAGACCTTCTGCGCAGGCGCCGATCTCAAGGTCGTGCGCGCCCAGGTGGACGCCCCCGACTTCGCGCACCGCATGAGCCTGTTTATGCGTGATCTCACCGAGCGTGTCGCCGCCTTGCCCCTGGTGAGCGCCGTCGCCCTTGACGGGCCGGCGGTCGGCGGCGGGGCCGAGCTCTGCACCTGCGCAGACTGGCGGTTTATCGCCCAAGACGCCACGATCCGTTTTGTTCACGCCAAGCTCGGCATCAGCCCCGGCTGGGGCGGCGGCGGTCGGCTCACCCGGCTCGTCGGTCGGGGCGCTGCCCTGCGGCTGCTCACCACGGCGCGTCTCGTCGCCGCTGAAGAGGCCCTCGCCCTGGGCCTCGTGGACGGCGTCGCGCCTGTCGGGGGCGCCGAGGCCCTCGCCCGGGCCGCGCTGGGGGAGGCGCTGGTTCACCCCGCGGCCTCGGTGCGGGCGCTCAAGGGCCTCGTTCACGCGGCGGATCGCCTGGATCCCAGCTCCGCCGCCGCGGTTGAGGGCGAGGCGTTCGTGGCCTTGTGGGGGGCCCGGCGATGAGGAGGCCCTCGCGCGGAGCAGGAAGGGCCGCGCGTGAGGGCCTGGGCGCTCGCCTCCTTGTGGGCTGCGCTTGGGCGCGACGAGACGCGCCGCCGCCTCCTCCCCCGGTGATTCCGCCCGCCGCGCCCGCCGTCGTGCTCGCGGGCGGCGTCGTGGACGGGCGCTTCTTGACCACCGACGGCGCGTTCTCCCTCGGCGTGCCCTCAGGCTGGAGCACCCTCGTCGGCCGCGAAGGGGAGGTCGTCGTGTTCACCCTCACCTCTCCCAACACCGGGATGCGGGTGCGGGTGGCGCGAGTCCCCGGCCAAGACGACGCGCCGCGTGTCTTGCCCGGCTGCCGCTGGACCTTTCAGGACGCCGGGCCTTACGATGAGCTGCTCGTCGCCGACACCCTGCGGGTCGGCACCTGCACCCCTGACGACCCCCAGCGACCTCGGGTGCTCTCGTGGCGGCGTGTGGGAGAGGCGGAGGTGTGGCATCTTGAGGCGGTCATCCCGCCGGGCCAGCTCTACGAAGGGCTCGTAGAGCTGGAGGCGGTGCTGCCGACGGCGCGTTTCCCGCGCTGACGGGCCAGCGCGGATTACTCAGCGACGGCGGCGCAGGGCGGCCAGCGCGAGGAGCACCATCGGGGGCAAGGCGCCCGCGGGGCCGCCCGTGGCGCAGCCGCCACCACAGCCCGAGCCGCAGTCGCCGCTGGCCTCACCGCCGCCGTAAGACACGGTGCCCAGGGTGGCGTAGAGCCCCAGCCAGTCCCGCGCGTCACCCGCCGGATCGACGTTGACCGCCGAGAGGCCGACGCCAGAGAACGAGGGCAGGGCGAAGGCGAGGTCGGAGAGCAGGCTGCCGAGCAAGGTGCCGAGCAGGGAGTCAAAGACCCCCGCGAAGTTCTGCTCGATGGCGTCATCGGTGCCGACGACGAGCTCATTGTGAGAGACCGACGCGATGACGTCGTCGCTGCTCAGGGCCACCTCGACGGCGAGCTCCCCGGTGATCCCGTCAAAGAGCAGGTCTGCCCCGGCGACTACGTCGAGGTCCATCGCCAAGGCCAGGGCCATGCGGTCGTCTACCTCGGCGTAGAAGTGTAGGCCGAGGTCGTTCACGGCGAGGCCGAGATCGTGGGCGCCGTCGTACACCACCGTCGGCGGGGCCTTGGGCCGCGTCGCGATGATCATGTCGCCGGTCTCGGGGAAGAGCTCGTCAAAGGCGTCGCCCGCGAGCAGGCCCAAGAGGCTCGTGTTGATCGGCAGGGGCTCGTCGCCGGAGAGCTCGTAGCACAAGAGACCGCCGCGCCAGAGCGAGTACATCGCCTGGTTGGCGAAGTCATCGGAGAGCAGGAGGCCCATGTGGGTGCCGGGCACAAGCGCGCTCATCGGCGGGCGCGGCGTGTCCGACCGTGGCGAGCCGCCCGGATCCCAAGCGGCCACGCAGGCCGCGGGCTCGGCGCTCATCGAGCCCGAGAGCAGCACCTCGACACCCTCAGGCTCGATGATCACGTCCTGGGGCTGCAAGGCGACGTTGAGCGCCACGCCGTTGAGGTCGAGCTGCTCGTTGATCGTCGCGCTTGAGAAGGCGTCCTCGATGGCCGTCTCAAGCTCAGGGCCCATGTCGGCGATGGTGTCCTTGATCGTGCCTTCGACCAGCCCAAGGATGAAGTCGTAGAAGTCTAAGCCCAGGTAGTCACGGAAGAACTCGATGATGTCCGTGAGCGTACACTGGCCCTGGATGGCCTTGGAGATGTCGCTGTAGGTGACGGCGATCTCGCCCATGGTCGCGTCGAGCACGGGGGTGCCGGTGTCGCCGGTGATGACCTCGAGGCCGATGGTCGTGGAGACGTTCACCGGGAAGGGCTCGACGTAGGCCGGGCAGTCATCGCCGATGCAGGCGACCTCAAGGTAGATCTCGAAGGGGTCGTACTCATCGTTCAAGGCGATCAGCAGGTCGGCGTCTAGGGTGAGCACCCCGGCGCCGGGGGTGATCGTCACGTCGTCCACCTCGATGCTCACCCACGCGTTCGACAGGCTGAACTCGTAGTTGAAGCACCAGGTGCCGCCAGACTCGCTCACGTCACCGATCTCGATCATCTCGGGGAGGAGCGTCGGCACGAGGGCCGAGACGGCGTCTAAGCCCGCTGGAGTGACCTGAAGGCTCGCGGCCTCGTTGATGGTGGCGTTTGGAGGCCAGTCCTCGGCGAAGGCGAGGGGAGCGATGAGGGCGATGAGGAGCAAGGAACCCTCCAGGGGTCGGGCGACGGAGGTGGTTAGCCGTTCAGCATAGCAGACCTTGGGAAGAATCCAAGCACAACCTTGGCGCGGCTCGTGGATGTCTTTGGCTATGATGCACTCGACTCAACGAGAGGGCAGCATGACGTGGTCACAGAGTGGGCTCCCAGCGCGCGGGGCGCGGCTGTTCATGGGGATCGTCGGCGCGCTGGCGCTGGCCTGCGCCGGGGGCAAAGACGAGGATGAGGTGGTTGAAGACACCAACCCCAGCGACGATGACACCGGCGTGACCAGCGACAGCGACGACGGGATCGACACCGGGCCCGGCGAGGTCTTTGATCCCGAGGAGCCAAGCTTCATCGCCACCCTAGACGGCGGCGAGTGGACCGCCCTGGAGGGCTACTGGACCGGCGGCCCCACGAGCTACCTGCGCGCCAACGGCGGCAGCTCAAGCCGCACCGAGAACACGGTCATCGAGATCCGCGGCGACATCAACAACGCCGGGCGTTTCCCCGTGGTCGCCATCATCTACGCCGAGGCCAACGCCCAGTCGTCCATCGACCTGCGGTACGAGG
Organism: Deltaproteobacteria bacterium; assembly: GCA_016717595.1. Lineage (GTDB taxonomy): Bacteria > Myxococcota_A > UBA796 > UBA796 > CAJQPC01 > JADKFE01. The sequence goes on along the minus strand of JADKFE010000016.1, from coordinate 89,690 downwards.
TCAAGGATCCTCCCGGCGTGTTCTTTGTGGTCGAGGGCTTCGCGAACGGCGACGAGCTCTTCGGCGCCTTGGAGGGCGTCGCCACGGTGACCGACTCCGTCGGCAGCGCGGGCAGCGTCCAGTGGTCGGCCACCACCGCGCGCTCCTGGCCAAAGTTCTGAGCCCGGCTCAGTCCAGGCCGAACTCTTCAGCGGCGCTCTTGAGCTCTACCTTGGGCTGGTCCTCTTTCATCAACAGGTAGGGCCCGGCCACGAGGCAGTCCATGTTGGTGCGCATGAAGCAGCGCCAGGCGTCTTCAGGCGTGTTCACGATGGGCTCGCCGCGCACGTTCATCGAGGTGTTGATGATGACCGGGCAGCCCGTACGTTTGTAGAAGGTGTTGATGAGGTCGTAGTAGAGCGGATCTTGCTCGCGGTTCACCGTCTGGATTCGCGCGCTGCCGTCCACATGGGTGATCGCGGGAAGCTCCGGCTTGTCCTTCTTGACCTGGGCGACGAGCAGCATGTAGGGCGAGGGGCGGTCGAGCTCAAACCACTCCGCGCACTTCTCCTCCAAGACCGAGGGCGCGAAGGGCCGAAATCCTTCGCGGAACTTGATCTTCATGTTGATGATGCGGCGCATCTCCGGGTGCCGGGCGTCGCCGATGATGCTGCGGTGGCCGAGCGCCCGGGGGCCCCACTCCAGGCGACCTTGATAAAATCCGATGACATGCGCGGTGTCGATGAGCTCGGCGACCCGCTCCAAAAGCTCCTCGCGGTCGAGACGCCGGTAGACGGCGCCTTGGCGGTCCAGCGTGTCGCGGATCTCCTCCTCGGTGTAGCCCGGCCCGAGGTACACCGACGGCAGACGCGGCGCCCGAGGCTTCTTGAGGAGCTGGTTCCACAACAAGTACGCCGCGCCCATGGCCCCGCCCGCGTCCCCGGCGGCGGGCTGCACGAAGAGGTCCTCCACCCCGGCCTCTCGCAAGATGACGCCGTTGGCGACGCAGTTCAGCGCCACGCCCCCGGCCATACACAGGCGCTTGACGCCGGTCTTCTCAATGGCCGAGCGCGCGAGCTTGACCATCACCTCGTTGGTCAGCTCTTGGATGGACCGGGCGACGTCTTTGTAGTGCTGGGTGAGCTCGCCGCCCTCCAGAGGCCGCCGGGGCTGGCCCATCAGCGCCTCAAACTTCTCGTTGAACATGCGCTGGCCGCGGTCATAGTCGAAGTAGCGCATGTCGAGGCGGAAGCTGCCGTCGTCCGCCACCTCGATCATCTGGCGGATGGGCTCCACCATCGTAGGCTCACCATACGGCGCGAGGCCCATGAGCTTGTACTCCGCGGAGTTGACCTTAAACCCGCAGTAGTACGTGAACGCCGAGTACAACATCCCCAACGAGTGCGGGAAACGCACCTCGCCCAGAAGCTCCAGATCCGTGCCGCGGCCCACGCCCCACGACGCCGTGGCCCACTCGCCGACGCCGTCTACGGTGAGCACCGTCGCCTCGTCCCAGCCCGAGCAGTAGAACGCTGAGGCCGCGTGGGAGAGGTGATGCTCGGAGTAGAGCACCGGGCCGTGGTAGTCGAAGTGCTCGGCGAGCAGCTTGGGCAGGCGCAGCCGCGTGGCGATGTAGCGCGGCATCGAGTCCACAAACTGTCGGTAGGACCTGGGGAAGTTCTCGACCTGGTACCGCAGCAGGCGGTCAAACTTCATCAGCGGCTTGTCGTAGAAGATGACCCCGTCGAGCTGCTGGGCGGTGATGCCGCCCTCGCGCAGCACATAGCGGATCGTGTTCACCGGGAAGTCAGAGTCGTGCTTCTTCCGAGAGAACAGCTCCTCTGAAGACGCCGCGACGGGCAGCCCATCCCGAAGGAGCGCCACCCCGGCGTCGTGGTAAAAGCAGGACAGTCCTAGGATGTTCATGGCGGGAATCCTATCCCGGCGAAGGGGGGCCGCAGGGCGGGCATCGCCACGGAGGATGATAGCAAATCTCCGCGGCGAAGGAGCCTCAGGGCGCCGTCCGCGCCCGGCGGCGAAGAATCGTCGCCAAGGCGAGGAGCCCCAGGGCGAGCGTCCCGGCGCCGCCGCTGGTGTCCGTGGCGCAGCCGCAGCCGCCACCGCCTTTGGGATCTCCCGAGGTCAGCCCGGTCTCTTGGGGCAGGCCGTCGTCGAGGTCGTCCTCGGGATCGTTGGGATCCGAGCCGCGGTCCACCTCTTCGCCGTCGGCCACGCCGCCGTCATCGCTGTCGGCGTCGTTGGGGTCGGTGGTGTGGGTGTTGACCTCGTCGCCGTCGCTCAGGCCGTCGTCGTCGCTGTCTTCATCGAGGGGATCGGTGGTCGTGGTGTTGACCTCGTCGCCGTCGCTCAGGCCGTCGTCGTCGGTGTCAGCGTCGTCGGGGTCGGTGCCTAAGGCCTGCTCGTTCGGATCGGTGAGGCCGTCGCTGTCACGATCGCTCAGATCGTCGGCGGGGTTCAGGGGGTCGGTGGCGTCGGTGTTGACCTCGTCGCCGTCGCTGCGGCCGCCGTCGTCGGTGTCGGCGTCGTTGGGGTCGGTGGTGTGGGTGTTGACCTCGTCGCCGTCGCTCAGGCCGTCGTCGTCGGTGTCGGCGTCGAGGGGTCGGTGGTGTGGGTGTTGACCTCGTCGCCGTCGTTGAGGCCGTCGTCGTCGGTGTCGTCGTCGAGGGGGTCGGTGCCGATGGTGTTGACCTCGTCGCCGTCGCTGAGGCCGTCGTCGTCGGTGTCGGCGTCGTCGGGGTCAAGGCCGAGGCCCTGCTCGTCGTTGTCGGTGAGGCCGTCGCCGTCCCGATCGCTGAGGTCATCCGCCCCTACGAGCGGGTCGGTGCCGTCGGTGTTGACCTCGTCACCGTCGCTGCGGCCGCCGTCGTCGGTGTCGGCGTCGTTGGGGTCGGTCGTGTGGATGTTGAGCTCGTCGCCGTCGCTGAGGCCGTCGTCGTCAGAGTCCGCGTCGTTGGGGTCGGTGTTGTGGGTGTTGAGCTCGTCGCCGTCGTCGAGGCCGTCGTCATCCGAGTCGGCGTCTGTGGGGTCGGTGGTGTGGGTGTTGAGCTCGTCGCCGTCGTCAAGCCCGTCGTCGTCGGTGTCGGCGTCGAGGGGGTTGGTGTTGTGGGTGTTGACCTCGTCGCCGTCGTTGAGGCCGTCGTCGTCGGTGTCGGCGTCGTTGGGGTCGGTGCCGTGGGTGTTGAGCTCGTCGCCGTCGTTGAGGCCGTCGTCGTCGGAGTCGGCGTCGTTGGGGTCGGTGTTGTGGGTGTTGAGCTCGTCGCCGTCGTTGAGGCCGTCGCCGTCGGAGTCGGCGTCGTTGGGGTCGGTGTTGTGGGTGTTGAGCTCGTCGCCGTCGTTGAGGCCGTCGCCGTCGGTGTCGGCGTCGTTGGGGTCGGTGGTGTGGGTGTTGACCTCGTCGCCGTCGTCGAGGCCGTCGCCGTCGGTGTCGGCGTCGTTCGGGTCGGTGGTGTGGGTGTTGACCTCCTCACCGTCGTCGAGGCCGTCGCCATCCGAGTCGGCGTCGGTCGGGTCCGTGCCGTGGGTGTTGAGCTCGTCGCCGTCGTTGAGCCCGTCGCCGTCGCCGTCGGGGTTGGCCGGGTCGGTGCCTAAGGCGTCCTCGTCGGGGCCGTCGAGGCCGTCGCCGTCAGCGTCCCCGTCGCAGAGGTCCACCACGCCGTTGGCGTCTACGTCGCTCGTACACACCGACCAGGTCAGCGGGTCGATCACCGGGCCGCCGCCAGAGTTGGAGGTGTAGGTGTTCTGAACCCGGATGCGGGTGGAGCTGGAGGTGGCGGTGAAGCTCAGCTCGAAGATGTCCCAGCAGCGCTCGGCGAGGTCCACGTCGCTGCCGGAGCTCGCCGAGGTGTGGGGGCTAGCGCCAGGCACCGCCGCGCTCACCAGGACCGTCTTCGTGGCGCTGCCCGAGAAGGGGTTCTGAGACTGCAAGTACGGGAAACGGTAGGTCTCTCCGGGGGTGGTGGCCACGTCTTGGTAGACGACGCCGATGCCGGGGCTCCCGGCCATGTCTACGGCGTAGTTGTCGGCGCTGTAGTGGTAGTGGGTCCACTGGTAATGATCGACGGAGCCCGACTCTAAGGTCCAGGAGGTCGGGGTGGTGTTGATCTGGTTGCCGCCGTCGGGGGTCTCCCAGCCGGGGTTCTTCACCTGGAGGTTGAGATCGCGGCTCCAGCAGGTGTAGCCGGCGCTGATGACGCAGAGGCTGTCGCAGCCGTCGTGGTCGTCGGTGTTGCCGTCGTCACACTCCTCGCCGCCGACGACCACGCCGTCACCACACAGCTCGTCGTCGCCAGGGTCGCTGGCGTCTGTGCCCAGCTCCGACTCGACGTGATCGGGGAGCCCGCCGCCGTCGCTGTCGAGGGCGGCGGCCCAGACGACGTTCGGCAGGCCCAACGCCAACAACCAGATCCGGCTCGACATCTTGCTTCCGGGGGTAAGGGGACCGGCTCAGGATAGCGTGATGTCTCACGCTCCTGGGGCCTCGCTGTGGTAGAAACAGGGCGCGGTCGTCGCTCAGCGCGCCGCGGAGAGGGTGTCGTCGATGGTTGATCCGCTGAGCGCGCTGCCGAGACGGGTCGTCTTGGACCACGAGACGCTCGCGTCCTGCGCCGCCAACGACCCCATCGAAGACTGGCGACGAAAGCTCCGCAACGCCGGGGTCTTGCGTGAGCCCCTGGCGCACCTCGGGCTCGGGCCCAGCGGCGGCGACGGCGCGAAGGTCTCTGTGGAGGCCTGGGCCGAGGTCCAGCGCCGGTTTTATGAGCTTGAGCGCGCGGATGAGGCCCTAGAGGCCATCCTCGGCTGGAGTGAGCTGGCCTGGGCCCACCGCAAGGCCTTGGGCGTCATCGCCGCGGCCACCTTGATCGGCATTCAGATGATCGGGCAGGTGGCGATCCTGTTCGGGATCTTGGGTGTGCTGATCGGCGCCTTGATGTTCAGCCCCCGGCGGCGTGGCCGGGCCCGGCGCCGCCGAGAGAAGGCCGCCGAGTCGTTAATTGCTGCGGTGCAGCATTTGATGAGCCAGTCGTTCATCGAGAGCAACGACGGGGTGATCTTTGAGGCCGCGCCCCACCGCGCGTTCTTGGTGCGCCGCATCGACGATCTGCGCCTGGAGCGCGCGGGCTTAGAGGCCCGGCAGTCCGAGCTCGTTCACCTGCGCGCCCAGCTCATCCGGGCGAACGAGGCCCTGGGCCTGCCCCCCGAGGACGGCGAGGTGCGGGCGGTGGATGAGGAGCGAGGCCGCCTCGACGCCCGAGACGCCGGGCTCATCAGCTTAGAGCAGCGTCTAGAGCGCCAGCTTGAGGACTTCAACCGCGCCTTGGAGCGCCTGCGCCTGCTCGCCACCCGCGAGGCGCTCTCCCGAAAGGTCGGCGAGCTTCTGGAGGAGCGCCGCGGAGACGCCGCCTTACGCGCCGCCGCCGAGATTGAGGTAGACGTGGTGGCGATCTACGCCGAGATGTCGCGCCTGGGCGTGCGCCTCTCTGACGCCGACCTCAGCCTTCGCGCCGCCTTAGAGGCCGAGGCCGCCGCCCGAGGCCAGTCCACCCGCCTGATCGCTGAAACAAAGCCGAAGCCCGAGCCGTAGGTTCGGCGCCAACGTAGGAGCCTACCCGTGTCGAGCAACTCCAAAGATCCCCGCGCCGCCGCGATCCTCAGCTTTATCGTCCCCGGCGTCGGCCAGATTTACGCCGGTCGTTGGGGCTGGGGCCTGTTCTGGCTGATCTTCACCCCGGGCTTCTGGATCGGCACCGGCGGCTTCTTCGGCTGGGTCTGCCACATCCTCGCCGCGATTCAGGCCCACGGTCAGGCTGAGCGGCGCTGAGCGCTCACATCATCGAAGAAGCGGAGCCAGGCCTCGGCCGCCTCACGCTCGGGGGACGAGGCGTGCTCGGCGCGGATGGCCCAGCGCGCGCGCTCGTGGGCGACGTGCTCCAAGAGCAAGGGGTCATCGAGGAGCTTGGGTCCGAAGGCCAAGCCCAGGCCCGTCGCCGTCTCTTCACCCGTGCTCACCCGCATCACCTCGGCGTAGCCCCGGGCCTCGGGGGCCAAGCCCTCGGCGTCGATGCGGTACCCCCGCGCGGCGAGGCCCTGGCGTAAGGCCCAGGCGCGCTCCGGGGCGTGTAAGACCGCGACGGCGGGGCGAGGGCCGGCGTCGAGCACGCTGAGGATGGTCTCGGCGCCCATGCCGGTGATCACGGCGAGGTCCACCCGCCGAAAGGGGGTGAGGCCGTCGGCCACGACGAGCGTGACGTCCTCCCGGCGCGGCAGGCGCTGGCGGCGGCGCTCTACCCCGATGGCGCCGAGCGCCGCGGCGACGTGCCCGTGGTCACAGCCGACATCCACCACGACGGGATCCGGTCCGAGCTGGGCGAGGGCCTCTTGGGCGAGGCGCACGATGAGCTCCCGACGGGGTCGCCCGGTGGCGGCGCCGCTCACGCCTTGTCGCCCCGTTTGGCTCGGGCGGCCTGCAGGCGCCGCTCGACCTCCTCTTCAGCGGCGGAGCGTTTGGGCTGAAGCTCTACGCTGCCCTTGAGCGCTGAGGACGCCGAGCGCAGCCGATCCGTGGCCGAGCCGCCGACCTTGGCCCCGCCGGCCGTGGCGCCGCCGAGGTCTTTGAGCGCGGCCTCGACCTCGGCGAGCTTGGCCTCGGCCCCGCCGGTGTCGCCGCCCGCGAGGAGCAGCTCATCCAGCTCATCCAGCACACCCGCCAAGGCGGACTGGAGATCGTTCTTGGCGAGATCGGGCAGCTCGGGATCGGCGCCGATGCGGCTCAAATTGGCGCGCACCCGCTCGGCGAGGGCCTTCGTGCGGGGGTCGCGGTCGGCGGGGCGGCCTTGGCCTCGGGCGGCGAGGCCCGCGCGCAGGCGGCGCTCCTCTTGGCCGCCTTGGGCGGACGCGGTGATGAGCGCGGCGACGCCTGCGATCATCATCAGCACCGCCAAGCCCAGAAGCACCAAGGCGAAGAGGCCCAAGAAGATGAAGGAGACGAGGCCGAGGCCGCCGAGCACAAACCCGCCGCCGAAGAGGCCCACCAGGGCGGGCACGGTCCAGGGCGGGCGTAGGGCCTGGGTGTCCTTCACGACGACGCCGCTGATGCGGCCCGACCACTCGCCCTTGAGCGCCTCAGCGGCCTCGACGCTGGCGGCCGTCGCCAGCACGAGGGGCGCCCCGGTGGCCACGAGGCGGTCCAGCGCGCTCTCCGAGAGGCCCAGGGCCCGGGCGGCCACGGCGCGCTCGCCGACGCTGAGGCTGGCCGAGGGCGCGATCACCATCGCCCGTGGCAGAGGCGTGTCGTCCACAAACACCGCCGCGTCTGACTCGGAGCGGCGGGTGTAGGTCACCTTGGCCTCGTTGTGGGTCTGCGCGCCGATGGGCAGCTTGGGGGGGCTGGGCTCAGACACGGCGGACCTCTCGTTTCACCCGCGCGACAGGGCGGGGGACGGCTTATTCTAACCACCTCCACACCGAGCGCAGAGGGCGAGACGTGAGCCGATGGGCGCGGCTGTTGGGCGTGACGCTGGGGCGAATGGCCTTGGTCTGGGCGAGCACCTGGCGGCTGCGCCTCGACGTGGGCGCGCTCGACGAGACGATGGCCGAGGGCCCCGTGGTCGTCGCGATCTTGCACGGTGAGCTGCTCCCGGCGGGCCTGCTCGCCCGAGGCCGGTCCATGCTGCCGATGGTCAGCCAGTCCAAAGACGGCGAGATCATCGCCGGGGCGCTCTCGGTCTTCGGCTTCCCGCTCGTGCGCGGCGGCAGCTCCAAAGGTGGCGCCGAGGCGCTCTCGCGCGCCTCCGAGGGCTTGGCCGAGGGCCTCTCTCCTGTGCTCGCCGTCGATGGTCCCCGAGGCCCCGCCGGGGTGCCCAAGCCCGGCGCCGTGCGCCTCGCCCTCGCGTCGCGACGGCCCATCGTCGTGGTGCGGGTTCAGCCAAGCCGGGCCTGGCGCGCGCGGAGCTGGGATCGGTTCATGGTGCCTTGGCCCTTCGCGACGCTTCATGTCTGGGCGATCCGCCTCGACCCGCCGCCTGAAGGCCCTTGGGACGAGGGCCTCGCCGCGCTCACCGACGCGCTGACGCGGTCCCCCCCAAAATGACGTGCTACCTTGATTGAATGAGGAGGAGCCCTTGAGCCGAGACATCTTGGTGGAGGAGCTGCGGCGCGATCGTGACGCCGCCATCGAAGAGGCCGACTACGAGCGCCAACGCGCAGAGATCGCCGCCCAGCGCGCCGAGACCTTACGCGCCGAGACCCAGCGCCTTCGCGCCCGGGTGCAAGAGCTCCTCGACCGCCCCGCCGCCGCGCCAAGCGCCGAGGGCGACGATCGCCTGCGCCTCGCGCTGGACTCCAATCGCCGTCTGGAGCGCCTTCGCACCCGCTTAGAGGCCGAGCTCGCCGAGGTCAAGACGGCCCTGACCGCCGAGCACGAGACGAGCGAGCGCCTGCGCCGCCGGGTGCGCGCCTTAGAGGTGCAGGTGCGCCTCGCCCAAGATGGCACCGCCCCGGATCCCGAGCTGCTCTGAGCCCAGACCTTGACCCAGCTCAGGTCTCGCCGCGGTTCTTGGGCCGGTTCAGGTTCGCCCGGATCACCTTGACCTCGGCGTCATCGACGGGTTTGCCCGGGCGCTCGTAGGGCTCAATCGTCTCCGGCGCGACCGCGGAGTACTCACCGGAGAGCCGGTTGACGACGGACTTGAGCTTGTCCTTGAGCTTCTTGCGCAGGTCGGGCATCGTGGGCGCTCCGGTGGGGCGAATGAACTACAGGCTACCGAAGCGGAGGCCGGGGCGCAAGGGCGCTCCTCACGGCGACGGCGGCCGCGCGCGCAACAAGGAGTCGGTCTCCTCCAGGCGAACCAGCGGCGTGATCGCCACGAGCAGGCCCTCGGCGTCGTCCACCCAGTAGCGGCCCCCGGCCTTACGCGTGAGCACGAGGGTGTCCAAGGCGCCCTCGGCGGTGGTGATCAAGAACGAGCCGTCTCGGCGGCGGCGGAGCACCTTCGCGTCGCGCAGGGGCACATCGACGGCCCCGCTGACGCCCTCTACGCGCAGGGCCTCGCCGCGGAGGCTCATGCTCGACTCCCAGATCGGCAGATCCCGAAAGGACCGGCCGTTTCGTAAGCAGACGAGGCCGAGCACCCCGACGCCGAGGGTGTAGAAGCCCAGGCCCTCATCGTTCGCCCGCCACGCGCCATAGGCGATGAGCGCTACACCCATCGCCCCAGAGAGCACACCAAACGCCGGGAATCGGGGGATGACCCGGTATCGCCCCGGAGCGGCGGCGGCGATGGGCACAAAAAACAGCACCGTGAGCGCCCGGGTGACCAGCCAGGCCAAGGCCGTCGTGCTGACGAGGTGCAGGCTCCAGCCCCGCGCGCTGATCGGCGCCAGCGCGGTGAGCGCCAGGAGGATCGGCCCCCACAAGATCACGAGGGACAAGAGCCATGAGACGGGGTTCATCAGGCGGTCCAGGGTGACACGAGGGCGTGGTCACTCCCACATATGGTAAAACAAGCACCTCGGAAACCCGGTCCAAGGTCGCAGGAGGTCGTGTGGGAAGTGCGCTGACGCTAGAGAGCATCATCACCTTCTTACTAGAGACGCCTCTGTTCCGTGATCTCGACCCTGCGGAGCTCTCCGAGATCGTCCGCGTCATGCAGATTCAGCGGGTACGCCATGCCCAGCCCATCTTCCGCGAGGGTGAGGCCGGGGACGCCTGGTACGTCATTCACCGCGGAGAGGTCACGGTCACCAAGGCGCGCCTCATGGGCCCCAGCGAAGAGCTCGCGCGCCTGGGCCGCCACGCCTGCTTCGGCGAGATGGCGCTCATCGACGGCTCGCCCCGCAGCGCCACGGTGTCCGCGGTGGGGGAGGGCACGCTGTTCCGCTTCCCCAAGAGCGAGTTTGACGCCTTGCTCAGCGAGGGCAACCTCGCGGCGTTTAAGCTCGTTCACGAGATGGCGAAGACCCTCTGCCGCCGCCAGCGCCGCCTCACCGCCCAGCTCACCGACCTCATGGCCGAGCCCCAGAGCCTGCGCCCGCTCCGTGAAGATCTGCTCCCCGTCATCGAGGAGCACTCGGTCTCGGAGTGAGCGGAGGCTGACCGTCAGCGTCTTGGGCTCCGCGTCAGAGATCTCGGCGTCGTGTCAGCTTCTCGGAACACACGCTCAGCGCCAGGTGTCGCGGGACGTGGTTGGAGGTGATGAATGGTGGGGTTCTGGTTTGGTGTCAGCCTCGTCCTCGCGGCGCTCCCGGCGGGCGACTTTTTGCCCCAGCCCACCTCCGTCGATGAGCGCATCGCCCAGGCCGAGCGCCTTCGGGCGCAAGGAAAGACGGGCACGGCGGCGGAGCTGGCCTGCGAAGACCTCGTCTTAAACGAGCTCTACCTGTGTTTTCGCCGCGTCGAGGGCGACCGCGCGCCGTATGTCACCCAGGCTGAGCTGGCCGCTTGGGGCGGAAGCACCGCGGACCTCCGCGCCCGGGCGGCGTCGTTGCTCACCACGAACCCCCTCCAGCTCCGCAAGATCGACGGCGGCGGCCAGTATTTTGAGGTCGTCTGCCCCCCGGGGCGTGAGGCGGTGGTGCTCTTGCACCCCGAGTGGCTCTCGACCGTCGGCCCGGTGCCCCTGGTGACGAGCCCGGTGCAAGGCGTGGTGCTGGTGTGGGACGGCATGGACGCCGAGGTGAACAAGATCGTCGCTGTCGGCGCCCGCAAGATGTTTGAGGGGTATCCCGCGGCGATCTCGCCCTTGGTGTACCGCTGGAACGGCGCGGGTTTTGTGGCCTGGGGCGACGCCCGACCCCGAGATCCCACCGCGCCCACACGCTGAGACTGAGAACGGATAGACTATGGGCCCGCGGCGCGCACCCCGCCGCGTCGGAGGAGCCCATGGGCCTCATCAAAGACCTCGCTCGCCGCGCCGCGACACGCATCGCGCGCCGTGTGGCCCAGAAGGAGCTCTTCGAGCGCCCAGGCGAGCGGCCCCGCACCGCGCCCTTGCCCACCTCGGCGGATCCCAACCCCACCGAGCGCCGCGCCGCGCCCCAAGCGCCGCCGAGCTTCCCCGACGATCCCAGCCTCGCCGAGCTCGTCGCGCCCGTCGGTCGCTGCCGCGTCGTGAGCCTGGAGGGGGTGCTCACCGCCGTTCGCCCCCAAGGCCGCCCGCTGATCCTGCACCACTGGGCCACCTGGTGTGAGCCCTGTGAAGAGGAGCTGCCGCGCATCGAGGGCCTGGGCCGCGCGCTCTCGGAGCACGCCGATCTGCTGGGGATCTCTTGGGATCTTTTTGAGGACGGCGGGCCTGAAGAGGAGGTCGCCAAGAAGGTCGAGACCTTCGCCGCCCAGCTCGGCCTGAGCTGGGACAACGTGCTCGTGAGCGCCCCGCCGGAGCAGCTCTTTGAGGCCTTGGGCCTCGATCACCAGAAGATCCCCCAGACCGTCGTGTTGGGCGCCGATGGGCAGGTGCTCCACCACGCGCGAGGGCCCATGGACGAGGCCCAGATCTCCCGCGTCTACGCCCTCCTCACGGGATCCTGATGCTCGGCTTGTGGTTCGTCCCAAGGCTCTTTCTCTCGTCGTTTCTGGCCTGCGCGCCGCCCACCCCGCCCGCGGAGCCCCTCGGCCCCGCGCCGGGTGAGCTTTTGCTGCTGCACACGAACGATCTGCACTGCCACTACCTCCCCGAGCGCGCCGACTGGCTCGAAGGGGAGCCCGCCATCGGCGGCTTCGTGGAGATCGACGCCTGGGTGCGGGCGCTCTCGGCGAACATGCCGACGCTCGTGCTCGACGGCGGCGACATCCTCACCGGCACGCCCCTGACCGATCTCAAGGTGCGGGACGCCAACGGCGGCGCCATGCTGGAGCTGATGGAGGCCGCGGGCTACGACGCCTGGGCGCTGGGCAACCACGAGTTTGACCGTGGCGATCAGAACCTCGCCGCGCTCATCGCCGCCTCCAAGATCCCCGTCGTCTCGTCAAACGTCGTCGCCAAGACCGGCGGCCCGGCCTACCCCGGGCTGCGCCCGTCGGTGGTCTTGGAGACGGGCGGGCTCAAGGTCGCCGTCATCGGCGCCACCACTGAAGGCCTCACCCACCTCGCGCCGCTCTCGGTGATGCAGCGGGTGGAGGTGAAGAAGGCGGTGGACACCGTGCGCGCCGAGCTTGAGCGCCTCGCCCCCGAGGTGGACCTGGTGATCGCCCTCACGCACCTCGGCGTAGAGGCCGATCGTGCCCTCGCCGAGGCCATCCCCGAGCTTGACCTCATCATCGGCGGCCACTCCCACACCCCGCTTCGGGTGGAGGAGCGCGTGAACGGCGTGCCCATCGTGCAGGCCGGGAGCTATGGGCGCAGCCTCGGCGTCATCCGCCTGCGGGTTGAAGACGGCGCCATCGTGAGCTTTCAGTACCAGCTCCAGGACCTCCTCCCAGGCGCGGCCCCCGGCCCGGCGAGCCCCGAGATCGCGGCGATGGTGGATGGGTACGCGACGGAGATCGACGCGGTCTACGGCGTGGTCATCGGCGAGGCCAAGGCCACCTTGGGCCGGTCGTGGGCTGAAGAGAGCGATCTCGGAAACTGGGTCACCGACGCCCTGCGCGCCTTCGCGGGCACCGACATCGGCGTGTACAACTCCGGCGGTCTACGCGCCGATCTGGTCGCCGGGCCGATCACCCGCCGGTCGATCTACGAGATCCTGCCGTTTGGCAACCAGGTCACCACGTTCACGATCACCGGCGGAGAGCTGCAGGCGATCCTCCTCGCGAACGCCCTGGCCGCGCAGTCCGGCGACAAAGGCGCGATTCAGCTCTCCGGCGCCACGGTGCGCTGGCGCGAGAAGATGGGCTCGCCGGAGATCGTCGAGGCCCTGGTGAACGGCAAACCGCTCGATCCCGACGCCACCTACACCGCGGTGAGCAACTCCTTTGTGGTCGAGCGCGCCGATCGTTACCTCGCCGGGGCCAAACCCCAGGCCGTCGTCACGCTGCCCCGCTCCGACTTTGACGTGCTGCTCGACGAGGTCGCCAAGGGCCCCGTGGTGACGCCGCCGCGAGATCGCACCGTTCAGGTGAAGTGAGCGCCCGGCGCAGGAATCCGCGCGCCGGTTGACCAAGACGCCGTGAAGCGGCTATCGTTCGCGGCTCAGCACACCCGAGGGCTCGTCATGTCCGCTGCAACCGCCTCTTGGCCACTGCGCGCGCTCCTCGCCGCGGCGGCGCTCGTCACCCCCGGGGTCGCCTTGGCGGCTGAGGGTGGGGGCGGCTCGTACGTGCTCACCCAGCTCATGCCGATCATCATCTTGTTGGGCACCCTGGCGCTGATCATCACGCGCCTGCCCAAGGTCGAGATTCAGCACAGCGCCGACTACAAGATGCGGCGCGCGCTGAACTGGCTGCCGATGGGCTTCGCCTACGCGTTTTTGTACATGGGCCGCTACAACCTGACGGTCTCCAAGAACGAGTTCAGCGACATCGGCCTGATGAACAACGCCGACTTCGGCGTGATCTTCGGCATTGGCACCGTGGTGTACGGCGTCGCGTTCGTGCTCAACGGGCCGCTCACCGACCGCTTCGGCGGCAAGAAGGCGATGCTCGTGGGCGCCACCGGGGCGATAGTGATGAACGCGCTCATGGGCGCGGTCACCTACGAGGTGCTCACGACCGGCGGGCCGGGCGGGCTCACGGCCCTGATGAACACCATCGCCGCGCCGTTCTTCTTGGTGTTCAACGCGATCTTCGCGTTTTTTGGCCAAGAGACCGGCGACGCCGACCGCTCGATCCTGCTCCCGGCGCTCTCATTGTTGTACGCGGGCAACATGTACTTCCAGAGCTTCGGCGCCGTGGCCATCGTGAAGGTCAACGCGCCGTGGTTCCATGTGCGTGAGCGCGGCGTGTTCGGCGCGGTCTTCGGCGTGCTGATCTCCTTGGGCGTGTTCTTCGCTTACGACGGCGGCCGGGCCATCGTGAGCCGGGCGGAGACGTACTGGGTGTTCTTCACCCCGGCGATCCTGCTGGGCATCATGGCGGCCGTCTGCCTCGCGTTTGTGCGAGACACCCCCGGAGAGGCCGGCTTTGGTGACTTCGACGTCGGTGACGCCTCTTCAGGTGACGACGGCCCGCCCTTGGGCGTGGCGGCGGTGTTCAAGAAGATGTTGACCAACCCGGTGATCCTCACGATCTCGGCGATCGAGTTCTGCTCGGGCTTTCTGCGGCAGGCGATCATGCAGTGGTACATCATCTTCGCCAAACAGACCGGCATCATGGAGACGTTTGTGCCCTCCACCTGGGGCCTGCTCCTGTGCTGCGCGGGCATCATGGGCGGCGCCTTCGCCGGGGTGATCTCCGACCACCTGTTCCAGTCCCGGCGTGGCCCCGTGGCGGCGGTGCTCTACGGCGGGCTCCTCGGCGGCGCCTTGGTGATGACCCAGGTGCTCGACAGCGTGGCCTTGGGCTACCTCGTCATCTTCATGTCCTTGTGTGTCATCGGCGTGCACGGGATGTTGTCGGGCACGGCGTCCATGGACTTCGGCGGGCGCAAGAACACCGGCGTGGCCGTCGGCATCATCGACGGCTTCGTGTACCTCGGCACCGGCGTGATGAGCTTCCTCTACGGCGCGCGCCTGCCCAACGGCGACGCCGCGAAGGATCCCAACAACTGGATCGAGTGGCCGATGTGGATGATCCCCATCGCCATCATCGGCCTGCTGCTCTCGCTGCGCCTGTGGAACGCCAAGCCCAAGGGCTCCGGCGGCGGGCACTAAGGGGCGCTCCGCATGATCCCCGCGAGCCTGCTCGGCCTCACCGGCGCCGGAGATCGTGCCGCGCGCCTAGAGCCCCTGGACCCGGCCCAGCTCTCCACCCCCTTGCCGACGCGGCGGGTGGAGGTCAACGGCCTGGGCCTCAACACCTTGGACTCCGGCGAAGAGGGCCGCCCCGCCGTGGTCTTGATTCACGGCATGGGCTCCAACCTGGGCTTCTGGCACAAGCAGGTGCCGTGGCTGCGCGCCTTGGGCCTGCGTGTGCTCGCGCTGGACCTCCCCGGCTATGGCGGCTCGGACAAACCCGACGCGCCGTGCAGCCCCAAGTGGTACGCCGAGCAGCTCGTCGGCTGGCTCGACGCCTTGGAGGTGCCCCGGGCGGCGGTGATCGGGCACTCCATGGGCGGGCAGACGGCGATGGAGCTGGCCTTGCTGGCGCCGGAGCGGCTGGCCGCGTTGGTGCTCGCCGCGCCCGCGGGCATCGAGGTGTTCAGCGAGGCCGGGGCGGCGTTTATGCGCGGCTACTGGCATGAGCGCCGGGCGCTGGAGGCCTCTCCTGTTGAGATCGAGGCCAACTTTAAGAAGCTCGCCTTCAACGTGCATGATGAGCACGTCGAGCGCCTGCTCATCGAGCGCCTGCGCGCCCAGCGGCACCCCAGCTTTGTTCACACGAGCCGCACGGTGAGCCGAAACATCGCCGGGATGCTGGATCACCCCGTCGCGCCCCGGTTGGCGGAGCTCAGCACGCCCACCTTGATCGTCTGGGGCGAAGACGACCGCATGATCCCCAACCCCATGTTCACCGGCGGGTCCACGGCGGAGCTCGCCTCGCGGGGGCGGCGCTTGTTCCCGGCGGCCCGGGCGGTGCTCATCCCCGGCGCCGGGCACTTCGTGCACCATGACGCGCCCGAACAATTCCATGACGCCGCGGGCGATTTCCTGACGCGGCACCTTCGGAGGCGGTGATGCCAAAGGTCGAGCTCACCAACCACCTCAAGCGTTTTTTCCCGACGCTTGGCCCCCAGACCCTCCCCGCCAGCACCGTCGCCGAGCTGGTGCGGGCGTTGGACGGGCGTTTTCCGGGCATCATGGGCTACCTCGTAGACGAGCGAGGGTCGCTCCGTAAACACGTCAACATCTTCATCGACGGCGAGATGGTCGTCGACCGCGTGAGCTTGGGTGACGCTCTGGACGAGCGCAGCGAGGTCTTCATCGCCCAGGCGCTCTCTGGAGGCTGAACCGTCATGTCGTTGAGAATGTTCTTGGGCACCCGCAAGGGGCTCGTCGTCTACGCCCAAACCCCCGGCGGCTGGCGCCTTGAGAGCGTGCACCACGTCGGCAACCCCGTCTCCTACGCCGTGGAGGACCCCCGGAACGGCACCTGGTGGGCGGCGCTGGATCATGGCCACTGGGGCCAAAAGCTCCAGAGAAGCCGGGATCAGGGCCAGAGCTGGGAGGAGGTGAAGGCCCCGGCCTACCCTGAAGACGCCGAGCGTGGCGACGGCAAGCCGGCCACCTTGGAGTACATCTGGCTCATCGCCCCCGGGCCCGCGTCCCAGCCTGGGCGCCTGTACCTGGGCACCAACCCCGGCGGCCTCTTCGTGAGCGACGACGGCGGCGACACCTTCACCCTCTGCCGTGGCCTGTGGGATCACCCCAGCCGCACCCAGTGGACCGGCGGCGGCAAAGACACCCCCGGCATCCACAGCCTCGTGATTCACCCCGCCGACCCCGATCACCTCATGGTCGGCGTGTCTTGCGGCGGCGTGTTTGAGAGCCGCGACGGCGGGCTGAGCTGGGCGCCCAAGACCAAGGGCCTGCTCGCCACGTTTTTGCCCGATCCCGAGGCCGAGATCGGCCACGATCCTCACCTCATCGTGGCCTGCCCCACGCGGCCCGAGGTGCTCTGGCAGCAGAACCACTGCGGCGTGTTCCGCAGCGTGAACGGCGGCGAGCGCTGGGCGGAGGTGAGCGCGGGCCCGCCACGCTTTGGCTTCGCCGTGGCCGTCGATGAGGTCAACCCCGATCGGGCCTGGCTCGTGCCCGCGGTGAGCGACGAGCGGCGCAACGCGGCGAGCGGCGGGCTGAGCGTGAGCACCACCGAGGACGGCGGGGTGACCTGGCGTGAGCTGCGCGACGGCCTCCCCCAAGAGGGCTGCTTTGACCTCGTCTATCGCCACAGCCTCGACAAACGTGGGCCCACTTTGGCCTTCGCCAGCACGACCGGCAACCTCTACGTCTCTGAGGACTTTGGCGAGCGCTGGGCGCTTCTGAGCCACACCCTCGCGCCGGTGTACTCCTTGAGGTTTGGCGCCTGACACGCCCCAGCGTTCGCTGACACCGAGGCGATAAAGCTGACAGAGCGACGCCCGAGCCGTCACGGAGACGACTCGGGCGTCTGTTGTCTCGCTGAGGCGTGGCTTACGCCGCGCGCTTCCGCCGGGCCCACAAGGCGCCCAGGGCCGCGACCACACCCGCCCACCAGGGCTGGCTCGTCGTGGTGGCGCAGCCGAAGCCGCCGCCGCCCTTGGGCACGCCGATGTCCACGACGTCGTCGCCGGTGTCGTCCAGGCCGCTGTCATCGGGGCCGGGGACGTCGTCGGTGGGATCCAGGGGGTTTGTGCCCGCGCTGATCTCTTCGCCGTCGATCACGCCGCCGTCGTCGCTGTCGGCGTCGAGGGGATCGGTGCCGTGGGTGTTCACCTCGTCGCCGTCGTTGAGGCCGTCGTCGTCGCTGTCAGCGTCGAGGGGATCGGTCTCGTGGGTGTTCACCTCGTCGCCGTCCGTCAGCCCGTCGGTGTCGGTGTCGGGGTTGAGCGGGTCGGTCGTGGTGGTGTTCACCTCGTCGAAGTCGCTGAGCCCGTCGGTGTCGGTGTCGGGGTTGAGCGGATCGGTGCCGGTGTCGTAGGCCTCGTCGCCGTCGGTGAGCCCGTCGTCGTCGGTGTCGGGGTCGAGGGGATCCGTGCCCAGCTCGGCCTCCGCCGGGTCGGAGACGCCGTCGCCGTCGGTGTCCTTGAGGTCGTCCTCACCGTTGAACGGGTCGGTGCCGTCGAGGGTGATCTCCTCGCCGTCGCTGCGCCCGCCGTCGTCGGTGTCGGCGTCGAGGGGATCGGTGCCGTGGACGTCCACCTCGTCGAGGTCGTTGAGGCCGTCGGCGTCGGTGTCGGCGTTGTTCGGGTCGGTCAGGGTCTCGTCCACCTCACGGCCATCAGAGAGGCCGTCGTCGTCGCTGTCGGCGTCGTTGGGGTTGGAGAGGGTCTCGTCGACCTCGCGGCCGTCGAGGAGCCCGTCGTCGTCGCTGTCGTCGTCGAGGGGATCCGTGGCGACCTCGTACACCTCACGACCGTCGAGGAGCCCGTCGTCGTCGGTGTCGTCGTCGAAGGGATCCGTGCCGAAGTCCGTGGTCTCGGCGTAGTCGCTGATGCCGTCGTTGTCGCTGTCGAGCAGGTCGTCGTTGGGGTCCAGCGGATCCGTGCCGTCGAGGTTCACCTCTTCGCCGTCGCTGCGCCCGCCGCCGTCGGTGTCCTCGTTGAGCGGATCGGTGCTGTGGACGTTGAGCTCGTCGCCGTCGGTGAGGCCGTCGGCGTCGGTGTCGCCGTTGAGCGGGTCGGTGCCGGTGTCGTTGAGCTCTTCAGCGTCCGTCAGGCCGTCGGCGTCGGTGTCAGGGTTGGTGGGGTCGGTGCCGGTGTCGTTGACCTCCTCGGCGTCGGTGAGGCCGTCGTCGTCGGTGTCGGTGTCCAGCGGGTCGGTGCCGCCGGTCACCTCATCGCCGTCGGTGAGGCCGTCGCCGTCGGTGTCCTCATCGAGGGGGTCGGTGCCCTCGTCGAGCTCGTCGCCATCGGTGAGGCCGTCATCGTCGGTGTCGTCGTCCAGCGGGTCGGTGCCGCTCACGTCCTCTTCGCCGTCGGTGAGGCCGTCGTCGTCGGTGTCCTCATCGAGGGGATCGGTGCCGTCGATGGCCTCGTCGCCGTCGTCAACGCCGTCGTCGTCGGTGTCGGCGTCGTTGGGGTCGGTGCCGTCGGTGATCTCGTCGCCGTCGTCTACGCCGTCGCTGTCGCTGTCGGAGTCGTCGGGATCCGTGCCCGCGCTGATCTCGTCGCAGTCGTCAACGCCGTCGCTGTCGCTGTCGGCGTCGTTGGGGTCGGTGCCGTAGGTGTTGACCTCGTCGCCATCGGCGCAGCCGTCGCCGTCGGTGTCGGCGTTGTTGGGGTTGGTGGAGTGGGTGTTGACCTCAGCGCCGTCGGTGAGCGTGTCGTCGTCGCTGTCGGTGTCCAACGGGTCGGTTGGAGTGGGTGTTGACCTCGGCGCCGTCCGTCAGCGTGTCGCCGTCGGTGTCGGTGTCCAGAGGGTCGGTGGAGTGGGTGTTGACCTCGGCGCCGTCGGTGAGGCCGTCGCCGTCGGTGTCGTTGTCGTCGGGATCCGTGCCGTGGGTGTTGACCTCGGCGCCGTCTTGGAGGCCGTCGTTGTCGGAGTCGGCGTCGTTGGGGTCGGTGGTGTGGGTGTTGACCTCGTCGCCGTCGCTGAGGCCGTCGTTGTCGGTGTCGGTGTCCAGGGGGTCCGTGCCCTCGACGAGCACCTCCTCGCCGTCGTCGAGGCCGTCGCCGTCGGTGTCGGCGTCGGCGGGGTCGGTGCCCTCAACGATCACCTCCTCGCCGTCGTCGAGGCCGTCGCCGTCGGTGTCGCTGTCGGTGGGGTCGGCGCCTGCGTCGACGTCTTCACCGTCGTCGAGGCCGTCGCCGTCGGTGTCGGGGTCGAGGGGATCGCTGCCGTAGACCTGCTCCTCGCCGTCATCGAGGCCATCGGCGTCGGTGTCGGGGTCGTCGGGGTCGGTGCCGTCTACGTCCACCTCGATGTCGTCGTCGATGCCGTCGCCGTCGGTGTCAACGCCGCTGTCGACGCCGTTGCAGTCCTGGTCAACGCCGTCGGCGTCCACCTCGGTGGCGCCGGGGTACACCGAGCCGTCCGCGCTGTCACAGTCGCCGTCGGTGTACAAGAAGCCGTCACCGTCGAAGTCGGCGATGGTCTTCACGCTGATGCCCACCGAGCCCGAGGACGCGCCGCAGCCCGTGGTGCCGCCGGTGACGACGGTGGTGCAGTAGGTCGCGGTGGAGTCCGCGAACTGCTTGACCACGCCGCCGCCGCCGCCGCCGCCCGCGTCGTCGGTGACGCCGCCGCCGCCGCCGCGGGCGTAGATCGTGCCCGAGCAGACGAGGTCAGCGGCCTCCAAGAGCACGCCGCCGCCCGCGCCGCCCGCGGAGCCGTCGCCGTTGATGACCGTCCCGGCGGTGCCGTCGGTGGTGATGCTGCCGAGGATCTCGATCTTCGCCGCGCTGATGGTGATCGCGCCGCCGCCGGGAGCGCCGGAGCCGCCGGAGTCGCCGTCGGCCGCGCCCGCCGCGCCGCCCGCCGAGCCCATGTCGATGGTGGCCGAGGTGGAGCTGCCATAGGCCGCGCCGCCCGCGCCGCCGCCGCTGCCGCAGCCGTCGAGAGAGCCCGCGCCGCCCGCG
This sequence comes from Deltaproteobacteria bacterium, assembly GCA_016717595.1. GTDB lineage: Bacteria > Myxococcota_A > UBA796 > UBA796 > CAJQPC01 > JADKFE01. The sequence continues at coordinate 69,444 of JADKFE010000016.1, read as the reverse complement.
CCGCCGTGCCCGCCGCCGCCGCCGCCGTCACGGCAGCAAGATCCGCCTTTGCCGCCGCCGGTGCCCTCGCCGTTGCCGTTGGACACGCCGCGGTATCCCGCGCCGCTGGCGACGATGGACGAGGTGGCGTCTACGTACACATAGTCGGCGACCAGGGTGACCGTGCCCGTGGTGCCCGAGCCGGTGTAGGTCGTGACGACGAGCTTGCCGCCGTTGATGACGTAGATGTTGTCGTAGGTCTGGGTGCCGTTAAGCGTCGTCGTCGTCGCGTTCACGGTGAGATCAGCGGCCATCGCGGTGGAGGCCGCGAGGAGGATGAACGGGAAGGCCATCGTGCCTCTCCTGTTGGAAGTTTTCCGGGGGTGACTCGCCACCATATCACCGATCAGCGGGGCGCTGAGGGCGACGTTAGACTCCTGATAGCGTCCATGGCCACAACTCCAAGGCCACCACGGAGCCCCGATGTCCACCTCACGCCGCCCAAGCCCGCTGCTGATGGCCACCCTCGGCCTGCTCTCTTGTGGAGAGCCCACCGTGGAGGAGCTCTGCGCCGGAGAGGGGGAGCCCGAGATCCTCCTCGGTCACGGAGAAGGCAGCGATTTTGTGCCGTTTGAGCCTGGGGAAGAGGTCTTCATCACCATCGCGCCCCAAGGCGGCTTCGGGGTGACGATCCGCGCGTCTACGAGCGGTCTCTACGCCGGGGCCGAGCAAGGCGCGGCGCCGATCAGCCTCGTCTTGCGGTCGCGGTGGAAGGGGGAGCCCAGCGGCGAGTTCGACTGGGGCGACGTCGTGCTCTACTGCATGGAGGACGGCAGCGGCCTGTTCTGGGGCGCCATCGTGCCTTTAGATCCCGAGAAGTTCCCCACAGAGGCTGATCTTGAGCAGCTCGACGGCGAGCGTGTCGAGCTCGAGGCCGAGGCCACGGACGCGCGGGGCGAGGTGGTCATCGGCGCCGCCGAGGTCACCCTACGCCTGCGCGAGGACGGCTGAGCGCGCTCAGCGGCGCTCGCGACGGCGCCAGGCCTCAAGCTCCTCGGGCGTGTTCAGGTTGAGGAGCGCGTCGGGGTGTGCGCTGGGGATGAGCGTCGCGTCGGTGAGCAGGGCGCGCAGGCCGCCCGGGGGCGGAGCGCGGCGTAAGGCCGCTAACTCTTGAGGTCCGAGGCGCGCGGGGTGGCCGGGCAGACCGCCGTGGCTGAGCACCGCCGGGGTTCTCGCCGCGCAGAGCCTGACGAGGTCGTCCGCGCCGCAAGGGGGGACGTCCACAGGGGTCACGAGCGCCCAAGGCGTGTCCGCGGGGAGCGCCAGCGCGGCGAGGTGCAACGACTCCGCCGGGCCCGTCCGCGCCCAGTCAGGGTTCAGCACCGCCCGCTCTCCGGCCCGCAGCAGGCTCACCAGGGGCTCCACCACGGCGCCGACCACGACGACACGCAGCGGCGCGACCTCGGCCAAGACATCGAGCCAGGCGCGGAGCAGGGGGCGGCCATCCACAAGCCTCAGGAGCGCCTTGGGCTGCCCCATTCGTGTAGACCCGCCCGCCGCCAAGACAATCGCCGCGGGAGCCTGTGGATAACTCTGTGGATGAGCGGTTACGATCACTTTGATTAATTGTGTTTTGATTAAATTGTAGATTGATTTCGTGTATTTGCGAGAGTTTTTGAGATCTCTTCAAGGTGCGCCGTAGGGGATGCCCTGTGGATGACTATGTGGAATCCTGGTGAGGATACCCGGCCGCCGTTGAAGGTGTGCGGCCTTCTCCGGTCCTGCTCAATCCTTGAGCACGCGCCCGGAGCCGCCGTCGCGCTTCGCCAGTCATGGGGAGAGTCTTGGGTTCTTTGGTTTTGAGCGCCGCTTGGGGCTCAGGAGGGGCCTCGCCGCTCTTCCTGGCGGAACCTGTTAGACTGGGCTGCCCGCTCCCAAGACTCGGAGTCCGCGGATGGACGTGCTGGACTTCCTCAAGGTGGTCGTCCCCAAGTGCCGCTTGGTCACAGACTCGGACGACGCGCTGAGCGTCGCGCCGGACCTGGGCTTTGATCTGCCGCCCATGACCCTCCTGCCCCTGCGCGACGGCCCCGCCTTGGGCCTCCCCGTGGCCTTCTCGAACGTCCTTCGCACCCCGCTCGCCGAGCGCCTCGTCGCGCTCTTGGAGCCCCTGGCGAGAGGGCAGGGCGGGGAGGGCGCTGAAGAGCTCAGCGGGGCGGCGATGTCCCGCGATCCCTTGGCCCAGACCCTCGCCGGGCTGTTGATCGAGGCGTCCCAGACCTCCCCCCAGGCCTGCTCGTTGGTGCTCCTGGAGCTCGCCCGGCAGTCGAGCGCCATCGTGGACGGCGACGTCGAGGAGCTTCGCGCCGTCTCTCCGGCCTTGGCCGCGCGCCTCGCGCCGCCGCTCACCCGGCTCTTGGACTTTGAGATCCCCGCCCGCGCCGCCGCGCTCCAGAGCGTCTCGCGTAGCCTCTCCGCGCGCCTGTCCGCGGCTTGGTCCATCGCCAGCCAGTTTGATGAGGGCCTCGCGCCGTCGCGGCTGCACCAAGCGCTCGTGCGCAGCCGCTTGCCCTTCGTCATCCCTCGGGAGGGCCTCGATCTGCCCGGCGATCTCCCCCTCGCCGCCGCCGCCTTGGGCAGCCCCGCCGAGCCCGCCGCGCTCACCGGGGCCTTCTTGGCCGTTCGCGCCGCCTTGGCCGCGTTGGAGATCAAAGGCGCCGCCCCCAACGTCGCCGTCGCGGGCCTGCGTGACCTCTGCCGCGACCGTCGTGACCCCCTCGCCTTGGCGTTTGACCCCCAGGTCGCCGCGTGGGCGCTGCATGGCCTCGCCTCGCTCACCGACAACAAGGCGCTGGCCCAGTCCGGGGTGCCCAAAGAGCTGGTCTCGGCCTTGCTCAAGGGCCAAGGCGCCGCCGCGCTGGCCACGAGCTACGTCGAGGTCTGCCGCGGTTTACGCGCCTGGGATCTCCTCACCACCCTCGCCGAGCACGTCGTCCCGCTCACCGCCCAGGGCAGCGGCTGGACCTCGACGCGCGGGCCGCTTCTGGGAACCGGGCCCTGGGCTTGGCTGAGCCCACGCGGCGATGGCGGCGCCCGCAACGCCTTCGTCGTCGCGCTTCGGGCCGAGCGCGCCCTCCACGACGCGGCGATGATCGGTCGGGAGAGCGGCAGCGTGGCCCCGGTCGCGGCCCTGCACACCCGCTGGACGGGGCTCAGCGCCTCGGTCATGCGCCGGGGCGGCGTGATGTCCTCGGGGCCGGGCTCCATCGGGCGCTGGGTCGCCGCGTTCTTGCGTGAAGACGACGCCACGAGCTTCGCTGAAGAGCTGCAGAAGGTCTTTCAATCGCCGATTCGCCTGAGCGTTCATGGCCTCGGCCCCGAGCTGACCTTGGCCAAAGAGGCCGCCGTCCAGGTGCGGATCGCCGAGGGCCTCGTCATCGCCGGGTGGGATGGTCAGGCGAGCGCCTTGTCCGGTCCCGCCGTGCTCGACGCCTTGGGCGGCGGCGTGATCGTGTCGTCGCCCCGCTCAAACCCCGTAGAGGAGCGCCTCGCCACCCTGTTTGGTGAGGACGCTGCACCGGTGGGCGGAGACCTCGGCGCGCCTGACCTGCCGCCGTCGAGAGATCCTTTCTTGGGATTTGACGAGCCCCCCGCGGCGCCGCCGCCCAAGCCCGCCGCGCCGCCGCCCAAGCCTGCCGCTGCCACGCCCAAGCCCGCCGCCGCCCCCCAAAACCCGCCGCGCCATCAAAGCCTCCGCCGCCTCCGCCTCCGCCCGCCGCGCCGAAGGTGGCAACCGTCGCCCCGGCCCCCCTCGACGCCCAGGACTGGCTCCTCGGCGATGACCCTGCGCCGGCGCTTGGCGCAGGCAGCGCGCCCTCCTTCGATCTGGAGGATCCCTTCGCGGACGTGAGCCCCGCGCCCGCCGCGCCCGAGGATCCCTTCGCCGCGGACTCCAACGCCGATCCTCTGCTCGGCGAGGGCGCGGGCCCCGCGATGAGCTTCCTCGACGGCCTCGCAGACTTTGACCCCGGCGCGCTCCTCCTCCCCGACCAAGATCCGCCTCGCCCCGCCGCGGACGAGCCCCAGGCGATCCTCTCGTTTGAGATCGAGGACGAAGACTCCGAGCCGCCCTCAGAGCTCGACGTGGCCGCCAACACCGCCGACCTGTTCTACCTGCCGCCGCCGATGGACGCCGCGGAGGATCCGCCGAGCGTCGCCCCCGCGGGCCTCGAAGACGCCGATCTCGGCTTCCCCTTAGAAGACTCGGTCGAGCCCGAGGGCCATTCCACGCCAGACGTCGGCGGGCTGTTCGACGGTGACTTCGCGGATCTCGGCGACGACGAGGGCAACACCTTCGCCTTTCTGGAGGAGGGCCTGAGCGACCTCCCCAGCGCCCGCGTGAGCCCGGCGGCCCCTCCCGCCGCCCCGCAGCAGGCCGCGCCGAGCGCCGCTGAGGCGGCCAAGGTCGCCAAGGCCCCTGGCGGCGGCGCAGACCTCGGCTACCTCTTCGCCGGGTACATCACCTATCGGGCCGGTGAGGGCCGCGTCGTGTTCGCGAGACCCTACGGAGATCGCCTGGTGGACGTACACGAGTACAGCGTGGGCCGAGATCTGGACGAGGCCTACCAGAGCTTCATCAAGGACAAGATCAGCGAGGGGTTCATGCTCCGCACCGATCTGGTGCGCGCGCGCCCCGCCCAAGGAGAGCTCGCCGAGCTTGAGCTTGACCGGGTGAGCCGGGCGATGGGCAAGCTCGGCGGCGGCTGATCCCCCTGCCCGGGCGCCACGGCGGGTTATGGGGGGCCGATGCGTGCTCCCCAACTTCTCCTGATGCTCGTCGCCTCAGCGGCCAGCGCCGACGCCCAGGCCGCTTCGGGGAGCGTCGGCGCCATCGTCTCGATGAGCCAAGACCTCCCCGACGGCGCCACCGTCAATGAGCCCGTGGGGCTCGGCTTCGCGCCGACGCTCGTGGTGCCCGCTCGGCTCAGCCTTGGCCCCAGCGGCCCCGCGCTGCGCGCGACGCTCTCCACCCAGACGGCCGCGGGCTGGGCGCGGGTGAGCGGCGGCCCCGACGACGCGCCCATCGACGGCCTGCGCCAAGACGCCCGCCACAGCTTCACGTCGCTGAGCGTCGGCCCCGAGCTGCGTGTGCCCATGGCCGAGGCCTCGTCGATCTCCCCGTACTTCGGCGCTGAGCTGGGCTTGGGCCTCGCCGCCACCCGGGTCACGCTGTCTGGGGAGGCCCGCGGGATCGTCGAGGAGGACCTCGGCCTCGCCCGGCAGCTCCGCCCGATGATCGGCGTGAGCGCGGGGATCGATCTGCACTTGTCTTCCCGCGTGGCGGTCTCCATTGAGGCGGGCTACACGGTCAGCCGAACGCCCGCGCGTGTGCTCACGCCGTCGGGCGCTGACCTTCTCTCGACCAGCGACTTCGCCTTAAACGCCTTTCGGCTCGGCTTCGGCGTGCTGGTCCCCGTCCCATCGAACGCATCTCTCCGCTGAGTAAAGGTCTCCATTATGAAGCTGTATCGCAGCAAGATCCCCCAGATCGCCGCCGCTGTCGTGGACACCCTCTGCGACGAGGACGCCATTGACGTCGCGATGGAGAACCGCTCGGAGGCCAAGCAGGACATCATCTCCATCATGGAGGAGTACCTCCGCCGCGACAACGACCTCCGCTCCCGCGTGCGTGAGGGCATGTCCGACCGCGCCATCGGCTTTGAGAACTACGGCAAAGAGCGTAGTCGTCTCGCTGAGGAGTGGAAACACCCCGTCGGCGAGGAGGTCGGCAAGTTCTTGGCCCGTCAGATCGTCGAGAACTTTATGATCAGCCGCTTCGTGGACGAGGTCTACCTCGACGATGGCCCCATCTGGCGCCGCGTCGTAGACATCCTGCGCAGCTTCGACGTCAACGAAGACGACCTTCGTGAAGAGGCCAAGGGCCTGATCAAGAACCTCCGCGAGGGCACCGTTGACTACGAGATCGCCTTCGAGAAGGCGCTCCGTGACGTGAAGAAGAAGAAGGGGCTCATCTGATCTTGCTCACGCTCAGCCTCCTGTTGTGGACCGGCTGCGGAGGCGACAAGCCCCCCGCGCCCGAGGCTGATCGTGCGCGGGCCCTGGCCGAGATGGAGCGGCTCACCGCCGCCGCGCCCGTGGCCGAGGCGCCGCCCGCGGTGGAGGGCGCGGCGCTCGTGCCCATCGAGATCACCTGGGAAGGCGTCGGGCTGCTCCACCAGAGCTACTTCTCCGACCGCGAGGCGATGACGGCCCTCTCCGTGGCCCTCGCGCCGTACCTCACCGGGCCGGTGCAGCTCTTCATCCGCTACGACAACAAGACCTTCCAAGGCCAGCTCCGCGTCCGGGTGCCGCCGAGCGGTTTTTTGAGGCCGCCCGCCGAGTCCGGCCAGTCCATCAATCTCGCCGCCCTCGCGCCGATCACCACCGCCCTGGCCAGTTACCGCCGCGCCATCGCCTCACGATTTGACGTGCGTGTCGACGGCTTCTCCGTGGGCCTCGAGCTCTACCGGGGCCCCTCGATCTGTGTCATCGGCGTCGGCGGCGCCCCGCCGCCCGATGGCCGCGTGGTCTCGCCCTGCGTGCAGGTCAACGGCGTGGAGATCTGCGGCGAGCCCAGCGCCACGGGCGTGAGCTTCGCAGAGGATCGCCTCGAGAAGATCGCCGACTGCTTCCCCTGAGCTGGCGATCGCTCAGGGCTCGTCGGCGCGCAGCGGACCCTCTGGCAGATCGCTCCACAGGATCTCGCCCGGCTCATACACCGTGGCCTGAAACTGCCGGTGCACGACCTTCGTGTCCCGGGCCTCAGGATCCTTTGAGAGATCCTCTTCAGCGAGGCACTCGGCGAGGGCCTGGGCGTAAGGCGTGAGCGGGATGCCGAGCGTCTGGGCCAGGGGCTTGGGATCGAGGGTGAGGTCTTCGCCCCACAACACCATCCACCGCTGAAACCAGTGGGGCCAGCGGCGCCCGGCGACCCGCGACGCGCGGATGAGCGCCTGGGCGGCGACGCCGTCGATGAGGCGGTAGCTGGGGCTCTGCCCCGCGGCGGCGCAGGCCTGATCCAAGGCCTCGCCTAAGGTGAGGCGATCGGGGCCGACGAGGCTCAGCACATGGCCCAACGCCGCGCTGTGATCGAGGGCGGAGACGGCCACCAAGGCGGCGTCACGACGGGCCAAGGGGGCGATGGGCGTGTCGCGGTGGCCGACGCGGCTGGGGCTCTGGCCGTCGCGGAGCTCCTTGGCCACATCGGCCAGCTCATCCACGAAGGGCCCGCAGCGCACGATGGAGTAGGGGAGCCCGGATCCGATCAGCGCCTCTTCAGCGCGGTTGAGGTTCGTGAACGCCGGGCAGGTCGTCGAGCGCTCAACACCCAGGCAGCTCACCATCACGAGGCGCTTGACCTTGTGGTGTTTGGCCGCCGCGATGAGGTTCAGCGTGCCCTCGTGGGTGACGTTGCCGTGGTGGTTGTCGGTGCTCTCCACGCGCACGTTCGCCGCGTGGATGACCAGATCCACCCCTTTCAGCGCCCGCTTCAGCCCCGCGGGATCCCGCAGGTCGGAGAAGAAGTAGTTCGCGCCGGTGTCGTTGAGCCAGTAGTACTCCGACCCTGGGCGCACCAAGCAGCGCACCTCAAATCGGGCGGCGCGGAGCAGGCGAACGATCTTGTTGCCGAGTCGGCCGGTCGCGCCGGTCACGAGGATCATAGAAGCTCCTGGAGGTCCGAGGCGAAACATAGCGCCTCCTCGGCGGGCTCGCTCGCCCAGGGAGCGCCGGGTTATCCAGCCTTGGCCTATGGAGGGCGCCTGCATGTCCGATGAAGCCCAGCGTGATGGTCAAGGTGGCGCGGCCGCCGCAGATCCCGGCAAAAAAGACGCGCGCGCTCGGCGCGGGGGTGACGATCGGGAGTTTGAGTCGCTGAGCCCCGCGCTCTCCGACGCCATGCGCCAGGTGCTCGGGGTCATCCGCACCCACGGCCGTCGCCAGCTTGAGCACATCGCCCGACGGGGCCGTGAGCGCCTCGATCTGATCCAGGCCCGCCGCGACCTCGACCGCCTGCATCAGAAGCTCGGGCGTGAGGTCGTGAACCTCGTCGAGGCGGGCGAGCTGGATCACCCCGCCCTGCGCCAGCGGGCCGCGCGAATCCGGGCCCAAGAGGAGGTCGTGCGGGAGGCCGAGCGTCAGCAAGGCGCTGGCCCCGCGCCGGTGGATCCCGCGGGCGACGACGGCGACGAGGGCTGACCGGAAATTTGGGGCAGTCGCCTTGCCAGGGGCGGCACACCCGGCTAACTAAGTGGCGCCTGATGGGGCTGTAGCTCAGTTGGGAGAGCATCAGAATGGCATTCTGGGGGTCAGGGGTTCGAGTCCCCTCAGCTCCACCATCATCCCCTCTCGGTTCGCCGAGAGGGGTTTTTTGCTTCAGCGCGTCCTTCGCCCCGGGTCGGCTTGGCCAAGCTTGGCCACCCAGCGCGCCAGCAACCACCGCCGCGGCCTGCGTTCAGAGGCCGGGCACCGGAGACGCCGACCCCCTCTCGGCGAGGGTTTTTGGCCCCTCACGGCGCGATCTTCCGGGCGAAAGGGTTAACTATTCGTCTCGGTGGCGCACGCGAGCTGTACACTCGGGCGTTCACGGTACGCTCTCCCCCTCAGGTCGTCGGTATGGCGACACGTCATCGTCCCAACCTCTTTCGGAGTCCGAATGAACCTTCGCTTGACCACCGGCCTCGTCTTGGGGTCGTTCATCGGCGTGTCGAGCCCAGCGTTGGCCGAGGAGTATCCGCGTCCTAGCCTCGACCTTGCCCTTGACCAGTACGACATCGGCATCTCCGACTACACCTTCCCGTCGGGCCTGCGGATCCTCTTCCAAGAGGATCACTCCCAGCCCATCGTCTCGATCACGATGGTCATCGATCGTGGCTCTTCCCACGATCCCGTCGGCAAAGAAGGCATCGCCCACCTCGTCGAGCACCTGTGGTTCCGGTCGGTGCACGGCACCTTGCCCAAGGTCTGGGACGTCCTGGAGGAGTTCGGCGCCAACCTGAACGCCTCTACGGCCTCGGACTGGACCAACTACATGACCGTGGCGCCCAAAGACGCCCTGGTCCCGCTGCTCAAGCTCGAGGCGATGCGTCTCACCGAGCCCGTGCTCGGCGTGGTCGAGCAGGACGTGCTCACCGAGCGTGAGATCGTGCGCAACGAGCTCCGCATGCGCTACGAGAACTCCGACGGCTCGGCCTTGGGCTACATGCGTGAGGCGCTCTACCCTGAGGGTCACCCCTACCATCGCCTCGGCATCGGCACCCACGACTCGCTGAACAACATCAACCTCGCCGACGTGCAGGCGTTCACCGACGCCAACTACCGGCCCGAGAACACCACCATCGTCGTCGTCGGTGACTTCTCCTTGGATGATGTCCCCCAGCTCATCCAGGAGTCGTTCCCCAGCGAGCTGCTCGTCGATCCCAAGAACCCCACCGGCAAGCTCGAGCTCATCGACGCCCCTGTGCGGGTGTCCGGTCCCGCCCCGGAGCCCCCTCCGCCGGTGTCCCGTGGCCCGTTCTACCACAAGGCCGGCGTCGAGAAGACGACGGTGATCCTCGGCTGGTCCTTGCCCGGCGGCTACCGCCCGAACCAGCCCGAGATGCAGGTCGCGGTGAACCTGCTGAACTACGCCATCGGCTCCTACCTCAACCCCGACTGGGATCCCCTCACCGACAGCCTCGACGACCTCAACGGCTTCGGCTGTTTCCCGCTCATCGAAGAGGTGAACTCCTCGGCGATGTGTTTCATCGAGGTCGGCCCCGGTCAGGATCCCCTCAAGATCTCCGAGAAGGCCTTAGACGCCTTGTTCTTGGTGTGGGCCGCGGATCAGCTCCAGTTTCAGCGGATCACCTACGAGTACTCCCGCTACTCCACGATGGCGTACTACTTCCGCTCCGTTGAGTCGGTCTCGAGCGTCGGCTCGGGCCGCGCGACGGACACCGCTGAGTTTGTGCACTTCACCGGTGACGCCCGCTACTACTCGAAGATGTTCGAGTGGCTCCAGGCGGTCGATATCTCGAAGGCGCGTAACTTCGCGAAGACCTACCTCACCCGCGAGCGCGCGGTCACCGTCGTGCTTGAGCCCTACGACGACAACGACATCGTCACGGACTCCTCAGACGCCGTGTACAAAGGCGCCGTGCGCCAGGCCGACACCATCACGATGATCGACCCCTCGGAGATCAACGCCGATCTCCTCAAGGGCATCATGGTGCCGCCCAAGCTCACCGACGTGAAGGAGTACACCCTCCAGAACGGCCTGCGCGTCATCGTGATGCCGTATGGCACGGCGCCTTTGGCCCGCGTTCACCTCGTGTCCAACGGTGGCATGGCCACGGAGCCCGTCCCCGGGCTCACCGACATGGTCGATTTTGGTCTCGACTCCCAGATCAGCGCCATGGAGGACCCGCTTCGCTTTGCCGGTGGCTGGGAGGGCTTTCTAACGGACACGAGCTGGCGAGAGGGGATCGTCGGTTCATCGGCGAACATTGAGGGGTTGCTCTACATGCTGCGTCGCAGCATTGACGAGACCGAGATCAACTTTATCGAGACCAAGTCCAACATCAAGGTCTGGAAGAAGAGCCTCGTTCGTAACCGCAACAAAGAGGTGGGCTGGTGGGAAGGCTACCTCACCTACACCACCCTCTTCCCGGGGCACCCCCTGGGGTTCTACGCGGATGAGGCGTACTACGACAGCCTCGCCACCATCACCGAGGCCCAGGCCACGGCGCACTTCCACGAGCTGATTCAGCCCGCGAACTCCACGCTGTACATCGTCGGTCGTGTAGACCCCGCGCGCACTGAGGCCGCCGTGCGCACCTACTTCGAGGGCTGGGTTGTTGAGGGCGCCTCTGGCAAACCTCAGCCGCTCCCCCCCGGTCCGCCGCCGCCGCCTGAGGGCCGCCGGGTGTTCGTGCTCAACAAGGATCGTGTCTCCCAGACCGGCGTCACGATGGTCTGCCAGATCGGCCCCGCCACGAACGAGAACTTAGAGGCTCGGCGCCTTCTGGCCGACGTGCTTGACGAGCAGGCTTGGGTCGCCCTGCGTGAGCAGTCCGGCGCCACCTACGGCGCGGGCTCGGGCCAGACCTCTTGGCCGGGTGGCGCGGCGCTGTTGACGCTCAGCTCCCTCGTTCAGAACGACGGCGTCGGCCTCGCGGTGACCACCTTCATCCGCCTCTCAGAGGATGCGGGCGCGGGGAACATCCCTGAGGACATGATCGCTGTGAAGAAGCTCTCGTTCGCCCGGCAATACGCCTTGGGCCAGCAGAGCACGGACCAGATGATCGCGCGCATCTCCCCGGCGTATCGTGAAGACTGGAGCCACATCGAGGGCAAGGCCGATCGCCTCGCCGCGGTCACCAAGGACGACATCCAGGCCCAGATGGAGCGCTGCACCGGCCATGAGGTGTTCACCCTCGTCGGCCCGGCGGACGTCATCACGCCGCAGCTTGAGAAGGCGGGCGTGCCGTTCGAGGTGGTTGACTGGAAGGCCGAGGCCGACAAGATGTGGCAGGCGGGCGACCCGAAGGGCTACGCCAAGGCCAAGAAGAAGGAGGCCAAGAACAAGGCCAAAGAAGAGAGCAAGAAGGAGAAGTAGCGCTCCTCTTGAGATGACGACGAGGCCGTCCCGATCGGGGCGGCCTCGTTCGCTTCAGGGCTTGGAGGCGCGGCAGAGAGCAAGCCCAGAGACAAAGAGGCCGCCCCGGTTGGGGGCGGCCTCTTCTGTTGGCGGGGCGGCGCGCGGCGCTCAGTGGACCGGGGCGTCCCCGCCGCCGGCCTTGTCGGCGAGGTGGGCGAAGAAGCGCGCGAGGTACATCGAGAGATCGTCGAGGTTCGTCTTGTCCGAGGACTTCAAGAGCGCCATACGCCCACGCTTGAGGGCCTGCTCGATCTCGAAGATGTCCTTCTTGTGTAAGAAGCCCCGGTTGTCCCGCAAGAAGTTCTCCAGAGACACGAGCTGCTTCTCGATCTGGTGGCGCAGCTCCTTCATCTCGTGGCTGTCGGTGCTGCGGCGGTGGATCGTCTCGTGCTCCTCGCGCAGCTCCTCGATCTGGGACTGGGTCATGCCCGTGGGGGCCTCGATGGTGATCTCGCCGGAGACGCCGGAGCGGCTGTCTTTGGCCGAGACGTGCACGATGCCGTTGCTGTCGATGGCGAACTTGACGTGAATCCGCGGCTCACCGCGCTTGGCGGGGGGGATGCCCACGAGCTCAAAGTCGCCCAAGGAGACGTTGTCCCGGGCGTCGGGGCTCTCGCCCTGCAGCACATGGATCTTCACCGTGCGCTGGTTCTCGGCGACGGTAGAGACGAGCTGGGTCTTCTGCGTAGGGATGGTGGTGTTCTTGGGGATGAGCTTCGCGAAGCGCCGCCCCTCAACCTCGATGCCCAAGGAGAAGTTGGTGACGTCCAAGAGCGTGACGGCCTTGACGTCGCCCTCCAAGATGCCCGCCTGAATCGCCGCGCCCACGGCGACGACCTCATCGGGGTTGAAGGACTTGTTCAAGGGGCGCTTAAAGAGCTCCTGCACCATGGCCTGCACCATGGGGATGCGGGAGGAGCCGCCGACGAGGATGACCTCGTCGATGTCCTCGGGGCTCATGCGCGAGTCTTCCATCGCCCGGCGGCACTCCTCGATGGTGCGCTCAAAGAGCGGCATCGCGAGGCTCTCGAAGGTGGCCCGGGTCAGCGTGCACTGGAGGTGTTTGGGGCCCGAGGCGTTCGCCAACAAGAAGGGGAGGTGGATGTCGGTGTCGTACGCCGCGGAGAGCTCAAGCTTGGCCCGCTCGGCGGCGTCACGAAGGCGCTGGAGCACGACCTTGTCATCGGACACGTCGATGCCGTGCTCTTTGTAGAACTCCTCTAGGAGCCAGTGAACGACCTTGTTGTCGATGTCGGCCCCGCCCAGGGCGTTGTTGCCGCGGGTGGCGCGCACCTCGGCGAGGTCGCGGTCAACCTCTAGCAAAGAGATGTCGAAGGTGCCGCCGCCGAAGTCATACACCGCGATCGTCGAGGAGCGTTTCCGATCGTGAACGTAGGCCAAGGCCGCCGCGGTGGGCTCGTTGATGATGCGCAGGACGTTGAGCCCGGCGATGGTGCCCGCGTCTTTGGTGGCCTGGCGCTGGCGGTCGGTGAAGTAGGCCGGCACGGTGATCACGGCTTCAGTGACCTGCTCGCCCAAGAAGTCCTCGGCGGACTTTCGGAGCTTCTGCAGGATCATCGCCGAGATCTCTTGAGGCAGGTACAGCCGGTCGCCCACCTCGACGCCGCAGTCCCCGTTCCGCGTCTCGACGACCTTGTACTGCACGGACGAGCAGTCCGAGAGCGCGTCGCGATAGCGGCGGCCCATGAAGCGCTTGATCGAGTGGATCGTGGCCTCAGGGTTGATGAGGAGCTGGCGTTTCGCGATGTCCCCGACGAACCGCTCTCCGTTCTTGGAGATGCCAACCACTGAGGGGGTCACGCGGCCCCCCTCGGAGTTGATGATGACGACAGGCTCACGCCGATCCATGTAGGCGCAGACCGAGTTTGTCGTCCCGAGGTCGATTCCTATGACCTTGCCCATCGAGCGTTCCGACTCCAGGAGAGTCCGCTTGGGTTCAGGAGATCCCGGCGGTGCGCCGAGGCGCCATCGATACCGTAGATCCGCGCGAGTCCGCTGTCAACGAGGGGGGATGCCCAGAGTGGGAGTCGAACCCACACGCCCGTTACGGGCAAGGGATTTTAAGTCCCCTGTGTCTACCATTCCACCACCCGGGCACACATAGAGCGCGTCCTGGTTGCGCCACAGTGAGTGGACGCGCGCACGACCTGCTGTTTATACCTTGCTGGTAGAACCCAAGGCAAGCCGCTGCGCGCGGCGCCAACAAAAGGAGCGCCCGTGAGGAACAGCGAGACATGGACGGCGCGGTCATTGGCGCGCGGCGCGATCGTCATGGCGCTCGGCCTGCTCGGCGGCTGCTTGGGATGGCGCGACAAGGGCCCCAGCCCCGTAGACCTCGCCTTGGCCACGGGAGATGAACGTTTTGCCCGGCGCGCGGAGGGGATCGACACCCTCAATGGCGCGATCGAGGCTTACCTAGACGCCCAGGCCTTAGAGCCCGAGCGGCCCTCGGTGCTCGCCCGCCTCGCCCGGGCCTACAACGCCCGGGCGATCGGCTACGCCGAGGGGGACGATCGGGCGCGTGACCACCTGCAGGCGCGAGAGTTCGCTTACCTCTGCATGCTCCTCAACTCTGGCTACACCGCGCGCCTGGACGGTCGTGGCGGTCAGGTGAACCAGAAGGCGATGATGCAGCTCACGCCACCGTACTGGCCCTGCGCTGAAGAGGGCCTCATCGCGGGCCTGCGCTGGGTTGAGCTGCGCGGCGTGGCGGGGGCGGTGGAGCTGGAGGAGCTCTCCATCATCGCCTCTGGGCTGCAGCGCCGCCAAGGCGAGCGGCCCGGCTGGACGGCCACCTGGGGGGTGAGCATGGCGACGCTGCTGCGGCCCGCGCCGCTCTCCCGGGATCTCGGCGGCGCCGCGGAGCGTCTCGACGCCGCCCAGGCCTTAGAGCCTGGCCTCTGGCTTCTGGAGCTCGACGAGGCGCGGCTCCTCACGGGGCCGCAGAAGGGGGATGACGAGGCGCGGGCGGCGCTCCAGGAGCTCGCCGGGCGCACCCCCCGCATGAACGACCCGTGGGCCTTAGAGAACGCGGCGGCGCGGCGGCTGGCCGAGGAGGCGCTCTTGACGTTCATCCCCACGGAGGGCCCGGGGCGGCGCCTCTGAGGGCACGCCCTCGGCGCTCAAGGAACAAAAAAGGCCCCATCACGGGGCCTTAATTGAGGCGAAGGAGCCCAGACGTGCCTAACGGCCGCGACCGGGGCCACCACGACGGGCGGCGCGACGAGCGGCCTTCCGGCGACGCTTCTCCGCGAGGCGCTGCTTGAGGCGACGGCGCTCACCGGGCTTCAAGTAGACGCTGTTCTTCTTGATGTCCTTACGGATGCCTTCACGCTCAACCTTGCGGCGGAAGCGGCGGAGGGCCTTCTCGAAGGGCTCGTTCTCGCGGACGGTGACCTGAATCAACGACGACTCCTGAACCGATGGAAATGACACGCTTTGCGTGTTGGGAATGGTTGAAGACCTGGGAGGTTAACACCACCTCCTGAGAAGCGCCACCGCGCAGCAGCTAGGATCAACGCGGGGATCCTTCACGCCGAGATCACGGCGCTCAGAAGATGATGCCGACCGCCGCGCCGGTGTACAGCAGGTTGTGGAACCCGCCCTCAAGGCGGATGTTCGCCCGGTGGTTGATGTCAAACTTGATGGCGGCGTTGATGTCGATGACGGGGAGCACCTTGGGGATGGCGATCACGTCGTCCGGCTCGTCGGGGCGCTGGGCGTAGATCTCGTAAGAAGGGACGCCGTCGTCGCCGTCCCACTTCTGGAGGTTGCCGGTCACCACAGCCACGCCTAAGCCCGCGCCGAACATGAACGAGAGCCACTGCGTCGCGTGGATCTCGTAGTAGTAGTCGGCGCCTAAGGTGAGCAGGCTGAGGCGGTCGGGGACGACGTAGTCGCCGTCGAAGTAGTCCGGGGGATCTTCGCGGTCGTCCCAGTAGCCGCCCTCCATGAGGTTCCCGACGTAGTCGAAGTAGAAGACGCCGTTCTGGGTGTCGTTCTTGACGACGTACTCCAAGCCGACAGACCAGGCGCGGGCCTGGGGACGCGGGAGGTGGGTGCCGCCGTCGTCGGCCTCGTTGTAGTACCAGATGTCGAAGAGTGAGGACGGCACGCCGAGGTAACGCCCGCGGACGTTGACCTCCATGAGATAGGGCCGGGCGCGCACGGGCTGGGTGGTGGACGGCGCGGGGGTGGGCGCCGTCTCCGTGGACTGGGCCAAGGCGTCGCCCGGCAGCGCGTCTCCCAGCTCGGCCTGGGTGGGCTCGGCGGCGGGCGTGTCCACGGCGGGCTCGGCGGCGGGCGTGTCCACGGCGGGCTCGGCGGCGATGGCCACGGTCAGTGAGGCGAGGAGGGTGAGCATAGGATACTCCGAGGCAGGGAGCCCCGATCTTCTACGGGTTCTGAGAGCCTGTCAATCCTTATGCGTGCTGTGGTGGCCCAACTCCCGCTGATCTTTGCGCTACTTCTGCCCAGTTGTGGGCTTCAGCTCGGGCGCCCGCCGGTCACCGATGTGCGCGCAGGGGAGCTCGTGATCCTCACGCCAGAGCCTTGGCTCGCTGAGGCCGCCGCCGTGGCCCTGGCCGATCTCAACGCCGGGACGGGGCCCACGCTGCACGTTGAGCTGAGCGCTGTAGACGCTCGGGCGCTCACCGTCGGCGG
Organism: Deltaproteobacteria bacterium; assembly: GCA_016717595.1. Classification (GTDB taxonomy): domain Bacteria; phylum Myxococcota_A; class UBA796; order UBA796; family CAJQPC01; genus JADKFE01. The sequence goes on along the minus strand of JADKFE010000016.1, from coordinate 53,084 downwards.
GGGAGTGAGCGCGGTCAACGTGCGTGTGGCGCTGACCTTAGACGTAGATCCCCCGCGTCATTGGGAGGGGCGGGCGGAGGAGCCCTACGCCTTGGCCGCAGACGATCCCTTCACCACGGAGGCCGCCCGGGCCGCCGCCGCCGAGCGCGCCCTTGGCCGCCTGCTCGCCGAGGGGATCTCCGCCCTGACCGCCGCCGAGTCTCCGCCGACACGTTAGAGCGGTGGTTCGCACTCGTCCCGCGCGGTGACCCCGATGGCCCAAGACCCCCTCGATCAGGCGCTCCAGGCGGGGCTCAAGCCCGTGTTTGTTGTGCTCGGCGATGAGGCCCTGCTCGTGAAGCAGGCCGAGGAGCGCCTCACCGCCAAGGCGACCGAGGGCGTGATGGTGGCGTTTAACCTCAGCGTCGCCCGCGCTGGAGAAGAGTCCGCCGCCGAGGCGCTCAGCGTCGCCCGCACCCTGCCGATGATGAGCGCGCGGCGCGTGGTGATCCTCCGCGACGTTCACGAGGCGCCCCCGGCGCTCATCGACGCCTTGCTTCGGTACTTAGAGAAGCCCTCGCCGAGCACGGTGCTGGGCGTGTTCGGCACGGGCTTCGCCAAGGCCGGCGACGGCAAAGATCCCCTCAAGCGGGTCGAGGCCCTGCTCAAGAGCGACGGCGTGCTCGTGCGTTACCGCGCGAAGGATCAAGACCCCGTCGCCTTCGCCATCGAGACCGCGCGTGGCCTCGGCTGCGCCCTCGATCGCCGAGAGGCCACCTTGCTCGTAGAGCTCGTGGGCAAAGACCTCGGCCAGCTCCGCTTGGAGATCGAGAAGGCCTGCATGTACATGGGCGGGCAGGGGAGGCTTGATGAGGCCGTGCTCGGCGAGGTGTGCAGCCTGCTCGCTGAGGCCCAGATCTGGGATCTCACCGACGCCGTCGTCGCCCGCAACGCCGATCACGCCTTGGCCACCTGCTTGCGCCTGATGGACGCGAAGAAGGGCGGCGAGTCCCACCGGCTCATGGCGATGATCTCTTGGCAGCTCCGCCAGCTCTTGAGCCTTCAGCACGCCATGCGCACCGGCGGCGGCGACGCGGTGAAGATGGCGCCGTGGAAACGAGAGAAGGCCGAGCGCGCGCTGCGAGAGAGCCCCATCGGCACCGCTGAGGTGCTGGAGCGCCTGGCCGACACCAACCAAGACATGAACTCTCACCGCGCCGGAGACCGCCGGGTGTTTGAGGGCCTGCTCCTGCGCCTGCTCGCGCGGAGGGCGAACCACATCTGAGCTTCGGCGGCCATGGATCCAAACCAAAACACCCCGCCGCGGTGAGGCGGCAGGGTGCTTCGTGTCTCATCACTCGCCCCCAAAGGGACGAGCGTGAACGATCAGGAGGCCGAGGCCTTGAGACCGTTGACGGCCTTGTAGAGGCGAGCCACGCGGCGCGAGGCGTTGCGGCGGTGCAAGACCTTCTTGCCCGCGAGGCGCTGGATGATCGACACCGCGGCGTTCAGCTCAGAGGTGGCGTTCTCGACGTTGCCAGCGGCGACGGCGGCGCGAACCTTCTTGATCTGGGTGCGCATTCCGGCGCGGTAATGACGGTTGTAGAGGCGGCGCTTCTGGCTCTGGCGCATCCGCTTGATGGCGCTGGCATGGTTGGCCAAGGCTGGCTCCCGAGAGGACGAAGGGTCTGATGAGGTCGAGGTCGGAGGGTTGTGCAGAGAGGGACGGCACAACCCGAACGGGGCTGTTGTTTAGCACGGCGAGACGCGGTGTCAAGCGCAGGGGCGGGGGGCTTGGCGGGGAGAGATCCTCCGGTCGCTTCAGTGATCCGCCTCGCCCGGTGCGGCGTCCCATGCGTTACATCGGTCGGGCTCGACCAAACCGTTCGGGAGACGCTCATGAAGATCTGCGTTGTAGGCACGGGCTATGTGGGACTCGTCGCGGGCACCTGCCTCGCGGACATGGGCCACTCGATCATCTGCGTCGACTCGGACGTCACGAAGATCGATCGGCTGCTTAAGGGGGAGGTCCCCATCTATGAGCCTGGGCTCGACCACCTCATCCACCGGAACGTGCGTGAGGGTCGCCTGGAGTTCACCACCGACGGCGTGACGTCGGTTCGTAAGGCGGAGGTCGTCTACATCGCGGTGGGCACGCCCCCCGCCGCCGATGGCTCGGCGGATCTCTCCGGCGTGTTCGCCGTGGCCCGCATGATCGCCCAGGCCATGGAGCGCCCCACCACCGTCGTGATCAAGTCCACCGTGCCCGTCGGCACCGCGGATCGGGTTCGTGAGGTGCTCGCCCAGCACACCCAGCACGGCTTCGACGTCGTCTCGAACCCCGAGTTCTTGAAAGAGGGCGCGGCGATCGAAGACTTCATGCGCCCCGACCGCATCGTCGTCGGCTGCCGGGACGAGGCCACCCGCAAGGTGATGCACGAGATCTACAGCCCGCTTGTGCGCACCGGCAAGCCCATCCTGTTCATGGACAACCGCTCGGCGGAGCTGTGTAAGTACGCCGCGAACGCCTTCTTGGCGACGCGTATCTCGTTCATCAACGAGCTCGCGCGGCTGTGTGAGCTCGTCGGCGCGGACGTGGACGCTGTGCGCCGCGGCGCGGGCTCGGACTCGCGTATCGGCCTGCGCTTCTTCTTCCCCGGCGCGGGCTACGGCGGCTCTTGTTTCCCCAAAGACGTTCAGGCGCTCATGTCGACGGCGGCGGACGCGGGCATGCCGCTGCAGATCCTCGACGCCGTGCACGCGGTCAACGAGGCCCAGAAGAAGGTCGTCGGCCAGAAGGTGCTCTCCCGGCTTGGTGAAGACCTGCAGGGCCGGCGCATCGGCGTGTGGGGCCTCGCGTTTAAGCCCCAGACCGACGACATGCGCGAGTCCCCGTCGCTGGTGATCATCGAGCAGCTCCTCGCCGCGGGCGCGGAGATCGTCGTCTACGATCCCGAGGCGATGCACGAGGCCGCACGATCCTTGGGCGACCGCGTCACCTACGCCACGACGGCCTTAGAGGCCATCCAAGGCGCCGACGCCCTGGTGCTGGTGACCGAGTGGAACGAGTTCCGCGCGCCCGACTGGGACGCTGTGGTCGCCGCGCTGCGCGGCCGCGACGTGTTTGACGGTCGCAACATCTGGGAGCCAGAGGTGGTCGAGGGCCACGGGCTCCGCTACACGGGGATTGGGCGTCCTCGCCCCTCGAATCCCTGACCCCGCGCCGTCGCGCGCTGAGGACTCATGAGCCATCCTGTCGCGCTCATCCGCAACTTCGCGATCATCGCCCACATCGACCACGGCAAGTCCACCCTCGCCGACCGCCTCATCGAGCGCACGGGGGCCTTGACCGCCCGGGAGATGAAGGCGCAGGTCCTCGACAAGATGGACATCGAGCGTGAGCGCGGCATCACGATCAAGGCCCAGACCTGCGTGCTGCCGTATGTCGCCAAAGACGGCACGGTCTACGCCCTGAACCTCATCGACACCCCAGGGCACGTCGACTTCGGGTACGAGGTCAGCCGCTCGCTCTCGGCCTGTGAGGGCGTGCTGCTCGTCGTAGACGCCACCCAAGGCGTCGAGGCGCAGACGTTGGCGAACGTCTACCTCGCCTTAGAGCACAACCTGGAGATCATCCCGGTCATCAACAAGGTCGATCTGCCGAGCTCCAACCCCGAGCGGGTGCTGGAGCAGCTTGAGAGCGGCATCGGCCTCGACATCACCCACACCTGCATGGTCTCCGCCAAGACCGGCGTGGGCATTGATGAGCTGCTGGAGACGATCGTGGCGATGATCCCGCCGCCGGTGGGGCTGCGGGAGGCGCCGCTGCAGGCGCTCGTCATCGACTCCTGGTTCGACACCTACGTCGGCGTCATCGTGCTCGTGCGGGTGAAGGCCGGGCGCGTGGCGAAGGGGGACCGCATCAAGCTCATGGCGACGGGCGCGGTGCATGAGTGTACGCAGCTCGGCGTCTTCGCCCCTGAGGGCCGCCCCCGGGACGAGCTCTGCGCCGGTGAGGTGGGCTTCATCGTCGGCAACATCAAGTCTCTGGCGGACGCCCGGGTGGGTGACACGGTCACGACCTTCCGCAACCCCGCCACCGAGCCGTTGGCGGGCTTTAAGGAGTCCAAGCCCATGGTCTTCGCGGGGATCTACCCCACGGAGTCCGCGGACTATGCCAACCTGCGCGACGCCTTAGAGAAGCTCTCCCTGAACGACTCGTCGTTCTCTTGGGAGCCCGAGACCTCCGACGCCTTGGGCTTCGGCTTCCGCTTGGGCTTCTTGGGCCTTCTGCACATGGAGATCGTGCAAGAGCGCCTCGAGCGTGAGTACAACCTCGACCTCATCGTCACCGCGCCGTCGGTGGTCTACAAGATCACGACGAAGAAGGGCAAAGAGGTCGAGATTCATTCGCCCTCTCAGCTCCCGCCCATCGCCGAGGTCGACACCATCCGCGAGCCGATCTCGAAGGTCGTCGTGCACAGCCCAGACGAGTTCTTGGGCGGCGTGATGAAGCTCTGCCAGGACCGTCGCGGCGTGCAGATGGCCTTTGAGGTGCCCAGCCCCGGCCGCAGCATCCTCACCTACGAGATCCCCTACGCCGAGGTCGTCTTCGACTTCTTCGACAAGCTCAAGAGCCTCAGCCGGGGCTACGCCTCCATGGACTACGAGGTCTTGCGCTGGGAAGAGGCCGATCTTGTGAAGCTCGACGTCTTGCTCAACGGCGATCCCGTAGACGCGCTCTCGACGATCTGCCACCGCGCCGTGAGCCTCCGCACCGGCCAGATGTTGACGAGCAAGCTCAAGGATCACATCCCCCGGCAGATGTTCGACGTCGCGATTCAGGCCGCCATCGGCGCCAAGGTCATCGCCCGCACCAACGTGAAGGCCATGCGCAAAGACGTCACCGCGAAGTGTTACGGCGGCGACATCTCCCGCAAACGGAAGCTCCTGGATCGCCAGAAAGAAGGAAAGAAGCGCATGAAGTCCGTGGGGGCGGTGGAGATCCCCCAGACGGCCTTCTTGGCCGTGCTCAGCCTAGAGGACTGAGGCCAAGGCCGCCTGAGCCCCCGGATCGCCGGTTGTTTGGTACACTCCTGACTCCCTGACCCGGTAAAGGAGTGCCTGGTGATGCGGCAACGATCAGGAAAGATCGACGTGGTCAAGATCCTCATGGTGTTGACCGTGGTCGGCTGCGGCTTCTACGTCGCCGTCATCACGCCCCACTACTGGATCAAGTACAAGATGGACGAGATCGTGCAGGTCTCGCTCTTGGAGTGGCGGGACCGGTCCCAGGCGAAAGCCCAAGAGCGGCTCCTTCACGAGCTCGACAAGCAGGAGATCCCCACCTACATCATCCCCAAGGACTGCACGATCTACGAGGAGAAAGGCGAGAAGCACGCCCGCTGCGAGTGGGCGGTGAACGTCGTGTTCCCCGTGGTCAACCAGGTGCAGCACCTGGAGTTCGCCTCTCACAAGTTCCTCGACGCCCAAGGGCTCTTAGAGACCTTGGAGTGAGCCACCCCTGAGGGGGCTCGCTCAGCGCAGGCGCCGACCTGATCGGGCCGCGCTGTGCCGTGCTACTCTAATTCTTCAGTGTTACTTGGCGGCGATCGGGTCGGCAGCCCGCCGCCTTGCCACCTCTGGGCCCGCTTGTGCCGCGATCGCCGAGCGCCCCGTTCGACTCCTCCGAACTCATCAGAAGGCACCTCTTATGCAGCGAAGTCTCATGACCCCCGAAGGACATCGGCGTCTGACAGAGGAGCTCCAGTACTCCAAGTCGGTCCTTCGGCCCAAGGTTGTGCAAGACATCGCCGAGGCCCGGGCCCACGGCGACATCTCTGAGAACTCCGAGTACGAAGACGCCAAGGAGCGTCAGGCGCTCTTGGAGGGGCGTATTCGCCAGGTCGAGACGGCCATCGCCACCTGCGAGGTCATCGACATCGCCTTGGTGCCCTACAAGGACCTGGTCGTCTTTGGCGCCACGGTGTGGCTGCAGAACACCGACACTGGCGAAGAGTTCCGGTACACCATCGTCGGCGACCTCGAGTCCGACGTGAAGTCCGGCAAGATCAGCTACACCTCCCCCATCGGCCGGGCCATGATCGGCAAGAGCAGCGGTGATGAGGTGAAGGTCGAGACCCCGAGCGGGCGCCGCGAGTTTGAGATCATCAACATCGAGTACCGCTAGAGGGCAAAATGTCCGAGCTTCCCCAGCCCGAGGTGGGTGAGGGGGCGTCGGCTCCGCGCGCGCCCCGTCGCGCTCGCGCCGCCCGCGCTCCTGCGCTGTTGGACGCGGTGTGCCGCGCCATTCGTTTTGGCCTGCGTGACGACGGAGAGCACCTCTGGGCCTCTCCTTGGCTCGGGCGCTCTTGTGCGGCCCTGCTCACGACGGCCTTGGCTGAGGCCCCCGAAGGCCTGGCCTTGGAGCGTCTCGCCGAGGTGCGTGACGTGCTGGCCGAGGCCGACAACATCCCGTACTTGCTGCGGGTGAGCCCCATGCGTGACGCCTTGGGCGTGGTGTTGGAGGCGTCGTTGGCCTTGGCGAACGACACGACCTTGCGCCCCACGGCGGAGCTGATCCTGCTCGCCGGAGAGCCCGCAGACGCCGAGCCGCGCGCCGGCCGGTCTGAGAGTGGCCGGTCCGAGGGCGGCCGCGAGCCCCGAGAGCAGGTCACCAAAGAGCAGGACGGCAAAGAGTCTCCCCGCGGCGCTGAGCGTAGCCGCGGTGAAGAGCGCGGACGCGGTGAAGAGCGCGGCCGCGGACGCAGCCGAGAGCCCAAGCAGGTCAAGGAGCCCGAGGCCCCGCCGCCGCCGCCGCCGACCCCGCGGGCGTCGTTGGGTGACCCCGAGCACACCGGCCAGCTCGTCACGGCGCTCTGCCCGGTGCGCCCCGAGGTCGTCGAGGCCTTGGAGGAGGCGGGCATCGAGACCATCGCCGATCTGCTCTGCCGGGTGCCGACGGATCAGCAGAAGCTCAGCCTGCTTCGTGCGGAGGATCCCCTGCCGGACGGCGGTGAGGACCTCGCGATCCAGGGCCGCATCGCCGCCCGCTGCCTGCGGATGCGCCCCGGGAGCCGCGTCGAGGAGATGATCCTCACCCAAGGCGAGCGCATCGTGCGCTGCCGCTGGTACACGAGCACGCCGCCGGATCTCGCGGCCACCCCCACGGGCCAAGACGTCGCCGTGGCCGGTCGCCTGGAGGTCACCGACGACGGCCCGGTTCTGTATGAGGCCATGCGCTGGCTCGCCGATGCCCGTGGCTTCTTACGTCGCCCGGTGTACGGCGTAGAGGGTGTTGACGAGGACGAGCTGCGGCGGCTGGTGCGCCTCGCGGTGCTCAAGTACGGCGAGCTCTGCCTTGATCCGCTGCCCGTGCGCATCGTACAGGACGCCCGGGTCGCCTCGTTGGACGACGCGATCCGTGAGCTGCACCTGCCGACCATCGGCCTCAAGCGGGCCCGGGCGCGCTGGGTGTTTGAGGAGTTTTTTGTTCACCACCTCGCCGCCAGCGCTCAGCAGCCTGTGCGCCTGCGCGGGGTCGCGCATCCTGTCACCCATGATCTGACCGGTCGGCTCCAGCTCCTCAACAGCTTCGCGCTCAATGACGGCCAAGAGGCGGCGTTTGACGACATCCGCCGCGATCTGCGTCGGCCAACGGCGATGACGCGGCTGCTCCAGGGCGACGTCGGCTCGGGCAAGGCGCTGGTGGCGCTGATGTCGGCGGTGATGGTGGGCGCGGCGCGCAGCCAGGTCTTGTTCTTGGCGCCAGACGCCTTGGCCGCGGAGCACCGGCACCTCTTCGCCGAGGCGCTCCTGCGCGGCGTGGGCCTCGTCCCCCAGCTCATCTCTACGCCGCCGTCGAACAACCAGCTCGACGCCATCCGCCGCGGTGAGGTGAACGTCGTCTTCGCCACCCACAGCTTCGCGGGCGCGGGCCTGCCGGAGTTTAAGAAGCTCGGCCTCGTCGTGGTCGAGGAGCGCAGCTCGTTCGGTCAGGTGCGCCGGGAGTGGCTCAACCAGAAGGGTGTCCACCCCGACGTGCTCATCGTCACCGCCGTGCCGATCCCGACGCTCCTCACCTTCACCCTGTTCTCGGACTGCGACATCTCGGTGATCCCCACCGAGGCCCAGCAGCTCGTCGAGACGGCGGTGCGTGGCCCTGAAGAGCGCGCTGAGGCCTACAAGCGCATGTGTGAGCAGCTCGCTGAGGGCCGTCAGGGTTACGTCGTGTTCCCCTTGGTGAAGGGCGGCGACCTCATGCCGCTCGACCGCGCCCGGGAGCTCGTCGAGGCGCTCAGCGAGGAGGCCTTCCCAGGGTTCCGCGTCGGGCTGTACCACGGCGCGATGAGCCGCGAGGAGCGCCAGCGGGCCTACGACGACTTCCAGCGCCGCCGGTTTGACGTGCTCGTCGCCACGACGGCGATCGAGGACGCGCCCGAGGTCGCCAACGCGAGCTGCGTGCTCGTCGAGAGCGCCGACCGCTTCGACTTGGTGCGCCTGCACCGCCTGCGGGGCCACGTCGCCAAGGGCTCAAACCCGGGGCTGTGCTTCTTTGTGCTGAGCGCCACGCCCAACCCCGAGGGGGTGCGCCTCGTCGAGCTCGTCGCCCGTGAACAAGACGGCTTCGCGATCTCCGAGCAAGACCGCATCGCCCGCGGAGACGAGGAGCTGCTTGGCGCCCGGGCCCAAGAGCTGCCGAGCTTTGAGATCGGCGATCCGGGCCGCGACCGCGACCTCTTCTTACGCGCCCGCCGCGCCGCCATCGCGCTCCTGCAGGTCGATCCTCAGCTCAAGCAGCGCGCCCACCGCGAGCTGCAAGCCCGGGTGTTTGGCCTCCCGGGGGCTGAAGACGGCGCCGCGCCCGGGGTCGCTGGGGGCGTGGCCGGGGCGAAGGGCAACAAACGCCGCCGCCGTCGGCGTCGTGGAGGCCGCTGATGGAGGGCCGCGCCTCGGTGGTCGTGAACGCCACGCCAGCGCGTGTGCTCCTCACCTTGACCGACTTCGTCCTCTGGCCGGAGATCTGGCCCCAGGTGCGCGCCTGCGAGGTGCGGGGCCGCGAAGAGTCCGCCTGGGAGCTCGGCCTCACCGTCGAGATCATCCGGCGGCTGCGTTTTGTCATCCGCCTCCAAGAGCACCCCGTCGCCGCCGACGGCACGATCCGCCTGAGCTGGGCGCTTTTGGAGGGTGACCTTCTGGCGAACGACGGCGAGTGGACCTTACGCCCGGCCTTAGACGGCCTCGCCTGTGAGCTGGGCTGGTTCGGCGCGGCCCAGGTGAGCGCGTATGTGCCCCAGGTGATTCAGAACACGCTCACCGGGGTAGAGCTTCGTGAGGCCCTCGAGCGCCTCAAGACGCGGGTCGAACAAGGCGAAGCCCCGACTGAATCGGCACCTCCTCCCGCAGAAACCGCTCCAGACGGTGATTGATCGTCCAGGGCTGCTCGATGATCGCCGCGTGTGAGCCATCGGCGAGCACGAGCAGGCTGGCGTTGGGGATACGCTCGGCCATGTCTTTCATCACCCACAACGGGAAGAAGTCGTCGCGCTCGGCGGCGAAGATGAGGGTGGGCTGCTCGACGCTGTTGAGGTAGGGCCGGGCGTCGTGGCGCTGGGCGCTGGCGACGAGCTCACAGAACAGGCGCAGATCCAGGCTCGCCATGTGCTCTAAGTACGGCAAAAAGTCGGCCTTGGAGGTGTAGAGCGGGTCCACCATCGCCAGGCCTTTGGTGACCTTCCACGCCAAGGGGCCGCGCAGCGCCACCCGGGCGAGCTTGTTCACCCGGTCGTCTAGGGCCTTCACCAGCAGGTGCAGGCCCTTGAAGAGCTGGGGGCTGCGCGGGTTGTTGTTGAAGTGCGAGAGCACCCGGCCCGGCCCGCCCAAGAGCAGCACGAGCCCCCGGGCCTCGTGAGGGGCCTGGTGAACCCGCTCCAAGATCACCTGGCAGCCCATGGAGTGCCCCATGAGCACCGGGGAGCGCGCGCCCGTGGCTTCAAGGACCAAGCCCAGATCGCGGGCGAAGGTGGGGATCGAGAGATCGACGGCGTAGGGGTCTTGGGGGCGATCGGAGCGGCCGTGGCCTCGGTAGTCCCAGACGATCACCTCGTAGCGGTCGCGGAACTGCTCAACGATGTAGCGCCAGAAGAAGGTCGAGACCCCGAGCCCGTTACAGCACACGAGCGGCGGACCGCTGCCCGTGGCTTGCCAGAACAGCTTGAGGCCGTCTTCGGTCTCCACAAATCCGCTGCGCATCTCGGCGGCGCCGCGGCTCTGCACGCTCTTCATCGTGATCCTCCGGACAGGACGATCCTGTCCTGTATCCCCATGATAGCGTCCGCACACGAATCTCTTCGAAGGAGTCAGCGTGCAGGGCGAAGCGCAGGAGTCGGCACGCGCGGCGCCAGGGGGCGCTCGTTGGGGGCTCGGCGCACGATTCACGGCGTTCTGGGCCGTGATCGCCGGGATCTGGCGCCTGTGGTTGATCCCCAGGTATTACGGCTGGGAAGAGAGTGATTACGGCAACCTCGCCATGGCGCGGGGCGTGCTGGAGTCGGGCTTCACCCAGTTCGACATGAACCACCTGCCAATGTACTACGCGCTCTCGGCGGCGGTGATGGGGGTGGTGGGCGACGCGGTGATCGCCACACGCATCGTCGCTTGGGTGGGGGGCGTGGCCGTGGTGGTGCTCGCCGGGCTCATCGCCGATCGTCTGTTCGGCGCCCGGGTGGCCGCCGTGGTGGGCCTCGTGCTCGCCTTTCAGCCGGAGCTCGCGCTGTACTCGGCCTCGGCCCTGCGTGAGCCCTGTTACGCCGCGTTCGTGATGGCGGCGTTGGCGGCCATGACCCGGGATCGCCTGCTGCTCGCGTCGAGCTTCGCGGGCTTGGCGTTCTTGACCCGGATGGACGCGCTGTTGACCTTGAGCCCGGCCTTGTTGCTCCACGCCCTCGGGCGAGGGCCGCGCCTGCCCCGGGTGGGGATGGCGCTTCTGCCCTTGGTCTTGGCGGCCTTCGTGTGGTCCGCGTACTGCCATGAGGTGTTCGGCACCTGGGCGTTCTGGGAGCACTCGGTCTCGGTGAACCTGGAGACCGGCGGGGCGGCGTCCCCGGTGGGCGCGGCGTGGGTTCTGGAGGGGCTCAAGGTGGACTTTGCCTTGCTCACCGGGCTGATCCCGTCGCGGGTGGGCTGGGGGCTGTGGCTGGGCGGGCTCTTGGGCCTGGGACTCTTGCCGTGGAGCCGCCACGACCCGCGACGAAGCCTCGGCGTGGCGGCGCTCGGGCTCCTGGGCTTCTGGTTGGGCATCGCGCTCACCGCCCAGCACGAGCCGGGCCACAACCTCTACTGGAAGTGGCTTTACCCGGTCTTGCCGCCGATGCTGATCCTGGCGGTTCACGGCGGCTTCGCGCTCACCGACCGGCTCAGCGCGGCCTTGAGCCCCACCGTGGCGAGGGTCTTGGGCGCCCTGGCGCTGGCTCAAGGGCTGTGGGTGATGTTCGGCGAGACCCAGCGCCAGGTGAAGCTCTCGGAGGAGCTCTACAAGCCGCAGTGGGAGATCGCCCTGCTCATCGAGGGGCAAGCCGCGCCGGGGGATGGGCTCTTGGTGGACAACATCCCGGGCTGCTGGATCAACCGCCGGGCGCATGGCTTTCGGATGTTCACCTGGATGGATCTCGACACCTTAGGCGGCGGTCCCGAGGGCTTCGCCGCCTGGGCGCGCCGAGAGCGCATCAGCTACATCACCTGGTTCCGCGAGGACTGGACCTTGGCCCCTGCGGTGGCGCCTTGGCTCGGTTACCCCGTGGTTCACCGCGTCGGGGGCCTTCGGTTCACGCCTCTGCGGGACGAGCCGGGCTATGGCTGGATCCTCTACGCGGTGACCGAGGACGCTGATGACGCTGACCACCCCAACCCTGACCCTCCCTGATCTCGACGCCTTCTTGGCGGCCTGCGCCGCCCGGGGGCTCTCCGCCGCCGTCGTGCGCAGCGTGGATGAGCCGCGGGCGCGCACCCACGGCCACGGGGTGACCGTCGGTCATGTGCGTGAGGTGACGCTCTTGGCCTACGACCGGGGTGAGGTGTTGCGCTGCGTCCTCCTGGATCCGCCGGATGACCTCACCGCGCGCCTGGGCGACGCGGGCCTGCGCCTTCGATCCGTGGTGGATCGCACCTACTGATCCTTGGGGGATCCTTGGGGAGGTCAAAACGATGATTGTGTGATCCGCCGGAGAGTCTGGGGGCTCTGGACGACCACGGGCGGCCTCTGCGCGCTTGTCCGGCTCCCCCCGCGTTGGGGGTGATAAGGTGATCTTAGCCCTTCGACCAGTCCCTTCTGCCTCGGGAGACCTCATGCACCGGTCTACTCTCGCGCCCGCATCGGCCGTCATCTTCCTCGCGCTCCTCTCCGCCTGCGCCCCTGCGCCCGTGGGGGACGCCCTCGACGCTGGCGCCGCCGCTGGGCGTGAGCCCGTGAGCGAGGAGGAGGCCGCCCAAGAGCAAGCCGCCCTCGACGACCCCGCGGCGCAGCTCGTTTGGGACAACGATGACTTTGAGCCCGAGGTGGACCGCTCGTTCAGCGCCGACGGCGAGAAGCGCGCGTTGCCGTTGGGCTCCATCGGCGCGGCGAAGTCGTATTACGCCCAGTGGAAGGGCGAGTCCGCCGACGACCGCCTGGGCATCAGCGTCGCCGCCGCCGGTGACCTCAACGGCGACGGCCTCACGGACATCGTCGCTGGGTCGCTCTACGGCGCGAGCACGGCGAGCGGTGACGGCGCGGCCTACATGGAGCGTGGCCCCTTCACCTCTGGCGACAGCAACATCGGCGGGGCCAAGGGCCGCTACTACACGCCCACGGGCAGCGCGAAGTCGCTGATGATCGTCGGCGGTGGTGGTGACGTTGACAACGACGGCAACGACGACTTCATCCTCGGCGCCAACACCGTCAGCAGCGCGAAGACCCGCGCGGGCGCGGCCTATTTGGTGATGAACTACACCCGCGGCAAGCAGACCATGCCGATCACCACCGGCGGGTACACCTTCTCCGGCGAGAAGGCGAACGACCTCGCGGGCACGGCGGTGGACATCATCGGTGACGTGAACGGCGACGGCAACGCGGACGTGATCGTCACCGCCACCGGCGACGACGTCGGCGGCTCGGAGGCCGGCGCGGCGTATGTCATCCTCGGGCCGGTCACCGCCGACGTGGGGCTCGCGGACGCCAACGTGAAGCTCGCCGGTGAGGCCGCCAGCGACCAGCTCGGCACCCGCGCCAACGGCGTCGGCGACACCGACGGCGACGGCAACGACGACTTCATCGTGTCCACCCGCAACGAGTCCTCCAACGGCTCTGGCGCGGGCGCGGTCTACCTGTTCACCTCCGTCACCGACGGCGTAGACGCCTCGGTCTCCACCGCGACGGCGAAGCTCCAAGGTGAGGTGCCTGGCGACAACCTGGGCAACCAGATCGACCACGCGGGCGACGTCAACAACGATGGATACGACGACTTCCTCGTCGGGTCGATCAACTACGACAGCGTCGGCGCCACCTACCTCATCCAGGGGCCGGTCTCTGGCACGTCCCTCGTGAGCACCGCGGCGGCGATCACCTTCATCGGCAACCTCAACGGTGACCAGTTCGGCTCGGGCATGACGGCCGGTGACGTAGACGGCGACGGCGCCCGCGACGTCATCATCTCCGCGAACCGCGAAGGTGTGGCCGACAACGGCGCGGTCTACGTCTTCCTCAACCCCGCCTCGGGCACGCTCTACGCCTTTGACGCCGACACCCGCATCGTCGGCACCGGCGCTGGCGACTACCTCGGGTCTTGGCTCGACTTCGCTGAAGACACCAACCGCTCAGGCACCGACATGATCATCGTCGGCGCCTCGGGCCGCGGTCAGACGACGAGCGAGAAAGACAAGGGCGCGGTCTACCTCTTCGACGTGCCGTAAGCTGCAGGCCTCGTGACACGCCGCCGAGCGAGGGACAGACCACCTCGTCTCGGCGGCGCTGTCTTTTCCCCTCTCGTTCTAGGTGGTGACGTGAGCGCGTTGACCTCTCCGTTTGTCCCTGGGCGCTGCGCGCTCATCGGCATGGTGCACCTCCTCCCGCTGCCGGGCAGCCCGGGTTGGGGTGGGGACATGGCACAGCTCTTAGCGCGCGCCAAGACGGACGCGGCGCGGCTGGTCGAGGGGGGCTGCGACGCCTTGCTCGTCGAGAACATGGGCGATCTCCCGTACCTGCGCGGCGCGGTAGAGCCCGCCACCGTCGCGGCGATGGCCTTGGCCACGGCGGCGGTGGTGGACTTGGGCCTGCCGACGGGGGTGCAGGTGCTCGCCGGGGCGAATGAGGAGGCGCTCGGCGTGGCCGTCGCCGCCGGGGCAAACTTTCTGCGGGTGGAGGGCTTCGCTTATGGCCACCTCGCCGACGAGGGCTGGCTCGACGCCTGCGCCGGGCCGCTCTTGCGTCGCCGCGCGGCGCTCGGGGCGAAGGGGGTGCAGATCTTCGCCGATGTGCGCAAAAAACACGCCGCCCACGCGGCCACGGCGGATCTCAGCCTCCGCGCCTTGTGTGAGGGCTACGCCTTCTGCGGGGCCGACGGCCTGATCATCACCGGGGAGTCCACGGGCAAGGCCGCGCGGCTGGCCGATGTGGTCGAGGCCAAGGCGGCGGGGCTTCCTGTGCTGGTTGGCTCGGGCATCACCGAGGCCAACATCGCCGAGTTTGGGGCGGTGGCCGACGCGGTCATCGTCGGCACCAGCATCAAAGAGGGCGGCGACTGGCGGGCCCCGGTGGAGGTCACGCGGGTCAGGCGGCTTCGGTCGGCGCTGGATCGGGGCTGACGGAGGCCCCCACGGCGGTGACCGCGCGGCCCTGCCAATGTTCGGGGCGGTCGTGCCGCGCGCGCCAGGCGCGGTAACGCAGCGCGAACCGGTCGGCGTCGACGCTGGCGTTCCACGGCTTAAAGCCCTCATCCAGCCGGGCCTGCTCCCCCGCGAGCATGGCGACGTCTTGGGCGACGATCTTGCGGCTCTGGTGGGTCATCAACAGGTTCATGCCGGGGATCGACGTGAGCCAGTCCCGCTGCAGGCGGTAATGAAGGCGCATCTTGCCCGGGGCGACGGGCAGGCAGTGCTGGAGCTGCACAAAATGCCAGCCGGCCTTGAGCTGGAAGTCGAGGATCACGACGCAGGGCGGGAAGAAGCGGAAACGCTGCTCAGGAGCCGACTGCACGGTGCTGTTCTTGTAGAGGCCGACGAAGGCGCCGGGCAGCGACGGGTGGTCCTCGACGGCGAGGTCCAAGGGCTTGGCGTCTCCGCGCTTCCCGAGGGTGCCCTCGTGGGTGAAGGGGATGTGGGAGGGGTCGAGCAGGTTCTCGACCATCAGGCCGTGGTCGATGTCGAGGTCAAAGGTGTCCTCGAAGCCGTCCCAGCCGGGGCCGACCCAGGCGCTGTAGTCGGGGATGGTGTCGGGGGTGGCCAAGGCGGGCGTGCCCATCCACACCCAGATGAAGCCCCAGCGCTCGACGGTGGGGTAGGGCGTGAGGCAGGCCCGGGCGGGGGGCTTCGTCCCGGCGGCGAGGGTGGGGATGTGGGTGCAGGCGCCGTCGCCGCCAAACCGCCAGCCGTGGTAGGGGCACTCGACGTCGCCGTTGGTCACCCGGCCCAGCGAGAGCGGGGCCGAGCGGTGGGGGCAGATGTCGGGCGCGCAGCGGGGCTCACCCTTGGCGTCGCGCCAGAAGACGAGGCGGTCGCCGTAGAGGGTGAAGCCCACAGGTTTGTCGGCGGGGAGCATCGGCGTCGAGAGCGCCGGGATCCAGAACTCACGCATGACCACCACCATTTTTTAGTACGACTGGAGGTGGATATAGTCACGCCACGCGGCGCCGTCGAGGCCGCGCGATCAGCCGACGGCGTAGACGAGGCTGGTCACCACGCTCGCCGAGCGGTGCGCCGGGCGAGAGAAGGCCGAGCGCCAGCGGCGGCTGCCGCGCACCCGGGCCTTGAAGGTGGTCTCATCGAGGCCCACCTGGCTGAGCGCCTCCTCAAACTCGGCGCGGGCCTTCTGATGCGCCTTGAACAACATCATCTGCACCCGGCTGTGCACGTTGACCTCGCCGTCGCCCGTGGTCTCGATGGGCAAAAACAAGGAGTCGGGGTAACGGGCGGCCACCAAGGTCTGCACGCCGTCGCTCACGCCGGAGGAGGGCATACAGCCAAACGGCTTCACCGAGACGGTCATGTGGTTGACCTTGTCTTGGGCGAAGTGGATGAGCTTGCCCACCTCCATGTGGCCTTCGCCGCCGCGCACGTCGTTGGAGTAGTGGTCCTTCGCCAAGGCGGCGATCTCATCCATGTTGGGCAGGTGGTAGCCGTGCAGGCCCACGGCCTTCGCGTAGAGCTGGAAGATGCCGCGCACCAAGGGCTCGGCGGCGGCGAGGCCCCACAGCTTCTTGGTCGGGTCTTTGCCCTCCAGGCCTTTGCGGCCGCCGTCTTGTTCACGCAGGTCCATGCGGCGTTTGGTGTCGTAGCGGTTCTCCCAGATCATGAACAAGATCCAGTTGGTGACGCCTTGGACGTCGACCTCAGCGCCCTCCCGCTCCAAGAACTTCTGCAGGCGGTAGTTGCCTTCGCCTTCAGTGGTCATGGCCCAGAACTCGCCGATGACCGAGACCACGGGCTTGGGCTGGGTGCGGTCGACCTCCACCTTGGAGAGGATCAGCCTGGAGCGCATCAGCGCCGGGAGCAGGGAGCCCTTCTTGGCCAGGGCCTCACCGACGAGGCGTTTGCACTCCTCCAAGGCGGCGTTTGTGGCGCCGGGGGTGACCTCGTAGGGGCGGATGCGGTAGCCGATGAGGTTGAGCACGTCCCCGGCGATGAGGGCGCGCACGACGCCGATGGCGAAGTTGACGTCGATCTTGAGGCCGATCTCGTCGCCCGTGGCCTGCTTCACGCCGCCTTGCTGCTGGAAGAGCAGCACACGGAAGCCGTCAAAGCCCGCGTCGCGCAGGGCCTTGCGGTACTCGGTGACGTAGGTGCCGAAGCGGCAGGGCCCGCAGGCCCCGGCGGTCAGAAAGACGTGGCGCTCGATGATCTCCGCCGTGGGCATCCCGACCACGTCGCGCAGGTGAACGACGTGTTTGACGAGGTTCCCGACGGTGAAGTAGGTGGGGTTACACTGGCCGCGGTTGCCGAACTCTTTGCCGAGCTGCAGGGCCGTGTTGTCGGGGGACTCCAACATCGCCACCTGGTAGCCGAGGCCCTTGAGCGCCTGCACCACGAGCTCATCGTGGGCGATCGTTAAGCCGCTCACCCAGATCGTCGTCGTGCCGCGCTGGGACGCCGTGAAGGTGGTGTTCACCCGGTCCCGCCACTGGGCGCGGCCCAAGCCCAAGGCGTCGGCCTCAGCGCGGCTGAACTCGGAGAGCTCACGCTCAATCTCGGCGAGCTCGTCAGGGCTCAGGCGGTCGGGCTGGCCGGAGAGGTCGTTCTCGTGCTGGTGCCATGGGGGCTCCTGGTGGCTGGATGTTTTGTAGAGATGAAGAGAGATGAGGAAGAAGGGGCTATTTCGCGGCGTGGGCGCTGGCTGAGCCCACACGCCCGCTGAGCCGGGCCTGGATGAGCTGCTCTCGGCGCTCGGCGACCCGTCGGGCGAGCTCCGCCCGAGCGTGGGCCTGCTCCGCGAGGGCCTCCTCGACGAGCTTCAGACGATGGGCGTAGGTCTTCACACGAATGCGGATCGAGCCGCCGGGCTTGTTGGCGTCGATGTCGTGCAGGGCCGAGTAGGGCACCTTCGCCGCGCCGATGATCTGGTCGATGATGCCGTAGGTGGGCGCGTCGTGGCCACACTTGAAGCTCGAGAGATCGAGGAGCGCCACGTTCGGGTGATGGGCCGCGAACCGCGCCGCCCACACCTTCTGCACGGAGTTGGCGGAGTAGTTCTCGGGCCACACGTCGCGGATGTCGAGCGGGTCGTCGGCGCCGAAGAACCGGCGTAACCACTCGGGATCTTTGGGGATCGAACGAATGGAGAGGATGGGGTAACCCAAGGCCTGCAGCTCCTCGGGGATGCCGTGGTGTAGGCCGGGATCGCTGTGGTAAGGCCGCCCGATCATCAAGATCGCCAGCTTGCCGTCGCGCTCGACCTGCTCCAGGATCTCCCGGCCCCGGCGCTCCATCTCCGCGGCGTAGGCCGCGAGCGCGGCGAGGCCCTGCTCAACGGCGTGGTCGTTCTCGTCTTCAGTGACGCCCAAGCGTGGCCCCCACACCTCAAAGAGCTGGCGTTTGAGCAGGTTCGGCTCGGTGAAGGTCACGGAGTCATCGACATACTGCACGCCGGCCCGGGCGAAGAGATCGACCTCTTTGGTGAACGCGGCCTTGATCACGTTGGGGCTGCCCGCGACGATGGGGCAGGAGGCGTTGTCCATGGTGTGCTGCACCCAGCTCTGCACGTGGGTGATGCAGGGGTACCAGATGAAGTTGAGCGGGCCCCGTTTTGGGTCGGTGTTGGTGTGGGTGAGCAGCTCGTGGACGTGGGCCTGGATGACCTTGGACGGGAAGCAGGGGTCGATGGAGCCGTAGCGGCCGCCTTCAGCCCACATCTCTTCGCTGGTCGGCGGGGAGAACACGACGTTCTCTTTGGGCAGGCCGAGGCTCTCCAGGTAGGTCCGCATGAACGGGCCGATGGAGTAGACGTTGAGCACCCGGGGGATGCCGACCTTCACCCCACGAAGATCCCGGTGGGAGCGGCGAAACCCGCGCTGCATCACCCGCCGGGCCACCCGCAGAAACGGCAGGCGCCGCACCTCAACATCGCCCTTGACGCTGCCCGCCGCGGGCTGGGGCGTTGGGGTGAAGAAGTGTTTGAAGGCCAACACCGCCTCTTCAGTGACCAGGTTGGGGAAGTGTTTACGCAGCTCGGATTGGCGTTTGGCGAGGGTCTTGAGGGCCTCTTTGCTCTCGACGGTGCCTTTCTCGCAGGAGAAGCCGGAGATGTAGCGGCTGGTGCGGCCGTCAAAGGTGCGGGTGTCGATGAAGGTGCGGGAGCAGTTGTTGGGGCAGAAGGTACACTTGGTGCTCTCGTCGTTCTTGGCGGTGTACTCCAGGCGGATCGCGGCGTCTAAGCCGATGAACCGCGAGCTGCCCCGGCGGCGAACCACCCGCAGCGTCTCCATCGCCGCGCCGATGGCCCCGGCCTCGCCGCAGTGGGGGTGAACGACGATCTTGGCGTCGGGCACACGCTGGCGGATGTAGTCCACCTGGGCCTTCACCGCGGCGAGGTTCCGCTGGGTGCCGCCTTGGAGGACAAACACCCGGCCAAGCTCCGAGAGCCGGGGCACCTGGGCGACGTACTGCCAGACGTTCTTGGGCAGCACCTGGGCGAGCCCGGCCAACATCTCGGCGGCCTGAAACCCCTCCTTCTGGAAGTTCACCCGGTCGGCGTCCAGAAACACCGCGCAGCCATACGAGAAGCGCGGGGCCAGGGGCGCGGCGAAGGCGACCTCAGCGTAGTCTTGCAGGGGCACGCCGAGCTGATCGGCCATGGCCTGCAGCAACATGCCGTTGCCCGCGGAGCACTGGTTGGAGAGCCGGAAGTCTTTCACGTCGCGCCCGCCGTCGCGGCTGGGCGTGAGCATGAGCACCTTGATGTCTTGGCCGCCGATGTCGCAGATCACGTCGGCGTCGGGCACATAACGCACCGCCGACATCATGTGCGCGACCGTCTCGACGATGTTCACGTCGGCGCGCACGGACTCCTCAAGCACGTCGGCGGCGTAGCCCGTGGCGCCGAAGCCGAGACACTCAAGCTCAGCACCTTGGGCCCGAACGGCGTCCCGAAGCTCAGCGAGCAGATCTCGGGTGTCCTGAATCGGGTTGCCCTTGGAGAGCGCGTAGGCCTTGAGCAGCACCTCCCCCGTCTCGTAGTCGACCAGGGCGGCCTTGGAGCTCGTCGAGCCGCCGTCGAGGCCGATGACCCCACGCACCACCTGCCCCGGCGTGAACTGGGCGGGGGTGAACACCGGCACCCGGTAGTCCTCCCGAAAGGCCAGAAGCTCGGCCTCATCCTTCACCAAGGGCGCCGCGGCGGTGGCGGCCAGCCGCGCGCCCCGGCCCTCGCTCAGGTACCGCTTGAGCCCGTCGAGGCCCTGGTAGCGCCCCTCGTCCGCCCCGGCGCGGGTGTCGGACATGCCGAACACGACGGCGCCATACGCGGCGTAGTATTGGCTGTTTGGCGGGGTGAAGATCAACGACTCAATGGGCTCTTCTTTGGGCCAGGCCACCCCGCGGCTCTCCCAGGTCTCGGGGATACGCATCCGCCAGCACTCGACCAGAAAGCCGAGGTAGGCGTTGGGCCCGCCCAACAGGAGCACCTTGGGGCGCAGGGTGTTGCCCCGGGTGAGCACGCTGAGGTTCTGGTGCACGATGGCATCTGCGAGAGAGCACATGATCTCGGGGGCGGGGATGCCGCTCTTCACCAAGTTCACGATGTCGGTCTCGGCGAACACCCCACACTTCGCCGCGACGTGGTGCAGGCGGGTGGGGTCAAACCGCAGGCTGCGTAAGGTGGCGCTGTCCATGCCCACCTTGATCAGGCACTTGTCGATGGTGGCGCCGGTGCCGGAGGCGCACTTGTCGTTCATCGAGGTGAGCGCTTGTTTCTCGACCTGGCCGGAGTCGGTGGTGCGCTCGCGGAACATGATGATCTTGGCGTCTTGGCCGCCGAGCTCAATCACCGAGCCCACGTCGGGGTGCAGGCGCTCCACCGCCAGGGTGACGGCGTTGACCTCCTGCACAAACCGCGCGTTGAGCGGCTTGGTGAGGGGCCCGGCGCCGCTGCCGGTGATGAGCACCCGCAGGTCCGTCGCCTGGGGGAAGGCCTCGCCGATGCGCACCATGAAGTCGAGCACCGTCTCCGGCTGCCGCGTCTCGTGGCGCTGGTAGTCGCTCCAGAGGATCTCCAGGGTCTCCGGGTCACACACGACGGCCTTGACCGTGGTGGAGCCGACGTCGAGGCCGATGGCGAGGCGGGTGCGTGAGGTCATCGTGGGCTCGGGGCAGGGGACTTGGGCGTGACTGACACG
Source organism: Deltaproteobacteria bacterium (assembly GCA_016717595.1). GTDB lineage: Bacteria > Myxococcota_A > UBA796 > UBA796 > CAJQPC01 > JADKFE01. The sequence goes on along the minus strand of JADKFE010000016.1, from coordinate 32,031 downwards.
TCAGTCTATCACGAGGATCGGCGCCTGCTCCAGATCTTGCCGCCGGGCGGGGCGGAGGGCGCCCTAGCTGGATAAAGACGGCGCCATGACCCGCGCTCAACCGATGCACCCCGACGACCGCCGCGCCGCGCTGCTCAACGCTGCGCGAGAGGTCTTCACCAAGAAGGGCTACCACGCCGCGTCGGTGTCCGACGTTCTGCTCATCGCCGGGGTGGCCCGGGGGACGTTCTACAACTACTTCGACTCCAAACGGGCGGTGTTCCAGGCGGTGCTGGAGGGGCTGATGGAGAGCGTCGAGGCGGTGATTCAGCCCATCGACGTGGCGGGGGACATCGCCTCCCAGGCCCGGGACAACATCGAGCGCATCTTGGGCGCGGCCTTAGATCGTGGCGCCTGGCGGCTTCTGTTCACCGAGGCCATCGGCATCGACGCTGAAGGGGACGCCTTGGTGCGCGACTTCTACGCCCGCGCGGCGGGGCGTCTAGAGCGCGCGTTACGCACGGGGCAGGCCATCGGCGTGGTGGTGGAGGGTGATCCCCGCCTGCTCGCCCGCTGCATCTTGGGCTTGGTCAAAGAGCCTATTTTTCAGGGCGCCTTGGCCGGTGAGGAGCTCGTCGTGGCGCAGCTCGCCGAGCAGGTGTATCGCCTGCTCATGGGCGGGGTGATCGTCGGCGGCCCGCTCCCGACGCGGCAGAGCGTGTGGTAGAACGGGGGACATTCTCCGTCTGAGGCTCGTGATGTCCCGCTGGTTTGGCCTGTCTCTCCTGCTCTCGGCCACCTTGTTCGGATGTAAGAAGGAGGTCCCCCCCGAGGCCGGCGGCGCGGCGGGCGGCGCGGCGGGCGGATCGGGCGTAGACGTCGCGCCCACCTCGGCCATTGACCCGGCGGTGAGCGCCTTGGCGGCGACCTTCGCCCCGGGCGAGCTGCGGGTCACCTTGGTGAACCCCGGCGCCGAGCCCCGGCAGCCGCTTCGGTACGCCTACACCCCCGGCATGGCGGGCCTGGTGCAGGTCAAGACGGACTCCGACATGGGCATGGGCATGACCGACCCCGCGACGGGGCAGCCGATGGAGCTGATGAACATCATCATGCCGTCGGTAATTTTCGACATTGAGATGGCCGCCACGGGCCTTGACGCCGACAACAACGTGCTCACGAGCTCCAAGGTGAGCGCCGTAGGCGTCGAGGAGCGCCCGGGGTCGATGCCGGGCCTCGTGGACACGCTCACCCAGCAGCTCGCGATGATCATGGGCATGACCACCGAGGTCACCGTGAGCCCCAGCGGGCGGCTGGTTCGGCAGGAGATCACGCCGCCCAGCGCCATGAGCCCGGAGATGGCGGAGACCGTCAAGATGGCGGAGCAGGCCACCCAGAACACGGGCGTGGCTTTTCCTGACGAGGCCATCGGCGTCGGCGCCCAATGGACGGTGATGAACGTCAGCCAGATGAGCCCCATGGAGGTGCTCGTGACGCAGACGGCCACCTTGGAGTCCCTAGAGGGCAACGTCGCGACGATTCGTTTCACCATCACCCAAGATCTGGTGCGCGGCGACGCCGACATGATGGGCCTGCCGCCCGGCTCGACGCTCGAGTTCACCGAGTTCCGTGGGGAAGGCGCCGGCCAGCTTCGGATCGACCTCTCCCAGCCCTTCGTGTTCTCTGGCGAGAGCCTCGTGGGCTTGCAGGCGGGCTTTGACATGACGATGAACGGCGAGTCCCAGAGCGCCTCGATGACCATGCGCAGCCAGACCACGACGGCCTCCACCAATCGCTGAGCGGGCCCGCGCCGAGGCATGTGGGCGACGGGCTCAAGGGGAGGGTGACGCCAGGGCGAAGACGCGCTAAGAGCGGCGCCCCCTGGAGGCACCCGTGGGCAGCATCCTTCTCCTCGAAGATGGTCGCTCCTTTGAAGGCGAAGCGTTCGGCGCGCGCGGCACCCGCGTCGGTGAGGTCGTCTTCAACACGGCGATGACCGGCTATCAGGAGGCCCTCACCGATCCCTCCTACGCCGAGCAGATCGTCGTGATGACCTCACCTCACATCGGCAACACCGGCGTGAACAGCGAAGATCCCGAGAGTGAGCGGGTGTGGGTGAGCGGCTTCGTCGCCCGCCAGTTCTCCCGCGTTCACTCAAACCACCGCGCGGAGCTGGGCCTCGGCCCCCACCTGCGCGCCCAGAACGTCCCGGCCCTGCACGGCATCGACACCCGGGCCCTCGTGCGGCACATCCGCGACAAAGGCGCCATGAAGGGCGTGATCTCCACCGACGGCACCCCGGCGGCGGAGCTCTGGAGCCTTCTGGAGAGCTGGCCGGGCATGAGCGGCCGGGCCCTGGCGCAGGAGGTCTGCACGAAGGAGCCCTACGTCTACGCCGCGCCGGACAGCCCGACCTTACGGGTGAACGTCGTCGATGGCGGCGTCAAACGAAACATCCTGCGCCTGCTGGCCTCGACCGGCGCGCGGGTGGTGGTGCAGCCGATCACCGCCACGGCTGAGGCCTGGGCTGAAGACGCCGATCTCGTCTTCTTCGGCAACGGCCCCGGCGACCCGGCGGCGCTCACCGGCCCCGTGGAGCAGGCCCGCCGCCTGCTGGGCACCCGGCCCATCGCCGGCATCTGCCTGGGGCACCAGCTCTTGGGCCTCGCCATCGGCGCGCGCACCTTTAAGCTGCCCTTTGGCCACCGCGGCGCGAACCACCCGGTCAAAGACATCGAGACCGGCCGCGTCGAGATCACCAGCCAGAACCACGGCTTCTGCGTAGACGGCGCGCAGATTGAGGCGCTGGGCGGGCGAATCACCCACGTTCACCTCAACGACGGCACCTTGGCCGGGTTCGCCCACGACCGCTACCGCCTCGCCTGCGTGCAGTTCCACCCCGAGGCCGCGCCCGGCCCCCGGGACAGCCGCCACCTCATCCTTCAGCGTTTCCTCGCGCTCGCCTCCTGAGCCGAAGCCGGAGCCACGCTTATGCCGCGTCGGACTGACCTCAAGACCATCCTGGTCATCGGCTCCGGGCCGATCGTCATCGGCCAGGCCTGCGAGTTTGACTACTCCGGCACCCAGGCGTGTAAAGCCCTGAGAAAGCTCGGGTATCGGGTTGTGCTGCTCAACTCGAACCCCGCGTCGATCATGACCGATCCCGACGTGGCCGACGCGACGTACATCGAGCCGATCACCGCGGCCTTCGCCATCCAGGTCATCCAGCGGGAGCGCCCCGACGCCATCCTGCCCACGGTGGGCGGGCAGACCGCGCTGAACCTGGCCATGGAGCTTCACCGCGACGGGGTGCTTGAGAAGTACGGTGTGGAGCTGATCGGCGCCCGGCCCGAGGCCATCGACGTGGCCGAGGACCGCGAGCTGTTCAAAAAACGGATGATTGAGGTGGGCCTGCCCGTGCCGCCGTCAGGCGTGGCCCACACCTTGGCCGAGGCCGAGGCGCTCTTGGACTTGGTGGGCCTGCCGGCGATCATCCGCCCGTCCTTCACCTTGGGCGGAGAAGGTGGCGGAGTCGCGTACAACCGCGACGAGTTCACGCAGATCGTCACCCAAGGCATCGAGCGCAGCCCCATCGGCCAGATCCTCATCGAGAAGAGCCTCTTGGGCTGGAAAGAGTTCGAGATGGAGGTGATGCGGGATCTCGCCGACAACGTGATCATCATCTGCTCGATCGAGAACTTCGACCCCATGGGCGTACACACCGGGGACTCGATCACCGTCGCCCCGGCCCAGACCTTGACCGACCGTGAGCTGCAGGTGCTCCGGGACATGTCGATTCTGGTGATCCGCGCCGTAGGCGTCGAGACCGGCGGATCGAACGTGCAGTTCGCGGTGAACCCCGAGAACGGCGACGTCTCGGTCATCGAGATGAACCCCCGGGTGAGCCGCTCCTCGGCCTTGGCCTCCAAAGCGACGGGCTTCCCCATCGCCAAGATCGCCGCCCAGCTCGCCGTGGGCCTCACGCTGGATGAGATCACGAACGACATCACCCAGAAGACCCCAGCGAGCTTTGAGCCCACGCTGGACTACACCGTGGTGAAGATCCCCCGCTGGAACTTCGAGAAGTTCCCCGGCAGCGACCGCACCTTAGGCACCCGCATGAAGTCCGTGGGGGAGGTGATGGGCCTGGGGCGCACCTTTAAGGAGGCGCTGCTGAAGGCGATCTCGTCCTTAGAGGGCGGCTACACCGACTCCAGCGGCATGGACGAGCAGATCCTTCGTGAGCGCCTGGCCATCCCCACCCCGGCGCGGCTCTCGGCGATCTTTGAGGCCCTGCGCCGGGGCATGGACCCCTCTGACGTTCACCAGCTCACCCGCATCGACCGCTGGTTTCTGAACGAGATGGACGAGCTCGTCGCCGCTGAGCACAGCTTGGACGGGCGTTTCCTCTCGTCGGTCTCCCCCGAGGAGCTGCGCCGGGCCAAACGCCTGGGCATGCCCGACACCCACCTCGCCCAGATCCTCGGCACGTCAGAGGAGCAGGTCGCCGCCCGCCGCGTCGCCGACGGGGTCGTGCCCGCCTACAAACGGGTAGACACCTGCGCGGCGGAGTTTGAGAGCAACACGCCGTACCTCTACTCCTCCTATGAGGACGAGGACGAGGCCGGCGACGAGACCCGCGACCGGGTGATCATCCTCGGCAACGGCCCCAACCGCATCGGCCAGGGCCTGGAGTTCGACTACTGCTGCTGCCACGCCGCCTTCGCCGTGCGCGAGGCCGGGCTCATCAGCGTCATGGTCAACTGCAACCCCGAGACCGTGTCGACGGACTACGACACCTCGGACAAGCTCTACTTTGAGCCGGTCACCGTGGAGCATGTGCGTGGGGTGAGCGACCGCGAGCGGCCCCGGGGCGTGATCTTGCAGTTCGGCGGGCAGACGCCGCTGAAGCTCAGCCACCGCATCGGGCCGATCTTGGGCACCAGCGCTGACGCCATCGACCTCTGCGAGGACCGCGAGCGGTTCAACAAGCTGATGAACCAGCTCAACATCCGCCAGCCTGAGGGCGCCATGGTCCACACCCGCGAGGAGGCCTTCGCCGCCGCCGCGCGCCTGGGCTTCCCGCTGTTGGTGCGCCCGAGCTACGTCTTGGGCGGCCGGGCGATGCAGATCTGCTACACCGCAGACGATTTCGCCGCGGCCTTGGACGAGGCCCTTCAGGTGAGCGAGTCGCACCCCGTCTTGATGGACCGCTTCTTGGAGCAGGCCGTTGAGTACGACGTAGACGCCCTCTGCGACGGTGATGACGTCTACATCGCCGGGGTGATGGAGCACATCGAGGAGGCCGGGATTCACTCCGGTGACTCGGCCTGCGTGATGCCGCCCACCACGCTCACCCCCGCCCTGCGGGAGCTGATGGAGGACGCGGTCACCCGCATCGCCCGCCGCCTGCGGGTGATCGGCCTGGTGAACGTGCAGATGGCGGTGAAAGACGGCGAGCTGTTCGTGATTGAGGTGAACCCCCGCGCCTCACGCACCGTGCCCTATGTCGCCAAAGCGACGGGCCTGCCCTTGGCGGCCTTGGCCACGCGGCTGTGCTTGGGCGAGCGCCTGGCCGATCTCAAGCTCCCGGTTCAGGATCTCGGCGGCAACTTCTTCACCAAGGCGCCGGTCTTCCCTTGGCGGCGTTTTGAGGTGAAGGACGTCATGCTCGGGCCCGAGATGCACTCCACGGGCGAGGTGATGGGCGTCGGGCGCAGCTTCGGTGAGGCGTACGCGAAGGCGCTCATCGCCGCCGGGATGCGCCTGCCCACCGAGGGCGGGGTGTTCCTCTCCCTGCGCGACGACGACAAACACGCCCTGGCCGAGCTCGCCGGGCCTCTGCATGAGCTGGGCTTCACGCTCTTGGCCACGGGCGGCACCTGCGCGGCGCTGCGGGCCTTGGGCTTCCCCGTCGAGAAGGTCTACAAGGTGAAAGAGGGCCGCCCCGACATCGTGGACCACGTGCGCAACGGCCGGGTGCAGATCATGATCAACACGCCCCAAGGCAAGAAGGGGCTGTGGGATGAGGCGTCGATGCGGCTCGCGGGCCTACGCTTCGGGGTGCCGTGCACGACGACGCTTCGGGCCGGTCGGGCCATCGTCGAGGCGATCCGCGCGCTGCGCGCCGGAGAGCTGCGCGCGGTGCGGCTGCAAGACCTCTCTCGGTCGAGCTGAGCCGGAACGGGGGAGCGGCAGATCGCCGCGGTGAGCGGCGCTTGACGGCTGAGGCCCGCCGGGATTAGTAAGTGTGCGCTCACTTACTTAAACCCGAGGTCCCGTGGCGCGTCCCCAGCAGATCGCCGATGACCAGCTCCTCCAGGTCGCCCGTGAGGTGTTCTTGGAGCATGGCCCCAACGTCTCCACCACGCTCATCGCCGAGCGGGCGGGGGTGAGCCAGGCGACGCTGTTCAAGCGGTTCGGCAACAAGTCGAGCCTGATGCTCGCGGCCTTGATGCCATCAGGGCGCCCGCCGTTTCTGGCCTTGCTGCAGACCGGGCCCACGGACGCGCCCCTCGCGGTCCAGCTCACCGCGCTTCTGCATGAGATGCTGCGGTTTTTCCACCAGATGGTGCCGTGTATGGCCACGCTCCGGGCGAGCGAGGTGAACGTACACGAGCTGATGAGCCAGTTCGACGTGCCGCCGCCCGTGGCCGCGCAACAGGCCTGGGCAGGATGGCTAAGTCGCGGGGTGGCCATGGGCCTCCTGCGACCCTGCGAGGTTCACACCGTCGCCACGGCGATCCTCGGCGCCGCCCAGACCCGGGCCTTCCTCAACCACCTCGTCGGCAGCTCAATGCCCGGAGCAGGCGACGACGAGGCGTATGTCGCTGGTCTTGTTGATCTCCTCGTCTCCGGCCTCGCGCCGAAGGAGTCGCGCTGATGTCGCTGTCGCTGTCGTTGTTCCTGATCGGGGCCTTGGGCGGCGTCGCCAGCGCCCAAGCGCTGCCGAGCGCCTGGAGCGTGCCCTCGCCGGGGCCGATCTCCAGCGCGCCCTGGTGGACGAGCTTTGAGGATCCGACCCTGAGCGCGCTCATGGAGGAGGGCCTCGCCCAGAACGGCGATCTTGTGGCGTTTAACGCCCGGGTTGAGCAGTCCGACGCCCTGGCCCGGCAGTCCCTCGCCGGGGTGCTGCCCAGCCTGAGCGTAGACGTGTCCACCTCGACGGCGCCCCTGGACAGCCTCGGCTTTACCTTCGGCCTAGACCTCACCGCCCAGCCCGACGCGCCCGAGGTCTACCACTCGGGCTCGGGCTACCTCAAGGCCAGCCTGCCCGTGGACCTCTGGGGCAAGTCTACCCAGACCTGGATCGCCAGCCGCCACGACGCCGCAGGGATGGCCGGAGATCGGGACGCCCAGCTCATCGCCTTGGCCACCCGCATCGGTCAGGCCTGGATCGACCTGGAGCTGGCCCGGGAGCGCCTGAGCTTGGTGGAGGAGCAGGTCGCGGCGAACGAGGAGCTGTTGAACATCGTTCAACGCCGCTACGACGAGGGCCTGATCACCAGCCTCGACCTGCTCCAGCAGCAGCGTCAGGTGGCGAGCGTTCGTGCCCAGCTCCCGGCGGCCCACGCGAACGTGCGCATCGCGACCTTGCAGCTCAACACGCTCTTGGGCCGCCCGAGCGCCACGACGGTGCCCGAGGGCGGAGAGGGCCTGCCGAGCCTGCCGCCGACGCCCGGTCTGGGCAGCCCAGAGGAGCTGCTCACCACACGGCCCGACCTTCGCGCGGCCAACTCCGACGAGCTCGCCGCCGCCGCTCGGCGCAAAGCGGCGATGCGCGCCATGGCCCCGGCGCTCACCCTCACCGGCCAGGTCGGCTACCAAGGCATCTACATCAGCGAGCTAAACCTCCAGGATCTCTGGGGTGTCGGCGTCGCGCTCTCGGTGCCGATCTTCTCCGGCGGGCGAAACTTGGGCGGGGCCCAGGCCGCCCAGGCCACGGAGCGCGCCGCCGAGGCGAGCTTGGGCCAGCTCGTGCTCACGGCCACCCAAGAGGTCGAGGAGGCGCTCGCCCGGGAGGAGTCGGCGCTGCTCACCCTAGACGCCGTGCGGTCCCAAGAGCGCGCCGCCAAGGCCAGCTACGACGAGTCCCGCGCCCAGTATGAGCGCGGCTTGGTCGATCACCTCACCGTGCTCTCTTCGCTCTCTACCTATCAGCAGGCCCAGGTCTCGTCGCTCAGCGCCGAGCGGGATCTGCTCGTCGCCAGAATTCAGCTTCACGACGCCTTGGGCGGGACCTGGACCGAATCCGTCCTCGCCGCCCAGGCCGGAGGTCAACCGTGACCCGCACCGCCCAAGCCCTCGCCTCGTTAGGTGTCCTCTCCTTAGGTTTTGTGCTCACCGCCGGGCTCTTCGCCTCCCGCGGAGACGCCGAGACGAGCCCACCCTCGGCCACGGTGCCCGCCGTGGAGATCCTCGTGGTGGAGCCCTCGGACCAGCTCGTGCGCGTGACGGCCACGGGCGTGGTGAGCGCCGACCGCGACGTCTCGCTCTCCGCCGAGCTCAGCGCGAAGATCGTCGAGGTCTCCCAGAGCCTCATCCCCGGCGGTCGGGTGAGCGCGGGCCAGCCCCTCATCACCCTAGACGGCCGTGACTACCGACTCACCGTCGCCCAAGAAGAGGCCCGCGTGCGTCAGGCCGAGCTTGACCTGCGCTTGGAGAAGGGCCGTCAGGCCATCGCTGAAGAGGACTTCCAGCGCCTGGGCCAGAAGGCCCAAGACAACGAGCTCGCCCGGCGTCTGCCCCAGCTCGCCGTCGCCGAGGCCAACCTAGAGAGCGCCCGGGCGGGCCTGCAGCGGGCGAAGAACAACCTGGAGCGCACGGTGATTCGCGCGCCGTTCAACGCCGTCGTCGTGCGGGAGACCGCTGAAGCCGGCCAGCTCGCCACGCCTGGGCAGAGCTTGACCACCCTCGTCGGCACCGACCGCCTGCGGGTGACGGTGTCCGTACCCGTGGAGCAGCTCGCCGCGGTGTTTGTGCCCGGCATGAACAGCGAGACGGGCTCCCCGGCCAAGGTGAGCCAACGACTTGGCGACGGCGCCACCATCACCCGCCAAGGCGCGGTGTTGAGCCTCGTCGGCCAGCTTGAGTCCAACACCCGCACGGCGCAGCTCGTCGTCGGCGTCGAGAACCCCTTGGGCGGGGCAGGGGAGCTGCCGATGTTGCCCGGCGCCTACGTTGACATCGAGATCGAGGGCCGCGCCGCCGCCGGGGCCTTCGTGGTGCCCCGGGCCGCGATGTTTGATGGGGATCAAACTTGGGTCGTAGACGCTGAGGATCGCCTGCGCAAGCGCACTCTGCGGGTGATCTCCGGCGACTCGGTGAACGTGCTCGTCACCGAGGGCCTCAGCCCCGGCGACCGCGTGCTGCTCACCCCGCTCTCCTTGCCCGTCGAGGGCATGGTCGTGGCCCCGACCGCGAAGGAGGGCTGAGCCATGTCTGCTCCTGAGTCCATTTATGAGCCGAACCCCGGGAAGAGCTGGCGCCAAGGCGCCATCGCCTGGATGGCCCAGAACTCCGTCGCCGCGAACCTGCTCCTGTTTGTGCTCTTTGTCGGCGGGCTTCTGTCCATCGGCAACCTCAAACAAGAGGTCTTCCCCGACACCTCACCCGAGCTGGTCACGGTCAGCGTGCCGTACCCCGGCGCGTCCCCTGAAGAGGTCGAGCAGGGCATCGTGCTCGCCGTGGAGGAGGCCGCCCGCGGGGTTGATCAGGTCAAACGAATCACCTCGGCGTCATCAGAGGGCGTCGGCACGGTGAACATCGAGCTCGTGCTCGGCGCGGACCTCCAGAAGGCCCTCTCTGATGTGAAGACCGAGGTAGACCGCATCACCTCGTTCCCTGAGGAGGCTGAAGAGCCCTCGGTCACCCTCGCCTCGTCCAAACGGCAGGTGATCTCTCTGCTGATCAGCGGGGATCAACCTCTGGCGACGCTGCACGACGCCGCCGAGCGCGCCCGGCAGCGCCTCGTGGACCATCCCGAGATCACCCAGGCCGAGCTGCAGGGGGTGCCGCCGCTGGAGATCGCCGTGGAGATCCCTCGGGAGCGGCTAGAGGCCTACAACCTCACCTTGGACCAGGTCGCCACCCAGATCACCCTCGCGTCCCTGGAGCTGCCCGGCGGCTCCGTGGAGTCTCGCCGGGGGGAGATCCTCGTGCGTGTGGCCGACCGCCGCTTAGAGGCCAGCCAGTTTGAGGACATCATCCTGCGGGGCACGGCGGACGGCGCCCAGCTTCGACTTGGCGACATCGCCAAGGTCACCGACGGCTACGCTGAGGAGGATCTGGAGGCGTTCTACGGCGGAGACCGCGCCGTGCGGGTGATCGCCTACCGCAGCGGCGCCGAGACGCCGGGAGACGTGGCCGCCGCCGCCCGAGAGGTCGCCGCGGAGCTGCGCGCGGAGCTGCCGCCGGAGATCGGGGTCAACCTCTGGCAAGACGACTCGGAGATCCTCAAGGCCCGCGTCGAGCTGCTCGTGCGGAACGCCGGCCAGGGCCTCGTCCTGGTGGTGATCTGCCTGGGCTTGTTCTTGAACGCACGTTTGGCCTTCTGGGTGGCCTTCGGCATCCCCAGCGCCTTCTTCGCGACCTTCTTGGTGCTCCCCGCCTTGGGCGTGAGCATCAACATGATGAGCCTCTTCGCGTTCATCGTGACCTTGGGCATCGTCGTGGACGACGCCATCGTGGTCTCGGAGAACTTCTGGCACAAGGTCGAGTCCGGCGTGCCCCCGATGGAGGCCGCGGTTCGCGGCGCCCAAGAGATGCTCGTGCCGGTGAGCTTCTCGGTGCTCACCACCATCGCGGCCTTCGCGCCGCTGTTGTTTGTGCCGGGCGTGAGCGGCCGCATCTTCTCGATCATCCCCGTCGTCGTGATCTCCGTGCTGCTGTTCTCGGTGGTGGAGTGTTTCACGATTCTCCCGGCGCACTTGGGCCACGGGGACAGCAAGAAGGGCTGGCTGCTCACCCAGCTCGACCGGCCCCGGGCGTGGGTGGATGTTCGCCTCACGGCCTTCACCCAAGGCCCCTACGAGCGCTTCTTGCGCGGCGTCATCGAGGCCCGTTACCTCGCCGCGTCCGTCGCCTTCGCGCTCTTCGTGTTGACCATCGGTGTGCTCGGCGGCGGGGTGGTGCCTTTTGAGTTCTTCCCCAAGCTGGAGGGCGATCTGGTGACCGCGACGGTGCGCCTGCCGTATGGCACCCCCGTCGAGCGCACCCGGGAGATCAAGGCGATCTTGGAGCGCTCCGCCGACCAGGCGATGTTGGACGTCGGTGACCCCTCCGCCCGGGCGGGCATGTACGCCATCGTCGGTCTGGGCCCCGCGCCTCGGGGACCGGGCGCCACCCAAGAGACGGGCAGCCACCTGCTCACCGTCGAGATGAGCTTGGTGAGCTCGGACGCGCGTGACCTCTCCGGTGAGGAGATCGCCGATGCTTGGGAGAAGGCCACCCCGCCTCTGCCGGGCATCGAGGCCAGCTCGTTCTCGGCGAGCTTTGGCGCCGGGGCGGGCGCGGCGGTGGACGTGCAGCTCTCTCACACCGATGTGGCCGTGCTGCAGAAGGCCGCGGCGGAGATGACCGCCACCTTACGCGGCTACGCAGATCTCACCGACGTCGAGAACGGCTTCGCCTCGGGCAAGGTGCGCTTGGACCTGCAGCTCACCGACGCCGCGCGCAGCCTGGGCCTGAGCTCGACCGACCTGGGCCGCCAGGTGCGCTCGGCCTTCTTCGGCGCCGAGGCCCTGCGGGAGCAGCGTGGGCGGGACGAGGTGAAGGTGATGGTGCGCCTGCCTGAAGAGCAGCGCCGCACGGAGTACGACATCGAGCAGCTCCAGGTGCGCACCGCCGCGGGCGGGGGCGTGCCCATCGGCGCCGTGGCGTCGGTGACCCGGGGCCAGGCGCCCACGGTGATCCGCCGCGAAGACGGCCGCCGCGTGGTGAGCGTGTCGGGTGAGCTGGCGCCGGGGGTGCCGTCCTCTCAAGAGGTCGTGGCCGCGGTGAAGGCGCAGCTCCCGGCGTTGATGGAGAAGTATCCTGGCCTCAGCGCGGGCCTCGCCGGGGCCCAGCGTGAGCAGGCCGAGACCTTCGGCGCCTTGGGCCGAAACTTCCTCTTCGGCCTGTTCGTCATCTACGCGCTCTTGGCCGTCCCGTTCCGCAGCTACCTCCAGCCGGCCATCGTGATGGTGTCGATCCCCATGGGCTTCGTCGGCTCCATCGGCGGGCACCTCTTGCACGGCTATGGCCTGAGCATCATCAGCGTCTTCGGCATCATCGCCGCCTCGGGCGTCGTGGTGAACGACTCCTTGGTGCTCATCGACGCGGTGAACACCTTCCGCCGTGAGGAGGGCATGAGCGCCAAAGACGCCGTGATCGCCGCTGGGCAGCGCCGGATGCGGCCCATCCTGCTCACCTCGTTGACCACGTTCTTTGGGCTCATCCCGCTCATCTTTGAGACCTCCCCCCAGGCGCGTTTCCTCATCCCCATGGCCTTGAGCTTGGCCTATGGCGTGGCCTTCACCACGTTCATCGCGCTCCTGCTCGTGCCGCCGCTGTACATGATTCAGGAGGATCTCCAGGCCCTCGTCCGCTGGGTGAAGGGCGGCAAAGGCGCCGCTGAGGCCAACCCAGCGGTTGAGTCCCCGGCGACGGCGGGCTGAGTCACGCGCCGAGTCGCGCACGGGGGACCACGCTTGGGCATACTTCCGGGCATGGTCCCCTGGTCAACGCGCCTCATCTACGCCGCCCCGGCGCTTGGCCTCGCGGCCCTGGGCATCCCGCTCTACGTTCACCTCCCCAAGTTCACGACGGACGTGGTGGGCGTAGACGTGGGCCTCGTCGGCGCGGCGCTGCTGCTCGCGAGGGTGTTCGACGCGGTGACCGACCCGCTCGCGGGCTACCTCTCCGACCGCACCCGCACCCGCTGGGGTCGCCGCCGCCCGTTCATCGCCTTGGGCGGCCTGGTGTTGGCCTTGAGCCTGGGGGTGCTGTTTGTGCCGCCCACCGACGGCCCCTTCGCCTCGGGCGCCTTGGCGGCCTGGCGTTTTGTCGGCGCGCTGCTGCTCGTCTTCGCCGCGTGGACGGCGGTGGTCGTGCCCTATGAGGCCCTGGGCAACGAGCTGAGCGAAGACTTCGATGAGCGCACGGCGGTCTTGGGCTTACGCGACGGCGCCTTGTTGGTGGGCACCTTGGTGGCCTCGGCCGTGCCCGGTCTGCTCGCCTGGGGCCTAGATCTGCCCGAGACCAACGCCGGGGAGCGCACGAAGTTCTTGTGGTTGGCGGCGATCTACGGCGTGCTCATCGCCGCGCTGTGTTTTGTGTGCGCGGCGTTTGTGCCCGAGCGAGGCCGGGCCCAGGGCCAAGGCGGCTTCTTGAGCCCGGCGGAGGCCCTGCGCACCCTACGCGCCAACCCGCCCTTCGCGGCCTTGTTGGCGTCCTACACCGTGAACGCCATCGGCTCCAACCTCCCGGCCACCTTGCTCTTGTACTACGTCGCCGTCGTGCTCCAGGCGCCCCACGCCGAGCCCTTCTTGTTGGCCTACTTCTTGACCGGCATCGCGCTGATGCCCGCCTGGCCGCCGCTCAGCCGAAAGATCGGCAAAAAAGAGGCCTATGTGTTGGCCTGCGTGGTGAACATCGGCGCCTTCGTCTGGGCCTACAACCTCGGCCCCGGTGACAGCCTGTGGTTTGGGCTCATCTGCGTGGCCTCGGGCGTGGGCTTCGGGGGCACGGTGATCCTGCCGTCGTCGATGCAGGCGGATGTGATCGACTACGACGAGCTGCTCACCGGAGAGCGCCGAGAGGGCCACTACGTCGGGCTGTGGAACGTCAGCCGCAAGCTCGCCGCGGCCTTGGGGGTAGGCGTGGCCCTGCCCTTGATGCAGCTCGCGGGCTACGTCCCCGGCGCCACCACCCAGCCCGAGGCCGTCGCCTGGACGCTGCGCGCGCTCTACGCCGCGGTGCCTTCAGTGTGCGCCTTGGCGGCCTTGGGCATCGTGTGGCGCTATCGCCTCGACCGCGCGGCGCATGAGAAGATCCTCGTGGCCTTGGCCGCCCGCCGCCGCGGGGAGAGCGTCGCCGACCCGCTGCACCCGGGCGTGCTGCTCGGGCCCTTGCCCCTTGAGCCGCTGGCGCTTGAGCCCGGCGCGGCGCCGAGATAAAGCGGCCAGCCCTGCGGATGCGGAGCGTCTATGTCAGCGACCGAGCTTGAGGTCCTCGTTGAGCAGCTCGACGAGGTGATGGCTGAGCCTGTGATGGACGAAGAGGACGCCATCGAGCGCGCGATCCTCGCTGGTCTCGTCGCCCGCCTCGACCCACGCCACCCCGCGCTCATCGACGCCGAGAAGTGGCGGGACGGCGAAGGAAAGCCGCTCTTGGACGAGGCCTTCGGGCTCATCGACGAGGACGACCTCATCGAGACCCTGGACTCCATGACCCCCGACGACGACGCTGAGGCCATCGAGGAGGCCGTCATGGACGTAGACGAGCTGCTCTGCGCCGCGGTCTGGTCCAAGCGGCCGGCCAAGGTGCGGGGCCTCGCCCGTCGCGCCGCCGCGTCCGTGCGCGCCACCCCCGAGGTCTTCATCACCCTCGTGCCCCAGGCCAAAGCGCTCGCGCGCCTGCCCGCCGTGGCCGAGCACATCGACCTCTACGACCTGTGGTTGGCCGTGGCGGACGCCGCGCAGTGGGCGGACTGAGCGGGCGGACTGAGCTAGACGCGGCTGTCTAGACAACGCAGTCTAGCTCACAGCCCCTCGGCCTCAAGCGCCATCAGCGCCCGCTGGTAGACCCCGCCCACCTCGGCGGGCACCTCTTCAGCCCAGGCCAAGATGAGCTTGTGGGCGGCGCGGCGCTCGGCTTTGCCCAACATCGGCATGAGCAGGGCGCGGTCGTAGTCGCTGCCGTCGACGAGGGCCTGGGCGGCGGCTTTGGGGGCGTCCAGGCGCGCGGCGGCGGCGAGCAGCATCGCCCCGGCCTCGTCCAGAGGCAGCTCCACCGTCGTCCCGGCGATCTGCCCCGGCGACATCGCCGTCTTGCCCCGCAGCACCCGCGCGGCGTCGATCACCGGGTCTGAGGCCGCCAGGCTGTCGAGGGATCCCGAGCACGCCGCCTTCGTGGCCAAGGCCCGGGCCCGGCGCTCTCCTTCGACGGCTTTGGGCATCAGCGCCTCGCAGTTGACCTCCATGCCCAGCTCCGCGAGGTCGCGGGCGTCGGGGCTGCGTGTGGCGAGGGTGAGGCCCGGATCCACCGGCGGCAGGCCCCGGAAGGTCGGGCCGTCGAGACGCAGGCGGTAGCGGATCGGGCGCCCCGCCGTCCAGATGCGCGACCTGGAGCGCGCGGGGATGATCTCCGACCAGGCGGCCTCGTCGCGGTTGAACAGGTCCGCCCACTCGGCCAACACGGCGCGGTCGGCGCGCTGCTGCACCTCCACAAACCCCGCCTTCACCGTGAGCGCCGCCCCGGCGAGGCTCCCCAGGCCCATGAGCACGCCCAGCGGTCGGATGAGCCCCGCCCACGGCAGGGGCAGCAAGGCGCCGAGCAGACCGGCCAAGGCGAGGCCCGCCCAGACGAGGCCCTTCGTGCCCAAGGCCAAGGCCGTGACGCCGAGCACCAAGGCCGCGGCGAGGGGCCGCACCCAGGCCGCCCGCGCCGGCGCCTCTTGAGAGAGCCCCAAGCCCAAGGCCACCGCGCCGAGGGGCCAGTTCTCTGGCGCCAAGGCCAAAGGCAAGGCCAGCCCAGCGGCGGTGAGGCCCAAGACCGCCCCAGCGAGGCCGCCCAAGGCCCCGCGGCCCAAGACGAAGGCGCCGATGGTGCCAAACAGCGCGGCGGCGGAGAGCCCTTGGCGCAGGATCAGCGGCGCGAGGCTCGTGAGCGCGGCGCCTTCAGGTCGCCCGGCCACCCACCACGAGAGCCCGGCCCCCGCCACCCCGGCGAAGAGCGCGGCGAGGGGCAGACGCAGCAGCGCGCCTGGGCCACCAGCGCCCTTCTTGGGGGCCTTGGCGGCTCTTGGGGAGGCACGTTTTGGGGCGCCCGACTTCGCGCCGGGCTTCGCAGCCGGCTTCGCGGGTTGGCGTTTGGCCATTCGTGGGGCGCTTACTCGTCGGCGATCTTGTAGTCGCGCTGCACCGCGGCGAAGCGGTAATAGGCGTCGAGGCCCTCGATCTCGTCGCCCTCGGCGAGCACCCGGACGTAGTAGGTCCCGGCGTCCAAGGGGCCGATGTCGTAGACGTCGGGGAAGTCGTCGTCGCCGAAGGTGCCCTCGCCGATGACGTCGCCGAACTCATCGGTGACCTCAATCGCCGCGTCGAGCACCGAGCCCAGGCTGTCCGCCGTCCCGGCCACGCTCAGGTAGAAGCCGTCATCGACCTCGACGGCGAACCAGTCCTCGTCGCCGAGCTCGTCCATGACGCCCCAGGCGTACGCGCTGCCGCGCTCACCGGCCTCTGTGGACTCCCACTCGATCTCCAGCTCGTTCGCGTCGGCGTCGCCGTTGTTGTACTCCTCCTCTTGCTCGTAGGGGTAGCCCCGCTCGCTTACCTGGATGAGCACGAAGCCCCAGTGATCTTCGCTGCCGTCGCCGAAGGCGTCGCTGGCCCCGAGGATCAGCTTGCCGCCGTCTACCTCGAAGTATTGGGCCGCGCCTTGGGCGCCGAGGCCCTCTTTGGAGAGCAGGCGCTCACCCGTGGGCAAGAACAGCTCGACCTTGGGCACGGCGTCGCTGCCTTGGGTGTAGAGCGGGCCGTAGAGCGTGACCGGGCAGTCGTCGTAGGGGAGGTCAAACTCCATCCAGTCCACATCCCCGCTCTCTTCGAGGACGAAGCCGACGGCGTAGATGTAGCCCGCCGCGAGGGGGTCTCGCTCGTAGGAGGGGTCGTCGAAGGCGTCGCTCTCGCGGGTGTTGGCGCCGTACTCCCCGACGATGAGCTCGTACATAAAGCTTGAGCCGGAGTCGCCGTTGAGGTCCTCGACCACGAGCGTCCAGGCCCCGGCGTCGGGCAGGTACGCGAAGAGCACGGTGTCGTAGGTGTTCACGCGCCCGGCGGGGTGGTTGTCTTCTTGGGCGTGGAGCTTGCCCGAGGGGCTGTACAAGGAGACGACGGTGTCCATCGTCTCTGAGCCGCCGATGTTCGCCGTCGTCACCCGGATGAACTCGCCGCCCTCCGCGACGAAGGTGTAGAAGTCCTGATCGCCCTCAGCGGAGATGTAGCCCTCTTCAGCGCCGTCCCAGAGGATCGACTCGGCCTCTTCGATGGCGTTGTTACGATCGCCCCCGACGCAGGTCAGATCTTCATCACAGATCTCCCAGGCGGCGCAGTCCGGATCTTCGGTGCACTCTGCGCTGGGCTCCTCAGAGTCGTCGGTGGGGGCCTCGTCGCTCTCTCCACCCTTACATCCACCGATCGTCGCAAAGAGCAACAACGACATCACGCTGAGAAGATGCTTGTTCATGGCCGACATACGCGGACTCCAGAGGGGGTGACGCAGCTCAGGATAGCTTGCATCGGGCGCTGGCGTGAGTAGATAGCCTGTTCTACACCCCTCGTCGTTCGAGCCCCCATGCCCCCCAAGCGCGCTCTCACCGGCATCCAGCCCTCGGGCGTTCCCCACGTCGGGAACCTCAAAGGCATGATTGAGCCTGCCATTCAGCTCCAGGACTCAACCGAGCCGTACTACTTCATCGCGTCGTTTCATGCGCTCACCACCACCCACGACGCCGAGATCGTGCGTAAGAACCAGCGAGAGGCGGCGCTCACCTTCTTGGCGTTTGGTCTAGATCCCGCGCGCGCCGCGCTCTTCCGCCAGGAGGACGTGCCCGAGGTCACGGAGCTGGCCTGGATCTTGGGCTGCTTCGTGAACATGGGCGCCTTAGATCGTGCCCACGCCGTGAAGGCCGCCCGGGACGCGGGCCGTGAGATAAACCTCGGCACCCTGGCGTACCCTGTGCTGATGGCCGCCGACATCCTCCTGTACGACAGCGATCTTGTGCCCGTGGGCAAAGATCAGAAGCAGCACGTCGAGATGGCCCGGGACATGGCGCTGTCGATGAACCACCACGTCGGGCGTGAGGTGTTCCACATCCCCGAGCCCCTGATCCGTGAGGACGTCGCGACGGTGCCCGGCCTCGACGGCCGCAAGATGTCGAAGTCGTATGGCAACACCGTCGAGCTGTTCTCGCCGCCCAAGGCCCTGCGCAAACGGATCATGCAGATCGTCACCGACTCGAAGGGCTTAGACGATCCCAAGGATCCTAGCACCTGCAACGTCTTCGCCCTGTACAAGCTCTTCGCAGACGCGGACGAGCAGGCGGCGCTCGCCGCGCAATACGCCCAGCCAGGCTTCGGTTACGGCCACGCGAAGCAGGCGCTCTTTGAGGTGATGGACCGCGCGATGGAGGCCCCACGCGCACGTTATGAGCATTTCGCCGCGCGGCCGGACGAGGTAGAGGACATACTCTTCGACGGCGCCCGACGTGCTCGCGCCGTCGCCCGGAGCACCCTGGGGCGTGTGCGAGAGGCGATCGGCCTCAATTCTCTGGGTTTATCGCGGTAATCTGCGGATTCGCGTTCATCCCTGTTCATCTTCATCCGAATGCCAGTAGACTAATCCCTTCTGCTGGCGCTTCACCAGTCGCGGCGCGCAGCTCCCACCCGCCGGGCAGCGGGCGCCCGCCAAGCATCGTGTACACAAGTTGAGGAGATTCCATGGCCCTTTCCCGTGCCAGCTTCGGGATGTCTTCCTCTTCAGAGCGTTCTGGCCGCAGCGAGCGGCTCACGGCTGAAGAAGAGAAGGACATGGCCCGGCGCATTCGTCGGGCAGAGGAGGCTGCCCGAGAGGCGATCCGCGAGGTTCCAGCCGCTCAGGCCATCGTCGGTCGCCGCCCCGAGCGCGCCGAGCGCACCCGCGCCGGCGCGGTGAGCCGCCTTGAAGAGGCGGTGATGTCCGTCGTGCGTGAGGCCAAGCTCCAGCCGGAGCTCAAGCTGCGCGCGCGCACGGCCGCCGCGGCGTGGCAAGAGGCGGAGAACCTCCGCTGGCGCCTCGCGATGTCGGGGCGCCGCATCGCCCACGGCGAGGCGCGTAAGCTCGCCGGGCCGTTTATGGATGAGGAGGACCTCGTCCAAGAGGGCTACATCGGCCTCCTACGCGCCGCCAAACGATTCGACCCCGACCGCGGCATCCGCTTCTCCACCTACGCCCGGTGGTGGGTGCGCGCTCAGATGACCCGCGCCATCGACCACACCGGCCGCCCCGTGCGCTTGCCGGGCTGCGCGGTTGAACAGACCCGCAACCTGCGCAAAGCCATGAAGCGCTTCGAGGCCGGCGGGATCGAGTACAACATCAACGACCTCGCCGATGAGGTGGGCATCGACAAGGAGCGCGCGGAGCTCCTGCTGAGCCAAGGCAACACCATCTCCTTGGAGCAGCCCGTCGATGACGGCCCGCGCCCCCGGCCCCTGGAGCGTTTCCTCAGCGACGAGGACGCGCCCCAGCCCGACGGCGACGCCATCCAAGGCCAAGAGCTCAACCGGATGCACACGGCCTTCGCCTCCGTGCTCTCCGACCGCCAGCGCTTCGTGCTCACCCGGCGCTACGGCCTCGATGACGGCGAGTTCCGCACCTTGTCTGAGGTGGGCAAAGAGATGGGCCTCTCCCGCGAGCGGGTGCGGCAGATCGAGCGTGAGGCCCTGATCCGCCTGCGGGATCACTCCGGCATCCGCGACTTCAACCTCGCTGGCCTGCTCAAGGCCCCGCCGCCCATCGCTTAGGCGGATCGTCGGGCGATCTAGGGATCGTCTGTACACCCTTTGGCCCCCAATGTACAGGTTTGTACATTGGGGGCTTGCCATTTGCCGGGACGATGCGTATAGTCTGTACACACCCCGTTCAGGGAGTCACAGATGTCTACCATCGACCGCGAGCTGGTCAAGAGCTACCTCACCCTGCGCACGAGCCCGAGCTTTGAGGTGATTTACCACCTTCACGCCGAGCCCGTCCGGCGCAGCATGACCCGCAGCCTGGGCGGATTCTGCAGCTCCGAGGTGGATGAGTTCTTACAGGAGTTCTGGGCCAAGCTGCCCGAGCTTCTGGAGCGCTGGGACCCCGAGCGCGGCAGCCTACGCACCTACCTCGTCGTGCAGGCCGCCTGGGCCGCCCGCAGCGCTGAAGCCAAGCGCCGCCGCCGCCGGGCGCGCCGCCGGGCGAACGAGCTGCCCAGCTTCGGCCAGGATCCCGGCGCGTCGCGGTGTATGTCGGCCTGGTCTCTGGAGCACGCCGATGGCCCCGAGGCGGCGATGGGCGGCGTCGGCGCCCGCAAGAACGGCGTCACCCAGGCCATCGACCAGTACCTGAGCCAGTACGCCGACCGCCCGGCGAAGGTGCTGCGCGCGTTCATCGAGGGCCGCACGGGCCGGGACATCGCCAAAGAGTTTGGCCTGCACCCCGCCCAGATCAGCCGTGACCTCGCCCGCGCCCGCGCCCGCCTCAGCCGGGAGCTGCCCACGAACGCCTGAGGCGGCTGCTCGGGGCTTGTACAGGGTCAGGGCGAAGGGTGAGCGAGGCTTGCATCGGTCTTGCACATAAACAAACCCTTAACCGCCCCGCACCTCGGCCAAGACCCGCAAGAAGCTCTCCCCGTAGGCCATGTGGATGTCTTCAGCGGTCCAGCCCAGGTCCAAGAGGGCCTGGGTGAGCAGGGGGAGGCGGTCGGCGCTGCGCAGATCGTCGGGGTAGACCGCGAAGCCCTCCCAGTCGGAGCCCAAGGCGCAGTGTTGAACGCCGACGAGGCGCTTGATGTGGTCGAGGTGCCGGGCCACCTGGGCCGCGCCGCCGGGGCCGATGAACGGGGTCACGAAGATCACGCCGATGACCCCGCCGGTGTCCGCGATCAGGCGGATCTGCTCGTCGTCGATGCCCCGAGGGGAGGGGTGAACCGCGGTGCAGGCGGTGTGGGAGCAGATTCGTGGGGTGGTGGCGCCTTGGCAGACCTCCACCACGCCAGCCCGGTTGAGGTGGGCCACGTCCACCAAGATGCGGCGGCGGTCGAGCTCTCGCACGAGCTCTCGGCCATAGTCGGTGAGCGGTGAGGTGGCGCAGGCGCCAAGCCCGACCATGGGGCGCACGGCCTCGTTCTGGGTGAAGTGTGCCAAACCGACGTAGGTGAGGCCCTGATCTTGCCAGCGTGGCAAGGCGTCTAAGCGCCCGGCCAAGGCGTGGGCGCCCTCTAAACCGGCGAAGCAGGCGATGCGGCCGTCGCGCCGGGCGCTGCGGATGCCTTGGGCGGTGGTGGCCAGGCGCAGCTCGTCAACGTGGCGCGTGAGCTTCTCGCCGAGGCGGCGGAAGATGAGGTCGCCGTGGGCCTCACGCCAAGGCCCGGCGAAGGGGTTGGTGACGATGCCCAAACCCAAGGCGCCGACGTTGCCCGCGCGCAGCCGGGGCAGGTCGCAGTGACCGAACAGCGGCGCGTAGGGCAGGGGGTTCTCGGCGTGATGGCGGCCCCAGTCCCAGCCCAGCAGGCCCGAGGTCAACAGGAGATCGCAGTGGAGATCGACGATGAGCGCCGCCTCGTGGATGGCCTGGGCCTCGGCGGAGACCCGCCCGGCGAGGATCGGGTTTAGGGCGCCCACGTCGGGCTCCGGCAGAGCGTGGCCTCGACGTTGACGCCGTCGTGCAGGCGCCCAAAGCGTGGGCGCTGCAGCTCGCCGGGCCGACACACCCGGGGCACGCCCAAGGTGGCGGCGACCTTGGCGGCCGCGTCAGCGTAGAGATCAGTGCCGAGGCTCGACCAGGGCAGCGGGGGCAGGGCGCTCAAGGCGTCGAGGCTGTCGATGGGGTGAATCGCGGCGAGGCGGGCGTAGCTCACGGGGCTGAACGTGCGGGCGGGGGTGACGGTGACCAGCCAGTCGTCGCCCTCCCAGGCGCGGCCCAAGGCGTTGGCGAGGCCCAGGCGGCGGCGGCGCTCGGCGCCTAAGCCCGGGGAGGGCGCTCCGCGCGGCAGGCGTGTGGTCATGTCAAAGAGCTCGTCGCCGAGGCGCTCGGCGAGGCGCACCGGGTCACCCAAACAGAAGATGGCGGCGGGGGACATGCAGCCTTGGCCGTCGTAGAGGCACAGATCCATCGCCAAGGCTTTGGCCGTCGCGGCGTCGTCCTCGGTGACCACGGCGAGGCTCACCCGATGGCCGTGGAGCGAGCGTGGGGTCTCGGCGGGGATGTGCGCCGCGAGCTCCGCCATCGCCTCGTCGCCGCCGAAGCCGAGCACGGCGTCGGCCTCGCTCACAAGATCCCAGCACGCCTCATGGGGGCGATTGACGGCGACGACACCCAGCGGCGCGAAGGCCTGGGCGAGGGCCTCGACGGGGGCGGGGCAGGCCGAGGGCGCCTTGAGGGTGACCTGGCTCCCCCAGGCGGCGAAGCGGGCCGTCCACTCCAAGGGGGCGGTGAACACGTTCGCCGCGCACCAGATCAGCAGCTTCGCCGGGGGCGTGCTGGGGGCCTCGCCAAAACGGCCGTCGAGCACCAGATCGACGCTCACCCGTTGGGCCTCTCGGGCGCCTTGGGCCGAGAGCCCGGTGCCCCACTCCGACGGGTCCATCACCCCAAACCGGGCGACGGCGGCGCGGGCGTGGGCCTCACGGTTGGGTTTGGGCGGGGGGTTCATCGCTGGGCCCTCGCCTCTTCAGCGGTCAAGGAGCAGCCTCGGGCCGGGGCGTCGGTCACCCGGCCCTGAAGGCGCAGGCGACCGTCTACAAACACGCCGAGGTCTTGGGTCTCGATGGCGACGCAGCTCCCCCAGCTCGCGAGATCGACAAAACGTAGGAGGCCTGGAGTCGCCGTCGGGCAGGGGCGCGCCGGTCTCGGGGTCGACGACGAGCACGATGAGCCAAGGCGGCGGGACGTACCCTTCGCCCACGTCCCAGAGCTGGGAGCTGAGCTCGGTCATGCCGTACTCCCCGACGAGCTGCGCCTCGGGCCCAAGACGCCGCTGCGCCTCAGCCCACAGCCCGGCCTCGTCGAGCTGGGTGCGGCGGCCCTTAAACCCGCCGGTCACCATCACGATGGATCCGCTGGGCAGCCGGGCCTCGCCGGGGTGCTCCAGGAGCTCGGCCAAGGCGAAGGCGGTGGTGGGCACAAACACCGGGGTGTTCGCCCCACGAAGGGCGGCCCAGGCGCCGTCTGCGTCAACGCCCACGCCGGGCCGAAAGAAGCTCCGCGCGCTGGGGGCGAGGTGCCGGATCATGTGGCCGAGCGACGAGTCGGGGTGCTCGTTGGCGTCGGTCACCAAGGAGAGGGTGTTGGGCGTAGGGCAGCCGAGGAGCATGGAGTCGAAGTGGAGGCGCGCGGCGAGCTCGACGGCCTCGGTGTCGGGGAGGTGGTGCGCCCCGCGCTGGCCTGAGGTGGTGCCGCTCGTGCGGAAGATGGCGCCAGAGTGCGCGCTCACGCAGAACCGCAGATCGCGGAACAGGCCGACGGGCGCGGCGGGCAGCTCGGCGAAGCTCTGGGGGTTCGCGTCGCCCACAAACGCCGCGTAGTCGGGGCACAGGGCGCGCTGGTGCTCAAAGAGGCGCCGGGCGTGGGGCCAACGCTCGGCCTCGGGGGCGCCTCTGCGCAGGAGACTGAGCGTCTCGGCCTTCACGACCGCCCCAGCAGGGCTTGGAGCTGGGTGACGACGCCGTCGAGCTGGCCTTCAGTGATGACGAGCGGCGGCGTGAACGCCAACACCTCACCCCGCAGCCCGGCGGGCAAGAGGATGAACCCGCGCTGGAGCAAGGCCCGGCTCAACCCGAGGGGGTCGGGCGCCTCTAAGCCCAGCATCAGGCCCTCACCGCGCACCCGGCCCAAGGCGCTCAGGCGATCTTTGAGCCAGGCGCCCAGCGTCGCGGAGCGCTCCACCAGCCGCTCATCGTCGATAAACTTGAGGGCGGCCAAGGCCATCGCCGCGCCGACGGGGTTGCCCAAGAAGGTCTGGGTGTGCAGGGCCTCACCTTTGGACGCGCCCCAGGCCTCCATCACCGCCCGGCTGCCCATACAGGCCGAGATGGGGAAGCCCCCGGCGAGGCTCTTGCCGACGCAGAGCAGGTCTGGGCGCACGCCCTCCCGCTGGTGAGCGAACATCACGCCCGTTCGCCCGAAGCCGGTGTAGATCTCATCGAAGATCAGCGCCGCCCCGGCCTGATCACAGGCGGCCCTGAGCTTCTGGAGCCAGCCCGCGGGCGGTGAACGTACACCTCCGCGGCCTTGAATCGGCTCGACGAGCACCGCGCCGACGCCGTCTAAGGCCGGGATCTCCCCGCCGAAGGGCGCCCAGCGCACATGATCCCCGAGCTGGCCTAAGAAGGGTGTGCGGAAGTCGTGGTGTTTGTAGTGGCTCGCGGCCAAGGCCCCGTAGGAGAGGCCGTGGTAGCCGCCCTCAAAGGCCAACACCCCGTCGCGGCCCGAGGCCAGGCGCGCCGTCTTGAGCGCGGCCTCGACGGCGTCGCTGCCGGAGCTGCCCAAGATGCCGTGGTCCAAGCCCGTGCGCTCGGCGAGGGCCTCCAAGAGCCGCACCCGCTGAGGGTCGGGGAAGGCGTCGCCCATGGCGTGCGGCAGGCGGCTGAGCTGGGCCTGGGCCGCGGCCACGACGGCGGGGTTTCGGTGGCCCACCGACGCCACACCAAAGCCCGCGGTGAGGTCTACGAAGACGTTGCCGTCTACGTCTTGTACGTTCGCGCCCAGGGCCTCGTCCCAGACGATGGGGTCGTCATCGGCCACACCCAAGGCGGCGGCGCGGCGAGCGCGCCGGGAGGTGATCGCCGGGCACTCCCGCAGAGCGAGGCGATCGATCCAGCCCCGGGAGGCGGGGCCGGGGATCTCGGTCTTGAGCAGGGGGCCGGAGGCGCCGTCCATCACTTCTTCTCGGCCTTCGCGTCAGCCTTCGCGTCGCCTTCGCGCGGCGAAGCGGTCCTCCAGGGCCTTGAGCAGCTTCTTGTGCAGGCCCCCGAAGCCGCCGTTGGAGTACACGGCCACCACGTCGGCCTCGTTCACGTTGGCGGCCAAGGTGGCCACGATGTCGTCAACCTCGGCGAGGCAGGTGGCCTCTAAGCCTCGGGCGCGCAGATCCGCGGCGAGCTGCCCAGGGGAGAAGCGCTCGTCTGGGGAGAGGCGGGTGTCGGGGGCGGTGTCGGCGATGATGATCTGGTCGGCGTCGTCGAAGGCCTCGCCGTACTCTTTCTGGAAGACCTTCCGCCGAGACGTGTTCGACCGCGGCTCAAACACCACCCACAGGCGCCGACCGCCAAACCGCAGGCGCAGGGCGGCGGTGGTGACCTTCACGGCGGTGGGGTGGTGGGCGAAGTCGTCGAGCACGGTGACGCCGCCGGGCTCGCCGAGCACCTCTTGGCGGCGCTTCACGCCCTCAAAGGTCTTGAGCGCCGTCGCCAGCGCGTCCGCGGAGATGCCCTCGCCCAGAAGCGCGGCGATGACGGCCACCTGGTTGTAGAGGTTGTGCTCGCCCACGAGCACGCTCTCAAACCGCCCGACGACCACGCCGTCGTTGAGCACGGAGAACTTCATCACGCCGCGGTCGTGGTCCACGCCGTCGATGCGCCCGTCCCAGTCTTGGCCCGGCCCATACTTCACGATGGCGCAGGGCGCGTTCTGACACACCTCTCGCACCGTGGCGTGGTCCCAGCGGGCGATCACGCGGCCGTCCGCGGGCATGCCTGCGATGAGGCGCTTGAAGCTCTCCTGAACATGGGCGAGGTCGCGGTAGATGTCGGCGTGGTCAAACTCGACGGAGGTGAGGATCGTGACGTTGGCCCGGTAATGCAGGAACTTCGGCTGCTTGTCGAAGAAGGCCGTGTCGTACTCATCGCCCTCGATGACGAAGTACACGCCGTCTCCGGCCCGCGCCGTGCGCTCCCAGCCCCGCACCACGCCGCCGATGAGGTAGCCCGGCGCCATGCCGACCTGGTCGAGCAGCCAGGCGGTGACGGCGGTGGTCGTCGTCTTGCCGTGGGTGCCCGCGACGACCACGCTCTTCTGATCGTTGAGGAAGAGCTCGCCCAGAAGATGCGGGAACGAGCAGTAGTTGAGGTCTTGGGCCACGACGGCCTCGGCCTCCTCGTACACCGCGCGGATCGCGTTGCCGACCACGACGAGGTCGGGCTTGTGGTCGAGGTTCTTGGCGACGTAGCCCGACATCACGGGGATGCCCAAGCCCGCCAAGTAGTCGCTCATCGGCGGGTAGACCGCGCCGTCAGAGCCGCTGACCTCATAGCCCGCGTCTTTGAGCATCCCGGCGACGGCGCCCATGGCCGTGCCGCAGATGCCCATGATGTGAATCGAGCGCAGCGGAGAGGGCAGTCCGGTGGTGATGAGGGGCATTCGGGGCTCTCCAGCGGGCGCGGTGGGTCAGGAGGGGGGTAACAAGCGGACCAGCGCGGCCCGGGTGCGCGGCGCCGGGGCGCCTTGTTGCAGGGCCTCTCGCAGGGGGAGGAGGTCTTTGGGCTCGTCGACGTCTTGGCCTTTGGGGGCCAAGCCCACGGTCAACCCTAACCTGCTCGCCCGCAAGAGCGTCTCTAAGCACAGGTTCGCCGTAGACCACGGCATGTCGCGCAGGAGCTCGTCTTGGCGCGCGGGCCAAGAGATGCCCCAATAGCCGCCGTCTTCAGTGGCGCCGATGTTCACGTGGCCGCTGCCTCGGGCGAGGGCCTGGAGCTGGCTGACCCGAAGCGTCGGCGCGTCACCGCCAAGGGCCATCGCCGGGCCGGGGCCCATCGCCGCGCTCATTCGCGCGCCCAAGTCGCCGTCTACCTGGGCGCTCACCTTGAGGCCGCGGCTGACGAGCCCCGTCACGAAGGGGTGGTCCATGGGCCCGGCGACGGCGATCTCGGGGTTGAGCCCCGCCGCCATCGCGGTGTGTAAACAGTCAAGCGCCATCGCCTCGGCCAGGGCCGCCGCGCCCTCCGCGCCGAGCGCGGGGATCAGCCGGGTCTTGACCTGCCCGGGGATCGGCGCCTTAAAGAACATCACCGTCTTGAGGTCAATGATCATCGGTAGGTCCAGCAGGCGCCCAACATGCCCACCCCCGCCTTGATCGAGCCCCGCACGGTGCCGCTGATCTTGCTCTCGCCCCGTCGGGGGCGGTAACTCACGGGGAGCTCCACCACACGAAGCCCGGCGCGGGCGGCCTTCATGTGCATCTCGACCATCCAGCCAAAGGCCACATCAGACATGTTGAGGCCCATCAGCGCGGGCCAGCGGATCGCCCGAAACGGGCCCATGTCCCGGGTGCGTAGGCCCGTGAGCGCGCGGATGAGGGTGGTGGCGACGACGTTGCCCACCCGCTGCTGGGGCAACAAGGCCCCGCGCTCGGCCCGGCGGGTGCGGTCGCCGATGACGAGGTCCGCGGCGCCGTCGTGGAGGGGGGCGAGCAGGCGCGGCAGGTCGTTCACGTCGTCGCTGTGGTCGCCGTCTAAGAAGATGAGCACGTCGGGAGGGTCGTGGGTGAGGTGTTTGAGCCCGGCGAGGCAGGCCGCGCCGTAGCCCCGTTTGGGCTCGGAGACGACCTCAGCCCCCGCGGCCCGCGCGACCTCGGCGGTGCGATCGGCGCTGCCGTTGTCGACGACGACGACCCGATCCGGGGCGCGCCGCGCGAGGTCGGCGAGCACCAAGGGCAAGGCCTCCTCTTCGTTCAGCGCGGGGATGAGCACGGCGACACGCATCGGCGGCGCTTAACCCGGCGGCGCTCCTGAAGCCCTGCAAGCCGCGCGGCATCGTGCTACCCAAGACCGAGGTGGCGAGCGTGTCGGCCCCGCGCGTCGCCAGCCCATCTCCTGGAGCGCGACGCCATGATCTTCACCTTCAAGAAGCTCCCCTTCCGGCTCTTCGCCTTCGCGCTGGGGCTGCTCACGCTCTTGGGTGTCGTGGGCTCGGGCGCTGAGGCCGCGGGCCCCCCGGTGCAGGCGCTCCTCACGGCCAGCCCTCTGGAGGTCGGCAAACCCGGCGCGCTCACCGTCGAGCTTCGTGTGCCCGCGGGTGTGGTCGTCTACAGCGCCGAGACCTCCCTCACCCCGCTCTCCAAAGGCACGCTCACCCTGCGGCCCACGGAGTACCCGCCCGGCGAGATGAAGCCCGACCCGGTCACGGGTGAGCCCATCGAGGTGTGGTCCAACGACGTGGCCCTGCGGGTGCCCGTGGACGCCCCCCAGGCCGCCGGTCGCCACGACGTCGCCCTTGAGCTGCGGGTCGTCGGCTGCAAAGGCAACGTCTGCTTCTTGCCCCACACCGAGACGCTGCGCGCCTCCGTGGAGGTCAAGCCCAAGGCCGTGGGCTGGCTCGACACGCTCTTGCCCTCGGCCTACGCGGGCAAGCTCAGCGATGAGAACCCGGTCAACGTCACGGTGAAGGTGAAGGGCGAGGCCCTGGCGGTGAGCTTTGAGCAGGCGCCGGGCTGGCACCTCACCCAGAGCTTCACCTTTGTTGAGCTCGCTGAAGGCCAAGCCGTCACCTTGGGCAAGGTCGGCTGGCCCAAAGCCCACCAGCGCCCCGACCCGGCCATCCCCGGCGCCACCCGGGGCGAGTACGACGGCAACTTCACCGCCCTCGCCGCGCTCAAGGCCGCCCCCGGCAGCCGCGTCGTGAAGGGCACCGTGGGGTATCAGGCGTGTAAGGCTGAGCTGTGCCTGATGCCGCAGTACCTCGACTTCACCGAGACGGTGACCTTCGCCGCTCCGGCGGCGCCGGCGGCGCCCGCGACCCCGGCGGAGACGCCCGCCGCGGACCCTGCGGTGGAGCCCCCGGTCGTTGATCCCGCGGTCGAGCCCGCCGTCGTTGAGCCCGCGGTTGCGCCCCCGGCTGAGCCCGTCGCTGCGCCCCCGGTGGCCACCACCCTCGCCGACAACTCCAACGCCGCCGCCACCCCCGCCGAGGACTTCGACGCCGGCCTGCCCGTAGACGGCTTCGCCGCCGCCCGTGAGAAGGGCCTGATCTGGCTGGTGCTGTTCGTGTTCGGCGCGGGCTTCTTGGTGTCGCTCACGCCCTGCGTGCTGCCGATGGTGCCGATCACCGTAGGCATCATCGGCGCGCGCTCGTCGGGCAGCCGCTTGCAGGCGTTCAGCTTGTCTTTGGCCTATGTCGTCGGGCTGGCGACGGTCTACACCGTGCTCGGCGTGGGCGCGGCGATGACCGGCTCGATCTTCGGCGCCTGGATGCAGCTCCCGTGGGTGGTGGGCGCCGTGGCGCTGTTCTTCTTCGCCATGGGCGCGGCGATGTTCGGGGCCTTTGAGGTCGCGGTGCCCGGGTTTATCGCCGAGCGCCTGAACAACGTCGGCGGCGCGGGCTACACCGGGGCGTTCTTGATCGGCGCCGTGGGCGCCATCGTCGCCGGGCCCTGCTCCGGCCCCGTCATCGCCTCGTTGATGGTGGTCATCGGGCAGCAGGGGGAGCTGGCCTTGGGGGCCGGGCTCATGCTGGCGTTCAGCTTGGGCATGGGGATGATCTTCCTCGTCGCGGGCACCTTCTCCGACATGATGTTGCGCCCCGGCGCCTGGATGGAGACGGTCAAACACGGCTTCGGCGTGGCCATGTGGTTGGGCGCGGTGTACTTCGTGGCCCCGCACCTCTCGGACACGGTCACGGCCCTGCTCACGGCCTTTGTGCTGCTCTCCACCGCCGTGTTCGCCTGGCCCTCAAACGACGACGAGGGCCCGGCCATCGCCCGCGCGCATCGTCTGTACGCCGTGGTGGGCGGCCTCGTCGGCGCTTACCTGCTCGTGGGCACCTTGGTCACCCAAGGCTTCATCCTGCCGCCGCTCCAGATCAGCACCGCCGGCGCCGCCACGGCCCAGGGCTCCATCCCCTGGATCAACGACGACGAGACGGCGGCCTTGGCCCGGGCGAAGGCCGAGGACAAACCCCTGATCATCGACTTCACCGCCGAGTGGTGCGCGGCCTGCAAAGAGCTCGAGCACTTCACCTACACCGACGCCCAGGTCATCACCACCTCCGCGGCGTTTGTGCCGCTGATGATCGACGCCACCAGCGACAAAGATCCCAAGGTCCAAGCGCTCCTCAAGAAGTACGACGTGAAGGGCCTGCCGACGGTGCTGTTCTTGAAGCCCGACGGCACGGTGATCCCCAAGCTCACCTTGACCGGCTACGAGCCCGCCGAGAAGTTTTTGCCGCGGATGAACGCCGCGCAGCGGATGGCACAATGATCGGACACCTCGTCACCGACAACGGCGCCCCGGGCACGATGCTGCGGGGCCTGACGCTCAACGGCTCGGCGCGTGTGGTGCTGGTGCTCGTCGAGGGCCCGGCCCGGGAGATGATCCGCCGCCACGGCCTCAAAGGGGACGCCGCGCGTGTGCTCGCCGAGGGCCTGGTGACCACGGCCATCTTGGGCGCGCACATCAAAGGCACCGAGCGTCTGTTTGTGCAGGTTCAGGCCGACGCCCCCAAGTTCTCGTTTCTGGGGGAGGTGACC
This sequence comes from Deltaproteobacteria bacterium, assembly GCA_016717595.1. Taxonomy (GTDB): domain Bacteria; phylum Myxococcota_A; class UBA796; order UBA796; family CAJQPC01; genus JADKFE01. The sequence continues at coordinate 1,601 of JADKFE010000016.1, read as the reverse complement.
GGCGACGGCGGCGTGCGCGCTCGGGTGGTGCCCGACGTGTTGAGCCTCACCGGCCCCATCGAGGGGGTGCTGCAAGCCGTGAAGTGGGACGGCCCCCGCGAGCTCTACCGCGGCCTCTCGCCCATCGAGGAGGGCAGCTTTGAGGGCGCCCTCTCCAGCTACTTCACCCGCTCCCAGCAGACGACGGGGCTGGTGCGGCTGGGCGTCTCGCTGAACGACGACGGCACGATTCGCCAGGCCGCGGGGCTCTTGATCGAGCGAATGGGCGGCGATGAGTCCAGCCTAGAGGCGTTTGTGGCCGCGATTGAGCCGCTTCGTAGCGCGTCTATGGAGGAGCTCGTCGTCGGGGCCTTGTCTGAAGAGCTCCTGGGCGGCGTCGAGGTGCTCGCGCAGACGACGCTGCTCTTCGCCTGCACCTGCTCCATGGAGCGTGTGGAGTCTACCCTCGTGGCCTTGGGCGCCGCGGACCTGCGCGCCTTGGCGACCGAGCAGGGCGGCACCGAGGTGGACTGCCACTTCTGCTCCACACAGTACCGGGTGACCGGCGCGCGGCTCCTGAGCCGGTGGCCTGGCGAGGCTCCCGGTGGCTCCCGAGGCCCTCGGGGACCAACTGCGATGGTACCCTGGCGTACGACGCCCCGCCCATCCACTGTGTGAGATCACCGCCGCGGCGTCTCCTCGCGCCGACGCCAATCCGAGGGGCTCAGGCCCGCGAAGTGCCTAAACGCCAACGAGAAGCTCCCCATGCTCAGGAACCCGGCGCGCAGGCTTGCCTCACCCACGGAGAGACGATTGGGTCTCCAGAAGCTCCATCGCCCGGAGCATACGCGCGGTGTGGAGGAGCTGGCGGGGGTTGAGGCCGCAGTCGGCGACGAGCTACCCGGTGGAGGCTGCGCTCGCTGAGCCCCGCGGCGCGGGCGATCTCCGACACGGCGATCCGCTCGTGCAGGTGGTTGAGCGTGTAGGCGACGGCCCGGGCGAGCTGCGGGTCGCGGGGGCGCGGCAGGCGGGTGGGCTCGGCGCGGGCGGCGTGCTCGTGGGCGAGGCCGGCCAAGGTGCGCAAGAGATCGTTCGCCAACGGGTCGTCGGGGTCACGGGCGGGGCCAAAACGCACGGAGGCCAAGAGGAGCTGGCGGGTGAGCTCGTCGATGGCGAACACCGGGCGTCTGTGTTGAGCGCGGGGCAGAACTCCGGGCTCAGGTAGACCGCGCGCAGCTCCGGACGGGGCGGGTGGACACACACGATGAAGGGTGTTTGAGGGCAGTCCAGGCGGCGCGCTGGGGCGTAAAGGTCCACGCCGCGTCGTCGAGCTCCAGGTCAAACACCCGGGGCCGCGTACAGGAGCTGGTGGCGGCGGTGCTGGTGCCAGGGCCCCTCGCCAGGCGTTAAACGTTCGGCGAGGCCAAAGGCGGGCGCGGGGGCGTCATCGACGGAGACAGCTCTCATCCTCACACTCTACAGGGCGATCACGGCGTCGCCAGGGCCTGCTGCCAGGCGAGGCCGTAGACGCCGTAGGTGAGCAGGTAGCTCAGGCTGTGGTCGGGGTAGGCCAGCTCACCCAGGGCCGTGATCTCGGCGTAGACGTTCGCGGCGTCTTCACC